>NZ_JAFCTO010000004.1:0-1031 GCF_049896065.1 Brevundimonas sp. PWP3-1b1 | reverse complement strand
TGGTTCAGGCTGTCGGAGACGATGGCGTCGTTCTCGCCCAGCAGCGGCTCGAACAGACCGCCGTTGGCGTCGAAGTCAAGTCATCATGGCCCTTACGGCCTGGGCTACACACGTGCTACAATGGTCGGTACAGAGGGTTGCCAAGCCGCGAGGTGGAGCTAATCCCATAAAACCGATCGTAGTCCGGATCGCAGTCTGCAACTCGACTGCGTGAAGTCGGAATCGCTAGTAATCGCGAATCAGAATGTCGCGGTGAATACGTTCCCGGGCCTTGTACACACCGCCCGTCACACCATGGGAGTGGGTTGCACCAGAAGTAGCTAGTCTAACCTTCGGGAGGACGGTTACCACGGTGTGATTCATGACTGGGGTGAAGTCGTAACAAGGTAGCCGTAGGGGAACCTGCGGCTGGATCACCTCCTTAATCGACGACATCAGCTGCTCCATAAGTTCCCACACGAATTGCTTGATTCATTGAAGAAGACGATAAGAAGCAGCCCGAAATTGGGTCTGTAGCTCAGTTGGTTAGAGCGCACCCCTGATAAGGGTGAGGTCGGCAGTTCGAATCTGCCCAGACCCACCAATTTTGTGTGGGAAACGCCTGTAGAAATACGGGGCCATAGCTCAGCTGGGAGAGCGCCTGCCTTGCACGCAGGAGGTCAACGGTTCGATCCCGTTTGGCTCCACCACTACTGCTTCTAGAAGTTGAAAGCTTAGAAATGAGCATTCCATCAAAATGATGGTGAATGTTGATTTCTAGTCTTTGATTAGATCGTTCTTTAAAAATTTGGGTATGTGATAGAAAGATAGACTGAACGTTACTTTCACTGGTAACGGATCAGGCTAAGGTAAAATTTGTGAGTTACTCAGTTTTGAGTATTATCGAATTTTCGGCGAATGTTGTCTTCACAGTATAACCAGATTGCTTGGGGTTATATGGTCAAGTGAAGAAGCGCATACGGTGGATGCCTTGGCAGTCAGAGGCGATGAAAGACGTGGTAGCCTGCGAAAAGCTTCGGGGAGTCGGCAAA
>NZ_JAFCTO010000003.1:821-1074 GCF_049896065.1 Brevundimonas sp. PWP3-1b1 | reverse complement strand
AACCTTGGTCATTCGGCGTGGGTGTTATTCACACCCATTGTCTTTACAAATGTCAGCATTCGCACTTCTGATACCTCCAGCAAGCTTCTCAACTCACCTTCACAGGCTTACAGAACGCTCCTCTACCGCATCACTTACGTGATACCCGTAGCTTCGGTGTATGGTTTGAGCCCCGTTACATCTTCCGCGCAGGCCGACTCGACTAGTGAGCTATTACGCTTTCTTTAAAGGGTGGCTGCTTCTAAGCCAACCT
>NZ_JAFCTO010000003.1:551-811 GCF_049896065.1 Brevundimonas sp. PWP3-1b1 | reverse complement strand
TCCCACTTAACCATAACTTTGGGACCTTAGCTGACGGTCTGGGTTGTTTCCCTTTTCACGACGGACGTTAGCACCCGCCGTGTGTCTCCCATGCTCGGCACTTGTAGGTATTCGGAGTTTGCATCGGTTTGGTAAGTCGGGATGACCCCCTAGCCGAAACAGTGCTCTACCCCCTACAGTGATACATGAGGCGCTACCTAAATAGCTTTCGAGGAGAACCAGCTATCTCCGAGCTTGATTAGCCTTTCACTCCAATCCAC
>NZ_JAFCTO010000003.1:0-541 GCF_049896065.1 Brevundimonas sp. PWP3-1b1 | reverse complement strand
ACCCAACCTTCAACCTGCCCATGGATAGATCGCCCGGTTTCGGGTCTATTCCCAGCGACTAGACGCCCTATTAAGACTCGCTTTCGCTACGCCTCCCCTATTCGGTTAAGCTCGCCACTGAAAATAAGTCGCTGACCCATTATACAAAAGGTACGCAGTCACCCAACAAAGTGGGCTCCCACTGCTTGTACGCATACGGTTTCAGGATCTATTTCACTCCCCTCTCCGGGGTTCTTTTCGCCTTTCCCTCACGGTACTAGTTCACTATCGGTCAGTCAGTAGTATTTAGCCTTGGAGGATGGTCCCCCCATATTCAGACAAAGTTTCTCGTGCTCCGTCCTACTCGATTTCATGACTAAGAGATTTTCGCGTACAGGGCTATCACCCACTATGGCCGCACTTTCCAGAGCGTTCCGCTAATCTCAAAGCCACTTAAGGGCTAGTCCCCGTTCGCTCGCCACTACTAAGGGAATCTCGGTTGATTTCTTTTCCTCAGGGTACTTAGATGTTTCAGTTCCCCTGGTTCGCCTCTTACGCCTAT
>NZ_JAFCTO010000002.1:0-814877 GCF_049896065.1 Brevundimonas sp. PWP3-1b1 | reverse complement strand
GCGGGATGGAGCAGCCCGGTAGCTCGTCAGGCTCATAACCTGAAGGTCGTAGGTTCAAATCCTACTCCCGCACCCAAGATTCTAACCCGCTATCCTATTGGATAGCGGGTTTTTCTTTGACCAAATTTCCGAACCAATCCCAAAGGGCTCCAGCGTGAAAACTCAAGCGGGGCCGCGAACCGGAGAGTTAGGGGCATTGAGCCAGTTGCCCGGCTGAGGTTGAGATGCAAGGCTGTGCGGATGGAGACATCGGATGCCTCATCGTGCAGCCGAACACACGGGCACGGCGAAGATCCGCGCGCGCTACTGATTTAAGATAAGGCATCCAAGACCGCCATGTTCGACGACAAGTCAGTGCTGATCACAGGAGGCTCAGGCTCGTTCGGGCGGATGTATGTCCGCACCATCCTGGAACGCTACGACCCCAAGCGGGTGATCGTCTATTCTCGCGACGAGCTGAAGCAGTTCGAGATGCAGCACGAGTTTTCCGATCCGCGCATGCGGTTCTTCCTTGGCGACGTACGTGACAAGGAGCGGCTGATCCAGGCCACGCGGGGCGTCGATTTCATCATCCATGCCGCGGCGATGAAGCAGGTCCCGGCGTCGGAGTATAATCCGACGGAGTGCATTCGCACCAATATCAGCGGCGCGGAGAACGTCATTGCGGCGGCTCTGGCCAATGACGTCGAGAGTGTGATCGCCCTGTCGACCGACAAGGCGGCCAGCCCGATCAACCTCTATGGGGCGACCAAGCTCGTTTCTGACAAACTGTTCGTCGCCGCCAACAATATGGCGGGCAGTCACCGCACCCGCTTTTCCGTGGTGCGCTACGGCAACGTCGTGGGGTCGCGCGGCTCGGTCCTGCCGCTGTTCGAAAAACTGATCGCAGAGGGCGTGGAGTCTCTGCCGATCACCGACCCGCGCATGACCCGCTTCTGGATCTCGCTGCGTCAGGGCGTCGAGTTCGTCTTGACCAACTTCCAACGAATGCACGGCGGCGAGATCTTCATTCCCAAGATTCCCTCGGTAAGAATCCTTGATCTGGCCGAAGCTCTGGCTCCGGGCATGCCCACGCATGTCGTCGGCGTGCGCGCGGGCGAGAAGCTGCATGAGGTCATGTGCCCGACCGACGATTCCCACCTGACCTACGTCTTCGAAGACCACTATGTGATTGCGCCCACGATCCGCTTCCACAACGGCGATGCGGACTTCGGTCACAACAGGCTGGGGGAGGTCGGCGAGCGGGTCACTCCGGGGTTCCAGTACGACTCCGCAACCAATCCCCATTTCCTGACCGTCGAGGAAACACGTGGGTTCAACGCCCAAGCGGCCTACTGAGGCAACTCGGCGGCCTGCATCTTCAACTCGGCCAATCGCCAGTCCGTCGCCGTGTCGATGTCCTGGGCCTCCATTTCGTCGATGACGAAACTGCCTGCCCGACCCGCGAAGACGGACTGTTTGGTCACGCAGACCTCACGCGTCATCCAGTAGAACTGAGCGGCATCATGGAAAGCGGGCTCCAGGTCCTGAGAACGGCTGGCGTAGTGTTCGGGTTGTCGCATCTCCGTCCGGCCCATAGGATCTCGACGCAGGGCGCGCTGGATCGGGTAGCCGAAGGCGACGACGGGAAAGACCGTATCGAATTCCTCGGCGTCCATGAGATCGGCGCCGCGCTTCAACGTTGTGGCCCGCAATAGCGGCGCCGTCGCCAGGATACAGCAGAGGCGATCGAACCGCTGGCCGTCCGCCTCATAGCGTTCGACCACTTCGGCCATCACGTCGATGATGATCGCATGGTCGTCGGCGGTTCTGGCGCTGCGCAGGAACGGCACGCTCGCACCGGCCGCGCGGGCGACCTCGGCGATTTCCTCGCTGTCGGTCGACACCATCACCGTGTCGAACAGGCCGCTTTCGAGCGCGGCCTCGACCGACCAGGCCAGCATCGGCTTGCCGGCGAAGTCGCGGATGTTCTTGCCAGGCAGCCGTTTGGAGCCGCCGCGCGCAGGAATGACGGCCAGGGCCTTCACGCCATATCCCCGGACACCAGGCCTTTGACGGCCGAAATCACCCGCTCCACCTCCTCGTCCGTCATGGCGGGGAAAAGCGGAAGGCTGAGCGCCCTGTCATAGTAGCGATCGGCGGCGGGGAAGGGGCCCGGCTCACCATAGGTCTGGCGATACCAGGGCTGGCGCGGCACGGGGATGTAGTGCACCTGCGAGCCGACGCCCAAGGCGGCGAGGGCGGCCATCACCTCGGCGCGGGACCGACCTATGCGCTCGAAATCGATCTGGACGACGAACAGGTGGTAGCCGATGCGGTCCGCGCCGCGCGGCTGCGGCAACCGAAGCCAGTCAAGCTCCGAAAATGCGGCCTGATACCGGTCGACGATGGCCAGCCGACGATCGATGAAGCGATCCAGCTTCCTCAACTGGCTCGAACCCAGGGCCGCCTGGATTTCGGTCATGCGATAGTTGAAGCCCAGCGACTGTTGCTCGTACCACCAGGCGCCGGGCCGTTCGGACAAGCGGGCGGGGTCGCGGGTTATGCCGTGGGAGCGGAGCAGGATGAGGCGCTCGTACAGCTCAGGATCGTTGGTCGTCACCGCGCCGCCTTCCCCCGTCGTCATCGTCTTGACGGGATGAAACGAGAAGACGGTTGCGTCCGAGTGGCGGCAGTCGCCGACCTTGCCGTTTCCATGTTCGGAGCCGATCGCATGGGCCGCGTCTTCGACGATTCGGAGCCCGGTCTCCTCGGCGATCTGGCGAAAGGCGGCCATGTCGGCCGGGCGGCCGGCGAAATGGACTGGGGCGATGACGCGGGTTCGATCCGTCACTGCGGCGCGCGTGGCTGCAGGCGACAGGTTCAAGGTCTCCGCGTCGATATCTGCGAACACCGGCGTCAATCCGACGTAGGCCATGGCGTTGGCCGTCGCCACGAAGGTGATCGGGGTCGTGATCCCCTCGCCGGGACCGAGATCCAGCGCCGCCAAGGTCAGATGAAGGCCTGCGGTGGCGTTGCTCATCGCCACAGCGAACCGGGCGCCGACGTAGGCGGCAAGTTCGGCCTCGAACTGAGGCGTCGCCGGGCCCTGGGTCAGGAAGTCGGATCGGAGCGCGGACAGGACGGCGCGCTCATCGTCCGCGTCGATCCACTGGCGACCGTAGGGGATGAAGCCTTTGGGCCCCATGTTCAGCGTTCCCGCGCAGCCGGCGTCCGGATGACGTCAAGCCGCATCGGATTGCGATCCGCGCGTCCGATCCGACAGAAGCTCCTCGCTCAGGGCCTCGGCCATCTGCTGCATGACCGATTCCCACTGACCGAACTGTCCGGCGTGGAAGACGCGAGCAGAAGGGTAGCAGGGCGCCTGATCCGAACCGAACCCCGTCCAGCAACCTGGACCGGCGCTGAGAAACACCCGTGCGCCTACTGCAGCCGCGATATTGGTTGTCGCCGTGGACGGCCCCATGACCACGTCGAGCGCGGCGCAGAGCGCGGCCAGGTCATCAAGGTCCATCTTCAGATCGATGCCGGGCGGCGTCCAGATGTCGATCCCGCGCGCCTTGGCCGCCGCCAGGTCTTCTTCGGCATCGGCATACTGGAGGTTAACGAACCGGATGCCGGGCATTTCCAGAATAGGGCCCCACAGCGCGAACGGCGAATAGTGGCGTTGGCGCGCCCCGCCCATATTCATGCTCTTCCACAGCACGCCCACATGGGGGCCGGGTCCGCTTTCATCCAATACCCGACGCCAGTGCGCTACGCGTTGCGGATCGGGAACAAGAAAGCCCGCGTCGCCGGGGAATGAGGCGAGGGCGGTTCGGAAGCGTCGGAAGAGGCTGGCCAAGGGTGTCCAGAAGTCGATCGCCGGACGCGGGGCGCCCAGATCGACGGTGCGGAAGAGGGTGTCGTATCGGCGGACACTTCTATGCGGGAGCACGACCGCGCGCGGAAAGCTGCGCTGGAACAGCGTCACCAGCCTTCGCTCCACGGCGATGAAAAGACGGCCGTCGGGGCCGATGGCTTCCAGCGTGTCGTTGACGACATTGGCGAAAAGAACCTCATCGCCGAGGCCCTGTTCGCCGTAGATCAGCAGGCTCTTGCCACGCAGGTCATCGTCAAGCGTCCACCGCTTGCCGAATTCGGTGAAGCGGACAGCCCCGTCCGCGCTCGCTTCGAACCGGGCTTCGTACCCCTCGAACCCGCCGACCAGGTCGCCGACGATCATTTGGGTGAAGGCCTTCGCCAAGCGGATGATCGAAATCTCGTGGGGGTCGGTCAGGCCTTCCAAGGCGATTTCCATCTCCTGCAGCGCCTTTTCGGGCTCGCCGAGAGCGGTCAGGCAGTAGGCCTGGTTATGCCGGGCCTTGTGGAAGCCGGGATCCAGCCGAAGCGCCTCGTCGTAGAACACCATTGCGCCGGCCAGGTCGCCGCTGTCGCTCAACACCGTACCCAAGGTGTTCCAGAGGATCGGGCGTTCGGGGTAGATGTTGATGACGTCGCGCAGCAGCGTTATCGCGTCGTCGTATCGGTTCTGATCACGAAAGACGCAGGCCAGGCTGGCGGTCGCTTCTTCATCGCCTGGGGCGCTGATCAGGAAGCGTTCGAAGAGCCTTTCGGCGAGCTCAAGTTTGCCCAGACGATAGGCAAGCCGGCCGACGTCGCGCACCAGATCGACGTTATCAGGCGCCAACCGGGCGGCGGATCCATAGGCCGAGAAAGCGTTGGTGAAGTCGCCCTGCTTTTCGAGTGCAAAGGCCAACATGCGCCAAGCCAAAGGGTTGTCTTCATTAACTTTGAGAGCTTGCCGAATATTCGTTGATGCGGTGACGTAGTCCCTTTGCGTCAAGGCCTGCAGACCTGTTTGCAACTGGTTCAGCGCCTTGCGCTGCTTGGCCTGAAGCTTTGGCGACTGTTTTTTTGCGACACCGCGCCCGTCCTTTTCGATGGTTCTTGCGAGGCGAGCGAGCGGGTCGGACGAAGCCGAGCCGTCGAGCCCACCGAGAGCCAGTCGCGGCCGTGCCGTGGAATCTTTGACAGGAATCACCAAACGCCTTCTCCCTTGCCGCACCTTCGCCGAACAGGGTTAACGCAGGCTTTCACAATCTCCGGCAGAGACGATATTTGACGCGAGCGACATGAAACCACCACGGCAGCGCTCGTGTAGGCGCAAGCCGCCCGTTGATCGGACGGCGTTCACGCGCACAGGCACTCGCTGAAAGCCTGCTTACAGAACGGGCGAATTGGGTGATCATGCGGCCCGAAGACGAGTTGTTCGAGTGTCATGGCGGAGGAGATTCCCAAAGATGATCAGCGCCCAAACAATATCTATTGCGGGGCGCCGCATCGGGCCGGACCATCCCCCCTACATCGTCGCCGAAATGTCGGGGAACCATAATGGCGACATCGACCGGGCCTTTCGCATTCTCGACGCGGCCAAGGCGGCGGGCGCCGATGCGGTGAAGATCCAGACCTATCGCGCGGACACCATCACGATCGACCATTCCGGCCCCGGCTTCGTCGTGGACGGCGGACTGTGGGACGGCCGGCGGTTGTTCGAGCTGTATGAAGAGGCTCACACGCCTTGGGACTGGCACGGGCCCATCTTCGAATATGGGCGCAAAATCGGGATCACGGTTTTCTCTTCACCCTTCGACGCGACCGCGGTGGACCTTCTGGAAGGCCTGAACGCGCCGGCCTACAAAATCGCGTCGCCGGAGCTGATCGACCTGGCCTTGATCCGGTGTGTCGCGCGGACCGGAAAGCCGATCCTGATGTCGACCGGCATGGCGACGCTGGAGGAGATCGCCGAGGCTGTCGAGGCGGCGCGCGGCGCCGGCGCGACCGAGATCGTCGTCCTGCATTGCACGGCCGCCTATCCGGCTCCACCCGAGGAAGCCAATCTCGCCACCATAGCCGAGATCGCCCGGCGCTTTGACGTGATCGCCGGCTTGTCCGACCACACATTGGGCACGGTCGTGCCCGGCATCGCCATCGCCCTGGGCGCCGACGTGATCGAGAAGCATTTCACGCTTGATCGCGCGGAGGGCGGCGTCGACAGCGTCTTCTCCCTGGAGCCTGCGGAACTGACCGAACTGGTGCGGAACTCAAGGATCGCGCGCCAGACCGTCGGGGCGCCCGCCTTTGCGCCCACGGCGTCGGAAGCGACCGTCCTCAAGAACCGGCGATCCCTCTATGTCGTGGCCCCGATCGCGCAGGGCGAGGCCTTCACGCCCCGGAACGTTCGTTCGATCCGACCCGGCCTCGGCATGAAGCCCAAACATCTCGAATCGGTGCTCGGCCGTGTCGCTGCGCGGGACATTACGTTCGGGGAAGCCTTGGATGCCTCGATGATCGACGGCGAGTTCCAAGCGTGAGTTTAGACATGGCCGATCACGTGATTCCTGCACCGGCGACCAAACAGCGAGACAAGGCATGACGGACGAGCGCGCCATTCGGACCCTTGTCGGATCGACGCAGGGCGAAACCGAACGCAAACAGGCGATGGTGGAGCGGCTGAGGGCGTCGCGCGTGCCGGACCGGGAGCTGCTCGACAATATGGGGCTCTACCTGACTCGTCAGACCCTCTCGCGGATCAACTTCATGCAGCAGCTCTACGCCAGCATCCTGCCCGTGCATGGGGTGATCATGGAGTTCGGCGTGCGGTGGGGGCAGAACATGGCCCTGATGTCCAATCTGCGCGGCATCCACGAGCCTTATAATTACAATCGCAAGATCATCGGCTTCGACACCTTCGATGGCTTTCCCTCCGTCGCGCCTCAGGACGGCGAGGGGGCGAAGGCGGGCGATTACGGCGTCGCGGAAAACTGGATGCAGGAGTTGGAAGACATCCTCGCCTTCCACACGCTCAACGCCCCGATCCCCCACAAGGTCAAGCACGAGCTCGTCGCCGGGGACGCTTCCGCGACCCTGCCGGCCTATCTGGAAAAACACCCCGAGACGATCATCGCCTTGGCCTATTTCGACTTCGACCTCTACACGCCGACGCGTGATTGCCTGAAGGCCATCCTGCCGCACCTGACCAAGGGCAGCGTGCTCGCCTTCGACGAGCTGAACATGCCCGAATTCCCCGGCGAGACGCTGGCGGTGAAGGAGGTTCTGAATCTGTCGCGCTATGCGATCCGACGCGATCCGTCCAACCCGCTCGCGTCCTGGATGGTCGTGGAATGACCCAAGGGGCCGGTCCCTATCGCGTCATGTCGAACCGGCCGGTCCTGAGCGAAGGAGCGGTCGTCGTCCGTGCGGTGGAACCCGAACATATCGAGCCCATCCGGTGTTGGCGAAACGCGCAGATCGACGTGCTGCGCCAGTCGCGCCCAATCACCGCCGAAGAACAGGTCGCCTATTTCGAGCGCGTGGTCTGGCCGGACAAGGGTTTGGATCGCCCCGCCAACATTCTGCTTGGACTGTTCGAGAACGGCCGGATGATCGGCTACGGCGGGCTTGTTCATATCGCCTGGGACTATGGGCGGGCGGAGGTGTCCTTCCTGCTCGCAACGGAGATCGCGCAAGACGACGTGGTGGTCTCGACCATGTTCGCGACCTGGCTTCGGCAGATGCAGGGGCTGGCCTTCGACGACCTGGGCCTGTCGCGATTGACGACCGAGACCTATGCGATGCGGACGCTGCACCTGCGCATTCTCGATGAGGCGGGCTTCCAGCGCGAAGGTCTGTTGCGCCAGCATGTCCGGGTGGGCGGACGGGCGATGGATGCGGTGGTCCACGGCTGTCTCGCATCCGACGTTGGTCGCCCCGGATGACCGGTGCCTTGGGATCCGTCCTCATGACGAGCGCAGGGAGCAAGATCCCGCTGCTGCGCGCCCTGCGCGACGCGGCCCGGCGCATCGATTCCGACGCGACCATCGTCGCGGGCGACAGCGACCCCGACGCCGCCAGCCGCTACCTGGCCGACAGCTTCTGGCGGATGCCGCAACTGGAGGCGCTGGACGTCGAAACCATCGTTTCGGAGTGCGCGCGGCGCGATGTCCGCACCATCCTGCCCACCCGCGACGGGGAGCTCGCCTTCTGGGCGAGGGCCAGACCAGTGCTGGAAGCCGCCGGGGTTTCCGTGATCGTCTCGCGTCCCGACAGCGTCGCGCTCTGCCTGGACAAGCTCGCTTTCGCGGAATGGGGCGAGGCCGCAGGGTTGCCGGTCATCCCTGCGGCGCGAGAGCCGGAGACCTTCCCCAATGCCTCCCTCGTGGTGAAGGAGCGGTTCGGCGCCGGCTCCCGGTCCATCGGCATCGGCCTGTCGCCCGCCGATGCACGGCGACACGCGACCGGTCTCGCCGATCCGCTGTTCCAGCCGCTCGTTACAGGCGCCGAAATCAGCATAGACGCCTGGCTGACGTCGGCCGGCGCGGTGCATGGGCTGGTCCTGCGCCGGCGCGACCGTGTCGTGAACGGAGAAAGTCAGACAACGACCACCTTCCGCAACGCCCGGCTGGAGGCGCAGGCGGCCGATTTCCTCGGGCGGCTCGATCTGTCGGGTCCGGTGGTCATGCAGGCGATCGTCACGGAGGCGGGCATTGCCGTCATAGAGGTGAACGTCCGGTTCGGCGGGGCCTCCACGGCCTCCCTCTCGGTGGGTCTGGACATGCTTTACTGGTCGCTGTTTGAACGCGCGCGGCCCGGCGCGCCGCCGCCCGCTTTCGATCGGCGGCAGGGAGAAATCCGGCAGGTCCGCGTCGCAGAGGATATCGTGATCCGTGATCCTGATCTTTGACCTCGACGACACCCTGTATGACGAGAGCCGGTTCGTCGATGGCGGCCTGAAGGCCGTCGCCCGTCACGGCGAGGTCAACTGGGGGTGGGACGCCGTCGAATCCCTGGACAGGCTGCGCGACATCCTGGCGCGAGAGGGGCGCGGCAAGGTCTTCGATCAATGGCTCCAAGGTCATGACGCCTGGTCGCGCGGTCGCGTGCGCGACTGCGTCAGGGCCTACCGAAATCACAGCCCCGACATCGCGCTGTTTCCGGCCGGGCGGCGCATGGTCGACAGATATGGCGCGCGGGGCCCCCTTTATCTCGTCACCGATGGCCACAAGATCGTCCAGCGCAACAAGGTGGATGCGCTCGCCCTCTGGCCCGACTTCCAGCGGATATTCATCACCCATCGTTTCGGCGTCGCCGCCGCCAAGCCCTCGACACACTGTTTCGAGCGCATCAGGGCCGAGACCGGCTGCGCGTGGCCTGACATGGTCTATGTCGGAGACAATCCGGCCAAGGACTTCGTCAATCTCAATCCGCTCGGGGTGCTGACCGTGCGGGTCCTGACCGGCGCCCATAAGGACACTCAGGCCCTGCCCAGCCACGACGCGCTAATCACCATCCCCGATCTCGACGCCCTGCCGGATGCGCTCGCCACACGGTTTCCAGAGGCCGGGATCTGAGCCTGACCCAGGCGCATCTGAAACCCGAACGCGACAAGGGGGATCGGCGTTTGGGTCGCGTGGAGACCGACCGACGACTAAATGCCGCCGCTGCGGGTCACGACCACCGCAATCAGGGCAAGGCAGACAACAGCTGCAATGCCGATGGCGAGGGCGGTGATGCGGAACGCGCCCCGCGTCGACCTGTCCGGGCGGTCTTCGTATCCGATGGGGGTCTTGCGGGGCTCTTTGTCGGTCATGGGAGGCTCAACGCCTTGGAGACCAAGACGTTCGATCAGGATCTGAGGTTGGGAGAGCCGAAGGCGCCGGTAGGTCGGCTGATATCGTGGGAAGCAAAAAGGGGCGGCGTCATCGACGCCGCCCCTTCATCCACCTCTATGCCTCAGGATCAGAAGCGGTAGGCGACGCCCACACGCAGGTTGCGGCCCGGCAGGGGGGCGATGTCCTTGAGGAAGGACACGTGCTCGCGCGCTTCCTCGTCGGTCAGGTTCCGCGCCTCGGCGAACAGGGTCACGTTGCGCTGGGCGAACGGGCGCACCGCCACCGAGGCGTTGACCAGGGTGTAGTCGTCGGTCGGAAGCTCGAATTCGTTGGCCACACGGTCCTGTTCGCCGACATGGCGAACCTCGCCGCTGACGTCGAACATGGTGGAGGTCCATGCCAGGCGGCCGGTCAGGGAGTAGGGCGGAATCCGTGCGGCGGGACCGAAATCGGTCTGGGCGTGGACGTAGTCGGCCGACCCTTCCAGCGACAGTTTGCGATCACCCTCCTGCCACAGGGCGTAGGCGCCCTCCAGTTCGAAGCCATAGAATTTCGCGTCGGTCTGAGTGAACTGATAGACGGGAAACTCTTCGTTCTCTTCCTCGAACAGGAAGGTCTCGCCTGTCGCGCGCTCGTCGATGAAGCCGTCGTACCAGGAGTGATAGACGTGCAGATCGCCGGTGAAACGACCGCGGTCGTAGTGGGCGGTGGCCTCCAGCGTGTTGACCTTTTCGGTGTCCAGCGTCAGGTCGCCTTTCTCATAGGCGGCGGTGGCGATGTGGACGCCGTCGGCGTAGAGTTCGACCTCGCTGGGCGCGCGTTCATTGTGCGCCAGGCTGAGCCCCAGGAAGAGCCCCGGGGCCGGGCGGATGAAGGCGGCGATCGAGGCGGACAGGTTGTCGAACTCGCGGTTTACCTCGCTGGTCCCGCCGATAGGCGTGGCGCTCAGTTCACGTCGGTCATAGCGCAAGCCGCCTTCGAAACCGTGATTTCCCCGGTCCAGACGCTGCACCGTGTAAATCCCCAGTTCATTGATATCGACGGTCGGGACGAAGGCTTCTTCGCCGATGGCTTCGAAGTTGCGCGACAGGGTTTGAACGCCGACGGCGCCGTTCCAGCCGTTGCGCTCGCGCTGGACCAGGTCGGCGCGGCCTTCCCAGCCGTCGGAGTTGAAGATGGTGCCGGGCTCGCCGACGTCCTCGAACTCGGTGTGGGTATATTGGGCATGGCCGTAGGAGCCGCGAATGGCCGAGAACGGGCCGGCGTCGAACCGGTATTCGCCGCGCGCGTCCCAGCGTTCCTGGTTCAGCTTGATGAAGACGGATTCCTCGGCGACCGTGCCGTATTCGCTGTCGGTGTTCTTGTACGAGACGCCGGCAAAGCCCTTGTCGCCGATGTAGGATCCGCCGACGCCCCAGGCTTCCAGGTCGCTATAACTGTTGGGCTGGCTGCCGCCGTCGCCGCGCGCGATGCCTTCGGCGGCGGCGCTCCGAGCGGATATGGCCGGGGCCGGAATGTCGTAGTCGTCGCTCTTGCGCTTCACGCCATCGACGTTGAAGGCGAAATGACCGGCGCCGACCGTGACGCGGGCGAAGCCGCCGCGGCCGTCATCGACACTGGAGGCCTGGGTCGAGACGACGCCTGAGAGGCCGCCCTCGGGGATTTCGGTCGGGATGCGGTTGTCCAGAACATTGACCACGCCGCCGATGGCCGATCCGCCATAGATCAGGGTCGCGGGGCCGCGGATGATCTCGATGCGATTGGCTTCGGCCGGGTCAGTGGCGACCGCGTGGTCGGGCGAGACGGAGCTGGCGTCGATCAGGCCGATGCCGTTGGTCAGCACCTGCACGCGGGGTCCGCTGAGGCCTCGGATGACGGGACGGCTAGCGCCGGGGGCGAAGTCGGTGGAGCGGATGCCGGGACGGCCGTTGAGCAGGTCACCCAGCGAGGACGCCGGCGCGGTGGCCAAGGTTTGCTCGTCCAGAACGTCGGTGGCGATGACGGAGGCGCGCTGGCTGATGCCATAAGGGGCGGCGGTCACGATGACGTCGTCGAGCTTTGCGGGCTCGTTAATCGACTGGGCCGTCGCTCCCCCGGCAAGAATGGAGGAGCCGGCGGCTGCGAGGAGAAGAGAACGCGAAACGGGGGAGGAGCGCATGCGAGAAGCCTTCAGCAAGAGACGGCTTATGCGTTATGAGATAACATCACGTGCGGTCAACCCGTTGTCGTCTCCGTCTCTTTGACAGCGACGACCTGTGACGAATGGGTGACGCCGTGCAGGTCAGGGCCCAAGTCGCGAGCGCTCTCTCCCCGAACGTCAGGCGAAGGCGTCTCTCAAGGCCAGAACCGCCTGAATCTCGCTAAGCAGCAAGGCTGAGGTAAAGGGTTTGCCCATGTGTCGGTCTGCGCCGGCCTGGCGTGCGCCCGCGACATGTTCAGGCTGAGTGTTGGCGGTCAGCATGATGACGGGCGTCGGCGCCCGACCCTGGGCGCGCTCGGCCTGGCGGATGTGCGAAACGGCGGTGATGCCGTCCATGCGGGGCATCTGGATGTCCATCAGGATGACGTCGAACGGCTCGCGCTCGGCCGCCTCCAGCGCCTCGACGCCGTCCTCCGCCAAGGTGACGTCGGCCATCCCCTCCAGCATGATTTCGACGATACGCCGATTGGTCGGGTGATCGTCGGCGACCAGAACCCGCAGTCGCCCCTCAATGTTCGCGGCAGGATCGGCGGCCGTAGCCAGCGGTGCATCCAGCCAGAATATGGAGCCCCCTTCGGCGCGTTTTTCGGCATCGACCGCTCCGCCCAGGATGCGGGCGTTTTCTCGCGCCAAGGCCAAACCCAGGCCCATGCCGCCGAACTTGCGGGTCAAGGTGTCGTCCTGCTGACGGAAGGCGGCGAACAGGGCGTCCTTCGCCGCCGGATCGAAGCCGACGCCGGTGTCGATGCAGGCGAAACGCACCATACCGTCCGTGTGCGGATCGACGACAAGGCGGACTTCTCCAGAATCCGTGAATTTGACCGCATTGCTCAACAGTGGCGTCAGGACACGCTCGATCCCGTCGGGATCACCGACGAACGCGGTCTGCAGCGAAGGTGAGACCTCGATCGTAAGGGGCAGACGCTTCGCCTCCGCGGATCGCCGATGTGGCGCGACGATGCGTTCGACCAAGGCGACGAGATCGAAGGTCTCCATACGTTGCGCCGCCTCGGCGCCGTCCAGGCGCGCAATGGCCAGCAACTGCTGAAACCGTTCCTGCAGGGCGTTTGCCGAGGCGCGGATCATGGCCGTCACTTCGGCCAGACCCGGCGCTTCGGCGCGGCCAGCCAGCAGGTCGACACCGGCCATGACCCCGTTCAGGGGCGTACGGATTTCGTGACTGATGTTGCTGACGAAGGCGCTGCGGGCCTGGCCGGCCTGCTCGGCCTTCTCCAGCGCGTGATGCAGAGCATCGGCGTCGCGTTGCTTTTGCGTGATGTCCTGCGTCAGGCCGATCAGGTGACGCACCCCCTCGTCGTCATAGGTCGCGACCTTGGTCGAGGACAGGTAGCGCACCCCGCTGGGTGCGTGGTCCTCGTGCACCGCAGACTGTGACCCCATGCCCGGCGCGGCGTCGGCGGCCCATTCGGCAAAGGCGGCGGGCAGAACGTCGGCAGCCCTCAGCCCCGTCAGTCCTTCGAACTTGCCGAACAGTTTCTCGGCGGCGCGATTGGCCAGGATGTAACGCCCCGTCCGCGCGTCCTTGACGGTCAGGGCCAGCGGCAGAACGTCGATGACGGTGTTCAGGAAGGCGGCGGATTCCGTTTCGGCCGTGACGTCTTCCGCCTTGACCAGGAAGCGCACGATCCGTCCGACTTCGTCGCGCACCGCGCTGATTGTCGTGTCCAGATAGACGCCGGCGGAGTCTGCGGAGGGAAAGCGGGTGCGAAATGCGAAGGGCCGGCCGGCCTGGGCTTCCTTGATCCCGCGATCGATCGAAAAGCGACAATCTGCAGGCCAGGCGTCACTCCAGGCCATCGTGTGGGGGATGGGGTGATCGGGCTGAAAGCGTCGTGCCGCGACGTTGACGTGAACGATCCGCCCCTGCGGGTTCAACAACCAGATGTAGGCGGGCGAGGCGTCCACGATCTGGGCATGAAAAACGTCGCCGTCGCAAGACGAATCCATGTTTGCACCGAGGTCGATCAATCCAGGCCTCCTTTTCAGCCGTTCTGCTGAGCTTCACGGTTTAGAGGCAGGTGATGAAGTCGAAGTGAATCCGACAGCCGGGCGTTGCTTATGGTCTAGCTTAAGTACAATCCCGTAGACGACCCTTGAGCGGAGCTTAACCGTTGTCGTCAACCATGTGGCTCAGTGACATGGCCTGCGCCATGGGGGTGGGGACCGACGATGACGAAGCGACTGCTGATAGACGCCGCCCTCGTGGTGAAGAACGTCGGCGTCAGGGCGTTCAACCCGTCGGCGGTCGACAGCAGCTCCTGCGTGGTCTGCGCCACCGTGGTGATGTTCAGCGTCACGCCCAGCCGGTCCAGCGACTCGATCAGGCGTCCCACCATGTCGAGCGACCCTGCCAGGCGTCCGCCAGCGTCGGAAAATCGGCTTTCGATCAGGGCGCGCGCGGATTCCAGCTGCGCGCTGATGCCTGCGGAACCAGATATGACATGGGCTGCGGCGACCGCAGGGTGATGCGCTAATGTCTGCACGAACCATCTCATTCTGAGGGGTGACGGACAAAGCTTAGCGGGGACATGACAATCGAAGGTTAAACCGCCTGGATTTAGTCCTGCAGGCATGCGCCAGGCCGTCCCCGGACGCGCCTGATGTCACTTTCTAAGCCGTGCTGCGGCGGTTAGCCGACTAATCTCGAACGGCGGGAGAGAATGGCGCACCCGACAGGATTCGAACCTGTGACCCCTGCCTTCGGAGGTTATTTCTCAGCGCGTTTACGGCGTTGTTTCGTCGGGGAAAATTGGGCGTCCGGGTCAGGTGTTCCGGGACTATTCCGGGACTCCAGTTGCGCGCGCAGGCCGCTGTCCAGGGCGTGGGAATAGACCAATGTCGACTTGATGTCGGCGTGCCCGAGCAGCTTCTGCGTCAGCCGCAAGTCGCCGGTCTCGGCGAGGGTGGTGGTGCCGACATGGTGGCGCGTGCCGTGGATGATGCGGGGCTGGGTCAGGCCTGCACGCTTCGCCGCTGAGCGAAGGCGCACGGCGAGGCCAGACTTGGACACCTCGACCAGCCGATCACTGCCGTCGTCGTCGCGGCCTGCCGTCTCGAAGAGTATCGAGGGGAGGCCGGCAGCCTTGGCTCGGCCGGCGCGTGCCGCAATCTCGCGGGCGTCGTCGGCGCGAAGAGGGAGGTAGAGGGCACCGCGCTTGCGCTTGTTGATCGCCAGCACCGGCCCGCCTGGGGCGTCGGGGATGAAGGCCTCGGGCGGGAGGAAGGTCTCGCTGTAGCGCAGTCCGTAGGTCAGCAGCAGGCGCAGGACGAAGCGCGCCGTCGGGTCGCACTGATCGGACCAGGCCTTCTGCTGGTCGGCGCTGTAGAGCCGGATCTCGGTCTCCTTCTCCTTCAGCACGAGGGCCTTATAGTCGATGACCGGCAGGCCCTGGACCTCCCATACCTCGCGGGCGCGGTTCAGCACCCGCCGCAGGGGCCGCATGACGTCTGCGTTGACGGTGGCGTTCGACAGCGGCCAGCGCTTGGCCGGGCTGCCGGGCTTGTCCTTCCTGCGGACGGTGGTCTCGCCACGCCGCCGCTCGATGGCGCGGGCTATGACCTTGGTCGTGATCTTGTGGATGGGTGTGTTCGGCCCGACGAGGCGCACAGCGATCGCGAGGCGGTGCTCCAGCTGGTAGGCGCTTGCGCGGTGTTGACCGACCTCAGTCCACCATCGGCCGGCCGCCTGGTCCAGCGTCATGTCGGCGCCATCGTCGAGTGCGCCTGTCGCGGCCTGCAGGCGGATGCGGCGTTCGACAGCCTCGGCCGCGCGCTTGCCCTCGACGCCCGTCGAGCCGTGGAAGCGGCGGCCCTTGTATTGGAAATCGTAAGCCCAGAAGCGGCTGGTCTTGGGGAGATAGACGGTCATGTGCCTCGATCCCTAGCGCCGCGCCGTCACCTTGCGCTGGGTGAACGGCACCACCTTCAGCTGGCTGTTCCCTGTGGCGCGGGGCTTCGACTCCCGAGCCGGGGCGGCACCCTGCGTCAGGTAGTCCCGGATGTCACCCTCGGTATAGGCGCGCCAACGGCCGCCGCCACGACGCACCGCGCGGATCACGCCGTCGTCGGTCATGGCGCGCAGGCTCTTCTGGTCCACGCCGATAAGGCGGGCCGCTGCGCCGCAGGTCAGCACGCAGGTGTCGGCGAAGGCCGCCATCAAGCGGCGCTCGGTGGCGGGGCCGAGTTCTCCGGAATTTCCGGAATGCTGCACGGTGGTCATGGCTATGCTGCCTCTCGAATGGATAGGATGACCTGAAGCCCAGCCTCGTCGTTACCGCTGACGGCGTAGAGGCGCTGGCACAGGTCGAAGGGATCGATGCCCAGGTCGGACCAGAAGCGACCTTCGCCCTTCACGTCCCCCTGGATGCGGTGCTGTTCGGCAGAGAGGGGTGTGACCCATCTGTCGTCGGGCTTGCGCTGTCCGCCTGGGTGGGCCTTGCCGTGGACGGCCGAGGACAGGCGTAGGTGCGCGGCCTGGCAGCCATAGGCGAGCCGTCCGGTTTCGACGTAGGTGGCGACACACGGCAGACGCCGGATCCATGCGAGGTGGGCGCGGTCGATGATCCGGCCGCGTGAGGCCTTGCCGCCCTGGGCGCGGGTGGCGGTGACGTCGCGCTTACGATCGCGGGCGATGGAGCGCCTGGGCAACCCAGCCATCCGCAAGAATGTCCTCGATCCTACCCGCCCGCGCCCCGGCTTCGGCCGGTTGGGCGGCGAGCTGGTGGTGGACGCGGACACGCGTCAGCTCCCGCTGCTGCTGCGGGCGGGCATCGGTGCGCCGCTGGCGCCCGTGGCCAACGGATCCCTGTTCGACCACACTTTTGAGAGCGGCTCGAAAGAGGAGGTCTATTTCGATCTGGCCGTGAAGGTCGGGACCAACCTCGTCTACGTCTATGAGGGGCTGACCATCAGCCAGATCTCGACGCAGTTCACGGGCGAGAACACCCAGGACTTCAACCTCAACATCTCTTTGATGGGCCTGCGCAAGAAGAAGCTGACGGACTTCCCGGCGGGCACGCCGACCGTCGTCCCGGCTGAGGCGCCCATTCTGCGCGCGCTGTTCGAGGTCGATGACGTCGCCGCCGGCAACATGCTGTCCGGTTCGTTCAGCTTCAGCCGTCAGCTGCAGGAGGGCATCTACCTCAGCGAAACGCCGACGGTGTCCAGCCTTCGCCCGAACGCGACGCAGCACTCTGGCTCTGCGTCGTTCCGTGCGATCGGCGCGGTGTTCGACGACATGGAGGAAGGCGAGACTACCTTCGCCGCCGTGTTCCGTATGCTGGGTGTACAGGCTGGTCACCTGATCAAGCTGCGCCATCCCAAGGCGCTGCTGGCCCCCAGCCCCCTCCCGATCAACGGCGTTGGCCAGATCGAGCGCAGCATAAGCTGGTCCCCCTACCAGTCGGCCGAAGCCGCCGCTGCGCAGATCGTCATCACCAATGACGTGGCCGCGTACACATGAGCGTCCGCGTCGAGCTGAAGACGGGGCCGGTCACGAAGACGCTCCGCGCGCCCTATCACGACGTCACCATCACCGCGCGCCGTCTTCGCTCGACAGAGTGGGAGAGCGCCCAGGCGGCGGCGCAAGCGATCCTGCGCAACGACGCTGAACTGATCAACCTCCTATCCAAGCATGAGCTGCTGCCGGAAGGCGGCGTGCGCGGATGGAAACGCATGAAGGACAAGGATCCGGTCGGATACGCCTCCTTCCTGATCGGGATCGGCATGTGGCTCGCCGCCGTCGAGTGCGCCCTCATCGGCGTTGTCGAGTGGACAGGCATCGAACTGGCGAAAGACACGCCGGCCCCGATCGACCGCGAGGTGCTGGAAGTCCTGCTGCTGGACGAGGCTCTGAGCAATCAGATCATGACGGTCGTGACGGAGGCGGCGCGGCTGTTGATCGTCGAGGGGGAGGCCTAAGGGGCCTGGCCGCCTGGCTCTTCGGAGCCCGAGCGGACGGCATAGGCCCCGACCACTGCTTCAACTGCCAGAAGATCAGTTCGCCTTGTAGCCAGGGCGTCGCCGTTGAGGGCCGCCGCTGCCCTCGTTTTGAACATGCCCCACAAACCGTTGAAGCCGCTGCGGTCTGGGATGCCGTCCAGCGCGCCGGCGCATGGACTGGCGGCGGCATGACCCCGCGTCGCCTCGACCGCGCCGCGATCCGTGCCCGGCTAGAGCATCTGCCCGGTTGGATCATCGAGACGCTGCTTGACGCTTTCGAGCCCGCCGCCCTCAGCGCCATCGCCGCCGTTGAGAAGAAGCGTCAGCCCAAGAAGCCGGAGACGCCCGTCTCCGAGGAGTAGACCATGACCGACGCGACAGCAGGCCGAGGCGGCGTAGGTATTCGGCTGTTCGTCGCTGGGGATGAGGTCGTTCGTCGGACGTTCGGCCAGATCGGCGATAGCGGAAAGAAGATGTGGGCCGAGATCGCCCTCGGCGAGAAGGCGGCGAACCCGGCCATCAAGGGGTTGTCAGCCGCTTCCGGCGAAGCGCGCGGCGCCATTGAAGGTCTGGCCGGCCGGGCGGGATCGGCAGGGACAGCCCTTTCCGCGTTCGGCGCGACAGGTATGGCGGTCGCGGTGGCGCTGGGCGCGCTGGCCCTCGCCCTGATGCGGGTGCGCGAGGGCATGCAGTTCGCGGCCGACCTGACCGACGCCTCGGACAGGATAGGCGTCGGCGCTGAGGCGCTGCAGGAGTGGCGGTATGTCGCCGACGAGGCTGGCGTCTCGGTCGAGACCTTCCAGTCCAACCTCGAAAAACTGAACGGCCAGGTGGGCGCGTTCAAGGCGGGGATCGGCGACGCCAAGCTCAAGCCGATCTTCGAAGAGTTGGGCATCACGAAAGACCAGCTGTCGAACGTCAACGACGCCGGCGACATGATGATGATCCTCGCCGACACCCTCGGCCAGGTCAAAGACCGAGCTGTGCAGGTGCGCCTGGCGCGCGGCCTGGGCGTCGAGGACTCCCTGCCCATCCTTCGTCTCGGCTCCGACGAAATCCGCCGCCTGTCGGCGGATGCCCGCGACCTGGGCCTCGTCATGAAGGACGATGTCCGCGAAGGGCTGGACGAAGCCGACCGCGTGCTGGAGCGGGCGCAGCAGCGCATCAACATGGAACTGCGCGTCGCTGTCTCGGGTCTGGCCGACGACTTCGCCAGCCTGATTACCGTCGTCGCCGATTTGATCGGCTGGTTGGGCAAACTGAATAGCGTCAAGATCAGCGTTGATCTTCCTGGCCGCGCGCTTTCGGACGTTGTCAGCGACAAGGTCCGGGGACGCACCGCGGCAGAAGGTAACGCCGCGCGGGACGCAGGGCTCTACACGATGCCCGGCTGGCTGAAGTGGATGGGCCTTGGCGCAGACCGGCGCCGCCAACTGGATGCTTCGTTCGGCGATCAAATGGCAGGCGCGGCCGACTTCGCGACTGGCGCTGCGTCTGGCGGCTTCGACCCCAGGGGCCATTCGACCGGTGGCGGCGGCGGCAATGCAGCGCGTCAGGCTGAGCGAGAAGCGGAGCAACGCCGTCAGCGCGACGAGCGCGCACGGCAGATGCAGGACCGTGCGGAGCGGGAACTGGACACCGCGTGGAACCGCGGCGGTCACATGCAGACCATCGGCGCCCGTGCCGGCAACGCGATCACCGCGCTGGAGCGTGAGCGCGAGACCCGGTTGAGGGAGATCGCCTCGGCCGAGGAAGAATACATCCGCTCGAAAGGGCTTCGCGGCCTCACAAAGGCCGAGGCCGATCTGATGCGCGCCAAGGCCGAAGAGCTAAACTCGGTCGAGCAATCTCTGGTCACCGACCGGGAAAAGCGCGAGCTGGCCGAGCGGCGCCTCAAGGACGACGAAGAAGCAGCAAAGGCCGCGAACGACCTGCTGGATATCGACGCCAAGATGGCGAAGACGCAGGGCGAACGCTACCGGATCGAACGCGAGATCCTCCTGGCCACCATCGAAATCGCCCGCAAGCGAAAGGCGGCGGAACTTCAGAACGACCCTGAGATTGCGGATGACGAGGAGCGGGCGCGCCGCATGGCGACCTGGAACCGTGGCGCCTCTCGGCAGGTCGAACTGTTCGACCATCAGGAGACCGAACGGCTCCGGGCCCAGTTCAAGTCCTACGGCAATGAAGTCGTGCAGGCGATCCAGGACGGACGCATCGGCGAGTACATCGGCGATCAGCTAAAGCAACGGCTGCTCGATGGCGCCCTCGACCAGCTGTTCAATATGTTCTCGAAGGCCGGTTCCGCGAGTGGCGGGGGTGGCGGATGGGTCAGCACGGCCGTCAACTTCGTGTCGTCGATGTTCGGCGGCGGCCGTGCCGCCGGGGGCAAGACCGAGAAGGGCGAGTTCTACTCGACCGTCGAGCACGGCCGGCCAGAGCTTTTCATGCTGGGCGGTCAAGGTCACGTCGTCGGCGCCGTAGAGACGGCGCGCCTGCTGCGCGAACAGATGGGCGAAACGGCATCGGGGAGCGGCGTCGGTGGTGACGCCCTGTCGATTTCAATGCCCGTCTCCATCCATGCGCCTGGCGCCGACAGCGCGGCGCTCAGCCGGGTTGAGCGCAAGATCGAGCAGCTTCGCAAGGACATGCCGAACATGGTCGTGCGCACCGTTCAGGACGCCAAGCAGCGTCGGATCGTTCCCTGATGGCCATCTCCTTTCCACGCGAGATGCCGAACGTCGGCGTGATCACTCAGGGGTTTGACCCGCGCCGCGTCGATTATCAGTCGCCGAACGTCGATGGCATGGTCGCCTCGGTCACGGCCGGCGCGCCGCTCTGGGCCACGTCGGTCAACTTTGGCGATACCGATGAAGAGGAGTTCGCCATCTGGCGGGCCTTCATCGACAGCCTGCGTGGGGCGCAGCGGCCGTTCTATTGCGGCGACCTGAGCCGCCCCTATCCGAGAGCCTACGTCGGCGGGTTCACCGGCATGACGCGGGCCGGCGGCGGGGCTTTCGCCGGCGCGGCTTCGTCGTGGACGGTCAATGCGGACCGCGACACCGTCACCCTCAACGGCCTGCCCGCTAGCTTCAAGCTGGGTATCGGCGACTACATCATGTGGCGCTGGGTCACGGGCGGCGAGCAGCGCCGCGCGCTGGGCCGCGCGATCGAGGACGTGACGGGGAGTAACGGCGGTTCGCTGTCGATCGCATTCGAAATCCCTCTGCCGACGCTGGTCCCGGCCGGCGCCGTCGCCGACCTGGCCAATCCGAAGTGCATCATGAAGCAGCGCACCGAAGAGACGAAAGTCGGTGAGATCGACGCCCTGCATGAGGGACGCGGCACCTTCGTCGCGGTCCAAGACCTCCGCATTTAACCGCGCGCGGGAGACGGCATGAAATCCTTCAGCGCAGAAGCCAAAGCCGCCCTGGCCAGCGGCGACAACATCGTGTCCGGCGCAGTGCAGATCGGGGTTGATGATCCGATCTTCCTGTGGGGCGGCCATGGCAACCTAGTCATCGGGTCAGATGTCTATTCCGGCGTCGGTGACAGAGCGCTGGTCACGATCTCTGGCGGATCAATCGGCGACGCGGAGGCAGGGGCCCAGCTTGAGCTGAGCGGCGTGGACCTGACCGTCGCCGGGCAGCTGGACATCGCCTCCCTGCGCAACAAGCCATGCGTTATCTGGCGGCTCATCTTCAATGGCACGGGCGCTCGCCTGCTGCAGGCTTCCGTCTTTCTCCGCGGTCGGATCGACAGCGCCAGCTCCGAGGATGTGCCGGCAGGGACGGCGACTATCACAATAGGCGTCGAGGGTTCGATCCGCGGTCTAGGCCGCCGTTCGGAACGCATGCACAGCGACGCCGACCAGCGCCTGATCAAGAGCACCGACGGCGGGTTCAAGCGCATCGCCTATGCGGGCGAGAAGACCATCCTCTGGGGCGGCAAGCCCCCGCAGCGGACCGGCGCCGCGCTGAACGCCCAGTCCTTCTCCCTGGGCGGCGTCCTCAACATCGTGGCGAGCCAGCAGCAATGACCTATGCCCCGCATCGCCTGATCGAGTTTCTAGAGGCGCGCGAGGACTGGGCCTTTGGCTACGGGCCTGAGCCCCGAACCCACGACTGCGCCCGGTTCGCCGGCGCAGGTGTCGAAGCCGCCTTCGGCGTGAACCCCTTGAAGGCGTTCAGCAGCCAGTGGACCACTCGGCGCGGCGCGCGGCGCGTGCTCGCCCGCCACGGCGGGATGGCGGCGGCCGTGTCTGAAGTCATGACACCGATTGATGTGACCCAGGCGACGCGCGGCTGCGTCGGCATGACGGCCGAGAACCAGCTGGTTCTGGTCGAAGGGGATCAAATCGTAGGGCTTGATCCGGTTCAGGGCTATGCGCGCCTGCCGCGCGCCATGGCGATCCGAGCCTGGACCGTCTGACCATGCGTTGCATCAGTGTCCTTCTGGCCGCGCTGGCCGCTCTGCTGGCGTCGGCCGCGCCGTCCTGCGCCGACCCGATCACCATCACCGTCAGCGCCACGGTCTTCAAGGCGATCTCGGCCGCCGCCGTCTTCATCAACACCCTGACCGCGACCCTGGCCGTCAACGCCCTCACTCGGGTGCTGGGGCTGAACAAGCAGCCCATCGCCGAGCGTCAGGCCAGTGTGACGACCCTGTCGATGGGCGAGGGTCCGCGCGAGGCGCTCTTCGGAATCGTCTGCACTGGCGGCTGGCTGATCGACGGCTTCAACCACGGCGGCAAATACAAGACCGACTGGGCGACCCGCTGCGTGGGCGTCGCCGACCATTTCTGCGATGGCGTCGCCGGCTACTATGTCGATGGCGTCTACTATGCGTGGACAGGATCAGGCGTCCAGCCGGGCTTCGGCGGCGCTCTGATCATCGACTTCGTCAACGCTTCGGCAGAGGGCACGGCCCCGCCGACGCGCATCCTCGCAGCCTCGGCCGAAGCCATGGCGCCGGCCACGGCCGACTGGACGGCGCAGGACGTGCTGGCGAGCGTGGCGCACTTCTGGGTGTCGACGAAGTTCGATGACAAGATCTGGACGCAGGGCCACCCCACGATCCAGTTCGTGATGCGGGGCCTGCGCCTCTACGATCCGCGCAAGGATGCCCAGCTCGGCTACACCGGACCGAACCCTCACGTCTGGGCCGATCCGTCCACCCACCAGTTCTCGCGCAACGCAGTCGTGGGCGCCTACAACTACCGGCGCGGCATCTTCGCAACGGGTCGCCATGGCCAGTCGCAGCACCTGCTGGTGGGGCGCGGGCTATCGGCCATCGAGGCGCCGCCCGACCGGATCATCGCCGCCGCCAACGTCTGCGACGAGCCGGTGCTGGGCCGCATCCGTTACGCCGCCGATGGCCTCGTCTATTCCAATCAGCCTTTCGTCGAGGTCGAAGGTCTGTTCGCCTCGGCCTGCGCCGGCATCGTCGTCCAGCGCGAAGGCGGCGTAGAAATCGAACCGGGCCAGGCCAAGGCGGTCGTGGTCACGATCCGCGACGGTGACCCCGTCGATGGAGAGCCTGAGACCTACTCGCCCTTTCTGCCCGACACGGACGGCGGTCGGATCAACACCGTCGTGCCTCGCTACGTCGAGCCCGCCCAAAACTGGAAGGATCACTCAGGCACGGTCCGCCGCTCGCTCACCGACATCGCGACCGACGGCGGTCCCCGCGAGCTGACGCTGGCCCTGCCCATGGTCACCGTCGCCGAGCAGGCGGATGCCTGCGCGCTGATCGCGCAGCGCAAAGCCCGGTTGGAGAAGCGCGCCAGCCTGGTCCTGCCGCCGCAGTATGCCGAGTTGGAAGAGGGCGACTGGATCGCCCGCCAGAGCAATCGCCGCTTCAACGGCGGCACGGTGCGATATCGGATCGTCAGCTGGTCGCTCGATGAGATGTGGCGGCAGCACCTTGCCCTGGAGGAGATCGCCTCCTCCGTCTACGGCCAGGAAGACCCCGATCCTGGCCAGGCTCAGGTTCCGCCGTCGCCGCAAGTGATCGACGCGCTGGCGCTGACGGGCGTGATCGTCGAGGGCATCATGCTGCCGGGCGAACATTCGGCCGTTCCGGCGATCAGGTTCCGGTGGGACGTTCCTCTTGATGCCGCGATTGGCGGCCTCCGCGCCGAGGTCCGGGTCAACAATACGACCGAGATCGCGCCGACGCGGATCGACGAACCGGGCGCCGGTCTGGCCATCGTCACCAACGGCGTCGCCGCCGGTCAGCTGCTGCAGGCGCGTCTTGTCCCCATCGGCGCACCGCACCGTCCGGTCGCGCCGTCGGCCTGGGCTGACGTGGCGACAGGCGAACTGATCGCTGGCGACCTTGCGCCTGGTGCACCGACGGCAGTCCTCGCCGCCCAGCACACCGACCTGATCGCGGCCGAGATGCTGAGGGGCGCGCTCTATCGAAGCTACACGGACGGCCTTCTGCATCTGGACGGTCACCCCGTCGCGACCCTCTTCCAGTCCCTTTCTGATCAGGTTATCAACGATCTGGGCAGCTTTGCCGGCACGCTCAACCTGTTGGGCGCCAAGAACCAAGCGGGGACCGGGTTCATCATCGCCGCCGACCAGGTCTTCTTGCCGGCGACGGACGGTGGTGGCGAGGTGACCTCGCTGCGCGGGCTGCAACTGACCACGGCGGCGAACACCCAATCGATCCAGCAGATATTCACGCTGACGGACGGGTTCGCGGAATCCAAGACGCTCCTGGTCGTCAACGATGTCGTCACCGGCATCGTCAACCAGAACGACGGCAGTATCGGGTCGCTTCAGTTTCAGGCCGACGTCTTCGCCTTCGTCGATCCCAACGGCGGTCACCGTGTCGTGCCCTTCAGCTACGGCGTGGACAATGTCCTGCGCCTCACCAACACGATCATCCACGGCGATCTGATCGTCACCGGGACGCTGACCAACAAGGCATTGGTGAAGAACACCATCGTCGGATACGCCGTCGCTTCGACCACGGGCATCGTCTCTCTTGCCGGCGTGACGCCGACGTTGGTCCAGCAGGTCTGGATTGAGGTTCAGGGGGACGACACGCCCGTCGATCTCATGTTCGTCGGGCTGATCCTGATGCTGCACAACCCGTCGGGCAGCTTCTCTGCGACGTTCGAGTTTCGGCGCTCGACCGATAGTGGCCCCGGCTCTCTGATCGCGCCACCCCGCACGATCAACGCGACGGGCGACACCTATGACTCCGTGGACGGCAGCCACGTCTTTGCGCTGACCGACACCCCTGGGAAGGGCCAGTGGCGCTACTTCGTCACCGCCCGGTCCAGCACCAGCAACATGACCATTCAGACGATCTCGGACCCTTACATGAAGGCCGTCGAGTTCAGAAACAACGAGGTCTGACATGATCTTCCAGATCGTCGAGACGGCGTCCGGCATCGTTCGCACGACCGTCTCTGCGCCATCGGATGAGATCGCGCGTCGCTACCTTGAGGAGGGGCAACACCTCTTCAGGGGCGGCCCGCTGGCCCTGGACCGCAACCGCCTCATGGTCGTGGATGGCGTCCTAGTGCAGCGGCCCTATGTGGGGCCTGCGCCTGACGACGTGCTTCAGGGTGATGGTGAGACGCTTCAGGCCGTCGCTCGTGGTTAGCCCCGTCGACGCCCTGGCCTTCGGCGCGCTGGTCGCTGAGGGGCAAGGCACGCTCGTCAAGATCGGCGACGCCATCAACGGGTATTACGGCTGGGCGGCCGGCACCGCGACGGGCGGCCCGAACGGCGACGGCTACTATCCGCTCCCTGCGCCTGGTGCCCCCGGCTACCTGCTGGTCCCGTCACCGGCCAAGATCGCGGCTATCGCGGCCGAGGGCGGCGCGCCATCGACGCAGCTGACGGCGGACGCGGTCAACGCCTTGACGGCGGCCAGTTCGTCGGACGGCAAGGAATGGTATCCGGCGGTCTCCCCTGACGGGGCGCTGCGTCGCTATCGGCCGGAGATGTTCGCTGCACGCCGGACGGCCGACCTTCAGCCGCTCAGCCAACTGGTCGGCAACGAGCTGCTGCCGGCGCTGACGGAGGCCGGGCCGAACGGCCTTGAGCGCCGCATCGCGCTGAACGAGATCCACCGCAAGTTCACTGGCGTGATCAATCCGAAGATGCCGCCCTATAACTGCAAGGGTGACTGCCAAATCTCGGAGAAGGGCAGCACCGCCGTCGGCTCCAACGTCATCACTCTGGTCGAGCCGATGTTCCGGGCCGAGGACGTCGGCAAGCTGATCTACGTCACCAACAACGCCACCTCGAACGCGAACTACCAATCGACGATCACGGAGGTGATCAGTTCGACCCAAGCCCGTTGCGGCGCCAACTTCGTCTCCAATCGAAATCAAAACGTCCAGGTCGTCTGGGGCACCGACGACACCGTCGGCATGAAGGCGGCGATCGAGGCGGCGCGGTCGCGCGGGACCTATGTCTATGGCGGCGTCGTGATGCTGCCGCCCGGCATGTATCTGACCGAGCCGCTGACCTACCCCGCCCGTATCGCCATCAAGGGTGCGGGCCGGCGTCAGTCCTTGCTGGTGCGCAAGCCGTGGCCGCCGTCGGTGACGGCCGACACCTGGCACATGCGTCAGGAGAACGTGCTCTGCGACTTCAACGTCTTCCAGGACTGGGGCCTTCACGGGCTGAAGTATCAGCAGAACAAGGGGGGCGGAGGCCTTCAGTTCTTCTCGGTCCCATCCAATCAGCAGACGGCGCAGGTGGACCCCTATCCGTTCTGGTCACACATGCTGATCACGGATCACACCTACCACGGCCTTGAGACGTTCTATCGGCACTCGGGGGACATCACGATGATGGAAATCGTGGGCTGCTTCGGCACCGGATGGCGGAACTACAGCTACGACGTAAACGTCGTGAATATGTTGAGCCTGGGCCACTGGGGGCCGGGCGCTGAGCTGGCCTCTGGCGGCTGCAACATAAACAACCTGAAGTGCAGCTTCAACGGCGTGAACGGCTACTTCCTGCCGGCGGATGAGGGCAACGCCAACCTGGTCGTCAGCGGCGCGGGCAACAACATCACCAACGCCCGCCTGCAGGAGTCGCTCGGCTCCAGCCTGGTCGTCACCGGCTACAACAACAACTTCGGTGACGTGTCGCTGGAAGACGCGGGCTGCATCGCCTTCGAGCACGGGACGGGCACGCCGCCCACACTGCGCGCTCAGCTCTACCTGAAGGGTGCGGCCTGCGTCGGCAACGTCTTCAACAACGTCCGCTATGGCCGCGCCGTCCACGAAAACGGCGACCACATGACCCATGCCGTCTTTCTGTCGGGCAACGCCAGCAGCAATAAGGGCCGCCTCTGGGAACGTCCTGGCTCCAACTATGACGTGACCATGGTCGGCACCAGCAGCTCTGGCGGCGTCGGTGCGACCAACAAGATGTTCATCGACGAAGTGCCGATCCAGTCCCTCGCGGCCTGATCATGCGTCCGCTCGTGTCGGCTGCCCCAGTAACCCCGGCGTGGAGTATCGCCTTATGCCTGAAGAGATCACGGCGCCCCTGGCGTCGCCGGGCGTCATCACGGCGATCCTTACCGGCCTGGGGATGGGGAGCGTGCTGACCGCCCTGGTCAGCCGGCCATCCAGGCGGGCCGTCGCCGCCACGGCATCAAAGGATGAGGCGACGGGCGAAGCGGCGGTAATCGGGGCGCTTGCGAGCGCCTTCACGAGCACCACGGCCGCGCTGCAGGAAGAGTGCGAACGCATGCAGGCCATGCTGAACGACTTCCGGGCCAAGCTCGCGGAAGCCGAAGCGGAGGGCCGCGCCGCCCTTGCGCGGGAGGTCGTGAAGGATCGGCTGATCGCGGATCAGAAGGCCCAACTCGAAATCGCCCACAATGACGTCGTCCGCCTGCGTGGCGAGCGAGACGCCGCCCTTGAGGCGTCCATCCAGAAAGAAGGCGAGATCCGGCAGCTCAAGGCCGTGATCGAAGCTCATGCCCGCGTCGGAGGTTGAGATGAGCGACCCTATCGCCACAGAGGCCATGAGCGCCGTGGCAGCCGCCGTCACCGGCCCTGGCACACCCGACGCCGCCACGGTCGTCGCCAAGCCCGCGCCTTGGGCTGTGTGGGCGCTGGCGCTGGCAGGTCCGGCCCTGTCCCTGATGGTCGCCTGGATCATCATGCTGATCGGCGGGCCGCCGGCATGGCGCTGGCTGGGCCTCCCGATCTGGCCCGAAGCTGTCGCCGAGCGTCGCGTTGAAGCCCTCGCCGGCATCGGCCTAGCCCTGATCGCGATCCTTGGCGTCGTCGTGTTCCGCCTCGCCTCGGGCGGTCTGAAGCGGGTGGAGGCCCGCGCTGGCCCGGCCGGTCTGACGGTCGAGACGGGCGACTGACAAACCGGGTTCGTCGCGCTGACTTTTCAGTGGCGCGACAAATGGGTGAGCAGGAAGGCGAGCGCGACCGCCCCAGCCGTGGGCGTCGCGATGATCAGTGCTCGTCGCATCCGGTGCGCGGCGTAGAGCAGATTTCCAAACATTCGCCAGCCTCCTTCTGAGATCAATGAACGGTGTTCTTCATAACGCGCTCCTTGCCTACGCGGCCATTAACCTTTTCGCGAGCGCAAGATCACCAGCCCTTAGTGACCCGCCGGAAACGGGTAAGGGATCGGCGAAAGAACTCGGCTTCCTCGCGGGCGATGTTCTCGTTAGCGCTCTTTCCAGTCGCGGCTTGAAGGCCCTCCTCGTCGAGCACCGCCCAATCCCATGCTCCTGGGGCGGCCTGCTTCAGCTGCACCGCAAAACCCACATCGCTCATCGTCTGCCCCTGTCCCGATTTCGGAAAGTCAGGATCAGCGTCGCAATAACCTCGCCAACGGAGACGCCATGTCGCCCGCCGCCCTCAAGCGCGCCCTCGATCCTGCCTATATCGGTGCGCCGTTCGCTCAGCCCTTCCAGTTCTTCGACGGCGACGTGTCCACGCCCATGGACCTGATGGGCCGAACCGTGGTGCTTTTCCTTGATCGGCAGGGCCTGCCTGACGCCCACCACGAAATCGCCGGCGTGATCCAGACGGATGGCCGGGTACTGTTCCCGGTCGCTGACACCTCGGCCTGGATCAAGGGCGACTACTCGCTAGAGGTCCGCCTCGATGGCGCGTCGGTCGTGGTCGGACGGATCGGCGTGGCGAAGGGCGCGGGCGCGAGCGGCTCGGACATGGTCGGCGCGGCTCAGCCGCCGACCGCCCCCGGCGTCGTCATCGCGGGATCGGGCGTCGTCCAGGTCGTCAGCGTGGCGCCCAGCGCCGCGACGGACCCTTCGGCCATCATCTTGCCCCCCGACCTGTCGGCCGCACTGGGCGGCTCGGAAACCCTCGCTGACGCCCTGCTGTGGCTCGCGCTGAACGGCGGCGGTCCCCTTCCTCCCTCACCCTTCTGGTCAACCAACCCCGGCCTCCTTGGAGTCATGTAAGATGCTGTCGATCACAAACCCCGGCGCCGGCGCAGCGCTTAAGTCCGACGCCACGAACGACGTCCACATCGTTCATCACCGCGACGCTGACCGTGACGCGCTGCTGGCGGCATTGGCACAGTTGGATCCCGATGCCGGTCTTGCGGCCATAGTCGCGGCCTTGGGTGGAAAGGCAACCGATGCTGGCCTGGCGGCGGTTGTCGCAGCTTTGGGCGACACTCTTTCCGTTTCCGCCGACGCCCTCCCGCTCCCATCTGGTGCGGCTACCCAGGCCACGCTGGCGTCGATCCTTGCCAAGATCATCACCGCCCCAGCAACCGAGGCAAAGCAGGACGCGCTGATCGGCTTCGTGGACGGCATCGAGACTGCGCTTGCGGCCGTGCTGGCGAAGATCATCGCGGCCCCCGCATCCGAGGCCAAACAGGACACGATCGTCAGTCACGTCGATGGTATCGAGGGATTGCTGACCAGCCTTTTGGCCCAGCTGCGCTCGCCCACCTCTCACATCGCGATCACGGCCGGCGCGGGTGCCATTGCTGGCGGGCCGGTCCGCCGTTTGGTGATCGGGGGCCCAGGAACGGTCACGGTAACGGCTGGCGGCGTGAGCGCCCAATATACCGTTGTCGCTGGCCAGACGCTGGACCTTGCGGCGACCCACGTTACCGCCGCGACCGCAACCGGCATCGTGGGGCAGTTCTGATGCCCCGGCTTGGAGTTGGCGCGGGTCTGGGGCTGGCCGCGATGCAGATCGTCGCCGCGACGCCTCCGACGCTTCGGGATATTTCAACGTACTTTGTCGATTGGACGGGGGAGGAAGCGCCAAAGGGCGGTGTTCAGCCAGATAGCTACAATCCCCAAGGCACGGACAACCGTTTTTTCCGAGTGTCTGCTACCTCATCTCAGCCAAGCTACACGCCGACCAAAGAGGGCAAACTTACCTCAACATCCCTGACAACCAGCACTGTGCGGCGCTCGGATCGCGGGGCTTGGGTAGAAAGCCAGATCGGTTCGGGCGACAACCCCATTTTGTGGACGCGCGACCTGACGCAAGCGCCTTGGGTGAAGACGGGTTGCACCGTCTTCAAGGACCAGCCCGGCCGCGTTATCCCGGCCGTGGCCAATGCTGCCTCCCGTGTCGTCGTTGGCGCCGACGGGGCGACGGTGCTTCAGGCCACCACCCGCGCTATTGCCAACCCGTTTAGCTTCGCCTTCGACATGCGGCGTATCAGCGGCACGGGAACGGCGGAATACACCGTGGACGGGGGCGCGACGTGGGTTCTGATCGCGCCGGACGCCATCATGCGCCCATTCTTCATGCCTCAGCGCGCTGGTCTTCTTGACCCCGTGGTGGGCTTCCGTTTCGGGACGGCCGGCGATCAGTTCGAGATCGACATGGTGCGCGGGTCGAAGTTCGCATATCCGCATACGCCCCTGATCCAGACCAGCTCGACGGCTGTTCAATGGTTCGACCGCTATACATCGGGAATCGCTGGCGGCACGAACGGTGCCTACTCGTCTGGCATGATGGAGTTCATCCGGGATAACGTCGAATGGGGCGTTTACGCGGAATGGAATACCGCCAAGACCGGCGCGGCTTTCAATGTCTTCGGGCTGTTGCTGGCGGTCCAGGCTGACGGCCGAGTGACCTGCGAAACCAAAGGGTCGGGCGGTAGCGTGACGACCGCCGCAGGTGCCGCGCGAACATCAGTCACTCAGCACCTCGAAAAGAACAATCGTGTGCTGGTCTGGACGGTGGGGACGACCACCTATCTGTGCGTCAATGGCGGGAGCATCCTAGAATTTCCTGGCCGGACGTTGGGAACCTACACGGCACTCGACCATAAGGACCTCGGCGGTAACGGGTCCGGGACGCTGAACTTGGACGGCCCCATTTCGAGATGGGCCATCATTGGGCCGGGCCAGGTCTCCCAACTGGCACCGCTAGTCCAAGGGTTCACGACCCCTGTCGATTACGTTTCGCCTATCTAATAGGTCAAACACCGCCTGATCGCCGTCCCAGTCCGGATCGATATCTATGGTTGGCTCGGCCGGCCTAGTGGCGACGTAGGCGGCGGCAGCAAAGATGCCGATCAGCAGGGCGATGAAGGCGGCGGTTGCCATGTGGTCTCCGATTCCCAGCGCGGCCTAGCACCGTTATTCCGGGGTATCTAAAGCTAAGTTCGATTGCAACTAAGCGGCATAAAGGCGTCTCGCCCGCCATCTACAAACTTTGACAGCTAATCGATATGCTGTAGGCGCTTTCGCTAAGATGTTCAGGGCTGGAGCTCGCGTGAAGCAGAAGCGCCAACGGATCATCGGCATCGACATTTGCCGGTCGTTCGCGATCATCGCTGCAATGGGCAGCCATTCATTGGTCGCCTCTGGCGGCTTCGAGATGAATCACAACGCTGCAATGACGGCCCTGCGCTTCTTCATGCAGCTGTCGCCGCCCCTATTTATAGGCCTGTTTGGATCTATGCTTCAGATCGCATACAGGCCAAAATTTGCTAGTGGCGATTTCGATGCTGGAGTTTGTCAACTCCTCTCCCGAGCGGCGCAGTGCTACCTGCTATACGTGACCTGCATCGCGGTTCGTTTCGCAGTGGGCGATTTCTCACCGGGATATGCGCTCAGGTGCGTCTTTCTGATAGGTGTCACCCCGTTTGTTGATATTCTAAAGTTCTACGCGGTGATGTTGCTTGTGGCGCCGGCGGCGATTTTCATCGCGACCCGCTATCGCTTAGGTCTGGCCATGTTGATAGCGGTTTCGCTGCTGCCGCATCTTTCATATCCGCTGATGTCTAATCTGCCCTTGCCCCCTCCGGTGTTCGGGAAAGACTATCTTAGTTTCCCAGCCTCGTTCCTATACGGCGGAGCGCCGGGTGCCGGCGGCCCCTCGCTGTTGCACGGGTTCTTCTTCGTCTTCATCGGAATGCTGATTGGGCAACTCGCTGAAAAGTTGCTCAGCAGTGCGCCGGGAGAACCGCGACAGGCGCGACGAAGCCTATTGTTGATGCTGATCGTATCTGGCGGCATCTCGGTTGCGCTCTGGACCTGGCAAGATCCTTACGCCACGGTCCGTGCTATATCTGACATGTCGCTTCGCAATCATAATCATCCAACGTATTTCGCATTGGGCACTTTCGCGATGACGGCAGCCGCGTGGGTGGCCTTAGAGCTCTACGACCGTCGAGGAGCCACGTTTGGCAAGGGCGTGGTCTTTATTGGGTCGTCCAGCCTGTTCACGTTCTCCTTCGGCAACATGTTGCTCATAACGGCTCCCAAGTTCACTTTGAGTCCGGTGGGAAGCCTGCTGTACGGACTAGTGCTTCTGGTCGCTATCTTGTTGCTGAGTTGGTCGTTCCGCCGGATTTTGGAAATCGGTGCGCGCCACGACCTTGAGGGCCAACATGGGCTCGCTTGGCGCTTCTACCGTGCCCAGACCGGATTGGTGGCGGCTGTTCAGCGTCTGATTATCCCATTCGGTAAGTTCTACTCCTCCATTATGTCCGCCAGTCGCAGGCCGGAAGCGGCCGTTTGAAGTCCCTCACCCCCTCGTGAGGGCAAGGCGGCCAAGGCGCTGAAGCGTTGATGAGCGATGCCCTCCGAGGCTCGCATTCTCGCTGCCTCACGCGTGACGTAAGTGTCCGATCGTCACGCGATCTCCCTCGCCGGGTCGCGCGGCTTTCCAAGCCCCGCCGTCGTGACCTAAGAGGTTGAGGCGTCGTCTACCTTGAAGTACCGCAGCATGTGACCATCATCTCCCGGCCGGATGTCGAGGATGTCTTCGACATCGCCTGCTTCGATTCTGTCAGCGTGGAGAGCCATTAGTGCGATGTGGCGGCGGATGACGTCGCCACCCCCCTTTTCCGGGAGGTTACTTATGCTGACATACGCGCCGCGGTCATATGGACCGGCATCGTCGAAAGGTTGTTCGGGAGTGGGGCTTGTACGAAGTTCAACATCGAAGCCTTCGGTCTGTCGATCGCGAACGTAGGCAACCAGTCGCTCTATCGCTGCATCAGTGAGCCGATTGGTGACGTTCTCCGTAATGGTGCTTCCGGCCTCAGCGGCCAGAAACATGCCCAGCGCGATCCATGTCTCTTTCTTGGCGATCCATTGGATAATGCTATTTGGGCCAGCCAGCCCGACCAGCCCGACACCGGCGGGTTTCTCACCGAGGATGTCCCCCAGAATATCGATGAGCTCTTCTGGTCCTTCGTGGACGGCTGCCACAGCGTGCATTTGCTCTGTCCCAAAATAGCCTAAGGCGGGTTAGGCTTTCGACAGAGCGCAATCTACACGCATCCGTTTCCAACCAATCGCCCGAACACACCTACATCGACCCGCTGAGCGAGGCCTACGCGAACGTCTGGGTGATCAGCTGATCGGTCAGGTCAAGGTGAATCTCTAAGGCGGCAAGAGCTTCGGTTCGTGCGCGCTCGGCAGCGGCTCGGTCGCCTGCCGTCAGGTGCGCCCCGAACTCGGTGATCTTGGCGGCGACTAGCTGCTCCGCACCCATTGCGCGCCGCTCCAGCGTCCCGTCATCCATTGCAACCCCCATCGCTGATGCGGCCCGGCCGATGATGTCCTCGCCCAGCCAGGCCGCCTGACGCAGTTCGGGCACGAGCCGCGACGGCTGCGGCTTAGCCGCGAATTCCAATCCTCACAACCTGGAGACCAAAATGTCCAAGTACCGCTTGGGTGCGCAATCGCTTGCGCGCCTTAAGGGCGTTCAGCCCCAGCTCGCGCGCGTTGTCCAGGGCGCGATCGAGCGAACCAAACAGGACTTCATGGTCCTTGAGGGGGTGCGCTCGAAAGAGACCATGTGGGAATACTGGGGCAAGGGCCGCACGGCCGCCCAGTGTCGCGCCGCTGGGGTCCCCGAAAAGTACGCCAAGCCGACCCTGGCGAAGGTGACCTGGCTGAGCAACCCGCTCGGATCCAATCACCGGATCATGTCGGACGGTTTCGGCCATGCCGTCGACCTGTGCCCTTTCCCCGTTGACTGGAATACGCCGGCGAAGTTCGACGCCATCGCCGACGCCATGTTCGCCTCGGCCAAGGATCTGGGCGTCAAGATCCGATGGGGCGCGGACTGGGATCAGGACGGCAATCCGCGCGAACGCGGTGAAACCGACAGCCCTCACTTCGAGGTGGCATAATGAAGATCCGAGATCTCTTCCCGTCGCGCCTGACGGTGGCGGCATGCATCGGCTGCGCCGTCTTCATCCCCTTGGCCGTCGCCGCCTCCTACCAATGGGGTGTGACGCACCGAGACATGGTCCGCGAAGAGCAGCGGGCCAATGGCCTGTGGTCGGACATCAACGCCCCGAACATCGGCTACAAGGACCGCCTGACCATGTGCGGCGCCAACCTTGCCGGCGCACAGTCCGCGCTGGCCCGGCAGAACCAGGCCGTCGATGATCTGAAGGCCGCGAGCGACGCCGCCGCCGATCGGGCACAGGCCGCCGTCGATGCGGCCCAGGCCCGTGCCCGTGCCGCTCAGCAGCGTGCGCAGCAGCTGCTGCTTGAAACACCCCGCTCCGGCGAAACCCGCTGCGAAGCGGCCGACCGGCTTATCCTGGAGCAAGTCCGATGAAACGCGTCCTGATCCTGTCCGCCCTGCTGCTGGCCAGCTGCAACTCCACGCCGAAGGTTACGCCCGAACCCGTGGTCCAGATCGTCGAGGTGAAGGTGCCGGTGGCCATCCCTTGCGACCCCGACATCGGCCCTGAGCCAGCCTATGTGGACACGCCCGAGGCCATCGCTATGGCGCCGGACATCTTCGCCCGCACCGTCCTGCTGCTCGCCGGCCGTGTGCAGCGCATCGCGCGAGATGAGGTGAAGACGGCCGCGCTGGATGAGTGTCGCCGCCCGCCGGCCGTGCCGCCCCGGCCGGGCTAGTCCCTCAATAATTCGGCCGGACAGCGAACCGCTTCAGTTGCGGGCGCGTTGGTTGGTTATGGATAAGAAGCCCCCACGCGATACCCCCATCGGTTACGAAGACGCGCCCGACGAGGTGAGCAAGGGCGCGTTCAAAATCTCTGGGCTAGCGATTGCGGCTGCTGCGGTCGTCTGCCTGGCCCTGATTGCCCTAGTCATTGTCCGATCAGGCGGCATTTAAGCAGCACCTAGTTACTATCGAGGCCCGCTCTCTCCGGAGGGCGGGCCTTTTGTCGTTTCAAGCCTCCCTCCACGGCCCTCGTGCAGGCACTCAGCGGAACTTTCCCGACCTGCACCTGTTCAATCGGCTTCATAGGGAGGATCTTTTCGATGGCTACTGAACATGAAGTTCGCCGCACCGACGGCACCGTAGAGCGTACTACTACGACGAACGGAGCTGCAGTCGAAACGCGTCGCGGCAGCGGCATGGGCGGCATGGTTGCGCTCATCATCGGCCTGCTGGCGGTTGTCGTGATTGGTTATTTCCTGCTCAACATGAGCAACAACGAAGCGGTCGAATCCAACGCGATCGCTGGTGCGGCAGAGAGCGTCGGCAACGCCGCTGACAACGTTGGCGACGCAGCCGGATCTGCGGTTCCGTCTACCGACCGCTAAGGTCAGGTTCTCGAAACCAAGCCCGTCATCCGAGAGGGTGGCGGGCCTTCTGCTTTTTGCACCCATGCCGACGATTGCATTGATCGTCACCCTCGTCGGCAATCCAATCCCCGGCGCCGGGATTACGCGTTCGCCATCATCCAATGCCGGAAGGCATCTGCGTCGGCTTTCGATCCGAAATGGAAGTTGTCGACCATCGGGTAAAACCAGCCCTGCCCCGGCTGGCCAGACAGCCAGGCGATCCACTGCGCGCGAACGACCGGCCCTCGATCTGGCAGGCTCAGAGTGGTGATCCGTTCCCGAACCTTTGCCCATTCGTTTGGCGTCAGCTGCTTCATGGGCGCCGGTAGATAGCGCTTCGGATGCGGTGTCGATCACCTCGCCGGGTTTTCAACAGCCGATTATCGAGGCCCGTCATCCGAAAGGGTGGCGGGCCTTTCGCTTTTGCGGCGTTGAATAACGACATAAGCATATCGTTATGTCTTGCAGCCCTCCACTGAATTCCGGTCAGTAATTGGCGTGCTCCCCAGGCCCGCACGACTTGTCCGACTGATTCGCCCACTAATCGACGGTCAAGTCCATTGACGGGTCATTAGGCATGTGCGCCGTATGGTGGAGTTGATCGGAATTGCAAAAGCCGTCGGCGCGGGAACGCCAACGGCCTCTGGCTTGACGATACTGTCGGGGTTTGGATCATCCGGCAGCGAGTTCGCCATCTCTTCGATGAGAGGTAAGCACCTCTACGGTGAATTCGTCAACCGATCCTTACGTCGTTCGGCTTCGTGCCGGCGCTTTAGGACTGTTTGATATGCAATACGCCTTGAAGGTTTTTGAAACCGAAGACCGCATCAACTTTCGAACGATCAACCGAGACGGCGATCCATGGTTCGTCCTGTCTGACGTGTGCCAGGCGTTGGAGATCGCAAACGTGCCCCAGGCCGCTAGCCGTCTCGATGACGACGAAAAGGGTATCATTACTGTAGATACCCTTGGCGGGCCTCAGAAGCTCACGATCATCAACGAAAGCGGCCTCTACAGCCTCATCCTGACCAGCCGTAAGGAAGGGGCCAAAAAGTTCAAAAAATGGGTCACGTCGGAGGTGCTGCCGTCGATCCGCAAGACCGGCACCTACGGCGGCCGAGTTCCGGCGTTCATTAAGCGCTACAACGAAAATTGGGATCGCATTGAGCAGGGGCACTTCTCCGTCCTGAACGAGCTTGTAATCCGCGTTTGGGGGCGCCTTGAGCAGTCAGGCCACACCATGGCCGACAAGGCGCCGGATGGGACCGAAATCCGTATGGACGGGAGCGTTGGTCGCTGCTTCAGCGACTGGCTAAAGAAGCACCATCCGACGATCTCGACGTCGTTCTCCTACTACATGCACAAGACCGCCCAATGGGAAGGTGAGGTGCGCCAGTATCCCATGTCGATGCTCCCGATCTTCCTCGAATATGTCGATACGGTTTGGATTCCCGAGCGGGCGGCCGACTACTTCAAGACCCGCGATGCGGCGGCTCTGCCTTATCTTCAGAAGTTGCTTCCCGATCCATCCAAGCCGAAAGCTGGAATGATGAAGCGTCCGACGCTGCCCTATCGCCGCAAGTGACCAGCGGGGCCGTCATCCTTCAGGGTGGCGGCCTTACCAGAACGACAAGCTGGGATGTTCGGCTTGAAGCCAGTTTTTGAAAGCTGACATGCCCTTGGTCTCTCGCTGAAACACAGCCGCAAATTCGCCGGCAGCGACGGCGAGCACAAGGAAGTTTGCCGACGGCATGAAGTTCGCGAGAACGTCGTCCGGGTCGCGCATGGCGTGCTTCATAAACAGGTATGACTCGTCGAACCGATCGCGGAACGCCTTCCCCATGCCCGGTGCGTCATGGTGGGCGATGTAGGGGGTCGTGATGTTTTTCGTCACGGCTACCCCACGCAGGACATGGATCGCGGAGAACACCAAGATATGGACGGCGACTGGATCGCCGCCGTTAAGGTGGAGATCGATCGCAGCATCCAAGGCCCGCTGAGCCACGTCTTCCTTGGTCAGGGGAAGAATCGATTCGCCCATCAGTCAGGCTTCGGCTGCTGGATCACCTCCAGAGCGCCGTCTGCAAGCGGTCGCTGCAGCTCTCTGGCGATCTCCCACGGCGCCGACATCCACATCTCGATCTCGTCGGGCTCTGTGAGGATCACAGGCATGGCCTTAGGGTGAACCGCTCCGACCTCAGCGTTCGGCTCGGTCGTCAGGAAGGCGAAGACGTCGATCGTCTCCATGCCTGTCTTGATCTTGCGGACGCCGGTGTGGGCCTGGAGGTGGATCCCGGCGAAGAAGGCCAGGGGTTCGGGATCTTCGCCCGCCAGCTTGAACCAGATCGGACGGTACTCGCCCGCCGCATCCCGGCCGGGTTCGCTGAACGCCGTGAACGGCACCAGACACCGCTGCGCCGGCGACAGGTGCGGGCGCCAATGGCTGGAGCTGGTGTTGCGGACGTTCGTGGTGCCGCTGTCGGGTTCGAATTCCAGGATCTTCTGGAAATCTACCTCGCCGCCCTTGGCTCGCAGCTTGTCCGCGCGCTTGGTGGCGTTGTCGAAGATCGCTTTCTTGGACGACGGCATGCCCCAGCGCGCGGAAGCGAGGATCCGATCATCGCCCTCCCAGCGCACGATCGGCGCGGGATAATCGGGGTAGATGTCGCCGGGCGCCAGGTTGCCGGCCGTCGAGCGCATGGCCTTGGCCATGTCCAGGATGGCCTGAGGGCCGGAGCGCTGGCGATAGAGGTTGCACATCAGGTGTCGCTGCGATTTCGCCAGAAGGCCGTCGTCATACCCATTCCGACCGCAACGCCGATGGCTAGCCAGACCCCCATATTGTCTGTTGCCGCGCCAATGGCGACCCCGGCGCCAACGCCGGCTCCGAGCGGCAGCCATGCCTTAAGATCATTCTTCGTCATGCGTGGTCCTCAATCGATCAGCCCGCGCCGCTGCATGTCGATGATGATGGGGTCGGTGAGCGAGGCGATGACCTCGACGTCAAAGGCGTCCTCGGCCGCCGTCTCGTCAGCGAATGACCGCGGCTGGTTCGCCCGCAGCGTGGACAGCCGCCACGACGACTGCACGACCCTTTGTTGTCCCGCCAGATGTTCGATTCGCTGCAGCTGCACGCCAGCTTGCGATTTGATGAGGGTCTTCCGTGTTCCCATGGCTCAATCCTCCCGGATCGGAACCTGACACGATGTACGGCGATTGTGGAGTCGAGACCGATTTCGAAGATCGGTTTCGTTCCTGCTTAACTTGGCCGCCGCCCTGTCTTAGGACGGCGGCCTTCTCGTTCAGTCATTCGGTCTTAGTTCATCGCGTCAAGCAGCGTCTGAGCGCGGTCGCGGTGCATGGTGACCGGCGCGATCAGCTCCCGAGCCAGGGTCGCCAGCCCAGGGGCATCGGTGTTGTCAGAAAAACCATTCAGAAGAGTCAGAGTCTCGTTATGAGCCGCGACCTGCTGCGTCAGATAGACCTTGTCGAAGTCGTCTGGGGTCGCGGCGTTGAGATTGTCGACCATGCCCTTCCGACGCTCGTCCAGCGCGGTCGGGATCTCGACATCGGGCTCAGCAGCAGCGGCTGCGGTCTGCAGCTTCTGGCCAGCATCAGTGTGGTCCTTGGTAATCATAGCGGCCAAGGCCTTGACGTCGGCATTCTTTGCTTTGGTCGCCGCCACTTTGGCAGCTTCCAACTCGTACATGTTTCCAATGCCCAAGTTGGTGACGAAGCCGTCGACTGTGTTGGCCCCCATGGTCATGGCAGACGTTTGGCCCACGACGCCCGCTGTGGCGTCCTGGGTGGCGTTGACGGCTTCGCCGGCGTTCTGGCCCGCGCTGTCGCCGCCCTGGCTACACGCCGCGAGTAGGGCAATCGACGCGACACTGGCTATGGCAAGATATCTCATGGAATGGGTCTCCCTATAAACTTCGGCAACCCATTACTGGCACCTGAGGTTCCAACAGTGCGTCGGACCCTGGTGAAGCTTCGAGCCAACCTCGTTTATTAATTTCCCGAACCCGAACCGCCGTCCTCTCGTAGGCGGCGGCTTTGTCGTCTCTCGGACACTGGGAACTGCAATGGCCTTCCATGGTTGTGGCGTCGGAGCCGGCCAGAGGGGTGACGGCCCGGCAACTGCGTCACCCCGTGCGACGGGCGGTCTTCCTCTCCTAGGTAGGGCCGCCTGTCGCTTCTGGCCTCGAAACTGGCCTGATGCCCGCCTTCTCCAGATTCTCATCAGCGCACATGCCGGTGATGGAGCGGCGATACTCCCAAACGTCAGAACCGACCTCATTCAGCCACGCGTTCAGACGTCGCGCCCAGATGATCTGGCCCGGCTCCGCAGTCGACACATCGAAACCCTCGCCGCCTGGGTCTCGCTTCGAATAGACCATGACGTGTCGGGACTGGCACGTGCTGCAATGAAGCGTCGCGGCCCATTCGCTGACCTGGGCAGGCAGCCATTTCGTGAACCGGGTGACGATGTCGCGGCCCGAGATATGGATCGTTCTGCCGCACTCCTTGCACTGAACGACCAGTTGATTGCCGCGATGGGGCAGGTCGATCATCCGGCCTGAGACGCCAGACAGGTAGGGCGCGTCGGTCATCGTCGAGAGAGGCGCGCCGCCAGCATGTGCGTTTCGTCGGCCGTCATCTTGGCAAACTGTCCCATGCCCAGCGCGAGAGCTGCGCCGACCAGGCGGTCGTTCTCTTCCTTGGACACATAGGCGACGTTCGATCCCGGCCCCTGCGTCGCCGGCAGGCTGGGGTGCGGCGGCGGGTTGCCGTCCAGTTCAGCGATCAGCTGCATGCGCTCTGAGAGCGAGAGGGGTTCCGACATTCTGTCCTCCGTCGCGCCACCGACCAAGCCCTCGTAAAATTCTGACGACCGACTCTGCAAGCGAATTCGGAACGAACAGGGAACATGCTCCGGGACTATTCCGGGACTTTGTGTCCCGGACCCGGTCAATCTTCACCCAATGTTCCCATATGGACGCCAGCCATGGGCAGGGGAGGGGGTGTCAGTTGATTGATTTGATTGAGGAAGATGGCGCACCCGACAGGATTCGAACCTGTGACCCCTGCCTTCGGAGGGCAGTACTCTATCCAGCTGAGCTACGGGTGCGCATGCGGCGTGACGCCGGAAGGGGCGGATTACAGCAAGGCGCGCGCGGCCTCAATCCCGAATAAGCGACAAGGACGGGATCATCAGCTTCAGGCGGCGCCTCAAGGTAAAGCCAGCGGCCTCAAGCAGCGCGAAGCGCGTTAGGCCCGGGAAGGAAAGCCGTAGGGCGCGCGCGCCCTACTGCGCCGTCATGCCGCCGTCGATCTTGAACTCGGAACCCGTGACGAACTTCGACTCGTCGGAAGCCAGGTAGAGGACGCAATAGGCGACGTCGTCGGGCTCCCCGATCCGCTTCAGCGGAATGCCGCGCGCCAGACGTTCGTGGGCCTTGTCCTCGTCCCCGCCGGCCATGGCGATGAAGGGATCCAGGATCGGGGTCTTGATGAAGACGGGGTGGACCGAGTTGCAGCGCACGTTCCAGTCGGCCTTGGCGGCTTCGAGCGCCAGTGTCTTGGTGTACATCCAGACGGCGGCCTTGGTGGCGTTGTAGGCGCCCATGCCGGGTGCGGCGACAAGGCCGGCGATGGACGAGATATTGATGATCGAGGCGGGGGCGGCGGCGCGCAGGTGCGGCATCGCGTGTTTGGCGCCCAGCATGATCGAACGGAGATTGATCTCGTACTGACGCTGCCAGTTGTCGACCGTGTCCTGTTCGACGAAGGCCAGGGGGCCGCCGACGCCGGCGTTGTTGACCAACACCGAAAGACCGCCCAGGTCGGCGACGGCGGCGGTGACGACCCGCTCCCAATCGGCCTCGCTGGCCACGTCGTGGGCGTAGGCGAAGGCGACGCCGGGTCGTTCGGCATTGATCCGGGCGGCCAGCAGGTTGGCGCGCTCGCCGTCGATGTCGGTGACGGCGACGCGGGCGCCCTCGCGCGCCAGCATGAAGGCCATGGCCTCACCCAGGCCGCCGGCGGCGCCGGTGATCAGGACGGTCTTGCCGGCGACGCGGCCGGTGCGGGGGGCGCTCACGACTTGACGCCCATGTCGGCGGCGGCCGCGTCGATGAAGCGTGCCAGGGTCACGTCCTTGTCGGTCACGCCGTCGGCGTCGTGGGTGGTCAGCAGCACCTCGACCCGGTCATAGACGTTGGACCATTCCGGGTGGTGGTCCATCTTGTCGGCCATCAGGGCGACGCGGGTCATGAAGCCGAAGGCGGCGTTGAAGTCGGCGAACTTCAGCGTCCGCACGATGGCCGAGCGCTCGCCGTCGAAGGCGCGCCATGAGGGAAGGATCTTCAGTGTTTCCGCTACGTCAAGACGGGCTTCGGTCATGGGGGCTTCCTCTTTTCTTTCGGCGTAACGCGCCCCGCGTGTTGCGGCAAGCCGGCGTTCAGGATCGAAAACCCCACGGCGGAACGCATGGTCAAGCTTCCGCGTTCTCAGGCCGTGTGGATGCGCCGCAAGGCGTCGTCCGGTCGTCAGCGGGGTTAAGATGGACAATCTCTGGATCGCCGCGCTGGACGCGGCCGACCGCAAGCGGATCGAACCTCATCTGAAGCAGGGTGAGATCGCGCGTGGACAGATGCTGTACGACGCCGGCGAGGCGGTCGATCGGGTCTGGTTTCCGCTCAAGGGGGTGGTGTCGCTGATGACCATCCTGCCCGACGACAAGATGGTCGAGACCGCCGCCATTGGCCGTGAAGGTCTGATCGGCGTCACCTGCGGCCCGTTCAACGCCCGCGCCGCCAGCCGGGCCATTTCCCAGCGCGACGGCGTCGCCGCCTATTGCTCGGCCGAAGTGTTCGGCGAGGCATTGGACGAAAGCGAGAGCCTGCGCCTAGCCCTGTCTCGCTTTACAGAGGGGCTGATGGCTCAGGTCCAGCAGGCCGCCGCCTGCAACGCCCAGCACCGGCTAGACGAGCGGCTGGCGCGCTGGCTGCTGATGCTGCACGACCGGGCCGAGGACGACCGGATCGACCTGACCCAGGCCGATATCGCCGGCATGCTCGGGGTGCGACGAGCCACCGTGTCCGAGGTCGGGACGGTGCTGGAGGGCAAGAGCCTGATCCAGCGAGGGCGCGGCTGGGTCAAGGTGCTGGACCGGGACGGCCTGGAGAAGGCGTCGTGCGGTTGTTACGGCCTGATGCGTGAAGTGACCAAGGATCTGAAATTGCCGCAGCCGGAAGCGGCCTGATCCGGCGTGTGATCGGGTGACGGCGGCGCGGCGACGCGCTAGACGGTGACCATGACCGACGCCTCCTCTCACGGCCCGCATTCCCAGGGTGACCGTTCCTCCTTCGGCTTCCGCGACGTGGACGCGCGCGAGAAGGTCAAGATGGTGCGCGGGGTCTTCGATTCCGTCGCCTCCAGCTACGACGTGATGAACGACCTGATGAGCGTCGGCGTCCACCGCATCTGGAAGGACATGGCCGCCGCCAAGCTGAACCCCCGTCCGGGCGAGACCATTCTGGACGTGGCGGGCGGCACCGGCGACATGGCGCGGCGCTATTCCAAGATGGCGCGCGCGGCCCAGGAACGGCGCGGCGGCGAAGACGCCAATGTCATCGTGCTGGACTACAACGCCGAGATGATCCTCGCCGGGGTTCACAAGGGCGGCGAGCCGGAGATGAGCTGGTCGGTCGGCGACGCGATGAACCTGCCGCTGCCCGACGCCTCAGTCGACGCCTATTCGATCAGTTTCGGCATCCGCAACGTGGCCCATATCGACAAGGCCTTGTCGGAGGCGCGTCGTGTGCTGAAGCCGGGTGGCCGGTTCCTGTGCCTGGAGTTCTCGCGCCCGACGACCAGCCCGATCCGCAAGGTCTATGACGCCTGGTCCTTCCACGCCATTCCGCGCATTGGCGGCTGGGTGGCCAAGGATCGCGACAGCTATCAGTATCTGGTCGAAAGCATCCGCCGCTTCCCCGACCAGATGGCCTTCAAGGGCCTGATCGAGGACGCCGGGTTCAAACGCGTCTCGGTGACCAATCTGTCGGGCGGGATCGCCGCCATCCATCACGGGTGGGCGATCTGACCCGAGTGTATCGCACGGCCCCGCCGCCGCCCGCCACCGTCGCGGTGCACAATCCCGTGGCGGCCTTTCTGCGCCTGCTGGGCTGGCTGTGGGTTCTGGCGCGGCATGATGCGCTGATCCCGCGCGAGGCCAACCCCCTGCTGCCTGTCTGGGCCCGACCCTTCGCCCGGGCGGTGCAGATGCTGTCCGGCCGAGACGGGCGTCAGGGCCGGCCGGGTCAGAGGCTGGGCAAGGCGTTCGAACATCTGGGGCCGGTGGCGATCAAACTGGGTCAGGTCCTTGCGACGCGCGCCGACATCTTCGGTCTGCAGTTCGCGCGCGACCTGGGCCGTTTGAAGGACGCCCTGCCGCCCTTTCCTCTGGAGGATGCGCGGCGCGAGATCGAGAAATCGCTGGGCCGATCGGTCGAGAGCCTGTTCACCGACCTCAGCCCGCCGGTCGCCGCCGCCTCCCTGGCGCAGGCGCACCGGGCGACCCTGGCCGACGGCCGGGCCGTGGCGGTCAAGGTGCTGAGGCCGGGGGTCGAGCGCCGGGTCGCCGACGGGCTGGACGCCATGCGGCTGGGCGCCGCCCTGGTCTGGCGGCTGGTTCCCCTGTCGCGCCGGCTGGAGCCCCAGGCCTTCGTCGAGACCATCGCCAACTCCATGGATCTTGAGCTGGATATGCGGCTGGAAGCTGCCGCCGCCAGTGAAATGGCCGATGTCATGGCCAAGGACGGCTATATGTCCGCCCCGGCCGTCATCTGGGACGGGGTGGGCAAGCGGGTGCTGACGCTGGAGTGGGCGCAGGGTGTGCCCATGACCGATCCGTCCTTGGCGGACCTGCCCGGCCTGGACACCGATCTGCTGGCCGACAATGTGGTGCGCGCCTTCCTGGTCCAGGCCCTGGACCACGGGGTCTTCCACGCCGACCTGCACGAGGGCAATCTGTTCGCCAGCGCTCCAGCCCATCTGACGGCCATCGACTTCGGCATCGTCGGGCGGCTGGGTCCGGCCGAGCGGCGCTATCTGGCCGAGATCCTGTGGGGCTTCATAAGCCGCGACTATGACCGGATCGCCCGCGTCCATTTCGAGGCCGGCTATGTGCCCGCCCATCATTCGGTCGAGACCTTCGCTCAGGCCCTGCGGGCGGTAGGCGAGCCGGTCATCGGCCGAGCGGCCAGCCAGGTGTCGATGGGCCGGCTGCTGGGGCAGCTGTTCGAGATCACCGCCCTGTTCGACATGCGGCTGAGGCCCGAGCTGATCCTGCTGCAGAAGACTATGGTCTCGGTCGAGGGGGTGGCGCGCCGGCTTCAACCCGACCACGACCTGTGGAAGGCCGCCCAGCCGGTGGTCGAACGCTGGATACGGCGCGAGCTGGGGCCGCAGGCCCAGGCCCGCGACGCCCTGAACGAAATGATTGCGGCCGCCCGCGCCATCTCGCGCCTGGTGCAGGAGCCGCCGCGTCCGGCGGCGGTGGTCATCGAAAAGTCGGGAACTCCGGCTTGGCTGACGGCTTCAGTCACGGTCGCGGTTCTCGCGGCCCTGACGGCCCTGGGCCTCTCGCTCTGGCCCTATCTGTCCTGACCGGAGCTTTCGCTATGAAGCCGACCCTGATGAAGACCACCCTGGCGGCAGCCTTGCTGCTGGCGCCCGTTCCCGCCTTCGCCCAGGCCGCCGCCGGCGCCGTACCCAACGCCTTTGATCGGCCCGCGCAGTCGGCGACGACCCAGGCCCGCCCTGCTCCTGCACCCGCGCCGACCGGCGCGGCCCAGGCGCCCGACATCGCCCGTTCGGAAGAGGCCTTGCGCGCCGTGATCGCTGCGGCCCAGGGGACCGGGTTCGACTATGCGGACTTCACGACCGGTCTGGGAACCCAGATCCGCCAGCAGGAGGCCCAGGTCATTCCGCTGATCAAGGGCTTCGGCGCGATCAAGACCGTCCAGTACGTCAGGCAGGAAGGCGAGGCCCAGATGTTCAAGGTCACCTTCGACAACCAGGTCACCGAATGGATGATCGGCTTCGACGCCGAAGACAAGATCGCCGCCCTGCTGTTCCGCCCAGCCGAGAGCTGACGGCTCAGGTCTCCGTCGCGGGCGGCGCATCGTCGTCCGGGATGGGTCGGTCTGGTGATACAGACGCGCCGCCGCGTAGAAGGGCGCCACCGTGCAGGTCTTCATGGCTAGGCGTGCGGTGTAGGCCGGCGGGCGAATATTTATGACGGGCGCGGAGTCTGCCTCAGTCGTCCTGACGGGGTTTTCCTCGGCCCGACTTGATCGTGGACCGCGTGGTCTTGGCCTTCAGCCGGCGTTCCTTGGACGCCTTGGTCGGGCGGGTCGGCACGCGATAGGCCGGCCGGATCGAGGCCTCGTCCACCATCGCTTGCAGTCGTTCCATGGCGTCGGCCCGGTTGCGTTCCTGGGTGCGGTGGCGGACGGCGGTGATCAGGATGACCCCCTCCAGCGTCAGGCGACTGCCCGCCAGCTTCATCAGCCGTTCCTTGACCGGCTCGGTCAGGCTGGGGGAGTTCTTGACGTCGAACCGCATCTGGACGGCGGTCGAGACCTTGTTGACGTTCTGGCCGCCCGGTCCGCCGGCGCGGTAGAAGTGGAACTCCAGCTCGTCCTCGGGGATCGTCGTCATGGAGCGGCCCTGCGCGCCTTGACCACGGCCTGATCCAGAGCCTGCAGGAAACGCGACCGGTCGGCGGCCGAAAACGGCGGCGGGCCCGAGGTGGCCACCCCCATCGACCGCAGATGCTCGCCCACCATACGCCCGGCCAGGGCCGAGCCGATGGAGTCCGGGGTGAAGGGCTGGCCGTTCGACTTCAGCGCCTGGGCGCCCGACTTCAGGCAGCGGTCGGCCAGAGGGATGTCGGCTGTGATGACCACATCGCCCACGCCCGCCCGTTCGGCGATCCAGTCGTCGGCGATGTCAGGGCCGGCGTCCACCACTACCTGTTCGATCAGGATCTCGCGCGGGACCTGCATCCAGGTGTTGGAGACCACATAGGTCTTCAGCCCATAGCGCCGCGCGACGCGATAGACCTCCTCCTTCACCGGGCAGGCGTCGGCGTCGATGTAGAGAACCGTGGGCATGGGCGTGACCTAGCGCGGACGGCGCAAATGAAAAAGGGCGGGACCGCGAGGCCCCGCCCTTTCCGTTCAGACCGAAGGGGTCCTCAGTTGCGATAGGCCGGCGGCATCGGCGTCTGCTGGCGGTAGCGGTCGCGCAGCAGCAGGGCGCGGCTGGTCAGGGGTTGTTCGACGCCGTCGATGAAGACGGCCGAGGGCTGGCTGAGCGGCTCCAGCGGGTCGCCGGACCAGACCACCACGTCGGCGGCGGCGCCCGGCGCGATCTGGCCGAACTGTCCGGCCATGCCGAAGATCTTCGCCGGATTGACCGTCAGGGCGGCGATGGCGGCGCCGTAAGGCAGGCCGTGCGAGACGGCGTTGCCGGCGTTGTAGCGGGCCTCGCGGGCGCGGTGGGTCGAGCCCTCGTTGCCCTTGATGGCGATGACCACGCCGGCCGCGTTCAGGGCCGCCGCATTCTCCATCCGCGCCGCCCGCATCTCGAAATCGGCGGGCAGGTTGGAGATGGGGTTCAGCAGGACGGGCACGCCCGCCGCGGCGATCTCGCCGGCGACCAGCCAGCCTTCCTCGGCGCCGTCCAGGATCAGCTTGATCCCTTCCTCGCGCGCCAGACGCAGCACCTGCTGGATGTCCGACGCCCGGTGGACGCTGACGATCAGGGGCATGGAGCCGTTGGCGACCGGGATCAGGGCCTCCAGGTCCGCGCGCGACAGGCTGAGATCGCGCAGGCCGGCCCGTTCGTAAGCCGATTTGTTGCGGGCGTAGAGGCGAACCTCCGACAGGGTCTCCTTGAACAGGACGAACTGGGCGCCGCGCGCGCCGCCGGCGATGCCGGCGCCCGCCTCGCCGAACGGGGCGACCATGGCCACGCGCGGCTTGACCAGAATGTCCGTTCCTTGGCCCAGATTTATGATCGCCGCCTGGCCTGCGAACAGGCCCGGCGTCTGATAGCCGCCGTCGCCGGCGCCGGCCGTCTCGTCCTCATGGACATGGCCGCCGGACGAGCCGGGATGCTGGGGCACGACGATGGCGCGGGTGATACCGCCCAGGCGCGCGACCGGCAGGGTGAAGGACCAGGGGTCCAGGCCGTAGGAGATGTCGAAGGCGGCGCTGAGGGTGTTGGCGCTGTTGCGCAGTTCATTGGTGCCGCTGATCGAGCTGACCTCGGTGCCGGCCAAGCCGGAATCGACGGCGACGAAGCCGGGGGCGACCGTCTTGCCGGTCGCGTCGATGACGCGAGCGCCGGAGGGGGCCGCAGCCGTTCCGACCGAGACGATCTTGCCGTCGCGCAGGACGACCGTCCCGTTCTCGATGACGGAGGTTCCGGTCAGGATGCGGCCGCCGACGATGGCGACCGTCTCCTGTGCAACAGCGGGAGCGGCGAGAGACAGCGCCAGGGCGGCGCCGGCGATCAGGTGCGAGAGACGCATCAGCGGGCTCCTTCGGCGACGTTGGCGGCGGTCAGGCCATAGCCCGGCTGGCCCAGCTCGAAATCGCTGGTCGGCTGATAGGCGGGGTTGGTCCGGTCGAAGGTCAGGGCGCCGTCGATGAAGACCTGGTCGGCGCGGGCGTAGATCGAGAAGGGATCGGCGCTCCAGATCACCACATCGGCGCGCTTGCCGGCCTCTAGCGAGCCGGTCTGGTCGGCGATGCCGATGGCCTTGGCGGCGTTGGAGGTGATCCAGCCGATGGCGTGTTCTTCCGAAATGTTCAGCCCGGCGCGGCGACCGGCCGACAGGGCGGCGGCGGCCTCCTGGTTCAACCGTTGAGTCAGTTCGGCGTCGTCGGAATGGATGACGGCGCACGAGCCCTGGGGCGCGTCCACCAGGGCGGCGTTCTCCTCGATGGCGTCCAGGGCCTCCATTTTGAAGCCCCACCAGCCGGTCCACATGGCCGCGCAGATGCCGTTGGCGGCCAGTTGCGGGGCCAGCTTGTAGGCCTCGGTGGCGTGGTGGAAGGTGGTGATGCGGTAGCCGAACTCCTTGGCCATATCGATCATCAGCGCCATCTCGTCGGCGCGGTAGCAGTGGTTCTGGATCAGGATCGACCCGTCCAGCACCCCGACCAGGGTCTCGTTCTGCAGGTTGCGGGTCGGGGCCGCGCCCTCGCCGTCCTCGCGCCACTTGTCCCACTTGGCCTTGTAGTCGCGCGCGGCGATGAAGGCGGCGCGGTAGCCGGCCATATTGCCCATGCCGGTCGCCGGGCTCTGGTTACGGCCGCCATAGACGCGCGAGGGGTTCTCGCCGCAGGCCATCTTGACCGTATAGGGGGCGTCCGGGAACTTCATGCCCTGCATGGTGATCGACGGCGTGTTGCGAATGGTGACGCCCCGGCCGCCGAACAGATTGGCCGAGCCGGGCAGGATGTGAAGCGTGGTGACGCCGCCGGCGCGGGCGGTGTTGAAGCCCGGGTCCTGGGGCCACAGCGAATGCTCGGCCCAGACCTGGGCGGTGTTCGGGCTGGTCGCCTCGTTGCCGTCGCTCATGCCGCTGACGCCGGGCGACGGATAGACGCCCAGGTGGCTGTGGACGTCGATGATCCCGGGGGTGACATAGCGGCCGCGCGCCTGGATCACCCGATAGCCGGCGGGGACGGGGGTCGAGGCGTCGCCGACGGCGGCGATCTTGCCGTCCGCGACCACGACCACGCCGTTTTCGATCTTGCGGTCCGCGCCGGTCAGGACGGTCGCGCCGACCACGGCGAAATTCTCGCGCGGCAACGGTTGATAGGTGGACGGATAGGGGTTCAGCGTGGTCGCAGGATCCAGGCCGGCGGCCAGAGTCTTGTCCTTGGACGGCGCAGCGGCCTCCGAGTCCGCGCCCGTGGTGGCGCAGGCCGACAGGCCGAGCACAGCGCAGCCCATGGCCGCGAGGCTGACGCCCCGCAGATGATGTCCGATCATCAGATCCCCTTTTCCCGACGACACGACAGCCCGACGTGTCTTGCGACCGTCATAGGAGGGTCATCCGGCGGAGGCGTCAAAAGATTTCGATGTTCTTTGGGAGGACAGACCGCGAAGCGGTCAGGAGGGGGCGAGACGGTGGCGGACGGGGAGTTTCTTACGGCGAGCGCCTGGGGCTGGGGTGCGTCAGCGAGAACGCGGGGATAGGGAGGGGTCGCCCCCTCCTGGTCGCTGGCGCGACCTGTCCTCCCCATTCACCTTCGCGAACGGGGAGGTGAGAGCGGATGGTCTGGACGCGCCAGTCCCTGACCGGTAACGGCACGCGCATGAACGACGACGAAAACCCCCATCTCGACCGCCCGCTGCGGTCGTTCGGCCGGATCAAGGCGCGGCCGATCAAGCCGCGTCAGGCGGCGCTGATGGACAGCCTGCTGCCGACCATCGCCGTGCCCGATCCCAAGGCCGGTCCGCTGGACCCGAAAACGATGATGTCCGACGCCGCCGAGGTGTGGCTGGAGATCGGCTTCGGCGGGGGGGAACATATGGCGGCCCAGGCGGCGACACGGCCGGACGCCCTGGTGATCGGCTGTGAGCCCTTCCTCAACGGCGTCGCCTCGGCCCTGCGTCACGTCGAGGAAGGCGGGCTGAAGAATGTCCGCATCCATGCCGACGACGCCCGCGACCTGGTCGACGTCCTGCCCGACGCCTCGGTGGACCGGGTGCTGATCCTGTTTCCCGATCCCTGGCACAAGGCGCGCCACAACAAGCGCCGACTGCTGCAGGACGATACGGCCCAGGCCTTCGCCCGCATCCTGAAACCGGGCGGGACGCTGCGGTTCGTCACCGACTGGCTGGACTATGCGGAATGGGCGCTGGAGCGGCTGAACCGCACGCCGGGGCTGGAGCGGATCGGGGCGGCGGACCAGGACTGGTTCGTCCCGCCGGCCGACCACGTCGTCACCCGCTATGAGGAAAAAAAGCTGGGCGACACCGTTCCGGTCTTCCTGGAGTTTCGAAGGACGAAATGACGCAGGGGTTGCGTAGTCTTACGCACCCGGCGCTTTCGCGGATATTTAACGAACCTCGTTAGTAGTGTCCCAAACGATGAGATTTGGGGACGGGGCATATGAAGGCGTTGACGATCGGCGGGCGGATCAATGTGCTCGCCCTGGTGACCATGGCGGGGCTTCTGGTCATCACGGGTCTGTCGCTGATGCGGCTGGACGCCGCCATGCGCTCGGACATCGCCGATCGCACCAAGGCCTCGGTCGAGATCGCCTACAGCGTCGTGGCCCACTATCAGGCTGAGGAACAGGCGGGTCGCCTTTCCCGCGTCCAGGCCCAGGACGCCGCCAAGGCCGCCGTCGGCGCCATGCGCTACGGCAACGACGACTATTTCTGGATCAACGACATGCATCCCACCATGGTGATGCACCCGATGAAGCCGGCCCTGAACGGCACGGATCTGAGCGAGAACAAGGACGCTGACGGCGTGCTGATGTTCAAAGAGTTCGTCAGCGTCGTTCAGCAGAAGGGCGAAGGCTTCGTCGACTATCAATGGGCCAAGCCGAACCAGGAAGAGGCCTCGCCCAAGATCTCCTATGTGAAGGGTTTCGCCCCCTGGGGCTGGGTCATCGGCTCGGGCGTCTATACCGATCAGATCGCCGCCGCCGTCGGCAAGGCGGCCATGACGCTGGGCGCCATGGCGCTGGCGGTTGCGCTGGCGATCGGGGCGACCGGCTGGTTCATCGGACGCTCGGTGTCCAGGCCGGTGGTGGCCCTGGGGCGGCGCATGCGCGGCTTGGCCGATGGCGACAAGACCACGGAAATTCCCGGCGTGGCGCGCGGCGACGAGATCGGCCAGATGGCCGCCGCCCTGGCCATCTTCCGCGACGCCGCCATCGAAAAGGACCGGCTGGAGGCCGAGGCCCTGTCGCAACGCTCGATGAGCGAACAGGAACGCGCCGCCCGCGAGGCCGAAAAGGCGCGCGAGGCCGAAGAGGACCGCGTCACCATCACCGCCCTGGGCCAGGGTCTGTCGGCCATGGCCGACGGCGACCTGACCTATCGGATCGAGGCCGAGTTCGCGCCCAAGGCGGCGCAGCTGAAGACCGACTTCAACGCCGCCATCGCCCAGCTGCAGCAGGCCGTGTCGGTGGTGGTGGCCAATATCTCGGGCATCCGCTCGGGCGCCGGAGAGATTTCGCAGGCCGCCGACGACCTGTCGCGCCGCACCGAGCAGCAGGCGGCGGGTCTGGAAGAGACGGCCGCTGCGCTCGACGAAATCACCGCCACGGTGAACAAGACGGCGTCCGGCGCGCGTCAGGCCTCCGACGTGGTCCAGGCCGCCAAGGGCGACGCCGAGACCTCGGGCGTCATCGTCCGCGACGCGGTGTCGGCCATGCAGGCCATCGAAGGTTCGTCGTCGCAGATCAGCCAGATCATCGGCGTGATCGACGAGATCGCCTTCCAGACCAATCTGCTGGCCCTGAACGCCGGGGTCGAAGCCGCCCGTGCGGGCGAGGCGGGTCGTGGCTTTGCGGTCGTGGCCTCGGAGGTGCGGGCCCTGGCGCAACGGTCTGCGGAAGCGGCCAAGGAGATCAAGACCCTGATCTCGACCTCGACCACCCAGGTCGGATCGGGCGTCAAACTCGTCGGGCAGACCGGCGAGGCCCTGCAACGGATCGTGGACCGGGTCGCCGAGATCGACGGCCTGGTGTCCGAAATCGCCGCCTCGGCCCAGGAGCAGGCCGTCGGCCTGGCCCAGGTCAACACCGCCGTGAACCAGATGGACCAGGTCACGCAACAGAATGCTGCGATGGTGGAGGAATCGACCGCCGCCAGCCATTCGCTGGCCCAGGAGGCCGAAAGCCTGCAGGCCTCAGTCGCCCAGTTCCGCGTCGGTTCGACCGTCGCGCCGGCTCCGGTCGCGCACAGGGCGCCGACGCCCGCCGCCGCGCCCCGCTCGCCCCACCTCGTCGCCGCGCTGAAGACGGTCGGCCGGGGCGGCGCCGCGCCACGCGTCGCGGCCATGGCGGCTGAGGACGGTTGGGAAGAGTTTTGACCTAAGCGGTCGGCGAGGGCTGGCGTTTGGATGGCGCGCCGCCCAGCTATGGCGCCAACCGGAGCCATTGAATGACCTTCTCGATCTACGACGCCGCCTCGCCGATCTTCGTGCGCGGCCTGACCAATCTGTCGGGCTGGCTGGACAAGGCGTCGGCGGAGGGCTTCGACGAAGCCGCCCTGGTCCAGGCGCGTCTCCATGAGGACATGCGGCCGCTGGCGTCGCAGGTCCAGTTGGCGTCGGACTCGGCCAAGGGCGCCGTCGCGCGGCTGGGCGGCGTGGACAATCCGTCGATGGCCGACACCGAGACGACCTTCGCCGAGCTGAAGGACCGCATCGCCCGCACGATCGCCTTCATCGAAAGCGTGGATCCCGCCGCCTTCGTCGGCGCCGAGACCCGGCCGATCGTCGTGAAGACGCCGAACCGCGAGCTGCACTTCGACGGCGCCGGCTATCTGACCAGCTTCGTCCTGCCCAACTTCCACTTCCACCTCACGACCGCCTACGCCATCCTGCGCAAGGAAGGCGTGCCGCTGGGCAAGATGGATTATCTGGGGCAACTCGCGCTGGCATAGGGGCGGATTGTGAAACAGGCCGGCAAGCGAGACGGACGGATAAATATTCTGCTTCTGATCCTGCTGGCGCTGTTTGCGCCGGCGTTCTCGCTGCTGCTTTTCGGGGTCCTATCTGCGGTCTGCGGATTTCACCTGATGAGCTCCACCATTCCCGTGCCCGGCGCCTTGTTTAATCCCTTGGCCTTCGTGTTCGCGGTCGCTTACGGCGCGATCCCGGCGTTTGTCTTCGGTTCGCTGGGGTGCATGGCCGCGACGGCCTTGCTGTCGAAGTCGTCCGCATGGCTTTGGAGCCTCGCAGGCGCGGGCTCGGCCCTGGCCTATGTCGTCGTGTTCCTAGTGATGGGCCTTGCGTTTGACATTCGAGAGCCGACGCTATGGATCGGCCCCTTTGTCGGAACGGGCGACAGGCCGCCGGCTCCGGTCGTGGCGTCGGGCTCCATCGTGTTCAGCATCGTCGCTGCCGGAGCTGTCGCAGCAAGCCTGTATCGTGCGGCGACGAAGCCTCTGCCGCTGAAAGGGGCTGACAAGCGATCGTGAACAGCCTATATGGCCCCTCACATCGTTAGACCGGCGTCCAACGGCGTCGTTCCAAGCGGCGGCCCGGACGGACCGCCGCTTTTGTTTTGGATATTCGTCGCTTGCGCGCAAGAACCGCCCAGGATCGCCAACTGCTGGAGCTGATCGACCCCATCGCGGAGTCGCTCGGACTGGAAGTCGTGCGCGTCCGCCTGATGACCGGCTCCAAGCGCCAGCGCCTGCAGGTCATGGCCGAGCGCCCGTCCGACCACGACATCTCGGTCGAACAGTGCGCCAAGCTGAGCCGCGCCGTGTCGGAGGTGTTCGACGCCGCCGACCCCATCGCCGGCGAATATATGCTGGAGGTCTCGTCGCCCGGCATCGACCGGCCCCTGACCCGTCCCATCGACTTCGACCTGTTCGAGGGCGAGGAGGCGCGGCTGGAGACGGACCGGATGATCGAGGGCCGCAAGCGGTTCAAGGGCGTGCTGGCCGGCTATGAGGACGGCAACGTCCTGATCGACCTGGACGGCGAGGAAGAAACCGCCCTGATCCCCTTCGACTGGTTGAGCGATGCAAAACTGGTCCTGACCGACGCCCTGATGAAACGGGGCGCCGCCATTCGCGCCGCGCGCGGCGAACCCGAAGACGACGGCCTGCCCGAAGGGGAAGCCGAAGACGCAACAACCGACACCACGACCCCTTCTGAGGACAACGCCTGATGGCCGTCACCGGTATTTCCGCCAACCGCCTCGAACTGCTGCAGATCGCCAATGCGGTCGCGCAAGAGAAGAACATCGAGCGCGAGATCGTCATCGAGGCGATCGAGGAGGCGATCCAGAAGGGCGCCAAGTCGCGTTACGGCGCCCATCACGACATCCGCGCCAAGATCGACCACAAGACCGGCGAACTGGCCCTGACCCGTCACGTCACCATCGTCGAGGACGACTGGCAGCCGGAAGACGAGCTGGAAGAGTTCAACGACAGCGCCATGGTGCGCCTGAAGGACGCCCTGAAGCGCGATCCTGAGGCCGAGGTCGGCAAGGAATATGTCGAGACCCTGCCGCCGTTCGAGTTCGGCCGCGTCCAGACCCAGATGGCCCGCCAGGTCGTGACCGGCAAGGTCCGCGAGGCCGAGCGCGCCAACCAGTACGAAGAGTTCAAGGATCGCGTCGGCGAGATCGTCAACGGCACGGTCAAGCGCGTCGAATACGGCAACACCATCGTCGATCTGGGCCGGGGCGAGGGCGTCATGCGCCGCGACCAGTCCATCCCGCGCGAAGTGTTCAACATCGGCGACCGGATCCGCACCTACATCTACGACGTCCGGCCCGAGGCCAAGGGCCCGCAGGTCATGCTGTCGCGCGCCCACCCCGGCTTCATGGCCAAGCTGTTCGCCCAGGAAGTGCCGGAAGTCTATGACGGCGTGATCGAGATCCGCGCCGCTGCGCGTGACAGCGGCTCGCGCGCCAAGATGGCCGTCCTGTCGAACGACAGCTCCATCGACCCCGTCGGCGCCTGCGTCGGCATGCGCGGCTCGCGCGTTCAGGCGGTCGTCGCCGAACTTCAGGGCGAGAAGATCGACATCATCCAGTGGAACCCGGACGAGCCCACCTTCATCGTCAACGCCCTGGCGCCGGCTGAAGTCTCCAAGGTCGTGCTCGATGAAGAAGCCGGCCGCGTGGAAGTGGTCGTGCCTGACGAACAGCTGTCGCTGGCCATCGGCCGTCGCGGCCAGAACGTGCGCCTGGCCAGCCAGCTGACCGGCTGGCAGATCGACATCATCACCGAGGCTCAGGACTCCGAGCGTCGCCAGCGCGAGTTCAGCGAGCGCACCGGCCTGTTCCAGGAAGCCCTGGACGTGGACGAAGTCATCGCCCAGCTGCTGGTCACCGAAGGCTTCGCCACGGTGGAAGATCTGGCCTATGCCGACCCTTACGAAGTCTCCGAGATCGAAGGCTTCGACGAGGAAACCGCCGAGGAACTGCAGGCCCGCGCCCGTGAGTTCCTGGACAAGAAGGCCGCCGAGCTGGACGCCAAGCGCGTCGAACTGGGCGTCGAGGACGGCGTGCTTCAGGTGCCGGGCGTGACCCTGCCCATCGCCGTCGCCCTGGGCGAAGGCGGCGTGAAGACGGTCGAGGATCTGGCCGACCTGGCCACCGACGAAATCCGCGGCGGCTACGAAGTGAAGAACGGCGAACGGGTGAAGGTGCCTGGCGTGCTGGAGAGCTTCAACCTGGCCCAGGAAGAGGCCGAACTGCTGATCCTGCAGGCTCGTGTGGCCGCCGGCTGGATCGACGCTTCGGAACTGCCGCAGCCCGAGCCGGAAGAGTTTGAAGACGGCGAGTTCGCCGAGGGCGAATATGATCCGGACCAGGTGTTCGGCGATGCGCCTGCCGACGCCGGCGCTTCCGACGATGCATCCGACGAAACGGGGGTCCTCGCCGAGGACGGCTCCGAACCGTCGAACGCGTGATGGGAGACCTGGCCACATATGAGCTTGCGCGACGCAACGATCGATAGGGAACGCCGGGACCTCGTCACTCACGAGGTCATGGACGAGTCTCGCCTGATCCGTTTCGTCGCCGGGCCCGATGGCCAGGTGGTTCCCGACCTGGGCAGGAAACTGCCCGGACGCGGCCTGTGGGTCGAAGCCAGCCGCGCCTCGATCGAGACGGCGGTCAAAAAGAACGGCTTCACCCGCGCCGCGAAAACCAAGCTGACCGCTCCGGCTGACCTCGCCGATGTCGTCGAACGGCTGCTTGTCAGGCGCTGTCTCGACCAGCTGGGTCTTGCCCGGCGCGAAGGCGTGCTTATCTCTGGCTTCGAGAAATCCGCCGCGAACATCCGTTCGGGCAAGGCCGCCTGGGTGGTGGAAGCCGCCGACGGCTCGGCCGACGGGCGTGGAAAAATCCTCGCCCTGGCCCGCCATCAGACCGCGAAAGTCTGCGGCGCGTTCACTGTGGACGATTTGAGTTTGGCCCTTGGGCTGGAAAATGCGATACACGCCGTCCTGCTTGCGGGCGGACGCGCCGATCGGTGGACCATAGAGGTCGAACGACTGGCTGGATTTCGGCCGCTTCGCCCCCCTCACTGGAATGTTTCCAGTGTCGAGGACGGACCGGCGGGAGCAAACCCTTCAGGGGCGAGTTAGGATTTTGGCGGCCGAAGGCCTGTCTCCAAGGGCGGAGACGGGCTCACGGTCGTTCATGGGTATTAGATGAGGACGGCGGGCCTTTCCGCCCCGAGTAAAGCGACCGGATGAGCGACGAAAACGACAAGACCAACGAAGGCCAGGGCAACACGGGCGGCGCGCCGTCCCAGACGGGGCCGCGTGCTCCGCTGAGCCTGAAGCCGCGCGTTGTGGGATCGGTCCCGACCGGGACCGTGAAACAGAGCTTCAGCCATGGCCGATCCAAGACGGTGGTGGTCGAGACCAAACGCCGTGCGGGCGCCGGCGGACCGCAACGTCCGCAGGGCTTCGATGTCGCACGTCCGCAACAGGCCTCTCAGGCGCCGCGTCCGCAAGGTCAGCGTTCGCCGCAGCCCGCCGGCGGCGCCCTGTCGCCCGAGGAGCAGGAAGCGCGCCGTCGCGCCATCGCCATGGCGACACAGGCCAACGCCGCCAAGGCTGACGCCGCCGCCGCCGCCAAGGCCGCGGCTGACGCCGCCGCTCGCGACCAGGCCGCCGCCACCGAACGCGCCGCCCAGGCCGCACGCGACGAAGCCGCCGCCGCCCAGGCCGCTGCCGAAGCCGCCCGCGCCGAGGCCTCCAAGCTGACCGCAGCCGCGCCTCAGCCGGTCAAGCCTGCGCCCAAGCCGGCTGCGCCCGTCGCCGCCGCACCGGTCGCCCCGACGCCGGCTCCAACGCCTGCACCGACCGCCGCCGCCGCCACGCCGGCTCCGGCCGCCCCGGCCCGTCCGGCCGCTCCGGCTCGCCCGGTCGTGAACTTCGGCCAGCGCGTGCCCAAGCCCGGCAATCCTCAGCGCGCCGCGCCCGAGCGTCCCGCCTTCGGCGGCCGTTCGGCCCGTGAACAGGCCATGGGCGGCGGAGACCGCGCCTATTCGGATCGTCCGCAGACCGACCGCCCGCAAGGCGCACGTCCGGCCCCCGGCGGCGCAGGTCGTCCGCAAGGCGCCAAGCCGGCCGAGCCCGTTCGCTATTCGGCCCTGAACCCGCGTCCGGCCCCCGGCGCCGCCCGTCCCGGCGGCGCGCGCACCGGCCCTGGCGGCCGTCCGACCCCGAACGCACCCCCGGCCGAGGCCAATGTCCTGCGTCCAGCCCGTGCGCCCGGCGCCGGCTTCGGCCGTCCGGTCGGTCGCGACGACGATCGCGAGAAGCGCTTCTCCGACGCCGGCAAGGCGGTCAGCCGCACGCGCGGCGAGCCGAAGCGCCGCGAAGGCCGCATGACCATCCAGTCCGTGGTCGGCGACGGCGACGCCGCCGAGCGGATGCGCTCGCTGGCCTCGGTCCGCCGCGCCCGCGAACGCGAGAAGGAAAAGCGTAAGGGCGGCTCGACCGACGCGCCGAACCGTCCGCGCGAAGTGGTCATCCCCGACGTCATCACCGTTCAGGAGCTGTCCAACCGGATGGCCGTGCGCGGCGTCGACATCATCAAGTTCCTGATGAAGCAGGGCCTGATGATGAAGATCAACGACGTGATCGATTCCGACACCGCCGAACTGGTGGCCGAAGAGTTCGGCATGGCCGTCAAGCGCGTCTCGGAGTCCGACATCGAGTTCGGCTTCCTGGGCGATGCGGACGACGCCGAAGCGGACGATGTCCGGGCGCCCGTCGTGGCCATCATGGGCCACGTCGACCACGGCAAGACCTCGCTGCTGGACGCCCTGCGCACGACCGACGTCGCCGGCGGCGAAGCCGGCGGCATCACCCAGCACATCGGCGCCTATCAGGTGCGTCTGGAAGACGGCCAGAAGGTCACCTTCCTGGACACCCCGGGCCACGCCGCCTTCTCGGCCATGCGGGCGCGCGGCGCCAATGTGACCGACATCGTGGTTCTGGTGGTTGCGGCCGACGACGGCGTCATGCCGCAGACGATCGAAGCCATCCAGCACGCCAAGGCCGCCAATGCGCCCCTGATCGTGGCGGTCAACAAGATGGACAAGCCCGGCGCGACTTCGCAGAAGGTCGTCAACGAACTCCTGCAGCACGAAGTCATCGCCGAAAGCCTGGGCGGCGAGACCCAGATCATCGAGGTCTCGGCCAAGGAGCGGATGAACCTCGACGGCCTGCTTGGGGCCATCCTGGTCCAGGCCGAGGTCATGGACCTGCGCGCCAGCGCCGATCGTTCGGCCGAGGGCGTGGTCATCGAGGCCAAGCTGGACAAGGGACGTGGCCCGGTCGGCACCGTCCTGGTCAAGCGCGGCACGCTGAAGCGCGGCGACATCGTTGTGGCCGGCAGCTCGTGGGGCAAGGTTCGCGCCCTGCTGAACGAGCGCAACGAGCAACTGACCGACGCCGGTCCCTCCGTCCCCGTCGAGATCCTCGGCCTGGACGAGGCGCCGTCTCCGGGCGACGTCTTCGCCGTGGTGGAATCCGAAGCCCGCGCTCGCGAGCTGACCGAATACCGCCAGCGGGTGAAGCGCGAGAAGGCCCAGGTCTCGGGCGGTTCGGTGTCGCTGGTCGACATGATGTCTCGTCTGCAGTCCAAGAAGGTCTCGGAACTGCCGGTCGTCATCAAGGCGGACGTGCAGGGTTCGGCCGAAGCCATCGTCAGCTCGCTGGACAAGATGAGCACCGACGAGGTGCGCGCCCGCACGGTCTATTCCGGCGCCGGCGGCATCACCGAGAGCGACGTCAACCTGGCCAAATCGGCCGGCGCGCCGATCCTGGGCTTCAACGTCCGTGCGTCGAAACAGGCGCGTGATCTGGCCGACCGCGAGGGCGTCGAGATCCGCTACTATTCGATCATCTACGACCTGCTCGACGACATTAAGGGCGTGCTGTCCGGCATGCTGGCGCCGCTGCAACGGGAAACCTTCCTGGGCAACGCCGCCGTCCTGCAGGTGTTCGACATCTCCAAGATCGGCAAGATCGCCGGTTGCCGGGTGTCGGAAGGCGTGGTCCGCAAGGGCGCTCGCGTCCGTATCGTCCGCGACGACGTGGTGGTTCTGGAGCTGGGCGTGCTCAACACGCTCAAACGCTTCAAGGACGAGGTCAACGAAGTCACGGCGGGCCAGGAGTGCGGCATGCAGTTCCAGGGCTTCCAAGACATCAAGGAAGGCGACTACATCGAGTGCTTCACGGTCGAAGAGATCAAGCGCACCCTGGACTAGGTCCGGGGTCGCGAGCACCGAAGGACAAAGGCCCGGAACCCAGGTTCCGGGCCTTTTTCTTTGCGCGGTTCCTGCGCATGATGCCAAGCGTGGCCGCAAACGCCGCGCGGGGATCGTTTCATGGCCAGGCCACATCTGTCGTCCGGCGACTTCTTCGGCGCGGCTTCGCGGACGGTGGAGGCCGGGGGCTTTCGCGTCGGCCTGTGGGTCGCCAGCCGGCCGCCCGAGGGCGTGGAGCTGCACGCCCATGACGACGCCCATTTCGTTCTGGCCCTGGACGGCGGATACCGCAGCCTGGCCCATGATCCCCTGACGCCAAGGGATGCCGCCTTCGGCCCCGGCGCCCTGGTGTGGAACCCGCCGGGCGTCGAACACCGCGACTGTTTCGACGTGGCGGGCGGTCGCTTTCTGTCGATCAGCTTCGATCCGCCCAAGGGGGTCGGGCGCCGCGATCCTTTGCGTCTTCGGGGAGTGCGGGCCGAGGGCGCGGCGCGACGGCTGGTCGGGGTGGCCGGGCGGTTTGCGGCCGGTGACGCGGTCGTGATGGAGGGCCTGACGCTGGACCTGGCGGCGGCGGTCCTGTCGCCGGGGGAGCTGGACGAGGATCCGGCGCCGGAGTGGTTGCTGCGCGCCCATGAGGTGCTGCACGACCTCGCCGACCGGCCGGGGCTGGAGGTGGCGACCGTCGCCCGCCTGGTCGGGGTGCATCCCGTCTCCCTGGCGCGCCGCTATCGCCGGCACTTCGGCTGTTCGCCCGCCGTCGCCATTCGCCGGGCGCGGGCGGACCGGGCGGCGGCCCTGATGGCGCGCGGGCGCGATCTGGCCGAACTGGCCCTGGGCGCGGGCTATGCCGACCAGAGCCATATGACGCGCGAGTTCGGCGCCCTCTACGGCCTGACGCCCGCCCGCTATCGCGTCCTGTTCGCCTGAAGCCTGCCCGCCGGTTTCACCTGTTCAAGACGCCCCTTAGCCGACGTGGGACAGGGGCGTCGTCTTCTCCCCCCTCAAGGATCGTCATGCGTCATCTGCTTCTCGCGACCCTCGGGCTCGCGCTTGTCTCCGCACCCGTGATGGCCGAGCCGAACTGGCCGGTGGCCGCGCCCGAAACCCAGGCGGTTTCGGCCGAGGGGCTGGCGGCCATGGACGACGCCGTCCGCGCCGGAACCTTCCAGAAGATCACCAGCGTCCTGATCGCCCGCCACGGCCGGCTGGTGCACGAAGCCTATTTCGACGAAGCCGGGCGCGAGAGCCGGCGCAACACCCGTTCGGTGACCAAGACGGTCACCGCCATGCTGGTCGGCGCCGCCGTCGGGCGCGGCGACATTGCGAGCGTGGACGCCCCGGTCATGCCCTTCGTCGCGGACCACGGCCCGTTCGACAATCCCGACCCGCGCAAGGCGGCGATCACGGTCGAGGACCTGCTGACCATGAGCTCCCTGCTGGAATGTGACGACGACAATTCGTTTTCGCGCGGCAATGAGGAGCGGATGTATCTGATCGAGGACTGGGTGAAGTTCGCCATGGACCTGCCGCTTCGGGGCTTTCCCGCCTGGATACCCAAGCCTGCGGACCAGCCCTATGGCCGGGCCTTCAGCTATTGCACCGCGGGCGTGACCACCCTGGGCGCCGTGGTGCAGAAGGCGACGGCCGAGCCGCTTCAGGACTTCGCGCGCGAGGCCCTGTTCGGCCCGCTGGGGGTCGAGGGAGAGCAATGGCAGATGTCGCCGACGGGTCTGGCCCAGGGCGGCGGCGGCCTGGGCCTGCGCAGCCGCGACCTGCTGGCGCTGGGGCAACTGCTGCTGAACCACGGGCGATGGGACGGACGCCAGGTCCTGCCCGAGGCTTTCGCGCGCGCCATGGTCAGCCCGCATTCGACGGTGTCTCCGGAAAGGGGCGACTACGGCTATCTGGTCTGGCTGCCGACCTACCAGGTCGGGGGGACGCCGCATCCGGCCTGGGCGATGGCGGGCACGGGCGGCAACAAGGTGGTGATCGTGCCGGACCTCGACGCTGTCGTGGTGGTGACGACCGAGAACTACAACGTGCGCAACCCGCACGGCCTGGCCGACACCGTGATCGCGGACCATGCGCTGGCGGCGATGCGCTGAAGGCACGACCCTTGCGGGCCTTCACGGTTCGAAAAGGCTGACGTGCCAAGGTGAGACCATGACCCCCGTTCAGACTCCCGCCGATCTTCGCCCCATCACCGCCCTACGCTTCGGCGCGGCGATGTGGGTGGCTGTCTATTCCTTCTGGGAAAACCTGGCCGGGGCGGGTCAGTCCGGGCTGGTGGCCAAGGGGTATCTGGGGGTCGAACTGTTCTTCGTCCTGTCCGGCTTCATCCTCAGCCACGTCTATCTGCAGGCCGCGGGCGAGAAGTCGTTCTCGTATAAAAGTTTCCTGTGGGCGCGGGTGGCGCGGGTCTATCCTCTGCACATCGCGACCCTGATCGGGGTAGGGGTGCTGGCCGCCGCCGCCCTGTTCGCGGGCATGAGCGTGGACGGCAATGTGCTGAGCTGGGCGTCGCTGCCCGCCAACCTGTTCATGGTCCACGCCTGGGGCCTGGCGCCGGTGGCGGGCTGGAACCATCCGTCCTGGTCGATCTCGGCGGAATGGTTCGCCTATCTCTGCTTCCCCCTGTTCGCCTTCGTCTTCTGGCGCGCGCGGCATCGTCCGATCGCAGCCGTCGTCGGCGCGGCGGCCTTCTTGACCATTCTCTATTTCGTGTTCGAGCAGTGGGCCGGCTTCGCCCTGACCGAGGCGACGATCCGTTGGGGCGCGCTGCGGATCGTGCCGTGCTTCGCCCTGGGGTGCGCCCTCTACCTCGTCTATCGACGCGCGCCGTTGAAGGCGCCGTGGCGGTGCGCCGCCGTCTCGTTTGGCCTGATGGTGCTTAGCGCGGCGCTTGGCCTGTGGGACGGGATCACGGTTCTGCTGGCCGGCGCCCTGATCCTGTCGCTGGCGTCGCTGCCGAACGAACGCGCCGGTTGGCTGGCGTCGAAGCCCGCCGTCTACCTCGGCGAGATCAGCTATTCGGTCTATATGGTCTGCGTGCCGTGGAAGCTTCTGGCTGTCGGTCTCGCCGCCAAGCTGACGGATGCGCCCGACAAGCAGCTTCAAATTTTCGTGTGGTTGGCGATTTTGGCCCTGCTGCCGGTCGTGGCCGCCGTCTCGTATCACCTCGTCGAACACCCGGCTCGCAAGGCTTTGCGCGGCATGGGCAAGCGGGGCGATAAGACTTCGGCAAACAGTCTGAAGTCCGGCGCTACGCCGAAACAACTTGCTACCGAGCGTGAACCCGTGGCCTAAAGGGCGTCCCAAAGACGGGTCGGGATACCCCTAAGCATGACGAAACGGCTCAAAGCCGCCGCGGTTGCGGCGACCCTCGGTTTTTTTGCATTGGGCGCGGTTCCCTCCAGTGCGAAGGCTGACGAGCCGTATTGGCAGTGCGTGACCTTCGCGCGCATGTTCTCGGGCATCAACATCTTCGGCGACGCCTGGACCTGGTGGCGTCAGGCCTCCGCCGGCTTCCGCACCGGCCGCGCGCCTGAAACCGGCTCTGTCCTGGTCTTCCGTCCCGAGGGCCGCATGAGCCGGGGCCACGTCGCCGTCGTTTCCGACATCCTGACCGACCGCGTGGTCCGCGTGACCCACGCCAACTGGGGCGGTAGCCGCGGCAAGGTCGAGGAGAACGTCACCGTCGTCGACGTCTCGCCCTCCAACGACTGGTCCCAGGTCAAGGTCTGGTACAATCCGATCAACGATCTCGGCACTACGGTCTATCCGACCTACGGCTTCATCTACAAAGGCGCGCGCGACGCCTTCGACGCCGGCCGTCAGATCGCCTCGAACGTCTCGGCCCAAGGCCAGCATTAGAGCCAGCACTAAGCCGCCTTGCGCTGCCCGCCATCGCGGGCGATAGGCGGGCATGACCCAATCCAGCGACATCACCTACGCCGGTTATCTGGCGTTGGACGACCTGCTTTCGACCCAGCATCCGCTGTCGGACCAGCACGACGAAATGCTGTTCGTCGTCATCCACCAGACCAAGGAACTGTGGCTCAAGCAGATCCTGCACGAGACGGCCCTGGCCCAGCGGCTGGTGCGCGCTGGCGATCTGGTGCCTGCCTACAAGAGCCTGGCGCGTGTCTCGCGCATCCAAGCGGTGATGACCCACAGCTGGGACATCCTGTCGACCATGACACCGGCCGACTATCTGCGGTTCCGGGGGTCGCTCGGTTCCTCCTCGGGCTTCCAGAGCGACCAGTTTCGTCGTTTCGAGGCAATGCTGGGCCTGAAGGACGCCAGCTTCCTGAAGTTCCACGAGGATCGCCCCGAAGCCCTGGCCGCCCTCCAGGCCGCCATCGCCGCCCCCAGCCTGTATGATGACGCCCTGGCCCAGATGGCCAAGGCCGGTCTGCCGGTGCCCGCCGAGGTGCTGAACCGCGACGTGACCCAGCCCTATGAGCCTTCGGAAGCCGTCGAGGCGGCCTGGCTGGAGGTCTATCGCGACACCGAGCGCTGGTGGGTGCTGTATCAGTTGGCCGAGAAGCTGGTCGATCTGGACGACGCCTTGCTGACCTGGCGCCACAAGCATGTCGTCACGGTCGAGCGTATCATCGGCCGGCGGCGTGGAACCGGCGGCACCGAGGGGGCGGCCTATCTGGCCTCGACCCTGACCAAGCGCTGCTTCCCCGAGCTGTGGTCCCTTCGCACCAAACTTTGATGTCGCAGGCGGCAACCTTCGCCGCGCCCGACCATTTCGCCGTTCGACCGCAACAGCGGAAGGAATGGACGAGATGAGCAATCCCAACGCCCACGACATCAAGGTTCTGAACGGCCTGATCGAAACCACGCTTGACAGCGCCGACGGCTATCGCGAAGCCGCCGAACAGACCCAGGACCCCCACTATCGCACCCTGTTCCAGCGCCGCAGCGCCGAACGCCAGCAGGTCGTCGAAGACCTGTCCGCCGCCGTGCGCGGCCTGGGCGGCGATCCCGAATCCGACGGCTCGATCCTGGCTAAGGCCCACCGCGCCTTCCTGGACGTGAAACACGCCTTGATGCGTAATGACGACTCCGTCGTCGGCTCGATCAACAGCGGCGAAGGCTTCATCGCCGGCAAATACGAAAAGGCGCTTGAGGACACCGGCATTTCCGCCACCACGCGCGAAACGATCCGGCGGGCCTATGCGGCGGTGAAGACCGAGCATGAGCAGATGGAGGCGCTGAAGCATAGTTTGGAAGGCCAGCGCGACGCGGACAACCCGCTCTACCCACAATAGCCTTGTGAAGGCGGAATAGAAAAAGGCCCCGGCGTTTCCGCCGGGGCCTTCGTCATCTCAGTGTCGTATCTGAAACTAGGCTTCGTCGCCCTTGGCGGCCGAACCGGTTTCCGGAACCACGGCGCCCTTGACGGGACGGACCGTCTGGCGTTCGGCGATACGGGCCGACTTGCCGCGACGATCGCGCAGGTAATAGAGCTTGGCGCGACGAACGACGCCGCGGCGCTTCACTTCGATCGACTCGATGTTCGGCGACAGAATGGGGAATTTACGCTCGACGCCTTCGCCGAACGAGATCTTGCGGACCGTGAAGGTTTCGCTGATGCCGCCGCCGTCACGGGCGATGCAGACGCCTTCGAAGGCCTGGACGCGCTCGCGCTCGCCTTCCTTGATCTTCACATTGACGCGCAGGGTGTCGCCGGGTTGGAAGACCGGGATGGTGCGTTCGCCCAGAACGCGGGCTTTTTCTTCGGCGTTCAGCTGTTGAACGATGTTCATGTCATTTCTCCTCGGGCTTTGCGCCCTTTAGCTGTGATTTGGCGAGATGCGCTTCCCAGAGGTCTGGTCGCCGCTCCCGCGTGGTCTCTTCCCGCTGCGCCTCGCGCCATTTGGCGACCTTCTTGTGGTCGCCCGACACCAACACCTCGGGTATCTCAAGCCCCTCGAACGTCCGCGGTCGCGTGTACTGCGGGTGTTCCAGAAGCCCATCCTCGAAGCTTTCGGACGACAGGCTGTCGCCTGAGCCGAGCACTCCAGGGATCAGTCTTACGCACGCCTCGATCGCGACCATCGCCGCCGCCTCGCCGCCGGCGAGCACCGCGTCTCCGACCGAGACCTCCTCGAACCCGCGTGCATCGAGCACCCGCTGGTCCACCCCCTCGAAACGACCGCACAGCACGACGATCCCGTCCGCCTTGGCCCATTCCTTGACGCGCGCCTGGGTCAGGGGCCGACCCCGGGCGCTCATGTACAAAAGCGGCCGTTTCGGTCCCGGCAGGCTATCCACCGCCCGAGCCACCACGTCCGCCTTAAGCACAGCTCCCGGGCCGCCACCCGCAGGGGTGTCGTCCAGGAAGCCGCGCGTATCTGTGGAAAAGGCGCGAATGTCAACCGTTTCCAGGCTCCACAAGCCCTTCTCACGCCACGCCGTGCCGATCAGCGACACGCCGAGCGGGCCGGGAAAGGCCTCGGGAAACATGGTCAGGACGGTCGCGGTGAAGGGCATGGCGGCGGCTCATACACGAAAAGCGCACCCATGCCTCCCTCTCCCGTTGGGAGAGGGCTTGAGCGCACGACGCCTCCGGCGTCGTTCTTGCGCGAAAGGGTGAGGGTCGAACGGTGCGACCTGGCCCATCGGCCGACGCTCATCCGGCTCTTCGAGCCACCTTCTCCCAATGTGAGAAGGGCGCGTTACGCCGTCGGCGCCCCGCCACCCGCCGCGATCCAGCCGTCCACCTGGTCTTCCAGCACGTCCAGCGGCACCGAGCCGGAGCCCAGGACCACGGCGTGGAAGTCCTTGATGTCGAACCGGTCGCCAAGCGCCGCCTTGGCCCGGTCGCGCAGTTCCTCGATCTTCAGCTCGCCGATCTTGTAGCTGGTCGCCTGTCCGGGATTGGTGATGTAGCGCTCGACTTCCTTTTCGATGTCCCGCTCTGACAACAGCGAGTTCTGACGGAAATAGTCCATCGCCTGTTCGCGGCTCCAGCGCTTGGCGTGCAGGCCGGTGTCGGTCACCAGACGCACGGCCCGCCACAGCTCGGTCGAGAGCCGGCCGAAGTCGGAATAGGGGTCCTGATAGAAGCCCATCTCCTTGCCCAGTTGCTCGGCATACAGGCCCCAGCCCTCGGCGTAGGCGCCGTAGCCGCCGAAGCGGCGGAAACGCGGCAGGCCCTCGATTTCCTGGGCATAGGCGATCTGGAAATGGTGGCCGGGCGCGCCCTCGTGATAGCTGATGCCCTCGATCTGGGGCTTCAGCACCTGGGTCATGTCCGACAGGTTGACGTAATAGATGCCGGGCCGCGACCCGTCCGGCGCCGGCGAGTTATAGAAGGCGATCGACGCCGTCGCCTCGCGGAACGGCTCCACCGCCCGCACCTCCAGCGCCGCCTTGGGCAGGGTCGAAAACCACTGCGGGGCCGACGCCATCACCTGGGCGATGAAGCCGCGCGCGTCGGTCAGATACTGTTCCTTGCCCTCCGGCGTGTTCGGATACTGGAAGCGCGGATCGGTCTTCAGGAAAGCAAAGAACTCCTGCAGCGTGCCGGTGAAGCCGACCTGGGCCTTGATGACTTCCATCTCGGCCTGGATGCGGGCGACCTCGTCCAAGCCGGTCTGGTGGATCTGGTCGGCGGTCAGGTCGGTGGTGGTCGAGAGCTGGAGGCGGGCGTTGTAATAGGCCTCGCCCTGCGGCAGTCGCCACACGCCCGCGTCGCTGTCGGCCTGGGGCTGCACCTCGGCCAGGGCCGTCAGCACCGTGTCGAACCCGGCCTTGTAGGGGCCGGTCAGGGCGGCGCGGCCTTCGGACAGCAGCCGGTCCCTGGTGGCTTGATCGGTCTCCAGCGCCGCGACTTTCTTGTTGAAGTCGGCCCAGACCGCGTTGTCCGCCCCGTCGTCGAACGGGGCGCCGGAAATGACGTTGCGGGTGTTGGCGATCGAGGGTTCGAAGACGAAGCGGGGCGAGACCACGCCGGCCGCCGCACGCTGGCGCAGTTCGTCGGCGACCTGATCCATCTGCCCCTCGGCGGCGCGCAGGCGGGCGACATAGGCCTCGGCGTCCGAAACGCTGGCGACGCGGTGGTTGTTGATCAGGAAGACCGGCAGGCTGGTGGTCGGATTGCCGTTGGCGGCGAACTGAAAGCCCCAGTCGCGCCACTGGTTCGACAGCCGCGCCTGCTGGACGCCGTATTCGAACATCCGCCACGACAACCGCGCCTGAGGCCCCAGCTTCTCGGGATCGAAGCCGGCCTTCATCTGCGCCAGTTGCGCCTCCTGCAGGGCCAAGGCCCGGTCGGCCGCGGCGTCCGACACATCGTCCAGTTTGTCGTAATCGGTCTTGATCCCCAGCGAGGTCATCTGCTGCGGGCTTAGCGCGATGCGCGCCTGGAAGGCGTCTTCGAAGAAGGCGTTCAGCCGCGCGTCCTCGCTCTGGGCCTCGGCTGCCGGCGCCCCCGTCGGTGTGGTCGCCGGCGTTTGGGCTACGGCGGGCGCGGCGGACAGCACCGCCATCATGGCGGCGGACGAGATCAGAAGACGACGCATGGACAACCCCTCGTGAAACAGGGGCTCACCTTCGGGCGCGCGTGCGCCGGACGCAAGCCGCCAATGGCGCAGGCGTTGCGGCGATCCGACACTTTCGGACGAAATTTCAATACGGCGTCGCTTGATGCAACCCAAGTTCAAGGTCGGCGTTTGCACGGAGCTTGACCATACCAACAAGGGGTTCACACCATGCGCAAGATCATCACTCTGACCATCGTCGCCGCCGCCCTGGCCGTGTCGGCCTGCAACACCATCGCCGGCGCCGGCCGTGATGTCTCGGCCGCCGGTTCGGCCGTCACCACCGGCGCGAACGACGCCAAGAACTAAGCTTCGGCGAAAGCTGACGCTGCAAAGGCCCGTCGGATCCCGGCGGGCCTTTCTCGTATCCGTCGCACGACGGTGTTACGGTGCGACGTCAGACAGGAGACGGACGATGGGTTTTCTCGACAATGTGGTGAAAGGCCTGGGCGACGACGCCGCAGGCGGGTTGAGCGACCTGCTCAAGGGTCAGGGCGGCGTCGGCGGATTGGCGGAGAAGTTCGGCCAGGCAGGCCTGGGCGACGTGATCGGCTCGTGGGTCGGCACGGGTCCCAACGCCAATATCTCGCCCGAGCAGATCACAGCCGTCCTCGGCCACGGCCCCATCGCCGACATCGCAGCAAAGATGGGCGTCTCGCCCCAGCAGGCCGGCGAGACCCTGGCGGGCCTGCTGCCCGAGGCCATCGACCGCCTGACCCCCGGCGGTCAGATCGACGGCGCCGACGACCTGCTGGGCAAGCTGCCGGGCGGGCTTGCTGGCGGTTTGGGCGACATGATCGGCGGCTTCCTGAAACGGTGAGGCTTCAGGACGGCTGGCCCTCGGTCGCGGCGACGATGAAGGCTATGGCGTCGCCGAAGTCTCCGCCTGCGGTCTCTGTCGGCGCAAAAGAATCCAGCACAGCAAGACTGCAGGCACACCGACTGCAGCCGTCGCGGCGAAGAACAGAGCATAGGCTTCCATGAGAGGGCGTCCTTGCTCCAGCCCTTCAACGGCGACGCCCGACAAACCTTTCAGGAATTTGCCGAGCAGAGCGTAGAACGAACTCAACAGGGCATATTGCGTCGCCGTATAGCCGATGCTGGTCAGGCTGGCCATGTAAGCGACAAGAGCCGCGCCGGCGAAACCTTCGGAGAAGTTTTCCACGAACAGAACGCCGCCGAATACCGGGGTCGACAGGCCGACGACCGCCATGACCGTATAGCCAAGGTTCGACATCGGTCCGATCAGGGCGCCCAGCAGCAGGGTTTTGCCGAAGCCAAACCGGACCGAGAACAGACCCCCTGCAGCGATGCCTAGCAACGACGCGACAAGCCCGACGCTCAGGCGCATGGCGCCGACGGTTTCCTTGGCCAGCCCCAGGTCGGTGTAGAAGGGGCCAATCATCGGCCCCATGACGAAGTCCGGCAGACGATAAAGGCTGATCGCCGCCAACATCAGGATCGCCGCCCCACCGTGAGTTTTCAGGAAGGTGACAAACGGGCCGACAATTGCGTCGAAAAGGCCGCGGGGTGAGAGCAGCGACACCTGTCCCGTGACCTGCTCCAAGGTCCGGCGATCCACCGGCTCCTTTGCGAACAGGGTCGCGATGACGGCGATCCCCATAGCCGCGCCATACAGGCCGTAGGCGCCATTCCAGCCGATGCCGGAGGCGACGAAGAGGATCAGCGCGTTGCCGGCCAGTATCGCCGCGCGATAACCGAGCTGGAAAGCCGAGGTCAGCAGACCCTGATCCTCGTCGCTCTCGGCGCTCTCGATCCGCCAGGCATCGGCGACGATATCCTGTGTCGCGGCCGAGAAGGCTGTCGCCAAGGCCGCCGCACCCAAAAGGGTCAAGCCGCCTTCCGGCCCGATCAGGGCCATGGCGATCAACGAAAGGCCGACGGCGATCTGGGACAACAACAGCCAGCCTCGACGCCGTCCTAGCCGGCCCAGCAATGGCACATCGACCCTGTCAATCACCGGCGCCCACAGGAATTTCAGCGAATACGCCAGGCCCACCCAGGAGATGAAGCCGATCGCCGCCAACTCCGTCCCGCCCTCACGCAGCCACATGCCGAGGGTGTTGCCGACCAGCATGAAGGGTAAGCCTGAGCCTAGGCCGATCAGCAGGGTGATTAGTACGCGTCCGCGCCCCAGCGCCTTCAGGACATCAGTTGCTCCGGCCGCCTTTTTGGGCGTGGTCTCTGCGGGGGTGGCTTGGTCGGTCATGCACGGCTCCGGCGCGGCGGCCGGAAACGCGGGCGCCTGTAACTCAGCCGACCTTGGCGCGGATGTCGCGCTTCGTCCAGCGGGCCAGGGCGGCGCGCAGGGCGTCGGCGTCCAGCGGCTTGACGATATGGTCGTCCATGCCGGCCTCCAGACAGGCGCGGCGGTCCTCGGCGAAGGCGTTGGCTGTCAGGGCCAGGATGGGCGTCGTGTCGCCGCCGGCGCGGATGGCGCGGGCGGCGGCGGGGCCGTCCATGCCCGGCATCCGCATGTCCATGAAGACCACGTCGTAGCGCGCGCGCTTCAGGGCCGCGACGGCTTCCTCGCCGGTGGCGGCGGTCTCGACGGTGCAGCCTTCGCGGCGCAGCAGGGTGCGGGCCAGAAGCGCGCCGACGGGGTTGTCCTCGGCAAGCAGCACGCGAATGCCGGCGAACTGAACGGGCGAGACGCGGTCGTCCTCGACATGGGCTGCGATGGGGGCGGCGCTTCTGTCGCCCGTCTCGGCGCCGATGGCCGCCAGGACCCGCTCGGCCAGGGAGGCGCGGCGCAGCGGCTTGATCAGATAGCCGTGGAAGCCGGCGGATCGATAGCGGGCGATCAGGTCGCGCTCGGATGGTTTCAGCAGGACGATGCCGCGACCGGCGGCGGGCAGGGCGGCCAGACTTCCCGCCGAGGCGCAGGCGTGGTCGACCAGGGTCACCGGCGCCTGGTCGGCGATCGTGCCGCCAGAGGCCTCGATCTGGGCGCTGGCGGCGGACAGGACGAAGGGGTCGGGCGAGCGCACCGCGACCGTGTGGTTGCGCAGCGGCTTGTCCCGCGCCACGGCGACGGCGGCGAAGGCGGCCTCGAAGCGGAAGCGGGCGCCCCTGCCGGATGCGGCGCCGTCGGGCCGATCCTCCACGCGAACCGAGCCCTCCATGGCGGCGGCCAGTTTGCGCACGACCGCCAGCCCCAGGCCGGCGCCGTCATGTCGCACGGCGTCGGAGGAATCGGCGTGGCCGAACTCCTCGAAGATGCGCGCGCGGGCCTCGGGCGCGACGCCCGGCCCGGTGTCGTCCACCAGAAAGGCCAAGCGCGGGCGGGCCGCGCTGCCGCCGGCGCGTTCGACCGTGATCCGCACGCCGCCGGCCTCGGTGAACTTCACGGCATTGCCGGCGAGATTGAACAGAACCTGGCGCAGCCGACCCTCGTCGGCCAGGACATCGGGCGCGTCGGCGGCGACCGACCAGACGATCTCCAGGCCCTTATCGTGGGCGCGAGGGCTGAGCAGTTCGGCGACACCGCGCACCAGCCCCTCTAGATCGACGGGGGCCAGGTCGAACTCCAGCGCCCCGGCCTCCAGCCGCGCATAGTCCAACAGGTCGTTGACCAGACCCAGCAGATGTTCCGCCGACTGGCGCGCGTTTTCGGCATAGGCGCGCTGGGCGCCGTCCAGCCGGGTTCGCTGCAAGAGGTTGATCATGCCGATGACGCCGTTCAGCGGCGTGCGCATCTCGTGGCTCATCAGCCGCAGGAACTGCTGGGCGGGATCCGCAGGCGGCATCGCCTGATCCTCGATCCGCTTCGTCGCCGTGCGTCGCGCCATGGTCGCTTCCCCGTTCGTGCGGACCCTAACGGCTGCGGGTTAAGGATCCCTCCATCTCGCGGCCGTCACGAATGAAGGAAGGGCGCTTGTTTGCCGTCGTCTTCGCGCATTCCAAACGCTGCGTCGCTTCGGGACGCCACGCGCCGATCGAAATCGGCCTCGGCGCCGACGGTGTTGCGGCGATAGATCAGGGCCTCGGCGATGTGGCGGCGCAGCACGCCGGTGCAGCCGTCCAGATCGGCGATGGTGCGCGCCAGGCGCAATGTGCGGGTCCAGCCGCGCGCCGTCAGCCCCCCGGCCTCGCCCGCCCGCATCAGCAGCATGCGCCCCGCTTCGTCGGGCGTGGCGAACCGGTCCAGGGTGTCGCCGGATGCGCGGGCGTTCAAACCCTGGGCCGGATCCAGCCCCGCCTCGCGCACTCGGTCCTCCTGCATGGCGCGGGCGGTGGCCACGCGCGCCCGGGCCTCGGCCGTGCCCTCGGCGGGCGGCGGCAGGGCCATGTCGGCGGCGGTCACCGGCGGCGTCTCTACCGTCAGGTCGATCCGGTCGAACATCGGGCCGGAAACGCGGTTCTGATAGTCGCGCTGGCAACGCGGAGCCTTGCCGCAGGCGCCGCGTCCGGCCCCGCCCATGCCGCAGCGGCAGGGATTCATCGCCGCCACCAGCTGGAACCGCGCCGGATAGCGGATGTGGGCGTTGGCGCGGGCGACGACGATCTCGCCGGTCTCCAGCGGGGCCCGGAGCGAATCCAGGGCCTGGGCGCTGTATTCCGGCAGTTCGTCAAGGAACAGCACGCCGTTGTGCGCGAGGGAGGCTTCACCGGGCTTGGCGCGGTGACCGCCGCCCGTCAGGGCCGCCATCGACGCCGAATGGTGCGGGCTTCTGAACGGTCGATCCCGTGTCAGGGCGCCGCGTTCGATCAGGCCGGCGACCGACCAGACCATTGAGGTCTCCAGCAGTTCCTGCGAGGTCAGGGGCGGCAGAAGGCCGGGCAGGCGTTGCGCCATCATCGACTTGCCCGATCCCGGCGGGCCGATGAACAGCAGGTTGTGGCCGCCGGCCGCCGCGATCTCCAGCGCGCGCTTGGCGCTTTCCTGGCCCTTGACCTCGCGCAGGTCGGGCACGGCCTTGCCGCTGGCCAGCGGGCCGGGCTCGGGCGCGCGCAGCACCTGGGTTCCCTTGAAGTGATTGACCAGACCGATCAGCGAGCGCGGCGCCAGGATGCGCGCGCCGCCGGCCCAGGCCGCCTCCGGTCCCGTCGCCTCGGGACAGATCAAACCCAGGCCCATGGCGTCGGCGGCGACGGCGGCCGGCAGGGCGCCGCCGACCCGCGCGATCTGTCCATCCAGCCCCAGTTCCCCGATGGCGGCCCAGCCGTCCAAGGCGTCCGGCGCGATCACCCCCATGGCCGCCATCAAGGCGAGGGCGATGGGCAGGTCGAAATGGCTGCCCTCCTTGGGCAGGTCGGCGGGCGCGAGATTGGCGATGATCCGCGCCGCCGGCAGAGCCAGGCCGATGCCGGAAAAGGCGCCGCGCACCCGTTCGCGGCTTTCGGCCACCGCCTTGTCCGGCAGGCCGACGATGGTGAAGACCGTCTCCCGGTTCTGACCGACCAGCTGGACCTCGACGTCTACGCGCCGGGCCTCCACCCCGTCAAAGGCGACCGTGACAACCCTCGCAACCATGACGGCCTCCCTTTGCAATCAAAGGAACAAACCACGAACTGCGTTCGGCGGCAAGAGGTGTCAGGGCAGATCGGCCTCGGGGGCCAGGGTATGGATCACCTGGCCCTGGGCATTGAGGAACTCGATCGCTCCGTAGCCTTCGTCCGTCACCGTCAGGCGCAGGCGGGTCCGGTCCGCCTTGTCGTTCAGGGCGATGGCCGGCGTCCCATCTGCGGCCACGACCATCCGGATACGCGTCGGCGTCTCGACGCCCGGGACCAGCCGGTCGCCCAGGGCCGGCTCGCGGACCAGCGGCGGGGCCTGATTGATCGAGAAGCTGACCGCGCCGTCGGGCGAGACGCGCCAGCCGATGGCGTCCATCGCGGGATGATCCAGGGCCAGCACGGCCATGCCGCCGTCCACGTCGGCCGTACCGAAGCCGCCGCGCTCGCTGCCGTTCTCGTCATAGAGGATCAGGCCGGACACGTTGAAGGCGCGCTTGTACTGGATGCCGTCGATGATCGGGGCGGGCGTCTGGCCCGACAGGGTCATGCGGATCGTCCCGTCCTCATCCACGATGTCGATGCGGCGGGCGGTGATGCGGTCGTGGTCCGGCGCCGCGACGCGAATCTCTGGCGTGCGGGTTTCGATGATCCGCTCCAAGGTCTCCACGGACGGCCGGCGCGGCGCCTCCTGCGCCAGGGCTGCCGATGCACAGAACGTCAGGCCGACGGCCAGGGCGGCCGGCGCCGGTTGAAGTCGTCTCATCAGTTTTCCCTCCCGTTACGCCGCAGCGTCGGCGCGTTTCCTTTCGATCACGTCCCACATCAGGGCCGTGGCGTCGATGCCGGTGAAGGTCTTCAGCTGCTGGGCGCCGGTGGGGGAGGTGACGTTGATCTCGGTCAGATAGTCGCCGATCACGTCGATGCCGACGAAGATCAGGCCGCGTTCCTTCAGGGTCGGGCCGATGGCGGCGCAGATCTCCAGATCGCGCGGGGTCAGTTCGACCGGCATGGCGGTGCCGCCGACGTGCAGGTTGGAGCGGACGGCGCCGGCCGCAGGGACGCGGTTGATGGCGCCGACGGGCTCGCCGTCGATCAGGATGATCCGCTTGTCGCCCTTGGACACGGCCGGGATGAATTTCTGGATCACCAGCGGATCACGGCTGCCGGCGGCGTGGATCTCGATCAGGGCGTCCAGATTGGGGTCGTCGGCGCGCAGCTTGATCACGCCCGAGCCGCCGTTGCCGTGCAGGGGCTTCAGCACCACTTCGCCGTGCTTCTGATGGAAGGCGGTCAGGGCGACCGGGTCGGCCGAGATCAGGGTCGGCGGCTGAAGCCCGGGGAAGGCGGTGACCATCAGCTTCTCGGGCGCCGAGCGCACCTGGGCCGGGTCGTTGACCACCAGGGTCCGGGGGTGCACCGTCTCCAGCAGATAGGTGGCGGTGACATAGGCCATGTCGAAGGGCGGATCCTGACGCATCAGGATCACGTCCACGTCCTCGGCCAGGTCCAGCTTCACCCAGTCGCCGAAATCGACGTGGTTTCCGACCTCGCGCCGCACGGTGATCGGCCGGGCGCGGCAGTAGAGGCGGCCCTCCTCCAGCGCCAGGGTGCGGAAGTCGTAGACCCACAGTTTGTGGCCGCGCGCCTGGGCCGTCTCGGCCATCAGGAAGCTGGTGTCCCCGGCGATGTCGACGGCCTCGATCGGGTCCATCTGGATGGCGACTTTGAGCATGAACAGATCCTCGACGCGGGTGGCACGGGTGAAGTTGATCTTCTCAACCCGTCATCCTCGGGCTTGTCCCGAGTATCCATACGCTCCGTCGGAACCGGGGGTCACGACATGAACCGAGAGTATGGACCCTCGCCACAGGGGCGAGGATGACGAGGGGAGGTAGGCGAGAAATCTAGTCCAGCTGACGCGCTTCCTCGGCCAGCATGATCGGCACGCCCTCGCGGATCGGATAGGCCAGCTTGGCGCCGGCCGAGATCAGCTCGCCCGCGTCGCGGTCATAGGTCAGCTTGCCGCGCGTGACCGGACAGACCAGCACCTCAAGCAGGCGGGGATCGACGGACACAGGCGTATTGAAGGCGTCACTCATGGCGGTTTCCTGAAAGCGTGGCCGCTTATTGCATGGACGGCGCGGCGTCGTCACCGGCGTCGGCGGCGTCGATGCGCAGCAGGGCGGTCAGGGCCTCGGCGCGGGGCATCAGGCCCATGGCCTCCAGCAGCGCCTGTTTCTCGGCCGGCTCGAACGGCAGGGCCATCGACAGGCTGTTGACCAGGGCCTCCATCGGTGCGCTCTCGGCCGTCTCCCAGTCGATGTCCAGCAGGCGGTGGGCCATGTAGGCGCGCAGGGCGTCCAGAAAGGCCTCGCGGTCGAAATCCGGCTCTTCGGGCGGAGAGACCAGATCGGATTCATAGGCCTCGAAGGCGGCGCGGATCTGGCGATAGGGCGCCTTGGACGGCATCTCGGCGGCGATGCGGAACCGCGATACTCCGGTCAGGGTGATCAGATAGCGCCCGTCCGAGGTTTCGGCGAAGCTGGTGATCCGCCCGGCGCAGCCGATCGGCGACAGGCTGGGCAGGGCAGGGGTTCCGCCATTGGGCTGGACCAGGCCGATGATCCGATCCCCGGCCATGGCGTCGTCCACCATGTTCAGATAGCGCGGCTCGAAGATGTTCAGCGGCAGTTGCCCGCGCGGCAGCAGGATGGTCCCGCCCAGCGGGAACACCGGGATCACCTGCGGCAGGTCGAGCGCTCGAACATAGCCCTGAGGCATGGACTCCAACCTACGAAAACAGGATGGACGACAGCCGGCGCCGCCCGTCCTTGGCCACGTCGGAACTGACGCCCGCCGCTTCGAAGATGACCAGCAGCTGCTTGCGCGCCGCCTGTTCGTTCCACTCGCGGTCGGCCTTGATGATGTGCAGCAGATTGTCGACCGCGCCCTGGAAATCGCCGGCCGCGCTCTGGGCCTCGGCGAGGTCGAACCGGGCCTGGTGATCGTTCGGATCGGCTGCGACCTTGGCCTCCAGCTCGGCCGAAGCGCCTGACGGGGCTTTCGCCGCCAGGGCCAGTTGGGCGCGTACGCTCTGGACCGTCGGCTCCTTGGAGTCCTGCGGAGCCATGGCGATGGTCTGCAGCGCCTGCTCATGGTCGCCGCCCGCCAGATAGACCCGCGCCATGCCGGCGATGGCCTTTTCGTTCTCGGGCTCGATCGACAGGACGTGGGCGAAGGCCTGGGCCGCGCCGCCGAAGTCGTTCAGACCCAGAGATTCCTCGCCCAGCTCCAGCAGTTGCGCCGTCTCGGTCGAGCCTCCCGCGCCCCCGGTCAGCTTGTCGATGAAGGCCTTGATCTGGCTGTCGGGAATCGCGCCCTGGAAGCCGTCCACCGGCTGACCGTCGACGAAGGCGTAGACGGTGGGGATCGACTGAACCCGCAGCTGGCCCGCATAGGCCGGATTGGCGTCCACATCGATCTTGACCATCTTCACCGCCCCCTTGGCGGCGCGCACATTCTTCTCCAGCGCCGGGCCCAGGGTCCGGCACGGCCCGCACCAGGTGGCCCAGAAATCCACGATGACCGGCTGATGCTTCGACGCCTCGATCACGTCGGTCATGAAGGAGGCGTCGGTGCCTTCCTTGATCAGGTCTTCGCCGGAGTGGCCGGGGGTCAGGGTCGGATCGAGCAGTGTCATGGGCGAAGTCCGTGCAGGGTCGGTCAGGGTCAACGGTTCAGATGGCGTCGGGATGCGTCGGCATCAAGCGGCGATAGGGTCGCGCCGGGATTTCAGACTTGGGCCGCCGAAAAACAGAGTCTAATTCGTCTGAATTGTCTGAAATCCTCCGTTTGCGGGAAGTGAACCGGCCTCCGTTCATCACAAGATGGGGCGGCGACGCCAAGCGTCAAGCGACTGCGGAAGATGTCGTCAGGGGTGGGAAGGCGGACATTGACGCCCTTCGTCATCCTTCGTCCCTTCAGCCCAGACGCTCCGCAATTGGCGCGCTAGGCGCCGGCCATGGGCATGCAGGTGCGAGCCTGTGAAGCAGGGTGAGACCGTTGCGGCTGGCAGCCTCTATATCCCGCAACATCATGCTGCGAGCCGATGCATATGATCCGGGCGGAGCGACGCCATTCGACTCGTCATCTCGCAATTTTCTCAGCAACTCGCGACCCCTTCCAACGGCCTCCGCCTCGGAATCACGGGCCACTGTTGCGCTGGTCCAGATCTTCACGAACTTGTCCGTGAAAAGATCGACCAGCACTGAGTTGTTGGAGTTGAAATGCTCGCGATTGATAGCCGCGACCTCATGCAAACATTGCGTGGATGGCGGCGGCGGCTGGGTTTGCGCCAGTATCGAAGTGACAAGAAGGGCAGCGAGCAAGGGTAGGTCTCATCTCAAAAAATACATGTTGCCCGTAGATTGACGAAGCGGCAACTTCAAGGGGAGTTGTCCAGCAGCTAATCCGCAATTGGTCGAAATCGGAATAGGCTCCATCGCAAACTGATCGCCCGGCCCGTCGCAAAGGCCACGACGTTCCGCCCTTGGTCAGCCGAACGCCCCAAAATCCACGACCACCGGCTCTCGTCCCAGCAAGGTCAGCACCCGCCGGAACGCCGTCTGATCCAGCGCCGTCGTCGCCGTATTGGTCAGGGGGTGGAAGTTGACGATGTCGGCGTCCCACAGGCGGCGGTCCAGGACGAAGGTGACGCGGCGGTCGATGTCGTTGATCAGGCCCAGCGCCGTGACAGAGCCGGGGCGGACGCCCAGGGTGTCGAACATCAGCGTCTCGTTTCCGAACGACAGCCGGCCTGAGCCCATGGCGGCGGCCGCGAGCTTCAGATCGATGACCGTGTCCTGGCGGGCCGAGATCAGCCAGAGGCGGCCTTTGTGATCCTTCAGGAACAGGTTCTTGGTGTGGGCGCCGGGCAGGTCGGCCTTGAGGTCCAGCCCCTCCTCGACGCGGAAGACGGCCGGGTGGTCGTGGGTGACGTGATCCACGCCGTTCGCGGTCAGCCAGACGGTCAATGTCTCGCGGTCGAAAGCGGGTTCGTCAGTCATGGTTGAGCCGTCGGGTTTCGGGCGTTAGGAACTGTCCATGGTCGATACCGTCAAGACACGCCCGCTGGAACTGGAATGCTATCCGATGACGGCTCGGCCGCCGGATCTGGTGCCCGGCCGCCAGTCGCGCAACTGGATGGACGCCTTCATCAGCCGCCACCCCTATCGGTGCCTGCCGCTGAACATGGCCAACACCACGGGGTGGGAGATCCTGTGTCCGTTCGGCTTCTCGGCCGAATGGAACGGCGGCCCGCGTCAGGAAGACATCGTCATTACGCCGGACCGGCCCCAGCACGATCTGGACCATTTCGTCACCTCGCACTTCTCGCGCGGCGTCCTGACCATGCACCCGCAATATCTGTTCCGCACGCCGCCGGGCTGGGGGATGATGTGCTCGGGGTCGCCCAACCATGTGAAGGACGGAATCCAGCCGCTGGTCGGCCTGATCGAGACGGACTGGCTGCCCTTCCCCTTCACGATGAATTGGATCTTCACCCGGCCGGGCCGGATCACCTTCGAGAAGGGCGAGCCCTTCTGCTTCATCAATCTGATCGAGCACAAGAAGGTCGAGCAGTTCCAGCCGATCATCCGCACCCTGGAGTCCAACCCGGTGATGAAGGGCCAGTTCGAGGCCTGGAATCGCGCCCGCACCGACTTCAACCAGCGTCTCGCCGGCGGCGATCCCGACGCGGCCAAGGAGGCGTGGCAGCGGTATTACTTCAAGGGCGAGGTGCCCGAGGCCCTGGGCACGGCGCCGGCCACCCACTCCAACAAGCGCCGGCTGAAGTCGCCGCGGGTGGGCTAATGTTTTGAATGTCTCCTCCCTATCGCGGAGCGATGGGGAGGTGGCGCGGCGCGTCTTCGCGTCGTGACGGAGGGGTTCTGAACCACATTACAGGCGTCGGTGGGACTTCAAGAGCCCCTCCACCACCGGCTTCGCCGGCGGTCCCCCTCCCCATTCGCTGCGCGAACAGGGAGGAGACGACGCGTTTACGCCGCCGGTCGCGTGACCTGCGGGCCCAGGTTCTGGATCACCTCGCGGGCGTCGAAGGCGTTGGGGTCGCCGGCGGGCTTGGGTCCGCGTCCCAGCACGATCTCGGCATTGGCCTCGAACCGATCGACCTGACGCACGTCGAAGTCGTTGGCGCCCCACGGGCCGTAACGGTCCCACGGGCTCCAGAAGCCGCCGCGATAGTAGCGCCACGACGGACCCCAGTAGGGGCTGTAGAAGCGGTTGTAGCCCGCATAGAACGGGTCGGGCGTGCCGACAAAGCGGGTGTCGCGGTCGGTGGCGCGGTTGACTGTGGCGAACCAGTCATAGCCGCTCTCGACGGTCAGTTCGGCCGAACGCAGCAGCAGCGACTGCTCGACCTGCTCGCGCGAGGTCAGCGAGTTGCCCGAGAAGCTGACGCGGAATCGGTCGTTCTCCAGGCGTTGCTCGGCATAGCCGCCGCGCTGGCCGTTGAAGCCGGCGGGCTGATAGGGGGTGGCGGTGGCGCAGGCCGCCAGCGCGAGGCCGGCGGCGACCGTCATCGCCAGGGTCTTCAGTGGAAGGGCTTTCATGAAATCAAACTCCTTGATCGCCCATTCGGGCGCGCTGACGGCTGAACGGAGCATGAATGGCGGCGTTCCCCCTCAATCTAGGACGAAGCGCGGTCGCGTCTAGATGCGCAGAGCGATCAGGACCGAAGCGGTCAGCAAAAGGGCGCCGACGAAGATCCCGAATCCGCGCTTGAACCGGGGCTGCTGCATGCGACGCGACAGGGCGGCGCCGGACAGGGCGTAGGCGCTCATCGACATCATATCCATGCCGATCACGGCGATAGCGAACAGGGCCAGCTGCGGCGCGACCGGCCGGTTCACGTCCACGAACGGCGGCAGGACGGCGGTGAAGAACAGGATGGCCTTGGGGTTGGCGATCTGGACGGCGAACCCATCGATCAGGGCGCTGCGCCCCTTCTTGACGACGACGTGGTCAGGCTGGGCGGCGGTTGCGAAGGCGCCGCGTAGGGCCTTGATCCCCAGCCAGGCGACATACAGGGCGCCCAGGACGGCGATGACCTTGAAGGCGGCGGGGAAGGCCTTGACCAGGGCGCCCAGACCCAGGGCCGCCGCGCCGAACCACACCAGGGTCGCCGCATTCATCCCGACCACCCCGACCAGGGCCGAGGCGCGGCCCTTCTCGACCCCTGCGGCGACCGCGAACAGATTGGCCGGGCCAGGCGTGATCGCCATCACCGCCATCACGCCTAGGAAGGTCGAATAGAGGTGCGGATCGACGGGCAGGGCGGACATGCGGCGCGATGTCGCTGCTTAGGTCGGCGCGGTCAAGGACCTCCGTCTCTTCCCCATTTCCATGGGGAGGTGGCGCGGCGCGTCTTCAGCGCCGTGATGGAGGGGTTCTTTGACGCACCACCGGCGCCAGCGGGACTTCAAGAGCCCCTCCACCGCTTCGCGGTCACCCTCCCCTCAAGTGGGGAGGAGAGGGCGGAGTTACGCCGTCGGACGTTCCGGGGCTTCGGGCGGCTCCGGCGCTTCGGGAACCTCGGCCGCCATCTCGTCCTCGACGACGGCGTCGGCGGCTTGATCCAGAGCGTACTGGGCGACCAGGCTATAGGTTTCCATCTGCTCGGGGGTCGGATTGGTCCAGGCGCTGTTCTGGGCGATGCCGTTGGCGGTGACGACGCCCTTATGCACGCCCTCTTCCATCGCCTGTTTGACCTCGGGGTCGTTCATGGCGTCGGCGACCAGGGCGTCGACGTCGATGTCCTTCAGCGCCTGGGCGGCGATCTCGGATGCGTGTTTGGTCGCCTCGGCGGTGAAGGCGGCCACGTCCGGCGCATATTCGGCCCACAGGGCGGCGACGCGTTGGCCGCGCACGCTTTCGCTCAGACTTTTGTCTTCGGAGATGGCCTCGGCGCGTTCGCCGAACGCTTCCATGCGCGCCTCGAAGGCGGAGGCGGCGGTTTCCAGCCGGGCTTCGGCGGATTCAGGTGCGGGCGCCGCGTCCTGGGCCAGGGCGGAGGACAGGGGCAGGAGCGCCAGGGCGGCGGTCAGGCTGAGCAGGCGGATCATGGGAGGGCTCCCGTTGAATGACCCGCGCAAACTCGACCCTGCGCCGCCCCGTCTCAAGTGAAATCGCGGTAAGGCGCGGCTTACTGCGGTTGGGCGGGGGCTGGGGCTGGGGCGGCCGGCGCGGCGGCGGCCTGCTCGACTTGGGTGCGAACCTTGGCGGGGATGCCCTGGATCTGCGCCGCAACGGCGGCCATCTGATCGGCGGGCGCGCCCTGGGTCACGGCGAAGGCCTGAAGCTCTTGGGCGAAGGCGTCGGCTTCAGGCTGATAGCGCACCTGGAGAGCGTCGAGATCCGTCTTGGCCTTGGCCTTGTCCGTTTGGGCGGCCGCGGCCTGCATTTCGTTGGACATGGCCTCCATCTTCTCGCCGAAGGCTTCGCCCTTGGCTTCGAAGGCGGCCGCTTCCGGGCTCTCCGTCTCTTCGGTCGGCGCAGGGGTGGCGGCGGGAGCGGGCGCCGCCTGGGGCGCAGGCGTCTGGCCGGCGGCGAAGGCCGGGGTGGTCAGGGCCAGGGCGGCGACGGCCGCGACGGAAGACAGAAGACGCATGGGAAACTCCGAAACAGGCCGCTGCGCGACCAGAGATAAGGCTCAAGTATCCGCCTTGGACGGCACACTCCTACACCCGGATCAGATTTCAAAGACCCGATAAGGGGTGTCGCCCAAGGTCCGCAGCACCGGTAGGGCGACATTATAGACCGGCACCCCCTTGTTGGTGCGCCCCTCCGGCCCGCCGCGATGGGCGTGGCCGTGCACGACCAGGCTGACGTTGTCATAGCGGTCGATGGTCTCGGCCAAGCGCGACGAGCCCAGGAAGGCGTGGATTTCGGGCGGTTCGCCCATCACCGTCTCGACGACGGGGGCATAGTGAAGCAGCACCACCGAGCGTTCGGTGCGCAGCATGCGGATCGAATTCTCGATCTGGTTGGCGTCCTCGACCGCCTCTTGCACGAACCGCTTGACCGAGGCCTCGCCGAACGAGCTGAGCATGTAGCGACCGAAACCGCCGACGAACCCCTTGCCGCCCGCAAAGCCGACGCCGTCGATCTCATAGGCTTCGCCGGTCAGCATCCTGACCCCGGCGTCGGTCAGCATCCTGGTCACATGCTCAGGCTGGCCGCACTCGTGTTCGTGATTGCCCAGCACCCCGACCATCGGAATCTTGCACAGCTTCAGGTCTTCCAGCAGCCGCTCGACCTCGGGCGTCTTGCCGTAGTTGGTCAGGTCGCCGCACAGGCACAGCACGTCCGCGTCGTCCGACACCCGTTCGAACAGGTCGCGATAGCTGTGCTCGGTGGCTTCGCCCACATGCAGGTCGCCGACGGCGGCGACGCGCATCTTCCTGGCGGGGCCGGGCTCCAGGCCGGGCTGGGTGGTCTGCGGGTCCGGCGCAGCATCAGTCATGGCGGCTCTCCCTTTCAGTGGCCCAGGTTGACGGGGTCGTGGCGCTCTTCCAGCCCCTTGCCGACCACGTCGCCAAAGCCCCATTCGGCGACATCGGCGACATAGTCGCGCGGGCTGAACAGGCGACCGCGACAGACCTTCACGCGCGGCGCCGGCAGGTCGATCTGGGCCGTCAGCCGTTCGACCAGCTCTTCCATCAGCCAGCGCGGGACCCGGTCACGCTCGGTCGGATAGGCGAAGCGGAAGTTCAGCAGATGGGCGGCCAGAACCTCCCAATAGAGGTCCATCTGATCCAGCAGGCTCTTCCAGTCGATGGCGTCGGACTGTTTCAGGATGACGTGGTTCACGTCGGCGCCGTCATAGCGATAGCGGTCCTGGATGAAGACCTTGGACAGGATCAGGGCCGTGGGCGGGGTGATCTGGACCTGATGGCCATAGACGGTGATCCGATCCTCGCTGAACCAGCTGTCGGACACGGCGATCGTGCCGTTCGACATGGCGAAGATGACGTCGAAGAAGTGTTTCTCGTCCTTCCAGACCTTGGCGATCCAGCGCTCGTCCTCGACGTCGGTGCGGTAGCCGTGCTTCTGGAAGAAGGCCAGGATGCGGGGATAGTCGCCGGGCTTGCAGAAGACGTCCAGGTCCTTGGTCGGACGGCGGATGCCCGTATAGGCCGTGACCGCATAGGTGCCAGACAGCAGGAAGGGAATGCCGCTCTCCTTCAGCAGGCGCAGGCTTTCCTCGTAGAAGGCCAGGGCGTCCGCAGGCGGTTCGAACGTCGGTTCGGTAATCATATCTGACATCGGTTCGGGCCCTTCCTGCGAGGGCAGGGAAACGGCGACGCTGAACGGCGGTTCCGCAATTCTACCTAGGTTGGCTGCTACGGTCTCCTTAACTCCTGCATGTCACCGTTCGGTCATGGGATTGAAGTGGGTGAACGCAGAACGCGGGCGCTGGCGGTTCTTCCGCCATGAGGCCGGCAGGGCGGCAGGACCGCCCCCGTACGCCTATGTCGCGCTGTTCGTTCTGTGCCTGGTGGTGGGTCAGTGGAGCATGAACACCTTCGGCGCCACCGTGCTGTGGCCCGCGAATGCCGTGCTTCTGGCCGCAGTGCTGCAACTTCATCGCCGCCCGGCTGTCGCCGTCATGGCCGCCTGCGCCGCCATCAATCTGATCGGCAACATCGTGCGGGGCGGCCCCGTCGTGATGATGTTCACCAATGTCGCCCTGAACATGACCCAGGTGGTCGTCGCCGTCCTTTTGGCGCGTCGATTCTGTGGCGCCGCGCTGGATATGCGCCGGCCCTGGCGTCTGTTCCGTTTCGCCGTCTTCGCCGCTGCGCCTGCGGTCCTCCTCAGCACCCTGCTGGCGGGCGGCGTTGCCATACTGATGAGCTGGAAGGTGCCGGGGACACTGGGCTTCCGCATGCACCACCTGTTCGACATGGAGATGCTGGCGATGATGATCGTCACGCCGTCCCTGTTGCTGCTGGCTCGTAACCACCGTTTCCGCCAAGACGCCCAGGCCACGTTGACGGAGGCGGCCGCCCTGCTGGCGTTGGTCGGGGGCGTCAGCCTGTGGGTCTTCTCCCAGTCCGCGGCGCCGATCATGTTTGCGATCTTCCCGCCCCTTATCCTGCTGGCCTTCCGTCTGTGTCCCCCGACGACGGCGGGTTCGGTGGTGATGGTCGCCGTGATCGGCGGCGTGGCGACGCTCAGCGGTCATGGACCGATCGTCCTGACACGTCTGACGCACGACCCGGTTCTGGACGCTCTGCCTACGGTCATGCGTCAGATGAACGCCTTCCATCTGTTTCTGCTGTGCGTGGTCGGTACGGCCCTGCCCATCACCACCCTGTCCACCGAGCGCCGTCGCCTGGTGGAGCGGCTGAAGGCGCGCACCGAGGCGGCGCTGTCGGCCCGTCAGCGCGCCGAGGCGGCCTATGCCGTCAAGGGTCGGTTCCTGGCCATGATGAGCCATGAGATGCGCACGCCTCTGACCGGCGTCACCGGCTATGCGGATCTGTTGTCGCGGCGTCCGTGCATGGACGACGAAGGCCTGCGCCAGGTCGACGCCATTCGTCACTGCAGCGAGACCATGCTGCGGCTGGTCGAGGACCTGCTGGAGGTCTCGTGCGGCGGCGCCGAGGTCACGCCCAAGCCCAATGACGTGCGCGCGGTGGTCGAAGAGGCCGTGGGCCCGGCGCGCGAATGGGCCTCGGTCAAGCGTCTGGACTTCGCCCTCACCATTACCCCCGCCGCCGAGGGGCCGGTCATGATCGACGCCCGGCGCCTGCGTCAGATTCTGCATCACCTCAGCAACAACGCGGTCAAGTTCACCGGGCGGGGCGGCGTGACCATCGCCGTCGACCGGATCGACGACCGGCTCTCCTTCGTCGTTTCCGACACCGGCTGCGGCATGGACGAACTGACGCGGGCCGGGGTCTTCCGCCTGTTCGAACAGGCCGACGCCACCACCAGCCGGGCCCACGAGGGCGCCGGCGTCGGTCTGGCCCTGGCGAAGAATCACATCGACTGTCTGGACGGCGTCGTCACGGTCGACAGCACGAAATGGGGCGGCTCGACCTTCACCCTGATGATTCCCGCCCCGGCGATCGAAGCCGTCGAAGGGCCGGAGTCCGTGCCGCTGCACAGCCGGCGGACGCGCATCCTGATCGTCGACGATCATCCGGCCAATCGCGACCTGCTGCGGATCATGCTCCAGGCCGCCGATTGCGAGACCGTAGAGGCGGCGGACGGCCAACAGGCCTTGGCGGCGCTGGCGGTCCAGCCCTTCGATCTGGTGCTGATGGACGTGCGGATGCCGGTGATGGACGGCATCGCCGCCACCCGCGCCATTCGCGCCCTGGACGCCCCCTTGCGCGACGTGCCGGTCCTGGCCGTCACCGCCGAAGCCATGCCCGAGGACGCCGCCCGGTGTATCGCCGCCGGCATGGATGGCCATCTGGCCAAGCCCGTCACTCAGGCCAAACTCTACGCCGCCATCGAGGCCGTGTTCGATGCGGTCGCCGAGCGCCAGGTGGACGCCCAGGCCGCCTGAGGCCAAGCGTTGCTGGAGGGCGCGAATTCGTCCCCAGCTCCCTCCCCAGAATCCTGAAGCAAATCTACCAGATATAGCGTCTGTCAGAAAATGTGACGCAACATAGACCAAATTCGACTTGGCGCCGGGGTTCGAGAGTCGCATGGTGAACGTCTCTCCGGAATCGCTTCAGGTCCAGTTCGATGAACGCCATCACCCCGATCATCCTTCCCGAACGCGCCGGTCTGCTGACCCCGTCCGCCGCCTACAAGCCGTTCCGCTATCCGTGGGCGTTCGACATGTGGAAGAAGCAGCAGCAGGTCCACTGGATGCCCGAAGAAGTGCCGCTGGGCGAGGACATCAAGGACTGGGCCTCGACGCTGAACGACGGCGAACGCAACCTGCTGACCCAGATATTCCGCTTCTTCACCCAGGCGGACATCGAGGTTCAGGACAACTACATGGAGCGCTACGGCCGGGTCTTCAAACCGACCGAGGTGAAGATGATGCTGGCCGCCTTCGGCAATATGGAGACCATCCATATCGCGGCCTACGCCCTGCTGCTCGAAACCATCGGCATGCCCGAGAGCGAGTTCGGGTCCTTCATGGAATATGAGGCCATGCGGGACAAGCACGACTATATGGGCAAGTTCGGGGTCGATTCCGACGCCGACATCTGCCGGACCCTGGCCATGTTCGGCGGCTTCTCCGAAGGCGTTCAGCTCTTCGCGTCGTTTGCCATGCTGATGAACTTCCCGCGTCAGAACAAGATGAAGGGCATGGGACAGATCGTGTCCTGGTCGGTGCGCGACGAAAGCCTGCACTGCGAAGGCATCATCAAGCTGTACCACGCCTTCAACAAGGAGACGGGGGCCGTCACCAAGACCGTGGCCGACGATATCGTCGACTGCTGCAAGACGGTGGTGAACATGGAGGACAAGTTCATCGACCTGGCCTTCGAGATGGGCTCGGTCCAGGGCATGACGCCTGAGGACATCAAGCAATACATCCGCTTCATCGCCGACTGGCGCCTGCGTCAGCTGAAGCTGCCGGAAGTGTTCGGCGTGAAGGAAAACCCGCTGCCCTGGCTGCAATCGCTGTTGTCGGGCGTCGAACACGCCAACTTCTTCGAGGCCCGCGCCACCGAATATTCCAAGGCCGCGACGCAAGGCGACTGGCACGGGGTCGAAGGCGTCTGGACCGAGTTCGACCGCATGATGGCGCGTCGCGACATGAGCCTGGTCGCGGGCTGACAGGCCTCAAGCAGCGAAGCGATAGGCCAAGAATAGTCGGCCTCAAGCAGCGCGAAGCGCGGTAGGCCCAAGAAAAATGGGAGAGCGCCATGACCGACGAGATCGTCTTCTACACCAACCCCATGTCTCGCGGACGGATCGTCCGCTGGATGCTGGAGGAGGTGGGCCAGCCGTATCGCACGGTGGTGGTCGATTACGCGGGGATGAAGGCGCCCGACTATCTGGCGATCAATCCGATGGGCAAGGTGCCGGTGATCATCCATCGCGGCGTCGTCGTGACCGAATGCGCCGCCATCTGCGCCTATCTGGCCGACGCCTTCCCTGACGCCGGTCTGGCGCCCGCGACCGACGACCCGCTGCGTGGCCTGTATTATCGCTGGATGTTCTTCGCCGCCGGCCCCGTCGAGGCGGCGGTGACGGCCAAGTCGCTCGGGCAGCTGCCGCCCGCCGAAAAGTCGGCCATGGTCGGCTATGGTTCGTTCGATCAGGTCGTCGACGGCCTGGAGCACGCCCTAGACAAGAGCCCGTGGCTGCTGGGCGATCAGTTCACCGCCGCCGACGTCTATGTCGGCAGCCAGATCGCCTGGGGCCTGATGTTCAAGAGCCTGCCCGCCCGACCAGCCTTCCAGGCCTATGCCGAGCGGATTGCGTCGCGTCCGGCGGCCGTCCGTGCGCGAGCGATCGACGACGCCCTGATCGCCGAGGCGAAGGCTGAGGAGGCCTAGCGGCCGGCCTCGGTCATTGCGCCGGCCTGACCCAGGCCGGCCGCGCGGAGCAAGCCTCGCGGAAGCCTGACCGGCATAGTCGCACCTGCTCCTGCCAGGCGGCGTAGTCGCTGTCGTATTGCGCCTGGCTCGCGCGGGCGCTCTCGGCGGCGGCGCGAGCCTGTTCCTCGCCCTGGCTGACCTCGATCTGATGCCGGGCCAGGGCGGCGTCATAGTCCAGGCGGGCCGCCTCGTCGGCCTTGTCGGCCAAGGCGTTCTGGGCCGCGATCTCGTCGTTCAGGGCGCGGGTGGTGCGCAGTTCATCTTCGGTCTGCTGATCGTCGCTCGCGCGGTGGTAGGCTTCGCCCCGCGCCTGCAGCAGGGCGTCGCGGCTGGCGGGGTTGGCCGGATCGGGCAGGGCGCGTTGATCGCGATAGGGATCGGGCGCTGTGGGCGAGGTCGTCTGCGCCTGAACCGGGCTCGACAGCGCCGCCGCCAGCATCAGTACGGAGAGGGAAGTGCGAACGATCATGGACGTGTCTCCTGAATGCGGGCCGCGGTCGGATTGAGCTTGGCCATAAACTGCTCCGATGCAAAACGCCGCAGTCATGAAAAGGTGGCGCGCGGCCGAGCTTCACGGCATGGTCTCAACCTCCCCGACCGTTTCCGCATCCGAGAAGACGCATGATCCTCAGCACCTCGTCCGGCGACTTCCCCATTCCCGCCGATGTCGCGCGCCAGTTGCCGAATGTCCCGGCCTTGCCCGATACCGCCGCGCCCAACGCCCGACTTCAGATCGAGGACTTCCGCCACTGGCTGGACGCCTCGCCGGAACACGCCATCGACTACGAACGACTGCGGCGCTGGCATCTGGTCCAGGACGAACTGGCGGCCCAGGCCAAGGCCGAGAACCGGCCTTTCGTCGTGTCCGACGACGGACTGGAATAGGGCCAGTCAGTCGGGCAGGCGCAGTTCGAACACCGCGCCTGCGCCGTCCGTCTCGATCAGTCGCAGATCGCCGCCGTTCAGGGCGGCCAGTTCGCGCGAGATGGTCAGGCCCAGGCCCGAGCCGTCCGAGCTCTTGGAGCTGACGAAGGGTTCGAACAGGCGCTCGGCCAGGCGCGGCGGAATGCCGGGCCCGTCGTCGGCGATGCGGACGACGCAGAAGCCGCCCTCGCCGAAAGCGCTGACGGTGATCGCACCCTTGCCGCGCCGCTCCGGCGGACGGCCGGGATCGGCCTCGATGGCCTGACGGGCGTTGCGCATCAGATTGACCAGGATGCGATACAGCTGGTCCGGGTCGGCCTCGACGGCGAAGCGCGGCGGCAGTTGCTTGACCAGGGCCACGCCTTCCGGCTCCAGCCCCGCATCCTCGGCCGCCAGGGTCAGGGCCTTGGTCAGGACGACGCGGGTCTTCTGGGCGGCGGGTTCTTCGCTGCGGCCGTATTCCAGCACATTGCGCGACAGATTGGCGGCGCGGCTCAGCGCGCGCTCCAGCCGGGGCAGGGCCTTGGCCACCTGGGGGTCGGCCGAGGTCGCGAGCCGCTCGGACGCCATCTGGGCCGAGGTCAGCATGTTGCGCAGGTCGTGATTGATCTTGGCCACCGCCTCGCCCAGGGCTACCAGTCGGGCGCGCGAACGCAGCGAATGGCGCACTTCTTCCTGCATGCGGCTGAGCTCGCGTTCGACCCGGCCGATCTCGTCGTGCCGGTCGGACGGCGCCTCGGCCTCGCTCTCGGGATCGGCGGCGAACCGTTCCATGGAGCGGGTGACGCGGCGCAGAGGGCGCAGCACCAGAAGCGCCAGACCGCCATAGAGCAGGGCGCCCGCCGTCAGGGAGACCAACAGCGACACCAGAAGGCTGTTCAGCAGGAAGGCCTTCAGTTCGAGTTTGAGCGGCTGGGCCGGGGTGACGATCTCGATGAAGTCGCCCGAGCGATAGCGCGGCTTGGCCTGCACCCGCAGCGAGCGGTCCGGATGGCCGAACAGGGTGCGCCAGGGGTCCGTCAGCCGCCCCCAGCTGTTCTGGCGCCGCAAGTCGATCAGTTCGGGCGCGCGCGGCAGGTTGGGGGCCTGGAGCAGCAGGCGGCGCACACCCTGTTCGGTCAGGGCCACGGCCTGGACCCCGCCGATCCGCATCAGTTCGGCCGCCGTGTCGTCCTCGACCGCGCTATAGGGCAGGGCCTCGACGCCCACCGAGGCCAGTTCGGCGGCCTGGAGGCGGTCACGCAGCCAGCGCTCGTGGAAGGCGGCCAGGTTCGGCCCCATGATCAGGCCCTCGACTGCCAGGGTGAAGGCGACCGTCAGCAGCAAGAGCCGCGCCGACAGGCCGTCGGGCGCGCGCGGCGTCAGGCGTTCGCGCCACAGGGTCGCCTGTTCCGGCGTCAGGTTCAGCCGTGTGGCGATCCGGTCGAACAGGGCGCTCATGCCGGCGCTCCCGCGTTGCGCCGTGCACGGATCATCTGGAACAGCTTGATGCCGATGGGCAGCAGCAGGGACAGGAAGACCACCCCCATCAGCGGCCAGAAGAACTGTTGCAGCAGCATGGGCAGATCCGGCCGCACACCGGCGCGCAGCAGGTCGCCCAGCTGCGACCCGATCCATGTGTAGATGAAGGTGGAGGGCAACAGGCCGATGAAGGTGGCGATCACATAGGGCCGCAACGGCACCGCCATCATGCCCGCCGTGGCGTTGACCAGGACGAAAGGCACGCTGGGGATCACGCGCAGGGTGAACAGGGTGGTGAAGGCGTTGCGGTCGATCCCCTTGGCCAGCCGATCCATGAAACCGGCGTCGGCCTCGAACTTGGCGCGAAGCCAGGTCCCGATCGAGGTACGATACACATAATAGATGACGACAGAGCCGATGGTGGCCCCCGTCGCCTGGGCCAGGGCGCCGACATAGGGTCCGAACATCATTCCCCCCAGCAGGGTCAGAAAGACCGGCCCAGGGATGGTCGAGGCGGTCGCCAGGGCATAGACGGCGATGAAGGCGGCCAGCGCCGTCCACCAATGGGCGCGCGCATAGGCCTGAAGGTTCAGCCCGTGCTCGCGGATCAGTTCCATCGACAGATAGCGGTTCCAGCCCAGGGCGAAGAAGGCGACCACCAGGCCGGCGATGGCCGCGAGCGGCAGCAGCCGCAGGCTCCATTCCTTCGCCGTTCGTTTCGCCATCCGTTCATCGTTCCCGAAATGCCGTCCGAGCGTTGACTCACGCGGACATGCGACTTATACGCCCGCCCTTCCTGCGACGGACGCCTCTTGCCCCGTCGCCCAACCTTTTAACGTCAGGAGCCGACCGTGAAGCGGACCTATCAGCCGTCGCGACTCGTGCGCAAGCGCCGTCACGGCTTCCGCAGCCGGATGGCCACCAAGAACGGCCAGAAGATTGTTGCGCGCCGTCGCGCCAAGGGCCGCAAGCGCCTGACGGCGTAAGCGGCTTTCAGCGTCCGGAATATTTGGACGCATGAGCGACCTTTTACAGATCAAACGTCTGTTGCGGCGGCCCCAGTTTCTGGCGGCCGCCAAAGGCGTTTCCGAGGCCCGCGGGGCCGTGGTCATTCAGCGTCTGGAGCGCGGCGACGGTTCGCCGCACATCGGCCTGGGCTTCACCGCCACGAAAAAGGTCGGCGGCGCGGTGGTTCGCAACCGCGCCAAACGCCGTCTGCGCGAGGCTGCGCGGGCCATGCTGGCCCAGCACGGCGTGCCCGGCAGCGACTATGTCTTCATCGCCCGCATGGGCACGACCGAGCGTGCGTGGGACCGTCTGCTTGACGACGTGAAATCGACGCTTACAAGGCTGGCGACACCGCGACATGATCGGGGGGCAGCCAAGCCCTCGCCCGCCCGCGCCCCATCCGGCCAGGACCGCCAGAATCCATGAAAAACGAGAACACGCGCAATACGATCATCTTCATCGTGTGCTCGGCCCTGATCATGGGGATCTATTATTTCGCCGTGTTGCGTCCGCAGGCCGAGCGTCGCGCGGTGCAGCAGCAGGCCCAGGCCGAGCAGTCGCAGACCGCCGAGAATGCTGCCCAGACGGCGCTGAGCCCGCAGGGGGCGACCTTCGTCACCGACCGCAGCCAGGCGCTGAGCACCGCCGCCCGCGTGCCGATCCAGTCCGGCACGCTGAAGGGCTCGCTGTCGCTTCAGGGCGGGCGCATCGACGACCTGTTCCTGACCGACTATCGCGAGGTTCAGGACAAGCCGCAGCCGGTCGAGCTGTTCCGCCCGCAGGGGATGCAGAACGCCTATTTCGCCCAGTTCGGCTGGACCGGTCCCAACGTCGCCGGCGGCGTGCCCGGACCCAACACCGTCTGGCGCCTGACGAACGGGTCGTCCTTGACGCCGACCACGCCGATCACCCTGACCTGGGACAACGGCCAGGGTCTGCGGTTCACCCGCGTGATGTCGGTCGATGATCGATATGTCTTCTCGGTCCAGGACACGGTCCAGAACCTGGGCACGCAGGCCATCACCATCGCGCCTTACGGCAGCGTCCAGCGCCAGGGCGTCCCGCCCGCAGCCGGGTCGTCGCACATCGTCCACGAGGGCGCGATCGGCACCTTCGGCGAGCCGGGCGGCTACCGCACCGAGCAGAAGAAATACAAGGACTGGCTGAAGGAGCCCCGGATCGAGAACGCCTCGACCGGCGGCTGGCTGGGCATCACCGACAAATACTGGCTGGCGGCCCTGCTGCCCCAGCAGAACGAGGCGGTCGAGACCGAATTCCGCGTACGCGAGCTGAACGGCGCCCAGCAGCTGGAAGCCAATGTTCTGGGCACGACCCGCACCATCCAGCCTGGCGCCACCGCGACCGAGACCCAGCGCCTGTTCGCCGGGGTCAAGCGCGCCGAGGTGCTGAAGTCCTATGAGGAAAGCCTGGGCCTGCCGCGCTTCGTCTATGCGATCGACTGGGGCATGTTCTGGTTCCTGACGCGCCCGATCTTCTGGATCCTGGAGAACGTCTTCGGCCTGGTCGGCAGCTTCGGCGTCGCCATTCTGGCCCTGACCGTCATCGTCAAGCTGGTGATGTTCCCGCTGGCCAACAACGCCTACGCCAGCATGTCCAAGATGCGGAACCTCCAGCCCAAGATGGAGGAGATCAAGAAGAAGTTCAAAGACGACCCGCAGAAGCAGCAGCAGGAGACGATGGCCCTGTATCAGAAGGAGAAGATCAATCCGGTCGCGGGGTGCCTTCCTCTGGTGCTGCAGATCCCGGTCTTCTACGCCCTGTACAAGGTGCTGACGGTGACCATCGAAATGCGTCACCAGCCGTTCCTGGGCTTCATCAACGACCTGTCGGCGCGCGATCCGTCGTCGATCTGGAACCTGTTCGGCCTGATCCCGTGGGATCCGTCGATGGCGCCGCTGATCGGCGGCCTGCTGGCCGGCCCGCTGCACCTGGGCCTGCTGGCCATCGCCTACGGCCTGACCATGTGGTTGCAGACGGCGATGAACCCGCCGGCGACCGATCCGATCCAGCGTCAGATCTTCCAGTTCATGCCGCTGCTGTTCACCTTCATCATGGCGCCGTTCGCGGCCGGCCTGCTGATCTACTGGGCCTGGTCCAACGTCCTGACCATCCTGCAGCAGTACATCATCATGCACCGCTACAAGGCCGAGAACCCGATCGATACGTTCTTCGCCCGGTTCAAGAAGTCACCGGCGTGATCGACGAAACCGAGTTCACGCCCGAGGAAATCGAGGCCGCGCGGGTTCTGTTCGCGCGGCCCGCCACCTTCATCATGGGCGCGGCCAAGATCGAGCAGCTGCCCGAACCGAACCTGCCCGAGATCGCCTTCGCCGGCCGCTCCAATGTCGGCAAGTCCAGCCTGATCAACGGCCTGGTCGGCATGCACAAGCTGGCGCGCGCCTCCAACGAGCCGGGCCGGACGCGCGAGGTCAACTTCTTCGACCTGGACGGCCGGATGCGTCTGGTCGACCTGCCCGGCTACGGCTGGGCCAAGGCGTCCAAGACCACGGTCAAGAAGTTCCAGGATCTGGGCCGCGACTATCTGCGCGGCCGGGTGACGTTGAAACGGGTCTATCTGCTGATCGACAGCCGCCACGGTCTGAAGTCGGTGGACAAGGAGGCGCTGGACGCCCTGGACCTGGCCGCCGTCAGCTATCAGATCGTCCTGACGAAGGCCGACAAGCTGAAGAAGGGCGAGGGCGAGGTCGTGCAGGAAGCCACGCTGAAGGCCATCTCCAAACGCCCCGCCGCCTTCCCCGTGGTGCTGCTGACATCGTCGGAAAAGGGCCTGGGCCTGCCCGAACTGCGCGCCGAGATCATGCGCACCACCGGCGCGACGACCGACTGAACATCCATCGTCATCCCCCGGTCTGCGCCGCGAAGACGCGGCTTGCCGGAGGATGACGAAAGAAAAACAAACACGAAAAAGGCCCGGAGATCGCTCTCCGGGCCTTCGTCGTTCTGGACTGTCGTCGCCCTACTGGGCGGCGCCGGCCGCCGAGCGGACCTCGACCGGGATGCCCAGGGCGTCCAGTTGCGGCTTGACCACCGAGGCGTCGCCGACGACCACCCAGACGAACTTGGACGGGTCGATCGCGGCCTTGGCTGCGGCGTCCAGTTGGGCCGCCGTCAGGGCGTTGGTGCGGGCGGCGATGGTTTCCGGATAGTCGTCCGGGCGACCCAGCAGGTCGTTGCTGCGCAATGCGCCCAGAACGGCCGCCGAGGTCTCGTAGCTGCCGGCCAGACGGCGGGTGTTGCCGTTGATGGTCCGCTCCAGCTCGGCCGGCGTGACCCCCTTGCCGCCCTTCAGGAAGTCGTTGAACTGAAGGTTCAGGGCTTCGATGGCGGGACCGGTCTTGTCGGCCTGGACCGGGGCGGTGACCAGATAGGGCACGCGTCCGGCGAAACCGGCGACCGAGGCGTTGACGCCGTAGGACCAGCTCTTGGTCTCGCGCAGGTCGGAGTTGATGCGCGACAGGAAGTCGTTGCCCAGCACATTGTTCGCCGCGTTCAGCATCAGCAGATCGTCCGTGCCCGAAGCGGCCAGCACTTCACCGCCCATGATGTAGGACTGCGGCGATTGCGGACGGTCGATCAGCACGATCTTGGGCGTCGAGGCCGGGATCGGGGCCGAGAAGTCCTTGACTGCCTTGGCGGATGCAGGCGGGACCCACTGGCCGAAGCTGGCGTTCAGGATCGGCGTGATCTCGGACAAGGGACGGTCCGACACGACGAAGATCTTGCCGTTGTCCGGGCGGATCCAGCGGGCGTAGTCGGTGCGGATGTCGGCCTCGGTGATGGCCTTGACGCTGGTTTCGTCGCCGTTGCCGCTGAACGGACGGCCATAGGGGCTGTCCGCGCCGTACATCAGTTCCGGCAGGGCGCGGCTGGCAAGGGCGGCCGGCTGGGTGCGTTCGGCGGCGATGCGCGACAGTCGGGTGGCGCGCAGACGCTCCAGCTCCGCCGAGGCGAAGGCGGGATTGCGCACCACGTCCGCCAGCAGGTCGACCGACGGCTTGAGGTTCGGCGTGACCGCAGACAGCTGCACGACCGAGCGATCCATGGTCGCGCCGGTGGTGATGCTGGCGCCCAGGGCTTCCTGGGCCTCGGCCAGTTGCGTGGCGTTCAGGGTGCGGGTGCCCTCGTCCATCAGGTCCAGCATCAGGGTCTGAAGGCCCAGTTTCGCCCGGTCGTCGGCGGCGAGGCCGGCGTCGAAGTCGATGGCGATCTTGGTCGCCGGCACGGCGTCGCGCTGGGCGTAGATCACCTCCATGCCGTTCGACAGGCGGGCGCGTTCGACGGCCGGGAAGTCGACGTTGGCGACCTGGCCGATCTCGGGTTTGGCCATGCGGGCGACGCGCTGGATTTCCGGCGCCGGCGTATGGTTGGCGCCCGACGGGGCCTCGGCGGCCTCGGCATAGGCTTCACGCTCGCCCACCAGCGTCGTCAGCGTATAGGCCGGACGGGTCAGCCACTTCTGCATCGCCGCTTGGACCTGGGCCGGCGTCACCGCCGCATAGGCGGCCAGCTGTTTCTTGTAGAACTCGGGATCGCCGGCATAGAGCTGGCCTTCCGCCAGGGCCGTGGCCTTGCCGCCGAAGCCGCCGACCTGTTCCAGGCCCTGGATGCGACGCGAGGCGTACTGGGTCACGACGCGGTTGATCTCGTCCTGCGTCGGGCCGTTTGCGATCAGGCCGTTCAGGATTTCGCGGGTGCGGGCCTCCACGGCGGCCGGATCCTCACCGGGCTTCACGGTCGCGCTGATCTCGAACATTCCGACGCGGTGGAAGGCGCTATTGCCGGCGCTGACTGACACGGCGCTCTGGTCGCCGCGCACCAGCTCATTGTCCAGGCGCGAAGACGCCAGACCGCCGAGCACCGAGGCGCCGACGCTGAGCGGCACCGAATCCGCGTCCAGCATGCCGGGCACGACCCAGCTGATCTCGACCTGGGCGTTGGAGACGCGGTCGTGCGTCGTCTCGTTGACCGGCGCCGGCAGGGTCGGGATCGGCGCCTGGGCGGGGGTGTTGACCGGACCCTTGGCGATGGGGCCGAAATATTTCTCGGTCAGTTCACGCGCCTTGGCGGGCGTGATGTCGCCGGCCAGCACCAGCACCGCGTTGTTGGGACCGTAGTTCGAGGTGAACCAGTCGCGCACCGTCTGCATCGAGGCCGCGTCCAGATCGGCCATCGAACCGATGGTCGAGTGGCGATAGGGGTGGCCTTCGGGGAACAGGGCTTCCAGCTGCTTGTACTGGTTCAGGCCATAGGGCTGGTTGTCGCCCTGGCGCTTCTCGTTCTGGACCACGCCGCGCTGCAGATCGAGCGTCTCCTGGCTGATGGCGCCCAGCATGTAGCCCATGCGGTCGCTTTCCATGAACAGGGCCTGTTCCAGCGCCGGGGTCGGGACGGTCTCGAAATAGTTGGTGCGGTCGAACCAGGTCGTCCCGTTCATGTCCGTCGCGCCCATGTTGCGCATCGGGGTGAAATAGCTGCCCGGCGCATTCTCGGACCCGCCGAACATCAGGTGCTCGAACAGGTGCGCGAAACCGGTCTTGCCGGCCGGCTCGTCCTTGGAGCCGACATTGTACCAGACGGACACGGCGACGACCGGGGCCTTGTGGTCCTCGTGGACCAGGACGGTCAGGCCGTTGTCCAGGGTGAACTTGGTGTAGGGAATATCGACTTCGGCGACCAGATCGGCGACCGGAGCGGCCTGGACGGCGGGCGCAGCCGCCTGAGCGGCCGGGGCGGGCGCGACAGAGGCCCAGACAGGGGTTGAAACCGCCAGAAGGGCGGCGGCGGCGACGAGAGAGCCGGTGCGGCGCATGCGAGATCCTCAGGATTGCAGTTGGTACGGACCATAACGCTGGTCGATGCGCTGGCAACGCGACGGAATGAAACATGACCAAAGGTTCATGTTCGCCGCCCTCTCTTCGTCAGGAGACCCCGGAAAAGGTTGCATCGCCGGACCCCCGGTCTTATGCGCGCGTCAACTCCCCGATCCTGTCGCCCGATCCTGCTGAAAGAGCCGCCATGTCCGCCCCCGCCGACAAGCCCGTGAAGAAAGTCGTCCTCGCCTATTCCGGCGGCCTGGACACCTCGATCATCCTGAAGTGGCTTCAGACCGAATATAACGCCGAGGTCGTGACCTTCACCGCCGACCTGGGCCAGGGCGAGGAGCTGGGCCCCGCACGCGAGAAGGCGCTGAAGCTGGGCATCAAACCCGAGAACATCTTCATCGACGACCTGCGCGAAGAGTTCGTGCGCGACTTCGTCTTCCCGATGTTCCGCGCCAACGCCCAATATGAGGGCGACTATCTGCTGGGCACCTCCATCGCCCGCCCGCTGATCTCCAAGCGCCAGATCGAGATCGCGCGTCAGGTCGGCGCCGACGCCGTCTGTCACGGCGCCACCGGCAAGGGCAACGACCAGGTCCGGTTCGAGCTGGGCTATTATGCTCTGGAGCCCGACATCCGCGTCATCGCCCCCTGGCGCGAGTGGGAGTTCCGCAGCCGCGAGGCCCTGCTGGACTTCGCCGAGAAGAACCAGATTCCGATCTCCAAGGACAAGCGCGGCGAGGCGCCCTTCAGCGTCGACGCCAACCTTCTGCACTCCTCGTCCGAGGGCAAGGTGCTGGAAGACCCGGCGGTCGAGGCCCCCGAGTTCGTCCACCAGCGCACGATCAGCCCCGAGGACGCGCCGGATAAGGCCACCGTCATCGAGATCGGCTTCGAGCAAGGCGACGCCGTCTCGATCAACGGCGAGGCCATGTCGCCGGCCACGATCCTGACCGCCCTTAACCAGTACGGCCACGACAACGGCATCGGTCGACTGGACCTGGTGGAGAACCGCTTCGTCGGCATGAAGTCGCGGGGCGTTTACGAGACGCCCGGCGGCACCATCCTGATCGCGGCCCACCGCGGTATCGAAAGCATAACCCTGGACGGCGGCGCCATGCACCTGAAGGACCAGCTGATGCCGAAATACGCAGAGCTGATCTACAACGGCTTCTGGTTCTCGCCCGAGCGCGAGATGCTGCAGGCCGCCATCGACCTCAGCCAGAAAAAGGTCTCCGGCACGGTCAAGGTCAAGCTCTACAAGGGCAATGTCAGCGTCATCGGCCGCGAAAGCCCCAACAGCCTGTACGACCAGGACCTGGTGACCTTCGAGGAAGGCGTCCAAGCCTATGACCACCACGACGCCGAGGGCTTCATCAAGCTGAATGCGCTGCGCCTGCGCGTCCTGGCCAAGCGCGACGCGCGCAAGGCCTAGTTTGCGACGTCGGACCGGGCGATCCTGAGGATCGCCCGGCTGCGGTCGTCCGTGACCCAGATCGAGCCGTCGGCGGCGACCGCCAGGACCACCGGCGCGCCGCGCGGCTGGCGGCCTGCGACCGTGTCCCACCCCGGCGTCAGCACCTTGCCGCGTATGCTGGGCGCGCCGGCCGGATAGGTCAGCGATCCGCGCGGATAGATGGCGTAGCGTCCGCCCGTGTCGGTCAGGGGGCGGCCCTGGGCGTCGGTCTCGGCCGCCACGATCCGGCCGCCCGCGCGGCGATAGCCGTGCCAGCTCATCAGCAGCCGGCCGCGCAGTTCGGGGAACATCGCCCCCTCATAATAGATCAGGTCCAAAGGCGCGGCGTGCGGCGGCAGCAGGGCCAGCGGCCGCTCGCGCTGGCCGCACCGCGCCTGGGCCGCGCTCCAGCCGGGCAGGGGCGTCGCCAGGTCTACGCAATAGGGCCAGCCGTAATGGCCGCCCCGACGCAGCACATTGATCTCGTCATAGGGATGGTCGGACGTGGTCAGGTCGACCGAGTTCTCGCCCTGCAGAATGGTCCCGGACGGGTGCCTTGCCAGGGCGATGGAGTTGCGCAGGCCAGAGGCGAAGACGGTGCTGTCTTCGGCCCACCGACCGTTCCCCAGATAGGCGTGGCGGCGCACCTGGGCCGTCGCGGCGCTGTCGACGCAGGCGCCCGAAGCATCCGTGCGCGCCCGGCCTCTGGCGTCCACGCAGCGGTCGCTGGGGGCGCCGACGTTGACCAGCAGGTCGCCGTTCCCGTCGAACACGAAACTGGACAGGGGGTGACGATTGGCGTGCAACCGGTTGTCCGGCAGGTCGCCGACCACCGTCCGCACCGTCGCCGCCGGATCGGCCGCGTCGGGATCCAGGGTCAGGATCCGGTTCATCTCGGACACATAGAGGCGCCCGTCCGGCCCGCGCGCCGCCGTGTGCGGCATGTTGAGCCCGTGGGCCAGCCGTCGCCAGCGCGGGGCGCCGTCCGCCCCGAACGACAGCCGCCAGATCGCGCCGTTGCCGGGATACCAGTTGCCCAGGTCCGTCACCAACCAGTCACCGCCGGACAGCGCCAACAGGCCGCGCGGCATTCGAGGCCCATCCGCGCCAGACCCCTGCCACACCAGCCCCAGGCAATAGCCGGGCGCCATCCGCACCCCGGTCATCGGCCGGCCGCCGCAGTCCCCCTGTGTCGCATAGGCGCCCTGGGCCGCGCTGGCGCTGACGGGCGCGGCGACGAGAAGGGCGAGCAGGGCCAGCAGGCGAGGGGTCTTCATGGACGCAGAAGTCCCGACGAGCGACCGAAGATCAAGCGGTCGGGCTTCAGATCAGGCCCTGCTCGCGGGCGGCGGCTGTCAGCCGGTCGCGAAACTCGGGCGCGGCCAGGGCGATCAGGGCGCGGGCGCGTTCGCTGGACGACTGGCCCTTCAGATTGGTCCAGCCGTGTTCGGTGGCGACGATATGGGTGTCGTTGCGCGGCGTGGTGACCGGCCCGTCCAGCCGCGCCACGATGCGCGACGCCGTCCCCTTGGCCGCCGTGGAGTGACAGGCGATGATCGACTTGCCGCCCTGCGATCCATAGGCCCCGCGCACGAAGTCCAGCTGGCCGCCGGCGGCCGTGAACTGGCGCCCGTTCAGGAACTCCGAACAACAGGCGCCGGTCAGGTCGACCTGAAGCGTGGCGTTGACCGAGATCATCCTCGCATTGCGCGCGATCACGGCCGGGTCGTTCACATAGGAGACCGGATGGGCCTCCATGCCCCGATTGCCGTCCAGGAATTCATAGGTGTTTAGGTCGCCCATCGAGAAGGCGAACACCCCCACGCCGGGATGCAGGGTCTTGCGGGCATGGTTGGCGACCCCGGCCTGCATCAGCTCGACCAGGCCGGGCGTCAGCATCTCGGTATGGACGCTCAGGTCGCGGTGGTCCTTCAGGGCGTCGCAGACGGCGTTGGGCAGGGCGCCGATCCCCATCTGCAGCGTCGCCCCGTCCTCGACCAGATCGGCGATGATCCGGCCGATGATCAGGTCGGCCGGCTGAGGCTCGGCGCGCGGCACGACCAGCAGGGGGGCGGAGTGTTCGACGATGCCGGCGACCTTCGACACATGCACGGTGCAGTCGCCGAACACGCGCGGCATGTGCGGATTGACCTCGACGATCACGGTTTTCGCCGTCTGCGACACCGGCTTGGAATAGTCTGTGTTTGTCCCGAACGAGAAGAAGCCGTCCTCATCCATCGGCGACACGGTGCAGACCAGCGTGTCCACCCCGACCTCGTGGCACAGCAGGCGTGGCGACTGCTGGAAGCCGGTGGGGATGAACTGGACGGGATTGGGCCGGCCGTCCTCATGGGCCCGCTGTTCCAGCCGCCGTTCGATGGCGCTGTGGAACAGGCTCCATGGCCGGATCCGGTCCATCAGTTCGTAGCGCAGCACCGTATCGCCCGCGATGGGGGTTGAGAGAAGATAGTAGAGGTTCACATCCTCCACCTCGCCCCGCTCCGCTCGTTCGGCCAGGGCCTTCAGCAGGGCCGGCGGCTGGGACACGCCCAGACCCATGGCGACCTTGGCGCCCGAGCGGATCAGGGCGGCGGCCTGATCGGGGGTCTTCAGGCGTTCGGCGTATTGGGCGGCGTGGTCCATGGCTCATCTCTCGCGGCGTCCAGCCAGACTAGCCCGTCGCGGACAGGACCGCGGGCCTAGACTTTGGTCGTGTCGGCCGCCGTCTCGACCTCGACCGGCGACGGCTCGTCCTGCAGCGGCGCCCGGCGACGCTTCTGCCAGCGCGCCACGCCATAGGCGACCAGCCACAGAGCCATGGCCCAGGCCGCGCCGACGGCCCAGCCGGCGAAGACGTCGGTGGCCCAGTGGGCGCCCAGATAGATGCGGGTCAGGCCGACCAGCAGGGCCATCAGGATTCCCACCCCCAGCACGAAGACCTTGAACCGCTCTCGCGGAAAGGCGCGCGTCAGCATGACGGCGACGGTCAGATAGAAGACGGTGGACAGCAGGGCGTGACCCGAGGGGAAGCTGGCGTTGATCGTCTCCACCGCCTGCATGGCGGCGGGCGGCCGGGCGCGCTCGAACACGGCCTTCAGGCCCTCGCTGAGGGCGACGCCTCCAGCCAGGCCCACGACCAGCAGCAGCGACGACAGCCATTTCCTCTGGCTCAGCAGGAAGACGATCACGATCAGGGCGAACAGGCCCAGCACCGAAATGCCGCCCAGCGAGGTGAGGTCGGCAGCCGCCTCCTTCAGCCACCACGGTCCCCACGGTCGGCCGGGATCGTCGGCATAGGGCCGCATCAACGAAAGAATGTGATGATCGAAGGCGATGCCGTCCGCTTCGGTCATGTCGTCGGCCAGTTCGACGAAGCTCAGCACGCCGGCGGCGACGACGAAGAGGGCGGCCAGCGCCGCGATCTCCGTGCGGGCGACCGTCAGGACGCGTATCAAAAAGGGACGAAGATCAGCCAAGGTCAGGGATTGGGTCATGGACGGCCCAAACGGCCAAGCTCGTCCTATGTTCCAATCACGCGTTCGTGATCGTGTTGTCGCGTGAACGTAAAGGGGCCGTGCTGGCTTGCGCACTGGCTTTTCCCCAGGCCTGCGCGACTTGTCCAAGCGATTCGCCCACTAACCGTCCGTCAAGCCCGTTGACGGGTCATTAGGCATATGCGCCCTATATGTGGGCTCGGGGAGCGCAGAGGCCACAAGATGATGTGGTTACGGCGCAGGTGGCTCTAGGCTTTTTCTGTTCAGGACGCGGATGACTATGGCTGGCGGCGAGGCATTGAAGACGACGGAATTCCAAGGTGTTGCGGGAACGCAGACGCCTGAACGCCCCCACCTGACGGTGGTGAAGTCGGTCCAGGTGGACCGGTCGCGCGACGACCTGCTGACCGATTTCGGCAAGAAGACCCTGGAAGACCGCTACCTGCTGGCCGGCGAGAGCTATCAGGACATGTTCGCCCGCGTCTCGACCGCCTTCTCGGACGATCCCGAACACGCCCAGCGTCTTTATGACTATATGAGCCGCCTGTGGTTCATGCCGGCGACGCCCGTCCTGTCGAACGGCGGCGCGGATCGCGGCCTGCCCATCTCCTGCTTCCTGAACGCCGTGGGCGACAGCCTAGAGGGCATCCAGAACGTCTGGAACGAGAACGTCTCGCTGGCCTCGAACGGCGGCGGCATCGGCACCTACTGGGGCGGCGTCCGCTCCATCGGCGAGAAGGTCAAGGGCGCCGGCAAGACCTCGGGCATCATCCCCTTCATCCGCGTGATGGACAGCCTGACCCTGGCGATTTCGCAAGGGTCCCTGCGTCGCGGCTCGGCCGCCGTCTACCTGGACATCCACCACCCCGAGATCGAGGAATTCCTCGAAATCCGCAAACCCTCGGGCGACTTCAACCGCAAGTCCCTGAACCTGCACCACGGCATCAACATCACCGACGAGTTCATGGAGGCGGTGAAGGTCGGCGCGACCTTCGACCTGAAGTCGCCCAAGAACGGCGAGGTCATGAAGACCGTCGACGCCCGTTCGCTGTGGACCAAGCTGCTCGACATCCGGATGCAGACCGGCGAGCCCTATATGATCTTCTCCGACACGGTGAACCGCCAGATGGCGCCGCACCAGCGTGAGCTGGGCCTGAAGGTCAAACAGTCCAACCTGTGCGCCGAGATCATGCTGCACACCGGCCGCGACCACCTGGGCGTGGACCGGACCGCCGTCTGCTGCCTGTCGTCGGTCAACGCCGAGACCTTCCTGGAATGGCGCGAAGAGCCGATGTTCGTCGAGGACATCATGCGCTTCCTGGACAACGTCCTGGAGGACTTCATCCGCCGCGCCCCGCCCGCCATGGCCGCCGCCGTCTATTCGGCCAAGCGCGAGCGTTCGGTCGGCCTGGGCCTGATGGGCTTCCACTCCTTCCTGCAGGGCCAGGGCGTCGCCTTCGAAAGCGCCATGGCCAAGTCGTGGAACATGCGCCTGTTCAAGCATCTGCGTCGCGAAGCCGACAAGGCCAGCCGCCTGCTGGCCGAAGAGAAGGGTCCGTGCCTGGACGCCGAAGAACGCGGCGTGATGGAGCGGTTCAGCCACAAGCTGGCTATCGCCCCGACCGCCTCGATCTCGATCATCTGCGGCGGCACGAGCGCCGGCATCGAGCCGATCCCGGCCAACATCTATACGCACAAGACCCTGTCGGGCTCGTTCGCGGTCAAGAACCCCTATCTGGAGCGCCTGCTCGACCAGAAGGGGATCAACACCGAGGCCGTCTGGAGCTCCATCCTTGAACAGGAAGGGTCCGTCCAGCACCTCGACGAACTGGACGAGGACGAGAAGGGCATCTTCAAGACTGCCTTCGAGCTGGACCAGCGCTGGGTGGTCGAACTGGCCGCCGACCGCGCCCCGGAGATCTGCCAAGCCCAGTCGCTGAACCTGTTCATCCCCGGCGACGTCAACAAATGGGACCTGCACATGCTGCACTGGTCCGCCTGGGAACGCGGCGTGAAGTCGCTCTACTATCTGCGCTCCAAGTCGGTGCAGCGCGCCGCTTTCGCCGGCGCCCAGGACAAGGCCGAAGCCGTGATCGACCCGAACCAACCCGATCTCTTCTCCATGCCCAAGACCGACTACGACGAGTGCCTGGCCTGCCAGTAAGGTCGCCACACTGAAAATCCTTAAAGGGCTCCGCGAAAGCGGGGCCCTTTTTGCATCTGGGAACCCTCGCCGGTCATCGTCGTTGAAAAGCGACGAAACCATGTCGAAATCCTGTTGGACTCCTGCGCCGGGTGGTTGCAGTGTGAGGTCAGCGGATCGGTGGGGAGACCGGATGCGTTTGAAGGCCTGGATTTTTGGTGTGGGGGGCGTGCTGGCGATGGCCGGTGCGAACGCCGTTTCCGCACAGACCTGGGCCCCCAACGTCTTCGACGCTGCGCCAGACGCTGCCGCCGCCGTCACTGCCCGCCTGACCGACCAGACCAGCTTCCGCGTCGCGCCCGACGCCCGTTTCGGCCCCGAGATCGAAATCCCGACCGCCTTCCGTCCCGAGGACGGATCGGGCCTGTCCGCCAGCACCCGGCGCGACGTCTGGATCGACCGCACCGACTTCACCGACCGCGTGACGCTGGAGACCGCCGGTCGGCTTCGTCGCGCCGACGGCTCGCCCCTTCCGGTCACCCCCGTCGACCGGGCCGAGCTGGACCCCGACGCCTATGACCTGCGCTATGTGCGCGGGTTCCGCGGCGCGCGCGGACACACCGCCTCGGGCCTGGAAGTCAGCCTGACGCCCCACGCCGGCCTGGGCGTCGGCAGCGAGGGCCGTTCGGCCGAGGCCGGCGTCACGCTCAAGATCGGCGAGGGGCTGGACCGCCTTGCGCCCGACGGCCGCGAACGGTTCGGCGAACGGCCGCGCTGGTATCTGTACGCCGCCGGATCGGGTCGTGCGGTCGGCTACAACTTCGCCCGCACGCGCGACGGCGACTACGCCCGCTCCGGCTATACCCAGGACAAGGGCAGTTTCCTGGGCGACGCCTCGGTCGGCGTGGCTTACCGTCGGGGCGACGTGCAGACCTCGGTCGGGATCGTCTACCGCGAGATCGACGCCGGCAAGGGTCTGCGCGGCATGGACGGCCTGGACACCGATCTGGACGAAGGCCTGGTCGCCTTCCAAATGACCATCCGGCCCGGCCGCTGAGCCTCTAGCGAACCTCCGACACCGCCACGCCTTCACGACGCGGATCGGCCCCCGCATCCCACCGACCGTCGCGCCAGATCGCCCCATGCAGCCCCGAGGTCTCGGTGGCGTTGGGCCTCAACGCCATGCCCGCCGCGCCCAGGGCGTCGCGGATATCCGGCGCGATCATGTCTGTGTCGGCGCCGACCATGTCGCCCCGCACGACCAGATTGGGCAGGGCGATGGCCGCCTGCATCGACAGGCCCCAATCCATCGTCCCGACCAGGGCCTTGGCCACATAGGCCAGGATGCTGGACCCGCCCGGCGACCCGATGGCCCCGACCAGACGGCCCTGTCGATCCAGGATCAACACCGGCGTCATCGACGACCGCGGTCGCTTGCCCGCCGCCACCGCATTGGCGGCCGGATGGTCGTCCTCGCGCGGCGTGAACGAGAAGTCCGTCAGCTGGTTGTTCAGGAAGAAGCCGCCCACCATCCGCCCATTGCCGAAGATGCTCTCCACCGTCGTGGTCATGCTGACCGCATTCCCCCAGGCGTCCACGACGACCATGTGCGAGGTGCCGCCCGGTTCGGCCGTCTGGTCGGCCCCGCGCGACGGGGATCCCGTCGGCGCGCCCGCCTCGACCGGCCCGTTGACCTGAGGCGCAAGGGCGGCGCGCGCGGCGACATAGTCGGGATCCAGCAGGCCCGCGATGGGCACGCCGACGAAGTCGTTGTCGCCGACATAGCGATCACGGTCGGCATACATCAGCCGCTGCAACCGCCCGAACGCGACCCACGCCTCGGGGCTCGCCGCGCCCTTGTCCAGATCCGGCGTCTCTTCGGCCATGGCCAGGAACTGCAGCAGGGCCACCCCGCTGGACGGCGGCGGCGGCACGCAGATCACATAGGCCTGATACGGCCGGCAAATGGCGTCACGACGCAGCGGACGATAGCCGGCGATGTCCGCCTCGGTCAGGGCTCCGGGGCGCGGCTCCTGACGCACGGTCGCGGCGATCTCGCCCCCGATCGCCCCGCCATAGATGACGCCCGGCCCCTCCTGCGCCAACCGCGCGACCGTGTCGGCATAGGCGGAGTTCTTCAGCGTGTCGCCCGCCTGATACCGCGTGCCGTCCGGCTTGGTGAAATAGGCGCTCGCCCACCGGGTCCGCGACTGAGGAAAACGCCCGTTGATCATGCCGGCCAGACGCGGGCTGACCGTGAATCCGTCGCGGGCCAGCCGCTCGGCATCGCCGAACAGGTCGCGCCACGCCAGCTTGCCGTGATCCTTCTGCGCCATGGCCAGCATGGCCACCGCCCCCGGCGCGCCCGTGGACCGCCCTGACAGCACCGCGTCGATGAAGGGCAGGGGCTTGCCATCCTCATAGAACAGCTCGGGCGTCGCCGACGCCGGCGCCGTCTCGCGCCCGTCATAGGCCGTCACCGTCCCGGTCTCGGCGTCATAGCTCATCAGGAAGGCGCCGCCGCCCAGGCCCGACGACTGCGGCTCCACCAGCCCCAGAACCGCCTGGATCGCCACCGCCGCATCCACCGCCGACCCGCCGCGCCGCAACACGGTCATCCCCGCCTCGACCGCCAACGGATTGGCCGCCGTCACGAACGGCCCCCGAGCCTGGGATGACGCCGGGGATGACGCTGTGGCCGAAGCCGGAGCGCCCGCTATGTCTTGGGGTGTCGCCGCCGCATCCATCCCCGCCGCCGTCTGACACCCCGCCAGGACGACGGGCACGAGCAGGGCGGCGATCTGACGATGAAACAAGCGCATGACATATCCGGGGCGGCGAGAGCGTCCGAAAGGCCTAATCCGTCGCGCGCGCCGCGCCAACCGCTCTATCTGCGCAAAACTGCATTCCCCCGCTTGCGTCCGCCCGATCCGCGAGCTAAAGACCCGCCCTCGCCGCAAGGCAGCCGCACCCGTAGCTCAGCTGGATAGAGCACCAGACTACGAATCTGGGGGTCGGGCGTTCGAATCGCTCCGGGTGCGCCATCTTTTTCAATGACTTAGTGGTCGAGGCGCGTGTTTTTAGCCGCGCTGTTACAGTCGTTTTACACCCTTCGTTACAGTCGGCGTTCACGCCCCGTTCGAAGACCGTTTTCTCTCTGCCTTGAGCGCTACGACATTATCGACTCGGTCCTGCCCGCTGTCCGCCATGCGGCGACGCTCCGCCTGCCGGCGGTAAATCCGCGCCGCCCGTTCGGTGGTGTGTTCAAGCTGCGCCATGATTTCGGCATCAGATGCGCCTGCGTACGCCAGTTCAAGCCCTCGGGCATGGCGTAGACCATGCGGTGTGAGGTTGGGACGGGCGCGCTTGGTTAGAGCAAGCGTATCGACCAGACGAGCGACGGCCTGGTTTAGAGATCGCTCCTTCCAAGGGTGACCTCGCTGGTCGTATGCGATGGTAAGGGCCTTGGCGGGCGTGCTTTCCAGAAAGGCGGAGAGACGGCTGTCTTCTCGCTTGTCGCACAAGACCTTGCGCTTCTCGGTCGTCCAGTAGAGCCGACGCTGGGACAAACCGTCATCATCTTGCGCGATGACCCGAGCGTTCAGGGGGATGTTGCAGAGTGTACCCCGACGGAAGCCGCCCCAGCGCCCCAGAGCCACGGCACGGGCCAAGCCCGGCATGTTGCGCTGGAGGGCCAGCGTGATGAACGCGTCCACTTCCTCGTCTGTCCAGGCAAGGTTCACCTCATCGGCGTCGTGGGGCGGGGCCAGCTTCTTAAGCGCCAAGAAGGGGTTAGTCTTTATGCGGCCGTCCTCAACGGCCGGCATCAAGGCATTTTTGAGCATCTGAACGCGGTCATTCGTGGCTTTATGGCCACGCGGCGCCCACAGATCGCGCAGGTCTCTGACCCAGCCTTTATCGACTTCAGCGAGGCGAACGTCGCCGACATCTACTTCGATCTCATTGAGTAGGCGCCCATATTCTATCTGTGTCGACTGGGCGAGCCGGATGAAATCGGCGGACTTCCTGTAGCGCTGGATAGCACCGCCTACAGTCCCCGCCCTCGGCGCCTGAGCGGCTTGCGCCCTGGCGAGTCGAGCGAGAATTAAATCGACCTCCGCCTTCAGTTCTGGAGACCGATCGAGCGACCGCAGGGGGCCTTCACGATGGTCTCCCTTGCGGAAATAGAGGTCAACGGCGCCGTTCGGGCGTCGGATGCGCTGGACGTATTTAACCTTGTCCATTGCGCACTCCGTCGCTCGAAGGGCCGTGGCTTTGGCTAAGGAGGGTGCGTGCCCGAACCCTATCCAGCGCGGAAGTTCGCCGTTCGTCGCTTTTGGTTTCCAGGTCCGTAAACGACGGAGTCGCCGGCGCAGCGTGATTGATCGTCTTGGGCGGCAGGCCCGCAACCCATTCGTCGATCTGAAGACGGTTGTACCGGATCACGCTGGCTCCGACATCAACAGGAGCCACTGTGCAAATCTTGGAAATGGTGGACCACGACAGCGCCAGGTAGGCGCTCAACTGCTCCTTCGTGAGCAGCAGCGGCCAGGACGCTGGGGGTGCAGACGGTCTGCTCTCTTGGCCGATCTTTCCGGGGGGCAGCAGGTGAAAGGCGACGGCCTTAAGTCGGGACCAGTCTGTTAACGCCTTGTCGGCGGACGGGGAGGGACGAGGGCGCATTTGACGACAGGCGATAGGTGTGTGGGCTCGGGATTGAGCGGCGCCTCCCTCGGTTGTCGTCACTGCCGAGGGAGAACGTGATTGCGGCCGATGATAGCAGGCTCGGGTACAAACGCAACCGAGAATGCCATTTAACATATTGTTATCGTAAAGGAATGTTCTGCGTTGGCGTCGCTGCCGTTCAGTGCTTCCATGTGGAGGGTTTAGTGGCATAGGCTGTCATGAAGTCGAACATCGCGGCCGCCTCCTCAGGCGACGCCAAGATTACGTAGACGGCGACAGTCCAGCCGGTGCCGGGGGCAATCTGGCCGGACTCGACCATGACCGCCTCAACTGGCGTGACCTCGTCGTTTGCAATGCTGATGTACTCAATCATGTCAGACTGAATGCATTGGCCGAGCCAAACAGCTTCAGTTTCGTTGGTGCACCCATCGATCTTGATGATCGACATGACCCAGCCGTCGTCTAGCGGCTTGGTGCCGACGAGGACGCGCTGGTGGCCTGGAGTGACCTCGATCCCCATAAAATGGCGCTGCAACCCTTCGGGGTGACCCATCTGGTGGAGCATCAGCGCTTCCAATCAGCGCGAATGAACGCCGCCTCCAGGAAGTTGGCCACCTTTGCCCATTCCTCGCCCACGCGCCCCGCCAGCGCCGCCTTGCGCCGCACGTCGGCAAGCAGGAGTTCCCGGTCGAGGTACGCGGCCAGGCGTGCATAGTCTTTATGGCGCTGATCAACCGAAGCCACAGCGCGCTTGATCAGCCCCTCGATGTCGAGGGCGCCTTTCAAACGGTTCGCTTTGTCGCTGATCACGCGGGTGTTGCCACGAACATAGCCGAGGGCGGGGCGGATACGATCTAGTGATGGCGAATAGGGCGACCGCATCTCGCCAATAACGAGTGGCACGCCCAGCGCGGGGCAGATTGAAGGCACAACCACGTCGTTCACATCCAGATCGAAAGGCAGCCCGCGACGGGCAGCCCGCTGGCGGGCGCGGCTATGGAGCGCGACGGCGGGGGTCACTCGCCGCTGAACCTTGAGATAGCGACGCATATAGGCGGCGTTGCACTTTGCGCAGGTCGAGCGCTGGAGGCGTGCGCCATGGATCGGGCAAGATGGGTTGGGCGGATCGTAAACAGTCATGTAAGACTCCTTCATCAGAATGAGTTCTAGAATTCAAACTTGGTCTAAAGAGTCAAATTGAATCATGAATGCGCCGAGGTCAAAACCCGCTGATCACCCGACTGGCGCACAATTGCGGGCCGCCCGGGGATTGGTGAACATGTCCGTGTTGGACTTGGCTGAGCGTACTGGACTGGCGCCAAACACGATCAAGCGCGCGGAGGGCAACAACGGTCCGGCCCCGGTGAATGCCGCAAATGCCAAGCTGATGGTGTCCATCCTTCAGTCGGCTGGAGTGATATTCCTCCCAGCGTCGGGTGATGCGGGCTCCGGCGTGCGATTGGCATCACCTGAACAGCCCTCACTGGCGCGTCGGCGGACTGAGGCCAACCGTCAACCGTGACTCCACCAAAGGAGTCACGTTATTCATCTGCGCCGCTCAAACCCTGACGCAGCCTAGAATCTTGAGTCACTTTAGTAATAAACTGTGACTCGACAGGCAAAATGGTCAGTCACGATAGCCTGGGCGGCGTGACTGCTGGCGGGCTTGTCCTGTGTCCCTGGACTGTGGACAGATGTATCGATCTGGCACGGAATGTGGCGGGATTTGCAGGATCGGCGCAAAATCGGTGGAGTCACGATTGCCGGACGGGGAGTCACGTTTGCCGACCACGAATCAATGACTTAGCGGCGATCTGGGCGGGGTCGGGGACCGGGTGGCGGCCGTGAAACAATTTCAGATCGGCCGTTTGGGAGGGGTCTCTGGAAACGTGACTCTGTTTGCACATTGAAAAGATTGAGGAAATCGGGACATTCGCGACCTGAGTCACACTACGCACGAACGATGACTCCGTCAGGCCTACCTCTTGACCCTGGTGCAGGTCAGACCGGAGGTAGGGGCGCGGCAGGGGCTGGGGGGTTCACCCCCAGCCGCGCCCCCAGCTAAAATCTCCACGGGCGGCGCGATCCCCAGGACCGATCTGACGATGCTGCGTCACACATATGGATCGCAACGAGCAGTTACCCCGGGGCCGGCCAGATGGTGATTGCACGATCAGCTAGGATGTCGGCTCGCTGGATGATCTGATCAATGTCCCAGGCTTCCTTGCCCATGATCTCTAGGTTGAGGCCGAGAAGGCTCTGGCTCAGCCAAGCCGCCTTGTCGGTGAAGAACAAATTCGATGCGGCGCTGTTCCCGGACACGGTGATGAGCGTGAGGTTGCCCAAGGTATGGAGCACGCCGTCGCGCGCACGGATTTGCGCGAGCATCGCTTCATCAGCGCCCGTGAACTTGTCCGCCGGCGCCATGCGTTCGTCTGGAAGAGGCCAATGCGTCGTCCATGTCTGCGGTAAGACGTGCTCCACGGACATGGCGCCGGGCCGGGGCGAATTGACGTTGAATTTGGTACGTGTGGCGCATTCGAGGTCCCACAGCAGTTCTGCGAGCCGGTCTTTACGACTGAGCGTATGATAGACGGGCTGTGTCCTGATCGCCTGACGCAGTTCTGCATCATCAGGAAATCTGACCGTGTCGCCTTTCTGGTTGGCAAAGGCAGCGCCGAAAGCTTCAACCGACACTCCGTGCTCGATGAGTTCGCGTGTCAAACGGGCGAAAGTCTTGTTCAGATTCTTGGGCGTGAGACCGCAGAGCGCCCGTCGAACAAGATAGCTGTAAATCAGGTCGTAGAGTCGAGCCTTCACCTCAGTCGGAGCATCGGACGCGGCGATCCTGAACACCAACGGATAGGCAGTCGAGACCTCCCACAGGTTCAATTTGGCACCTATCCGGGCCAAATCGCTGTCCTCCCCGCCCTGCTCAAGCGATTTATAGATGGGAGCGAACATCACGAGAGCGTCTAGTTCGGCCTCGACCGTTTCGAAGCGTGGCTTGCCTTTGGGCCGCGTGAAGGCACGGTACTCCGAGTACAGTTCACGCAACGAAATTTCCTCACCGGTTTGCGCGGTGAGTGCATGACTTAGGAAGTGGTCAATGCGGGGGCGCTTCGGCTTCGCCCTTGGGGAATCGGCCTTCCAGAATTGACCGTCCCGATCAAAGGGCCGCCACTTCTGTTCGAACAGGGCCTCGACGGATTCTCCTTGGGCCGAAGCGCGATGGAAGATGTTGTTTCGGACGAGGTCCATCGCGAGAAGCGGTTCCGCCTTGCTATTCAATGTCTCGAAGATGACCTGCGCGTCGTCGTCCTCAGACAAGGTGATCACAACCAGCTTGAGATGGTTGAGCATCGCTTGGAGAAGGGCATGAAGCCGCTTCTTCGGCGCATCGACACCATCGTCATCACCGACCGGTCCGGGCTCGCCATCATCGTCAACCAAGCCGAGGCGGGCATAGGTTTCGATGCGGTCCATGAAGAACCATAAGGCGCGCACCGCATTTGGCGCCTGTCCCTTTATCAGTTTTCCGTTCTGGTAGAACAGCCTGGGGTATTCAGCACGAACACCCTTCATCCCTTTATCTATGATCAGGTGGAAGACTGCCCGATCTTCGGGCGTGGGGATCAGTCGGAACGGCGTATCAGTGCCAGCATCTCCCAGCATCTGCGGCATATAAAGGTAGTTGTGAACCAGGGAGCCGACCTCGGGAGCCTCGATCTTGTGGCCAATCTCTCTGATCGCGGCCAGGAACAGTTGGAAGGTGGTCAGCCGCTGTTGACCGTCGATCACCTGGACGCGCGGAGTGGAGCCGATGGTGAAGCCATCGCCGCCCGGAGCCAATATCAGCGCTCCCATGTAGTGACTGAACTTTGGCTTGCCTTCCAAAGCCTCTTCAGCCTTCGCGACTACATCGTCCCAGAAAGGCCTAAGCCTGTTCTCACCCCACGCATACTGACGCTGGAAGATCGGCACCACAAACCGGCGCTGGTCGCCGAGCACGGCGATGACGGGGTGGTCCTTGGTATCCATGGCGAGTGCATTCCATCGTGCTTTGCGCCACGATAGATCGTATCCGCGACGGCGTTCAACGAACTCGTACCGATGTTCGGCTCACAGCGCGACTTCCGTCTTCAGCATCGCACCTTTCCGCCGCATAGGCGTCCTTCTCATCGTTTCCGCGCAACGGCAGAAACTGATGCTGGTTTTTCCGAACAAAAAACCCTTCATTTTCTACCAGTTAGACTTGGTCAGGAGTCACGTCAGGTGGAAAACGTGACTGGTCGAGGTAGCGGTTCAGGCGAAAAGGCTCGGAGTCATCGTTGGTGGCTAACGTGACTGAACTATTTGTTAATCCGGTCGGGGGATTGGAGTCACGCCCGGTGGGAAACGTGACTCGACCGCGCGGGCGCTCGAGCCCCACGCTGCCTCAGTCTTTTCTGCGCAGGACATTCCTCATGCCGTTGCTCGCTTAAGGATGTCTTCGGCCGTCACCGCCTGCACAAACGCCGGCTCCTGCTCCGAGCGGGCGATCTCGCGGAAATGCGAGGCCCCGCAATGGATCTTAGCCGCCTCCGAGGCTCGTAAGTCTTCCAGGAACTGGCTGCCCTTGGTTTCCACGACGAAATAGAGCCGGTCACCGGCCTCGCTGCTCAGCAACACGGCCCAGTCAGGGTTGTAAGAGCCCAGCGGAGTCGGAACTTTGAACCAGTCGGGAAGCTTGGCGAACACCTTCACGGCCTCGTTGGCGTTGAGGGCCTCGGCGAAGGTCCGTTCGACCGTCGAGTCGTAGCGGATCGCGTCGCTGACCGACTTCTGGACCTCGACCATCTTGTCCAGATAGCCGTTAAGTTCCTCAGTCTCGAACAATTCCTGCGCGTAAAAGCTGTCGGGGCCGATGGCTTGGTAGCGGACGCCATCGACCAAGGCGTCCACCTTGGCGCGGTTTATCAGGTCAGCGGCCTGGTCGATGAAGGAGGCGGGGTTCTGGCGCAGATCATCCAGTCGCTCGCTATCGATCAGGATACGGGCCAGGGTACGGCGAGTCAGTTCAGTGCGGTTCTGAAGTTCGCCCAGGACGTCGGGCACAGCAGCGTTCTCAGCCGACAGCGTCATGAACTGCGATGTCGTTTCGCGCACGCCCGCGACACCGGCCTTGGAGATTTCCATCTGACCCTTGCGCCATCTGGCCTGCGCCGGAGCGACCTGGATCGAGGCCTTGAGCCGGTCGATCGCCGCCAAGATCAAGGCCTCGTTGTCGAAGGCGACGCGATAGGTCGTCTTGGCCCGTATGCGGTCCCACAGGGCGCGGAAGTCGTCGCTGAGGAACACTTCCCGGTTCATGCTGATCTGAACACGATTATCGGCATTGCGGATATCCAGCCGGCCCGCCAGCTTGGTCAAAAGCGCGCGCGCATGGGCGGCGACGCCATCGAAGGCCTCCGGCAGCTTCAGCGTACCCGCCTTGAGTTCTCGTCGTAGGCTGTCCTCGATCCGCCCCTTGGCGGTCAGATGGCCCAGGGCCTGAAGGTGTTCGAACAAGGCAGTCGAAGCCGCCACGCCCAAGGGGGCCAGAACACCGTCCTCTCCTTCGATGGGCAAGTGGGCGAAGGCCTCTCTGGTCACCGTTCCGAAGTGAATTCCCAGATCGATTTCGATCTGATTTTGGAGGCCTTCGGCGAAGCTGGCGTAGCTTTCTTCGGCGACGACGGTCAGGACGTTCAGGCCCTCGTCGCGGCGTCGTTCGCCCTTGCTGTCGACGCAGAGGCGAAGACCTCGACCAATGGTTTGGCGACGCTCGCGGTCGCCGCCCATCTCGCGCAGTACGCAAATCTGGAAGACATTGGGGTTGTCCCAGCCCTCGCGCAAAGCCGAGTGCGAGAAGATGAAGCGCAGCGGCTCCTTCTCGTCCAGCAGCTTCTCCTTGTCGCGCATGATCAGGCGGAAGCCGCGCTCGGCGTCTTCTCGGCTGGAAGCGTTCTTCAGGTCGCCCGAAGCATTGACCTCAGGCTCGGTGACCTTGCCTTTGCGATCCTGGGAAAAGTAACCGTCGTGGGCGCGCTCGGGCTCGATCGCCCCGTCGCCGAACAGGCTGGCGCTGTAGTCAGGGTGGGCCGCCAGCTTTCGGTACTCCTCTTCGAACATCACGCCATACATGCCGAGCGAACGTGAGCCGTCGTCGCCATAGACGCGGTAATGGTCGACGCGGTCGATGAAGAACAGGCTCAGGACCTTGATGCCCAAGGGTCTCAGCACGCGCTCGCGATCAAAATGCTCCTTGATGGTGCGCTGGATCATGCGGCGAACGATGCTGCCGCGATCGACGTCGCCGTGCGCCTCTCCGACACGCAGCCACTTCACGTCGCCGGGCAGGTTCAACTGCATCAGCGCCTCACCGGTCGCCGATTTCCCGATCGTCCCGATGGAGATGTCCCGATAGACCTCGCGCTTGCTCAGGTCGGCTAGGTCGCGTCCGTCGGTCAGGCCGGTCTTGATTTGACGCAAGACCGTTCCCTTGCCCTGCACGTCTAGTTCGACCGAGACTACCGGCGCCTTGGACTTGGAGAATTTGATATCAGTGACCCGCACATAGGGGGTGTTGTGGGCGCCGGTGATCTCCAGCCCCGCGACGTCGATGCGCTTGACCAGCTTCTGCTCGTAGGCGTCCACCGCATCCAGCCGATAGACCATGTGATGCTTTGTGGCATGAGTGGCCGAGTAGCGCAGAGTGCAGAGCGGACGCATTTCGTCCAGCGCCTGCTTGCCCTTGCCCGTCGCGCCACCGTCCACGGACTGGGGCTCATCGACGATAACCACGGGGCGGGTCGCCCGAACCAGATCGACAGGGCGTTCGCCACCGGTCCGCTCGTGGGGCGTATAGAAGACGTTGGTGTCCAGCTTGTTCAAGGCGCCGATGGTGGCGACCATGACCTTGATAGTGGACGAGGTGGCGAAGTCGCGCACCTGGCCCAACTTGCTGCTGTCATAGACGAACCAGTCCATCGGCTGGCCGGCATAGAGGGCGCGAAAATGCTCCTTGGTCATTTCCAGCGTCTTCGCGACGCCTTCACGGATCGCGACCGAGGGCACGACGATGACGAACTTGGTGAAGCCGTACAGCCGATTAAGTTCAAAGATGGTGCGCAGATAGACATAGGTCTTGCCCGTGCCCGTCTCCATTTCAACCGTGAAATCCATACTGTCCAGCGCGTCCGCCGGCGCCAGGGCATGGCGCAATTGCACCGCTCGCAGATTGGCCAGAACCTCGTCGTCCAGCAGGGTCAGACGGTTGCCAACTCCCAGGCCGTCATCGTCCAGACCCAGTTGCGCCTGAGCGTCGTCGGCGCCGACGCGCGAGACCGTGAACTCGGTGCGATTGATCTCCAGACCCTTGAACAGATCACAGACGGCGTCGATGGCCTGCTTCTGGAAGCCCAGGTCGGATTCGAAACGCAGTTTCATACGCTGCGCACCGCTTCCAGCAGGTGGACTTCGCCGGGCCCGCGCCCGTTCAGGCGCTGGTCCAGAATTTTGGCGACATTGGTCTTGGCCACGTCGTTCTCGAAACCGGCGTCCTTGAAGAAGATCATGGTTTTCGCGACCGGCGACAAAGCCTCGACCCAGTCGGCCATGCCGTCGGCCAAGGCCTCCGCATCTGCGACCCTCACGTCGCCTAGACAGGCGAGCATGACGCCGCCGCCGAAGGCGTGGACGGTTCGGCCCGCGATCTGGCGCGTCTGGCTGGGTTCGGCCAGATCGATGCCGCGTTTAAGCAACAGTTCAACCAGCAGGTCATCTTCGGTGCGGCCGGGAGCCAGGTTATCAGCAGCGGACAGGAGATCGGCTTCCAAGTCGTCACCCGGTGCCCAGGCCTTCAGATTCGAAGTTGCTAGTTTATAGGCGCGGAAGCCCAGATCAGCGGTCGCGTCGGGGTTGTCAGCCTTCACCTTGGCTCCGGCACGACGAAGCCGTTCCTTTGTTAATTCGGCAATGGTTCGCGGTCTTCCCAGGCTATCGCAGAAAGCTGCTCCCGCTTTCTGATCCTTATCAAAGGGGTCAAGTGGTTCTGGCAACTGTACAAGGATGTAGCGCCGGTTGCCCCCATCAGCCGCATTTCTCGCCATGACAGCGTGACCAGTGGTTCCAGAACCCGCGAAGAAGTCCATCACAATCGCATCGGGATCATTTTCGGTCATGAGGCTCACCGCGTCATAAACCGACCAGATACTCTTCGGAAAAGTGAAGCCGATGCCGGGGATGAGCCCGTCCAGCAACTTGGTTCCGTACTCGCTCGAATCATACCGAGCATTTTGCCAAACGCTGCGCATCGTTCCGGCATCTTTATTAAAGATGATCTGCACAGAATTACGTCCAGGCTTGGCTTCTAGCTTTTCAAAAATCCTAGAAACAGACTCACGGGAGTACCTCCACTTTTTCTCATCACCAGAGTCAGTCATGGGCCATATTTCAATGGTCCCGTCGGCGCGATTTACGTTTGCGGCCTCTGGATGAAAATCCTCCGGAGGAACCGGGCCAATATCTACGATCTTCCCTTCCTTGACGATGAAAGGATAAAAACAAGTTCTGGCGTCAGTTCTGTCTGACTCCGTCCCGCTATCTCGAAGGTTTCTAGAGTCAATCTCAGCCTTGGCTACGTCTGATAGATACTTCTTCCCATCAGACGGATAAACGACGATGGCACTTTCGTGGACGTAGGAAATATTCTTTCCTTGCTGCCCGCGAGGGTTGTGCACAATAGAGACATAGGCGTGCTCATAGTTATCTTCGCCGAAAATATCCTTAAGCACGAGGCTTAGAGTAGCGTGCTCGTTCTCGTCTATAGTAACAAATAACACCCCGTCATTAGATAGGAGTTCTTTGGCAAGCATTATCCGAGGGTAAATCATAGATAGCCACTTCGAATGGAAGCGCCCGCCCTTCTCGGGATTACTTGATAGCCTCCTCTCCCCATCCACTTGACCGGTCAATTCGAGGTAAGCGCGAATGCTATCCTCAAAATCATTTGGGTAAACTATATTTGTTCCGGTATTGTAAGGCGGATCGATGTATATCGCCTTGACCTTGCGGTTATAGCTTTTAAGAAGTATCTTCAATACCTCAAGATTGTCGCCCTCGATGAACAAATTCTTCGTGTTGGTCCAGTCAACGCTATCCTCGGGATTTGGCAGCAACGTTCCTAGCGACGGCAAGAGTGCCGATCTGCGCGCGAAGCGCTTGCCGGACCAGTTCAACCCGTACTTCTCCTCCCCGTCATCGACGGCATCACCCAGCAGTTGGCGCAGGATGTCGAAATCGACGCCACCCTCGCTGAACGCATCGGGGAACAGGCCCTTCATCGCCCGTACATTGGCCGCCACGAGATCGGCGCTCTGCGCCTCAGCCTCGTCAGCAGTCACGGGCGTGATGGCGCGCAGGGTCGTCAATGACATGAGGCAGGCTCCGTTCCGTCAAATCAGTCGGGCGTCAGGTCAGTCGAGCGACGATGGCGGCAAGCTGATCTTCAGCCTGCGTAACCTCGCGCGCCAGATCGATACGCCGATTTAGCTGCTTCTCAGCCTGGGCGCGCTTGCGCAAGGCCGAGATCGCCTTGATCTGCTTTTCATGCTCAGCCATGCCGTCGCGCCGAGCCTGAGCCTCAACTTCGTCGATGGGCAATCGAAAGACGCCGGTGATCTGCGCCGTGGCAAAGGCCTCGATCCGCTCAGACCACCCGACATGAAGCCCCCATAGGTCCCGCCGGCCGATTTTGGCCAGGTCCAGACTGTTGAGAAAAGTATTCGCCATCGTTTCCGCGCGCGCCGTGATTGGCGGCGACGCGGCGACGCGGTCGATCACCACCCGGTCGGCCTCACGCTCGTGGCGCCGCTTCAAACCGACGGACAAGACCACGCCGCCAGCGCCTTGGCATAACAGCACCAAGGGATGGGCGATCGCCCGATGGATCACCATTGTCAGCCGATCGGCGTCCGCGCCGGCTCGCAATCGCGCGGACATCACCACGACCTGAGGATAGGCACGAGCCGCATCGGCATAGGCGGCCAGGCCGACCGATGCAGGCTTCAAGGTCGCGCGCCAGTCGAGCCGGTCTAGCCCGCCGTCCAGTAAACGCTTGTCGGTAGCCGACAGGTCGGCCCGTTCATTAAAGACAGTCTTGGGTACTCGCCTGTCGATTGCCGTCGCTGCCGGCAGCACCAAGGCCTGGTACACGCGGTCGAGCATGGCGTCATTCCCCGTCCGGCCGTTCCAGAACCGCGAACCAGCCCACGACTTCCCAGTCCTCCATGCCCGCGAAGCCGGCAGGGTCGGCCAGTTCGCCGGCGCTGAACAGGCTGTCGATAGCGCGCTCCTCGGCCTTGCCCGAGACGGCGGCGATGGCGGCGGCCAAAGCGTCCTGCCACGGCTTCATGACGCGCCCCTGACGAGACAAGGCGTCCAGTCGGTCCCATGCCGAGTCGTCGGGCGTCTGGCCGCGATCTGCCAGATATTTCGTCCGGTCCAGGGCGCGCTTGGCCTGGCTAGGCGTCAGCAGCATTTCACCGTCAGGCCCAACGTGGACGACGACGTGGGGGCGCAGCGGATCGTTCGGCGACAGGGCGGCCAGCGCCTTGGGCGTCTCGGCGCGAAGACAGAAGATCGCGCCCGCTGGAACCTCGTCGTTCGCCCACACGGCCGCGTGCGTCGTCAGCGGCAGTAAGACCAGGGCGTCGCGCGCCTCAGGCTTCAGCGCCGCGAAATCCGCCCGTAGATCGTTCAGTGTCATGTCGGCGATCGACACGCCCGACGACAAATCCTCCAGATCGATGACTGTCGTCTGAAGCGCCTCAAGCTGGCGACGGCGGTAGTCGAGATCGTTCATCACATCGCCGGACGACGACTCGATGATGTTCTCCTCGCCCGTTGCCGAGACATCCAGCAGCTTCATCCGGCCCGAGACCCGCTTCTCCAAACCGATGTAGGTGTCCAGATCGACGTTGGGCCAGAAGTTCACCAACTGGATCGTGTCATTGATCGAACCGATCCGGTCGATCCGCCCAAAACGTTGGACGATCCGCACGGGGTTCCAATGGATGTCGTAGTTTATGAGGCAGTCGCAGTCCTGAAGGTTCTGCCCCTCGCTGATGACGTCGGTAGCGATCAATAGGTCAATCTCACCCTCCTCCGCCAGGTCGTCGGGGCGGCCCTTCGAACGGGGCGAGAAGGCGGTCAGAATCGAACCCAGGTCGGAGCGCAGCCCCTTGACCGTCGTGCGGTTCCCGCCAGAGCCAGTTACCAAGGCGGTGTTCAGATCGCCGGACTGGATCAGTTCTTCGTACAGGTACCTGGCCGTATCGGCGAAGGCGGTGAAGACGATGATTTTACGATTGCCGAGATTGAATGGGTTGGCGACCTTCTCCGCGATATAGGCGCGCAGTCGCGCCAGCTTGGCGTCACGCTCGGGGATGATCGCCTGGGCGTCGGCCAGCATGGCGGCGAGGCCAGCACGATCTTCTTCGAGGTCCTGTCGCCAGCGGACGCGGTCGGTGTCAGCCAGCAACACGCGAACTCGACGCCCGACGGCCAAGGCCTCGAACAGCGGGTCATCCAGGTCGAGGTCGTCGATGGATGGCTCGTCCAGGGCCACTTCATGCGCATCGATCTTCGCGATCAGGACGTCAACGGCTTCAAGCTGGCGGCGGACGGTCATCGCGAAACTGGCGACCGAACTTTCCATCCGCTTCAGCAGGTTCACCCGTAGCAGATGAACCAGGCTCTCTTCCCGATCCAACTGGCTGAAGACGCCGCCGCCGCCACGAACCTGCTGGCTGTATTTCTCGTCGTAAGCCTTTTTCTTGGAATCCAAGACGTAACGGAGGGGGGCATAGACGGCGAGATTCAGGCGCCGGATCGCATTGTTGATCTCGCCAATCGGCGGGAATGTACCGCTGGTGTCGACGTCGGCCTTGATGTTGAGCGGGGCGAGCCGAGCCGGGAACTGACCGGTCTCACTGGTGCCGTAGTAGCGCTCGATGTGCTTACGGCTGCGCGCAATCGTCATAAGGTCCAGAAGCCGGAAATAGTCGAAGCCCAGCATATCGAGCAGCCGAGCCGAGGTCCGTCGCGCTTCGGGCATCTCCTGCCAGCGGTTAAACTGTCCCTGAGCGAAGCGGATGGTGGCCTCGATCGACGGGATGTTCTGGCTGGCGAGAGCGGCGTCGTTGCCCTCGGTCGCGAAAGCGATCTGGTTCTTGATGTCCGCCAGGCGATTGTTGACGGGCGTCGCTGACAGCATCAACACCCTGGTCTTAACGCCAGCCTTGATGATCTGCCGCATCAGCTTGTCGTAGCGGCCCTCCTTATCCTTGTGGGCGGCCCGGTTTCGGAAGTTGTGAGACTCGTCGATGACCACCAGATCGTAGTTGCCCCAGTTGACGTGGCTCAATTGGATGTCGCCTGACATCCCGCTTTCGCGTGACAGATCGGTGTGGTTTAGGACGTCGTAGTTGAAGCGGTCCCCGGCTAGGCTGTTGCGTCGATCATTCGCTTTCCAAAGTGTCCAGTTATCCCGAAGCCGCTTTGGGCAAAGGACCAGGACGCGGTCGTTTCGCAGTTCGTGATACTTGATGACGGCCAAGGCTTCGAAGGTCTTACCTAGACCGACGCTATCGGCGATTATGCAGCCCCCATACCGCTGCAACTTATCGATCGCACCAACGACGCCATCGCGCTGGAAGCGATAGAGTTTGGACCATACCGTAGTATCGCGGATGCCGGTGGCGGACCGCACGATCCTCTCTTCATCTAAGGCCTCGCCCATCTCACTGAACAGGGCGTCCAGGATGCGCAGGTGAACTTCAGAGGCGGACCGACGGCCTGCAATCTGAGTCAGGCGCTTCAGAAAATCGTGCCGCCCATCCGGCTTGTCGCCTAGCGTTCGCCACTGCTCCTCGAACCAGGACGCCAGCGTCGTCAGTTCGGCTGGCGTCTCCGCCGTTTGAAGTAGGCTAAACGGGTCGGCGGGCGTTACCCCCAGCCCCGAGGTGGTCAGCGAGCAGGCTCCGACCATAGCGAGCGAGGGCGTGCCGTCTGAGTTTCGCAGCATGAAGGCGGACTGCGGCACACGGGTCTGGGCGATCCGCACTTGCGCGCCTGACATCCACCGCGCGGCATCAGAGGCCAGCCGGCGGACGGTGAGACTGTTTCGCAGGAAACGATCCGATCCGCCGCCCAGTATGCTTTCCGACAGCATTGTTTCGCCGGACAACAGCAGCCGTAGGGGCAGGTCTTGCGGCAAGACGCCTTGCAGCGCCGAAATGCCGAAGATCGAAACACTCGGACTGATGGCGCTAGCGTCAGCGGTGGCGGCCACGCCCTCGATCTGATCGATGGCGCGATCAGTCCCCCGATTTGAGATGATCCGCACGCTGCCCCTCCGTCTCACCGGGCCAACGAACCATCACCTTAACGCACTTACTTGGTACGATTAGCGGTGTTGAATCGTTCAGCCCTCTGCCCGCTGATCATCGGTTGTGCCGGATAGATCGCCAGGACGGAAGGGGTGCCGGGTCATCGCAGGCGCGATCCCTTGCTCGACGCGCTGCGCATCCGTCGCAAAGCGAGGGTCCTTCAGCTCCTTGAACTTGGACAGGTCAGGGTTCCAATCGAGAGGTAGTCGCCAGCACTGGCTCGCTGAGGAGGCCTTCGCTCGTTCGACGATTGCAGGCCACCACCGCATGATTAGCGCGGCTTGGCCTGGCCCTTTGAGATCATCAAACTTCGCCGGTGGAAAGAACGACACCAGCCCGCTTTCCATGTAGGCGACGAGATCAGGCCAGTGCTGGAGTATCCGTGCATCGCCGGAAACGATGGCATGGCCGCCCTCGGCGGCAAACTGCCTTATCCAACTGGGATCGCTAGTTCCGGGAGGGTGATGATCTCGAACGTGATCGACGACGAATCCGTCTTGGCTCACCATGAAACCCTTGAGGGCCGAGGCGACGCGTCGGGACACGTTCTCGTCAATGCGGACCCTCATTGCAGCGTCCGGTGTTCAAGGTCCCGTTCGAACATGGTTGCTGCGAGAACGTCGTCCGGTGTCACATCCCATTCGGACGCGGCTGCCTCGGCACTCCCCTCGTTGACGTATGCGCGGAACAGCTTCTCCGTCGGCACCCACAGGTCTTTCAGAACCGGGCGGCCAAATGACATCTTCGGATTGATGACGACGCGCGGGTGCGCGACGAGCGGCGTCCACTGCCGAGCAACGTCCTCCACATAAAAGATTTGGTCGAACAGCGACGGCTCAATCACCGACACAATCTCGAAGTTGTCATTCATCAAGTTGACAAGCTTCTGCTCTCCGGCGTCGCTAACGACCTCCTCGAAGATGTGCTTTCCATCGGCCTTGAAGCGCTTGTTCATTGCGAAGGGGTGGTCGACTAGATGTCGTTCGCGAAGTTTCAGAGAAACGCGGCGGATCGTTTGAGGGCTGTACCCAATGGCCAGGAAGTGGCGGATGAAGGCCCCCTCTACGAGGTCGAGAAAGCTGAGAACCGTCTTGCCGCCGACCTTTGGAAGATCGCGGCTCAGAATGGGTTCAGCATCGCTACTCGGATAGCCCTCGATCCAGGAGCGGACCTTGTTCTGCTTTGCAGCGAGCAGCCGAGCGGCCATCGGTACCGTATAGAGGCCCATGTCCGCCGCGCAGGTCCAATCGAACTCTTCCATCAGACCTCCTTCTAGGATGTAGTACTGACATAACGCCCGTCCACCCTTTCAGCTTCGTTGACATCTCTGGCAGCAACAAAGCGGGCCGTCCATATCGCCCGCGCCTTCGCACAAAAGACGACGCCTCGGGCTGCCGCGCCAGTAAGTCCAGTACCCCAGCTTCTCGACCTAACGCAGGAAGACTTAGCTAGGTTATAGAGGGAACGCTATTTCCACTTCGCAAGCACCGCCTTGATGCAGATTTCTAAGACGGCGACACCGCCGCCCGCTTGGTACTGTTATGGACGTAGTGCCACGATAGTACTTTATGAACGTCCGCAGCCTCGGTGCCATGCTGCGGACGTTCCGAACGTCTAGGAAGTGTCGAAACGAGTCTGGAGGAATGCAGGCCGACTACCGTCAACCCTGTAACCACCGCCATCTTCAGCTTCCCGCCAGCCCCGATTGTTACAAGGCTGAATATATAAATATCAGAAATCATTGAAATTTTCATCAGACTACGAATCTGGGGGTCGGGCGTTCGAATCGCTCCGGGTGCGCCATCATTTCAAACACTTGCTGTTATTGCTCCGCTTAGGGTGGGGCCCTGGGACCCGCATGGGACCCAGGACGCAGAAAATCCAATCTATCATAAGCAATCTGCAAGGCACATTTTTGCGTGTCGGACCCGTGCGACGCCGGATGAAATGCTGGGCTCGCTTAACCGCCTGACGCCAAGGGGACGCTCGCCAGCAGCCGTTCGACCTCCGCTTTAAGCGGCTTGGAGATTGGCAGGTGTCCGCGCTCGCTGCGCCAGACCTCATGGAAACGATCGACCGCCTCTGCGGCCGCGCCGCGCGCCAGGGTCTCCGGAAGACCGGCCCGGGCCGCCATATGGCCGATCTCGTCCATCGTCAGTTCCGCCATCCGACGGGTCCGGGCGAACTTCAGCGCGGCGTCCTCATCGGGGATGTAGACCGTCGTCGAAAGGAAGTCGTACCCGGGGGAGAGCTGGGGCGTCCGTCCATCGGGATAGATCAGCGACCAGTTCTTCAGATGCATGTCGGCGTTGCCGATCAGGGTGTTGAACACCAGTCGCCGGATGAACTCGCGCACGCCCGCTTCACCGGTTTCCAGCCACAGCACCCTTGCCAGGGCGCGGTAGGAGCCCTTCTCGTACTTTTCGCCGGGATAGACCCCGAAGACCTGCGCGAAGTCTTCGGTATGGATGCGACCGCCGCCCTCCTGGCGATCAAAGCGGCGTACGGCGAAGGCCTCTTCCTCAATCCGGCCAATACCCTCGGGCAGGCCCTCGATCTGATCGAGCGGCACGAGCGCCACGTCGGGGATGTCCATATCCATCGCCCGCGCGAGGCGCATCATTGAGAACTCATTCGCCGCCACCCCGCGAAAGCGAACGGAAGGGAGTTTGAGGATCCAGTCTCCGCCCGCGCCGCTGGCGGGGATCGTCAACCCGCCGCGCGCTTCGGCCACGGCGGAGAACTTGAGCTGCACGCCCGCCAGGGAGAACCGCAACGGGCCCTCGCCCGTCCCTTGCGGCTCCTCGCCCTCTCCCTGGTGCTCGGCGTCGGTGGAGGCGGAGAGGGCCTCGCCGATCGGGCGCACCGTCACGGCGCCCGGCAGGTCGGGTCCCAAGACCTCGAGGAGCGGATATTCCCGCATCGGCTTGATGCCGGCGCGTTTGGCCAGATAGTCGCGAAGCGGGCCCTCGGGCAGCAGGTTCGAGAAGAAGGGCGTCAGCCGGGTCTGGGTGGGTCGGTGATGGCGCAACAAGCCCCCGTGCTCACCCTTGAACGACAGGCTCAGCGTGGGACGGTCCGCGTCCTCCGCATAGGCGTCGTCAAAGGAGAAGATCGACTGATCTCCGCCGAGCGCGCTGATCACGCCGATCCTGCGGCCATTGAGCAGAACTTCCAGGGCGTCAGCGGCCATCACGCGTCCTCATCGTCGAGTCGATAGGCGGGACGCTCGGCTTGGGGCGCATGCGCCAGGGTGTTCCTGAGCGGCTTCAACCAGGCCGCTGCGTCGCGGAAGCGTTGGGCATGGAGACGTCGGGACGTGGGCGGAGAGTCGAGAAGATCCTGCAAAGGGGATTTCAGCCGTTCGAGTTTCGCAATCGGGAGCGCGCCAGGAGACACCGGCAATAGGGTCTTGAGCTCCCGCAGGCCGGAGGCGATCAACGCGACGTCCTCGCGATCCGGCGCGGCCGCCTGGGCCTCGTCCGCAAGCCGCACCAGCGTCGCCACAAGGTTTTGAGCGATCCGTTCGCCGGCGCGCTCTTCGGCGGAACGGACGGCGGCCTCGACCGCGACGAGGGCGGTCTTCGGCACGAGCTGGACATCGAGATCGAGCGACCTGGCCAGTTCGATCAAGGTGGAGACTTGCAGATCCGCCTCGCCGCTTTCGATGCGGGAAATTTGCGGCTGGGTCAGCGGAGCGCGGCCCGCGAGATCACGTTGGCTCCAACCTTTCGCCAGACGGGCTTTGCGGATCACCTCGGTGACCCCCTCAAGTCCGTATTGATTTGATATCTTTTTTTGCATCACAGGCGCTATTTGATGCAGAAATGTGTATCACAAGAGGCTTACAGAGTCGAGCAGCTCCTCATTCTCCCCCTCTCATCGTCGCTGATGCGATTTTTGGAGGCTCTGGTACGCCAACCTCGCAGATCGGATCCGGCCTTCTGATACGGCTCGTCCGACAGACCTCCTCATCAGGAACTGAAGGCCGAACACCCTCCCGAGACTTCAGGCATTGGCTGGCGCGCGACCCATCGGGTTCACCGCCGAAGCGGCGCCTCGATCGACCCGGTCCGGCGACGGGCGACACCCGTCGCGACCCAGACCAGAGCGGTCGTGGAGATCAGGATGCTCGAAACCAGTCCGCCGACGGCCAACAGGCCGGCGTTGGTGACCTTCACCTTCGCTTTGAAGCGGAGGTTTCCAGCCTGCAGGGTCACGGCGGCGCTGTTGAGCTGTGGTTGATCCATTCGGTGTTCTCCCGGCGTTCTGGATCAACCGAAGACGCCGCGTCCCGTTCCGCGTCCTCCCGCGCCCGCCGCAGATCTCGGTCTCGTCGCTGTCACGCGGTCATTCGGCGGACCGCTCTTCCGAGGCGGGAGAAAAGGACCGCACCTCTGGCGCGATGCATGACCCCTTGGCGGGCGCCACCGAAGGATGGCGCGCCCGGATCGCGCGGCGTTGGCGAAGCATCTCGTGATAGCAGTCCGCGAGGTCGAGCAACTGCAGATCGGTCAACCGGTCTCCGGCGGCGACGAACCGGGCCTTCATGGCGGCGAAGTCGGCGTCGCTGAGCAGGGGGGATACAGGAGGCATGCATGACTCAATCAGGCCGTAAGATGCAGGGAGGCGACCAGAGGGAGGACAGACAAGCCTCCCCCTGGTCGGTTCAGAAGCGCCAGCCGATGCCGGCGTTGGCGCCGACATGGTTCTGAGTGTCGAAGGTGGCGCCGGCCCGGAAGACCATGGAGCCGTCGCCCAGGGCGCGAGAGAAGCCCATCGCCATGGCCGACTGCCCTTCGTAGGTGCCGTAGCCGACCGCGAACATCGACTTGCCGCGTTCCGCGATCTGCGGCATCCCGGCGGCGGCCAGGGCGCCCGCCGTGCCGGCGAAGGCCAGCTTGCGCACTTCCTGAAGGTTGTAGTTGACCGCCGCCATGCGCAGATCGGTGTAGGCGTTGGACTGTTCCACCGCCGCGTTCATGCTTTCGCGCAGCTGCATCACATTGACCGCATCGGTGTCGGCTACGCCGGCCGCGACGTTGCTGACCGTGACCGCTGGTCCGTCGCTGCGCCCCAGGACGACCCGCGTCTGGCCCGCGTCGGCGTACTGCAGCGAGTTCTGTCCAAGAGCTAGGGCGGTGTCCGCCGTGGTCTGGGCGGTGACGACCGCCTGGTTGGTCTGGAACAGTTGGGCGCCGTTGACCGCCTGGGTCGAGGTCTCGCTGACTTCGCCGGCGGCCACATTGTTCAGCGTCACCGGGGCCGCAGCGTCGCCGCCCTGGAAGGTGATACTGTTGGTGCGCGCGCCGTCGGCGTCGGTGTCATACTGCACGGCGTTGGTCGCAGCGAAGGCGAGTTCGTAAATCTGACCGCCGTTAATGGCGTCCGTCGAGCCGGCGGCGATGAGGCCGTCCGCGACATTGTGCAGGCCGACCGCGCCGCCGCTGGCGCCGACCAGGGTGAGGTCATCGGAGCGAACGCCGCCGTTCGGGGTCGCGGGATCGCCGGCGTCGCTGTACTGCACCGGCCCCACGCCGCCGTTGGCGATGTTGGTGGTCAGGGTGGTGATCGCCGTCGTGTTCTGGGCCACCTGATTGTTGGTGGCGAACAGCTGCGATCCGTTGATCGCGTCGGAGGAGGTCGCGCTGACGTCGCCCGCCGCCACATTGGTGATCGTCGTGCCGTCTGCGCCTGCCAGGGTCAGGGTGTCGCCCGACGGATCATCGTAAGCCACAGCCGTGTCGGCGATGGCGTCGACGCGGTCCGACACGCCCTGAAGCTGGGCGACGTTCACGGCGTCGGTGGCCGCGGTGCCCGCCGCGACATGCGTCAGCTGACGTTCCGCTCCGGGGGCGCCGATAGAGACCGATCCCACAGAGGTCTGCAGGGCCGCGAGGCCGAGCGCCGCATAATCGGCCTGGGCCTCGCGATCGGCGATGCTGCCCGCGCCGAGGGCGACGCTGTTGTCGGCGACGGCCTGGGCCTCGGGCCCGACGGCGGCGGCGTCCTGGCCCTGCGCTGTCGCGGGGCCCCGGTTGGAGTTGACGGCCAGATAGACGCTGGAGCCGCCGCCCAGCGGTGTGGCCGACAGGGCGGTGAGGAAGGCCTGAACGCTGGCGTATTCGACGCCCTGATAGGTGAGGGTGACGTCCAGAGTGTTGGTCGCAGGATCGAAGGCCGTATCCCCGCCGAAGCCGGCGGCCGCGCTCTGGCCGAAGGCGAAGACCTGGGCGCCGTTGACGGCGTCGCTCGACCCGGCGCCGATGAGGCCGGCAGCGACATTGTGCAGGCCGACGGGACCGGCGAGGGCGCCCACGAGGGTTACGTCGTTCGTGGCGACGCCGCCGTTCGGCGTCGTCGGATTCGCAGCATTGGAATACTGGACCACGCCGATCGCGCCATTGTTCAGATTGTTGGTGATGGTGGTGATGTCGGTCGTGTTGGTGACGATATCGGCGGTGTTGTCGGCCACCTGGGTGTTGGTGGCGAACAGCTGGGCGCCATTGACCGCCTCGGTGGAGGACGCGCTCAGATCGCCCGCGGCCACATTGCGGAGGGTGGTGCCGGCGGCTCCGGCCAGCGTCAGCGTGTCCGACGTCGCATCGTCATAGGTGACAGCCAGGGCGGAGAGATCGGCGAAGTCCGCGATCGCATCCGTGTTCAGCGCCACCTGGGTGTTGGTGGCGAACAGCTGCGATCCGTTCACCGCCTCAGTCGAGGCGGCGCTCAGCTCGCCGGCCGCCACATTGGCCAGAACCGTGCCATCGACGCCGGCCAGGGTCACGCGGCCCGCCAGCAAGTCGTCGTACATGACGGCCGTGTCGGACAGGGCGCCGAGGTCGTCGCCGAGGTTGGTGATGGCGGTGGTGTTGGTCGAGACCTGGGTGTTGGTGGCGAACAGCTGGGCGCCGTTGACCGCCTCAGTGGAAGCGGCGCTCAGGTCTCCGGCCGCGACATTGGCCAGAACCGTGCCATCGACGCCGGCCAGGGTCACGCGACCCGCCAGCAGGTCGTCGTACATGACGGCCGTGTCGGACAGGGCGCCGAGGTCGTCGCCGAGATTGGTGATGGCGATGGTGTTGGTCGAGACCTGGGTGTTGGTGGCGAACAGCTGGGCGCCGTTGACCGCCTCGGTGGAGGCTGCGCTCAGGTCTCCGGCCGCCACATTGGCGAGCACCGTGCCGTCGACGCCGGCCAGAGTCACGCGGCCCGCCAGCAGGTCGTCGTACATGACGGCCGTGTCGGACAGGGCGCCGAGGTCGTCGCCGAGGTTGGTGATGGCGGTGGTGTTGGTCGAGACCTGAGTGTTCGTCGCGAACAGCTGGGCGCCGTTGACCGCCTCGGTGGAAGCCGCGCTCAGGTCGCCGGCCGCCACATTGGCCAGGACCGTGCCGTCCACGCCGGCGAGCGTGGCCCGGCCCGCCAGGACGTCATCGTACTTGACCGCGATCTGCGATAGGTCTTCCACGTCCGTGCCGAGTTCGTCGATCGCATCGACGCTGGCGGCGACCTGGGTGTTGGTGGCGAATAGCTGAGCGCCGTTCACGGCCTCGGTTGAGGTGTCGCTCAGCTCGCCCGCCGCCACATTGCCAATCACCGTGCCCCCGACGCCAGCCAGGGTCAGGCTGGTTGCTGTCGGATCGTCATAGGCGACGGCGATGTCCGCCAGCGCCTGAACGTCGTCGGACACCCCCTGCAATTGGCCCACGTTAACGGCGTCGGTCGCCGCCGAGCCGGCGGCCACATTGGTCAGCTGGCGTTCGGCGCCGACGGCGCCGATGGACACTTCGCCGGCTGCGGTCTGAAGGGTGTCGAGGCCGAGCGCCGCATAGTCGGTCGCGCCGCCGCGAACGGCCGTGCTTCCGGCGCCGAGGGCGACGCTGTTGTCGGCCGAGGCTGAGGCGGCGGGGCCGACGGCGGTGGAGTCCACGCCGTCCGCAAGCGCCCCGCCTAAGGCGGAGTTCACGGCCAGGAAGGGGGTGCCGCCGCCAGGACCGGCGACAACGGCGTCCAGGGCTTCCTGGACGCTGCCGTAGACGACGCCGTCATAGGTCAGGCCGATGTCGATCGTGCTGGTCGTCGGATCGAAGGCCGTGCTGCCGCCGATCTCCGACGCCAGGCTCGAGCCCAGACCGAACAGCTGGGCGCCGTTGACGGCGTCCGTCGAACCCGGGGCGAGGCCGCCGGTCGCGAGATTGGTGATCAGGGTCCCGCTCGCGCCGCCCAAGGTCAGGGTGGCGGCGGTGTCGTCGTCATAGGTGACGGCCAGCGCCGCCAAGGCGTCTATGCCCGTGGCCACCGTCTGCAGCTGGCTCACGTTGACGGCGTCGGTCGCGGCCGAGCCGGCGGCGACATTGGTCAGCTGGCGCTCCGCCCCGGCCGTGCCGAAGGACACTTCGCCGACGGAGTTCTGGGGATCGACGACGCCGATCGGGGAATAGCCCGTCTGGGCGCCGCGAAGCGCGGTGCTGCCCGCGCCGAGCGCAAGGCTGTTGGCGACCGCCGCCGAGGCGTCGGCGCCAAGGGCGATCGAGCCGGCGGCGCCGCCCAGGACTTCGGCGTCGCGTCCCAGGGCCAGGGCGTCCGCCGAGGTGGCGGCGGTCGCAGCGCCATTGCCGAAGGCGATGGAGTTAGCCTCGCCCGCCGTCGCGATCGCGCCGCCCGAACCGAGACCCGTGATCTGATTGCCGCCGATGGCGATGCCCGCTTCTTCCGCGAGGGTGAAGCCGTCGGCCTGGTTGACGCAGGCGTTGTCGGGATCGACCACGCCGCCGTTCACATCGAGCACCTGAAGGGTGATGTCCTCCCCGTTCGCCGCATCGCTCAACAGATCATCGGCCCCGACATCGACGTCAGGCACCAGAATGCCCAGCAGTCCGTCGAGCGTATCCTCCAAGGGCGTCACCACCCCGGTGATTACCGGCCCCAAGATGTCAGTCACGACCGAGCGGGGCAGGGCCACGCCCGTACAGACATTGACCAGGCTTGTCTGGGCGCGCGCCCGTTCCGGCGCCGCCAGCATCCCAAAGGGAACGAAGGTTCCGACCATATAGACGAGCGCGACAAGCAGCCGTGTCGCCCGTGTCGTTCCCGACGGGGCTTGGGCGCGGCGGGTGCGGGTTTGCAGTGCGTGCATCAGTGTCCTCCCAGCGGGGAGGCGTGGGGCGCCTCCCGATCGGAAAGGCTAATGCGGCGATGGACACAATCGTGACGCGATTGCGCCCCCCTGGGTCCCGCGCAGGGGACCTACTTCCGGCGCCTAGGAACGGCGCGCGAGTATGGCGGTTTGCGGGGTGAAAAGGTCAGACGCCTGCCTGACCGCCTTCAGGCCGAGTTTGTCCAAGGCCTTGCTGCGATGGAAGTCCACAGTCCGCGGACTGAGGCCGAGGGCCCGTCCGATGGTCTTGGACGTACCGCCCGCGACGGCCTGTTCGAGAATGTCCCGTTCGCGCTCTGACAGACGGCTCAACTGATCCCTGGTGTCGCTACCTGGTAGGGCGTTATCATTGACTTGATTGAGATATTCGACGCTCTCGCGCACCGCCCTGGCCTTGGCGATATCCTCCGCATCGTAGGACAGCAGGTCGCTCACTCCTGCGCGGTGAAGCGCCATGATCTCCCGGGGAGAGGCCACCGGATCGCCCAGTACGACTACGGGAAGCCCGGGGAGGTCCCGCGCGAAGACCTCGGAGGCATGGAGGATGTCCGGGACGGTCGAGTCCGAACAATAGACCGCCGCGCTGGCCGCGCCGCGACCCAGACCGGACTGGGAAAGATCCGCAACCACCCGAACGCGGAATCCGTCGCGCTCGAGAGCGAGGCGCATGCTGCAACCCCGACGGGCCGCGTCGATCATAATCACCTCCGCCGGAACGACGGCCCGAATGCGGGATTCGCCCATCAGGCGGCTGATGGAGCCGTCCGGTTCGACGATGGGATAGGCGGTCTCCTCGATGGACAGGATGTCGCCGACGCGGTTGCGCGCGCGATAGGCCGCGTCGCCCTGTCGGCCGGACATGAGACTTTCGAACGCATAGCGCAGGGCCGGGCGATCGTCCTCGACGAGCGCGTTGAGCAGGTCGTCCCAGCTGACTGCCTGATCGGGCCCGCTGCTCGGCCAGCTCGAGGCGCTCCCGGCGTTCATGTATCGCCGGGACCAATCCCTCGGGTCGGCGATCCACAGCAGACGGCGCTCGGCCGAGTGCGAGGGGCCCGCTGCATCCAGGACCTCGAGTGCCGCCGCATGCCACTCGAACAGTTCGCCCGCCTCATTGTATTGCGGGAGGGCGCGGACGACGAACCATCGGAAATACCCGCCGGCGTCGCGCAGGCGGTGACGACTTTCGAACGGACGGGGCGCAGCAAGCGAGAGCCCCCACTCCGCCATAACGCGTGCTCGATCGCAGGGATGGAGCCAGCCGGACCAGCCATGTTCCCGCGCCTCCTTAAGCCCGAGGCCGAGATAGTCCTGGCATCGCGGGTTCATCCAACGGATGGCGCCCAGGGCGTCGAGGCGCCAGAGGAAGGCGGGCGTCAGCTCCGCCATGGATTCCAGCGTCGCCTCCGCCGTCGCCAGGCGGGCGCGCAGCCGTCGCTCCTCCGTGGCGTCGCGCAGGACGCAGAGGACCGCGCAGACCCGGCCTTCGCGGGCGACCGGCGAGACGGCGGCGTTGACCCAGGTCTCCTGCGCGCCTTCAACCCGATCAACTTGCAGGTGAAGCCCCTCCGCCGTCGTGGCCTCTCCGGCCCAGGCCGCCGCAAGGGCGGTGGAGAGCTGGGTCGAGAGCGAGGGGGCGATATCGGCCAGGGAGCCGCCCTGGGATGCGGAAGGCGCCAGAGCGAGCTGGCGGCAGGCCTCGTTGAAGTAGGTGGCCGATCCGCTGCCCACGATGACGAGCGTCGGAAACGCCTGTCTCAGCATCGATTCGACGGCCTGTATCAGCCAGTCGAGATCGCTTTCGGCGCACGAGCCCCCGGCCTTTTCTGCGCCCGCGAGGCCCTGCGCCATCGCATTCAACATGCTCTTCCGCTCCCACAGCTCCTCTGCGACCTTGGTCTAAACGCAACTCCCGGTAAACCGTGCATCTGCCGGGCGTGATGAAAAGTCCGATTCTTTCAGAAGCTTAACTTTCGCGGCGCGCGCCTCGGTTGGGCCTGAGCCTTTATGCCCGGCCGAGCGCGGCAGTCGTTCGGTCGATCATCACGCGCCCGGCGGGCGCTGCAGTCCTCGGTGGGGCCGGGCTCTAGAACTGTCGCGACAGCGACACGAATGTTCGCCAGCCCTTGTCCCGCTCATTGTAGGGCGCGCGCGAAAGCGGTTTTGCGAATTCGACCCGTAGCGTGGTTTTGCGTCCGAACGTGATCCGAGAGCCGACTCCGGCGGAGGTCAGGCTTTCGGACCAGTCCTTGCCGGGCGCGACGTTCCAGACCCTGGCCGAATCGACGAAGGCGAAGGCCTGGGCGAATGAGATCAGGTCTCCCTTTGGATCGTAGCCGACCCGGGCTTCGATCATTGCGGCCGCGGCTCTGTCGCCGCTGGCCTCTCCATAGTCGTAGGCCCGGCCGTAGGTCGGCCCGCCCACGAAGAATTCCTCGGAACTCAGCAAGGGGTCGTCCGACCACTGGCCGGCCGCCTCGACATAGACGCCGACATATTTTCCGAGGTCGCGATAGGCGCTGACCTGGGCGTTGATCTTGAAGAACTCGGCCGTCGCGTCGGTGCGCGTGTTGAGGGGCGAGGACCGGGTCGTGGCGCCGAAAGCGTCGAGACCTTTGGAAAGCTGCACCGAACCCGCGACATAGCCCGGGCTATAGCGCCGCTGTCCCGCGACCGAGAAGCGCGCCACCGCCAGGGTCTCTTTGGCGAGACCCGTCTCGGCGTAGCGCTGCTTGACCCGACGAACGTCGAGGCCCGCATTCAGCCAGAGATTTTTATCCCGCGACCGGATCACGGGGCGCGAAAGGGCGACCGACGCCACACGACTGCTCCCGCCGATCCAACTCCCGGCGTTCTGTACAGGGGCGTCCGTCTCATACCCCGAGACGCCGAAACGAAGACGTCCGCCGCCTGGGGCGGCGACCGAATAGGAGGCGTCGACATAGGTGAGTTCGTCGGGACTGTTCGGCACGGTGAGAACCGCCGCCGAGATCTGGTCGCCGGGCGCGAAGGTCGAGTTCCTGCTGCCGGAAAGGTAGACCTGCCAGGGGCCCTGCGCCTCCGGACCGCGGTTATCGACGTAGAGCCCGGCGCTCCCGGAAGACATCTGCGTCTCGACGACCAGTCGGTGCTGAGCCGGTTCGCCGATGACGGGTTCGATCCGGCTGGTCAGCTTCACTCCCGGGACATCGGACGCCAGCGACAGCCGGCGGTCCAACTCGCCGATGGTCAGGGGGCGACGGTTCAGCAACGGCGCGAGGATCGGCCGGACGGCGCGCGCCCCTTCGCCGATGATCTGCAGTTCGGCGATGTAGCCTTCGAAAACGACGATCCGGGCCGACCCCGCCAAGGGGTCGGTCTCGGCGACGACGGCCCGGGTCAGGAAATATCCGTCGTTCCGATACCGCGCCGTGATCGCCGTCGCCGACTGGACCAGGTCATCGACTGTCACCTGACGTGCGAGTTGCTGATCATAGGCGCTGGCGAGGTCCGCAAGCGGATAGGCGCTCACGCCCTGGATCAGCATGCTGGTGAGCACAAGACAGCCGCTGCAGCCGGGCTCAAGGGCAGGCGACGGCTCGGCATCCGCGTGGGCGGGACCGACAGCCGCCACAGTCATGATCAGCGCCGCCCCCAAGAGGTTTGTCGCTGTTCTTAACCATGAAGTAAAAGAGCCTAGTCGCACGCCGTTCTCCAAGTCCCGGCGACCAGCTAAGCACTTGAACTGAAAATCGCGTTAATACCGCGAGTTAAGAGCTTCGCAGGCACCTGCTGGTATCCGGTCGATCAAACGGGATGTCAGGAGTTTTTGGTGGCCAAGCGATACGCAATACTATTCGCAATAATTCTATTCTGTGTACGATATCCGACACAAGCTTGGGCCGACGAGTGGCGCGTCCGGGAAATCTCGGGCGTTGTTCGCGTGGCCATACCGGCACGCCCGGTCGCCAGCGGCACGGTCGGCCTGGTGTTGCCGACAGGTACGAGCGTCACGACGGGCGGGAACGGCCGCGCGCTCATTACGAATGGGGACCAACGAGTCACAGTCGGTCCGAACAGCCGCACGACCCTGGCTCCGGAGGCCGGGGGCATGACCCGGGTTCTGCAGGATCTGGGGTCGGCCTTGTTCCAGGTCGATCGTCAACGTCGTCCGCATTTCCGGGTCGAGACGCCGCTGCTGGCCGCCGTGGTGAAGGGCACGACCTTCACCGTCACGGTCGATCCGATGGGCGATCGCGTCCACGTCGCCGAAGGTCTGGTTGAGGTTCGCTCGAACAGCGGAAATGCGGTCAGCGACGTAGCGGCGGGGGCCACGGCGCTCGTCCCTCGTCAACAACCCACCGCCGTCGAGCTCACGGCGCCCGCGACGACCGTTCCGGCTGAAACCCTCCCAGTCGCGGCGCCGGGACTGGATTACGAAGCTCTGACGGACGGCCTCGTCCAGAACACGCCGGGCACCGCACCGGTCGCGGTTGCGGCCAGCGGTTCCACAGCCCCGGCTACAACACCAAGCGCGTCGAACACACCGGCGACGACCACGCCCAACGGGACTCCGGCTCCATCGACGGCGTCGTCGGCTCCCGTTGGCAATGGAGCCAATGGCGGCGTCGGTACGACTGGAAATTCCGGCGGTATTGCCGGAGGAAACCCGACGGGTCCGACCAACAACGGCGGAGGAGGCAGCCCCGGCAATGGAAACGGCGGCGCTCCTGGCAACTCAGGCAATGGCGCCAATCCTGGCGCCCCAGCGAGTGGTGGTTCCGGCAATCCTGGAAATGGCGGGACGGTCCAGAATCCTGGTAATGGTAACGGCGGTAATGGATCCGGCGGCAACCCCGGCGCTGGTGGTCCAGATGGAAACCCAGGCGCCGGTGGACCGGGCAGTAATCCGGGTAACCCCGGTAACGGCGGGCCGGGCGGCAATCCGGGCAACCCCGGCAATGGCGGCCCCGGCGGGAATCCCGGAAACCCGGGCAACGGAGGACCGGGCGGCAATCCCGGCAACGGTGGGCCAGGCGGCAACCCCGGTAATGGCGGACCGGGCGGCAATCCGGGCAACCCCGGCAATGGCGGCCCCGGCGGGAATCCCGGCAACCCCGGCAACGGCGGACCGGGTGGAAATCCCGGCAGCCCCGGCAACGGTGGGCCAGGCGACAATCCCGGCAACCCCGGTAACGGCGGGCCGGGCGGCAATCCGGGCAAACCCGGCAATGGCGGCCCCGGCGGGAATCCCGGAAACCCGGGCAACGGCGGACCGGGCGGCAATCCCGGCAACCCCGGCAACGGTGGGCCAGGCGGCAACCCCGGCAACCCCGGTAATGGCGGACCGGGCGGCAATCCGGGCAACCCCGGCAACGGCGGCCCCGGCGGGAATCCCGGAAACCCAGGCAACGGCGGACCGGGTGGAAATCCCGGCAACCCCGGCAACGTTGGGCCAGGCGACAATCCCGGCAACCCCGGTAATGGCGGACCCGGCGGGAATCCCGGAAATCCAGGCAACGGCGGACCGGGTGGAAATCCTGGCAACCCGGGCAGTGGTGAGCCAGGCGGCAACCCCGGTAATGGCGGGCCAGGCGGAAATCCGGCCAACCCCGGCAACGGCGGCCCAGGGGGCGACCCTGGCAATCCCGGCAACGGCGGACCGGGCGGCAATCCGGGCAATGGCAGCGGAGGGGGCGACCCTGGCGGCAACCCGGGCAACGGCAACGGTGGCGGCAACCCGGGGAACGGCGGGCCTGGAGGGAATCCAGGCGAAGGCAACGGCGGTGGCAACCCTGGAACCGGCAACGGAGGGGGCGACTCTGGCGGCGGCCCGGGCAACGGCGGACCGGGCGGCAATCCGGGCAATGGAAGCGGAGGGGGCGACCCTGGCGGCAACCCGGGCAACGGCAACGGTGGTGGCAACCCGGGGAACGGCGGGCCTGGAGGGAATCCAGGCGAAGGCAACGGCGGTGGCAATCCGGGCAACGGTAACGGAGGGGGCGATCCTGGCGGCAATCCGGGCAACGGCAACGGTGGCGGCAACCCCGGCAACGGCAATGGAGGCGGAAACCCCGGCGAAGGCAGACCTGGAGGCAAGCCCGGCAACGGCGATCCCGGCGGTCCTGGAAACGGCAACGGCAACGGCGGGGGCTCCGGCAATGGCGGACCGGGCGGCAAGCCTAAAGGCGGCCCACCGCCCCAGGCGATGTGACCATGAGAATGGCTGATCTGATGCGGTCCGCCCGGGCCCGCGCGGGTGTCTTGAGTTTGCTGATTCTCTGCGTCGTGGCGACGGGGGTGTCTGTCGGCGTCTTCCGCCCGATCGACGACGTCATCGCCGCAACCCGTTTCGCGATCTTGGACCGGCAAGGCGGACAGACGCTCACCGTCGTCGAAATCGATTCAAAGAGTCTCGCCGACGCCGGCGCCTGGCCGTGGGACCGACGGCGATACGCCCAGGCGATCGACAACCTCTTCGAGGCGGGCGCGACGCTGGTCGCTATCGATGTCGATTTCAGCGCGCCTTCGAACCCAAGCTCGGACGCGGCGCTCGCTGCGGCCGTCTCACGGCGCCCCGGCCAGGTGGCCCTCGCCACGTTCGAGCAGATGGACTCGTATGGCGCGGGAGAGCGTCGGGTCTGGGGCAATCGCCCGATCGCGCCGCTGCTGAAGGATTCCCTCCTCGCTTCGGTCAATGTGCCGGTGGATGGCGACGGACGGGTACGCCATTACGACTATGGCGGCCCAGACGACAGTCCGCCCTCGGTGGCTGCGTTGATGGCCGGCGCGCCGAAACGCGATGGGGCCTTTACCGTCGATTTCGGGATCGACCAGGCGTCGATCCCCCATGTCAGTTTCGAGGACATCTACCAAGGACGGTTCGATCCGTCTCTGGTGCGCGGCCGGACGGTGATGATCGGCGCGACCGCCCTGGAGCTGGGCGATGAATTTGCCACGCCCGTGGGTCTGCTGCCGGGCGTGATCATTCACGCGCTCGCCTACGAGAGCCTGGCCGGCGGACGTGCTCTGATGAGCCTCAGCCCATTGGCCCTTCTGTTGCTGTGCGGTCTGCTGGTGCTGACGCTTCAGCCCGTGCGTGTCGGCGGCTCTGCGCTACGCGGGTTGGTCCTTCGCCATCTGACCGCGCTGGCGCTCATCGTCGTGACGCCCACGCTCTTGCAGTGGCGACTGCCGGTCAGCATCGATGTCGCCGCTCTTCTCGGAACCCAGGTCCTGATGGTCATATGGGCGACCCGAGTTGAACTCAGCCGTCAGGCCCGGGCCATCGTCGATGCGCGCGAGGCGGGCCTGATCCATCTGGCGATGCACCAGCCGGAGACGGGGCTTCCCAACCGTCGCGCCCTGATCGCTGACATTGAGCGAAAGATCACGGCGTCTGAACTCAGCGTGGCCGTGTTCGCGATCGGGGTGGATCGTCACGCCGAGATGCGGGGCGTGGCCGGCTACGACATCGCCAACAAACTGATGGTTCAGTTGGCGGAGCGAACCGCCGCGCTCGCGGACGTGGGTCTGGTCGCCCAGCTATCGTCATCTGTCCTGGCCTTTTCACGGGCGGATCTCTCCGCCGACGCCCAGCGGGAGCTTGCCCAAACCCTGCGGGCGCTGGAGACGACCTTCACCGTCGAAGGCCAGCCGCTCGATCTTTTCGTCCGGGTCGGCAGCGCGTCCCTGGACACCGCGTCGGCGAGCGGCGACGCCCTGATCGAGCGGGCGACGACAGCCCTGAACCACGCCGGCCAATCGGACGACCGAACCGTCGTCTATGACGAGGCGAGCTTTGTTGATCCGGACAACAATCTGGCCTTGATGTCCGAACTCCGAGACGCACTGCGCGCCGGCGACATCAGCCTGCACTACCAGCCCAAGCGCAAGACCTCGGACGGGCGGACGGCGTCGGTCGAGGCGCTGTGCAGATGGCATCACCCTGTCCGCGGACGGATCGGACCGGACCTGTTCATCCCCATCGCCGAGCAGACGGGACAGATAAGGGCGCTCACCGAATGGAGCGTCGCAAAGTCGATCGAGGACCAGCGAGACCTTCGCAAACTCGGGTTTGAGGTTGCGATCGCTCTGAACGTGTCAGGGCGACTTCTCGTAGACGACGCTTTCCGCAAACAGGCTCTGGATCTCATCGACGGCAGCGGAGCCGACCTCATCTTCGAGATCACCGAGACCGCCGTCATCGAAAACCCAAAAATCGCAGCCGAGGCGATCGCGGTCTACCAGGCCGCAGGCGTCCGCATCTCGATCGACGACTACGGGTCCGGCCTATCGTCGCTCGGATATCTGAAGATGCTCAATGCCGACGAGCTCAAGATCGACCGCTCCCTGGTGCTCGATGTCGTCGAAAGTCAGCGCGATCGACTGATCCTCAAATCGACGGTCGATCTGGCGCATGGTCTGGGCATGACGGTCGTCGCCGAGGGCGTGGAGACCGGCGAGATGTTCGCCGCGCTGGCGTCCCTCGGCTGCGACACGATTCAGGGCTATTGGGTCTCCCGGCCGCTGCCCCGTGAAGAGCTGCAGAAGTTCCTTATCCGCGCTGACCAAGGGGATGCCGTGGCGACCGCCGGATAGCTGTTGCGCCATGATCACCCGCGCGGACGGATCGGCGCTAGGTTCCTGGCGCGGCCGATGCGGCGCGCTTGACCATAAGCTTGGGTTGCTGAGCCTCAATGTCCGCGATCGCATCATACTGGAAGGCCAGCCGCATGAGACCTTGGCGATGCTCCATGACTGAAGCGCCGCACGCCAGCGCTCGGGCGGTGGTAGCTCGCTGTCGGTTATAGCTCGTCGCTTTCCCCATCGGCTGAGAACGCCATCACCACCCGATCGATCCATAGTCCTTTCGATCCAATAGCGGCGGAAGCGACGCGCGCCGCTACGGCGGATATGGAGCGTTTGTCCGGCTCGATCGACTTTGCGCGGCTGCGCCGTGTGAACGGCGTGGCTCAATCCCGTCAACGAGGATCAATCACGGGAGTCGATGCGCACAGCGACAGGGTGGCAGGGCAAGATAAAATCCGGCCTGCGATCCTTGGAACTCGCCGGCCGGGTACATCGGTGAAGGCGAAGGGTTTCGAGGGCGCGGGAGCCTTTCATGACCGAGCCGAGAGAACCTGAAGACTACGGCTTCAAGCCGCCGATGACAGCGCGGCGGGAGACGCCGCCGACCTGGAAAGTCGGGCGTCTGGTCAGCCGGGCGACGCCGTCGATGCCGCCGCGTGCGAGAGCGCGACATTTCGCTTCGAAGGGCGCTGTCCAGCGCGTCCGTCAGGTTCGTTCAGCGGCGGGCGGAATGCGTCGGGTGATGGTCAAGGTGCGGGTCGTGCCGATGACGCCGGGCGCGAAAAAAGCGCTGATGACCCATGTCCGCTATGTGGCCCGCGAGGGGGCTGGGATCGAAGGTGAGCAGGGTCGTTTCTTCGATGCGCGCGAGGATGCGGTGGACGCGTCCGGCTTCGCGCGGCGCTGCGAAGGGGATCGGCATCACTTCCGGATCATCGTCAATCCGGAGGACGGGCGCGACCTCCCCGACCTGAAGGCCTTCACGCGCCGGTTCATGGACCAGGTCTCGACCGACATGGGCACGCCGCTGGAGTGGGTGGCGGGAGAGCACTACGACAGCGCCGGGGCCGCCTCGGATGATGGCTCTGCCTCGCGATTTGGTTCGAACGTCCTTGGCGGTCTTGCCGGTGAGAACATCGGCTTGGAGTTTTTCCAGGTCGCGGCGGGTCAAGTCACGCGCCAGACGATGACCCAGAAGGGGACTGACATGCCGGTTCAGGACGGACGTGTCGCCGGCCCATGACGACTCCCGCTTGTTGGGTTTCGCAATGCGTCCTTCGTGGAGGTAGGCCTGGATCAGTTCGTTGACCGTTATCGCCTCATTGGACGCCCGCTTGGCCTGCATGGGGTCATGCCCCGCCTTGACCTGACGCAGCATTTCGGACGCGGCGTCACGCGCCTCTTCGACAGTGTGAGGGCTCCCGACCCGGCCGAGGGTGTGGCGGCGGACGGCAGAGCCCATGCGATATTTGAGGATGAAACTCTTGGTGCCTGACCGTCGGACCCGAACACCAAATCCGAGGACGATCGAGTCCCAGACGAAGGCTTCGGCGTCGTCGGTCTGCAATGCGTCTATCAATCGCTTTGTGAGCTTAGGCATCCGCTTCGCCCTCAATTTTCCGGCCCGTTTCTGGGACCCGCATGGGACCCGAGAGGCGGGATTTCGCGGCGATTTCTGGAAATAGCCAGCAGCGACCAATTTCCCTTTTACCCGTTGCAGAACAAGAGGATGGGTGGTTGTTTGGGGTTACTGCTGGTTGCTCCTGATTGCTGCCTGGGTCGGCTACGAATCTGGGGGTCGGGCGTTCGAATCGCTCCGGGTGCGCCACTTTTTGCCGTGAAGGAGGAGATGCTGGGCCGAAACCCGGCGTAGAGCCGGCGCTTGCCCGATCCTAACATCACGGCGTGACAAGCCGTCTGCCATTCTCGACCGGTCAACTACAGGCGATCTTAGGGGTGTCCCTCTACACGGGGCGCCGTGACGATGGGAACGGCTACGCCACACCCGGCCCGGAGCGGCCGAAGAACGCCCGTTTTGGATGCCCCGCTGTCGATGTTCGGCGGCTTGCGCCTAAACGAGGCGTGCCAACTCGATGTCGCCAACATCAAGCGCATCGACGACGTAGCCTGTTTCGTATCACCAAGCGGTCAAAGGACGATCATACCGACAAGCGGCTGAAGACATCATCTCAAGTTAGGCGGGCTGCCAGGTGTGCAGCCTCGCTGAAAACGTATCATTTTGGTACAGCCCTGATATCGGCTTTGGCAATTCATTAGCGGCTCAAATCCAAGTTTCGCCGTGGAACTAAGGCCGTCGTCAACCATCGCATCCATGGCTGGCGAGTGAAGCAAATTGCTTTTCACACCTCGGAAAGCCAACGCCCGCGCCATCTCGTCATTGGCCTCACACAATCCGTTGCATAACGCCGCTCTTAGGAGTAAATCGACCGCCGTTAACCTTTTGTTAACCAAGGCGTGCCTGGCGCCCGAGCGTGTCGATTCGGGATGGCACGGCTTTTGGAAGGGGTGGGGCGAACCGTCGGGGTGACGGGCCGTCCAGGGGACGGAAACGGGGTCGGGGCAATGTATAATAGGTCAAAGCCATTCCGCTCGTCGGCATGCCGCCTGAGCGTCGCCGTCGGTGCGGCTGTAATGATGATCGCAGCCGCCAGCTCGCCGGCACTGGCTAAGCCTGTCGCCGACAATCTGGACGTGGGCAAGACGCTGAACGTCACAGTGACCGGCCAGATCACAGCACGCTGCGAGATCCAGGGCGGCGGCGACATCGACTTCGGCGAACTGACGGGCGGCGAGCACGCCACGGCCCTGTTCGGCCTCGACTGCAACGTCCCGTTCGATCTGGGTGTCAGCTCGGCGCGGGGCGGTCTGGCCCACGTCAGCAAGCCGCAGGGCGAGGGGCCGTTCTCGGGCGTGCTTCCTTATGACGTGACCCTGACCGTGCCGACCCTGCGCCCGGAGCCGCGCGTGGTGCGCGCCAGCTTCAGCAGCAGCGACCATACCGGACTGCTCAGCAGCGGCGACGGCATCGCAGCGGGCGGCGGCAAGATCGAGTTCCGCACGAGACGGCCTGCCGGTGCGGGGCTCCTGGCCGGACAATATACGGAAACCTTGACGGTGACGGTGACGCCGCGCGTCTGATTGGTTTGGCAGAGAATTCGTTCTCTCCACTGAAGATTGACGTATTGATCTTCACTGGAAGACGGATCAGTTGTGCTTTAATTGAGTAAAACTATAGTTTTCACCTGTGAGGTGAATCTAACACAAATCACACCTAACAATGTTTTTTACTGTTGACGTGCTTGTTAGGTCGGCGTTAACTCCTCCCGATCGGACGGGGAGGGACTGCCGCCTCGATCGAGTTTTATTTGCGAAATCATTCGCTTGGAGAGACTGAAATGAAAAAGTTCGCTTCCCTGATGGCCGGCGCCGCTGCGCTGGCTCTGATCGCCGCTCCGGCCATGGCCGACAGCATCTATCAAGGCTCGGTGACGACCCAAGGCTTCTTCGGCGGTACTTATTCCGGTAGCATCCAAGGTACGGGTTTGGGCAACGCTATCGGTCTTGGTGCGGTAGCCGCCGCTGACTTGCTGAATCCCGGTCTCAACAGCAACACCTCGCTGATCGTGATCTCGGGTTCTTCGGCCGGCAACAACGGCACGGCTTCGACGAGCGACGGTGCGACCTTCACCCTGAAGGGTGCTGTTTCGACGGACTGCGCCTATTACACGGGCAACGCCTCGACCACGATCGACTTCGGCACCATCGGCATCTACGCCTCGGACAACACCGGCCCGGCCAACGCCTTTGACATGACCGCCCCGGCGAACGTGTCGATCGACACCAACCTGGCCGGCTGCAACACCTCCAACACCGTCACCGTGTCCAAGAACGACATCCGCGGCCTGGTGAACAACTCGGGCGCCGGTTACGACTCCAACGTCTTCCAGGCCAACCTGCCTTACTCGGTCACCGGCTCCTACACCGCCGGCGCCGTCGGTTCGGCCGCTCCGGCCAGCCAGGGCAACTACATCAGCCTGGCGACCACCGCCAACTCCACCAGCGCCAGCCACGGCGCCTGGAAGTCGGCCATGTCGCTCGACGTCGCCATCCCGGTCCCCTCGAAGTCGCTGCTCGCCGGCGCCTACGAAGGTCAACTGACCGTCGCCATCCAAGCCTTCTGATCTTCAGAACGACTTGAGACCAAAGGGCGCCGGCATCCTGTCGGCGCCCGTTTCTCTTCCTAGGAAACATCACTGTGAAGCTTAACGCTCTCCTCGTCGGCGTCGCCGCTCTGGCCATCGCCTCCGCCGCTCAAGCGGACACCATCAAGTTCGGCAGCCGCACGAATGACGCGGGTGTCGATTACGCCTCGATCAAGGCGACCGACTACAGCGCTGCGACCAACGCCGGACACAGCTTCTCGGCCTTCGCCGTCCAAGGCGGTTCGGCCGGCAACAACGGCACGGCTTCGACGAGCGACGGTGCGACCTTCACCCTGAAGGGCGCTGTTTCGACGGACTGCGCCTATTACACGGGCAACGCCTCGACCACGATCGACTTCGGCACCATCGGCATCTACGCCTCGGACAACACCGGCCCGGCCAACGCCTTTGACATGACCGCCCCGGCGAACGTGTCGATCGACACCAACCTGGCCGGCTGCAACACCTCCAACACCGTCACCGTGTCCAAGAACGACATCCGCGGCCTGGTGAACAACTCGGGCGCCGGTTACGACTCCAACGTCTTCCAGGCCAACCTGCCTTACTCGGTCACCGGCTCCTACACCGCCGGCGCCGTCGGTTCGGCCGCTCCGGCCAGCCAGGGCAACTACATCAGCCTGGCGACCACCGCCAACTCCACCAGCGCCAGCCACGGCGCCTGGAAGTCGGCCATGTCGCTCGACGTCGCCATCCCGGTCCCCTCGAAGTCGCTGCTCGCCGGCGCCTACGAAGGTCAACTGACCGTCGCCATCCAAGCCTTCTGATCTTCAGAACGACTTGAGAGACGAGGACAGGGGGGCTTCGCGCCCCCCTGTTTTCGTTTCGGTTACCATTGTTACGCCATGCTGTCGAAAGCTGGCGCGACGCTTGCAGAGGTTCCGGCGCGACGGCTCGCGACGGGATTCTCAAGCCGACGCCAGATCGGTCTTCGGGGGAAATACGACCATGTTGTCATCACTGAGCGTCCGCGCGGGACGGCCGATCGCCATGGCGATCGGTGTTCTGTTCGCCGCGGTCCTCGTCCTGGCCATCGCCGGCGCGGCGTGGGCCATGCGGGTGTCGCCCATGGTGTCCGAACTGACGACAACCGGCGCCGGCTCCGCCGCCCGGATCGAGGTCGGCAACGTCGGCTCCGCAGCCCTGCCGTTCGAGACGCGTATCACCCGGATGGAGATCGACGCCGACGGCAGTATGACCGAGACCGACGCGGACGAGGACTTCCTGGTCTTCCCGCCGCAAGGCCTGGTGCCGGTCAATGGCCGCCAGGTTGTGCGGGTCCAGTGGGTCGGCGAGCCGAACATCGACACGTCGCGCGCCTATTATCTGTGGGTCCGTCAGCTGCCGGTCGTCACCGATCCCAACGCCACGCCGGAGAGCGGCGGCGCCGTTTCGGTGCAGGTGCTCTACACCATGAAGGCGCTGATCGTGGTCGCGCCGCCCGGAGCGGAACCCAAGGTCGAGGTGGTGTCGGTCACCCCGGCCATGGTCAGTCCGCCGGCGCCCGAGATCGATCCCAGCCTGTCGAACGGTCAGGCGGCGCCTCCGCCCCCCGAAGAGCCGGGCGTCGAGATCGTCGTCTCCAACACCGGCAAGCGTTACGCCCTGATGAGCGGCGCGACCTGGATCCTGGAAGGGACCGATGCGTCGGGCCAGCCTTTCCGGCGCGAATATGAAAGCGGCGAAGTCTCCAAGACCGTGGGGGTCGGATATCTGGCGCCCGGCGGCGGCAAGCGGACCTTCAAACTGCCGACGGGCGTCGCCCTCGATCCCGCCAAGCCCGTGACGTTGCGGTTCGGACGATGAGAACGCTGGGGGGAGGCGTTTCGGCGGTCGCATTGGCCTGGGGGCTGGCGTGCGTGCCGGATTCGGCGGCCATCGCGGCGGTGCGGGCCGCGCACCAAGCCTATGCCGAAGCCGCGCAGACTGCCGAAGACGTCACAGCGGCCCTGAACCGCGCCAGCCTGCAAGCCGCCGAAGCCGCCGTCACTGCGGTTCAAGCCGCCCAAGAAACCGTGCAAGCCGCAGCCGCAACGCCCGCAGCGCCCCCTTCGACGTCCCCGCCGACGACAACGGCTGCTGCGCCGCCGCCGGCCGCACCCGGTCGCCGCGACATCAATCCCTACGACCGCGACATCCCCATGACGGTGCCGCTGAACTTCAACAGTCGTGTTCTGGGCGAACTGCCGGTCGTGCTGACGCGCGACGACCGCTTCATCGTCGACAGCTCCGGCTTCAAGACGTTGATCGACCCTCTGCTGACGCCGGAGGCGCAGGCCGAACTGACGGCCCATCTGCAAGGCGTCAGCTCCTTCGCGCCGGAGGAGATCAACGACACCGGGATCCAGCTCGACTACGATCCTGAGCAGTTGGCTGTGCTGGTGCTGCGGATCGACCCGACCAAGCGGTCTGTGGAGTCGCTTTTCCGAGGCGGCAGTCCGGAAGAGCCGGGCCAGGCTCCGGAGCCGTTCAGCGCCTATCTGAACGCCAACATCGCGGTCCAGCGTCGGGAATCGACAGGCGACGTGGATACGCCCAGCGTGTTCCTGAACGGCGCCGTCCGTTACAAGAGCCTGGTGTTCGAGGCGGACGTGCAGGGGCGCGAGGACCTGTTCACCGGCGAATACAATGTCGAGCGGCGCTACGCCCGCTTCGTCTATGATCAGCCCGAGGATTTCCGTCGCTGGTATCTGGGCGATCTGGAACCTGAGATCCGCGGCCGCCAGGGCTTTTCCGAGCTTGGCGGCGTCGGCGTGTCGCGCCAGCGCATGCGTTTCGATTCCTTCCGCAACAATGTTTTGGCCGGGGGCCGGCAACTGGTGCTGCAGGAAGCCTCCACTGTGCGCGTGCTCAGGAACGGCGTCTTCGTCCGCGAATTCCGCCTGGATCCTGGCCAGTACGATCTGACCAATCTGCCGCTCGAAACCGGCTCGAACGACATCCAGCTGGAGATCCAGAACGACTCCGGCCGGGCCCAGACGGTCTCCTACAGCGCCTATCTGGACGCGATCGAGCTGGAGCCGGGCGACTACGAATACGGGGCCTACGTCGGCGCGATCAACAACGGCATCTTCGGCTCGCCCGACTATTCCGACGGCCGTATCGCCTTCACCGGCTTCTGGCGCAAGGCGTTCGAGAACCGTCCGGCGATCGGCGTTGGACTGCAGGCGTCGGAAGACGCCCAGACCCTCTCGGGCCAGAGCCAGATCATCCTGCGGAACGGCGCGCGCGTTCGTCTCGATGCGGCGGCCAGCAACGGCGATCCCGGCGCCGGCTACGCCTTCGCGCTCGGCTATGACCACATCGTCGATCTGGGCGACACCTATGACAGCTGGACGGTGGTCGCGGACTACACCTCAGAGGACTTCGCCACGATCGGCAATCCCACGGCGCAGAACCCGACATCCTGGATCTTTTCCGGCGGCTATTCGCACCAGTTCTCGCAGGACTGGCTGGCCAACGTCAGCGCCTCGTACCGGATGAGTCGCAGCGAGGTGATCGACGATTCCTATTCAGTCAACGCCACCAGCACCTACCGCTTCGCCCGCGACTGGAGCGCCCAGGTCGGCCTGGAGTATTCGGATTTCGGCGCCAGCTTCGGCGGCTTTGAATCCGCCGGCTTCGGCGCCACCTTCGCATTGATCTGGCAGCCCCGTTACGACCGCCGGGCCGAGGCGCGCTACAGTTCGGCGCGCAATAGCGGCAGCGTTCGCTTCCAGCAGTCGACAGAGAACCGCGTGGGTTCCTACGGCTATTCGGTGGCCTCGACCTATGACGACGGGCCCTCGACCCTGTCGGGCCAGCTCGACTATATCGCCAACCGGTTCGATGCGAGCCTGAGCCACACGGCCTTCGGCAACGACTTCTCCGACATCACCCAGGAGCAGGTCACCACCTTGCGGGTCGGTTCGTCGATCTCGACCACAGGGGGCAAGGCCGCCGTGGGCCGCAACATCTACGACAGCTTCGCCATCGTCTATCCGCACAAGTCCATCGACGACCATCCGGTCATCGTCGGCGACAGCTTCCAGGGCGGCCGCTACACCGGCCGCAGCGGACTGCTGGGCGGCGCCGTGGCCAACAATCTGACGGCCTACGTCAATCAGTCCGTCCGATACGACGTGCTGAACGCCCCGCTGGGCTACAATATCGGCGACGGCATCGCGCGTGTTCGCCCCACCTACAAGAGCGGCTACGCCATCCAGGTCGGCAGCGCCAAGTTCGTCAGCGCCCTGGGCCGGCTGGTCGGCAACGCCAACCGTCCGGTCTCCCTGATGTCCGGTCGCGTCCGTCCCGTTGACGATCCGAACGCCGAACCCGAGCTGTTCTTCACCAATTCGGTCGGACGTTTCGCGGTGCAAAACCTGGAGCCGGGCAAGCGCTACCGCGTCGAGCTGTTTTCCAGCCCTGCCCTGGGCTTCGAGTTCACCGTGCCGGAAGACAACGAGGGCCTGCTCGATCTACAGATCGTGACCGTTCCTCTCGACGTGCCTGAAGACTAAAGCCCCAGAGACCACAGCCGAGGAGGCTGAAATGTCCCGTAATCGTACATCCGCCCTGCTTCTGGCCGCCGCTGCGGCGACCGCCGCCCTGCTAGGCGCAGCGCCTAGCCAGGCGCAGACTGACGGTTGCCGCTTGGTGATCGAATCCGGCGCGGACCAGTGGTTGTTGCGCTACGAGCCGTTCGATCAGGACGTGGCGCTGCAGGAATTCGACGTCGCCGTGGTCAACCATGGGGATGCGCCGTGTTCAACCGTGAGTCGGGTCGAATTGCGGGGCGAACCGTTCGGACTGACCAATGGGGCCGGGGCGCAGCGGATGCCCTATGCACTCGTTGACGAGCGCGGCGGCACGGATGTGACGCCCCGCGCCGGTCAGAGCGCGCGTCGTGTCGGCGTGCGGCCGCTGAACCTGGCGCCCGGCGAACGCGGTCTAATGCGGTTCTCCTTCACCGCAGCGCCGTCAGAAGCCCTGTCGGCAGGCCTGTATTCTCAGAGCGCCTTCATCAATCTGGAAACCACAGACGGTCAGCCACTGGCGGAAAAGCCCGTCACCCTGAGCCTGCAGGTCCCATCTGCCGCCGTCATGGGTCTGAAGGGTGAGTTTCGTCGCAGTGGCGGCATGCCCACCATCGACCTGGGGGAGTTGACCCAGGGCGTGCGCCAACTGCGCACCACCCTCTATGTGCTCAGCACTGCCGGTTACAGCGTGTCGGTCGCGTCCCAGAACCGAGGTCGCCTGCGCCAGGGCGCTAGCGAATGGTACGTGCCCTACAGCCTAGCGCTGGGAGATCGCGACATGGACCTGTCGCGTGGAGGCCGGGTGGACGTGGTGTCGCGTCGTGCGCGGCTGGACGACTATCCGCTGACCATCAATGTGGGCAGCACGACCGGCAAGCGCGCCGGCGACTATTCCGATATCCTGACCTTCACCGTCGCCGCCCTTTAGTGCGGGCACAATTGAATAGAGGCGGGGGCGTTGCGCGTCCCCGCCTCTATTCAATCTCAGACAATGTCGCTGTCGATCAGATCGGCTGGATCGTCAGGGCCAGAATCAGCGGTTGGTCCAGTTCGACTTCATCGAAGCGATAGGACACCGAACGGATCGTTGCGATGCTGGAGCGGCGCAGGATCTGACCCCCGGACTTGTCCAGATCGAACATCCTGTCGCCATAGAACATGACGGCCTTTTCGGTCAGCGACAGCGGACGATATTGAGCCGAGACGGTGAAGCCGCCCGGGCTGTTGCAGGCCTCGACCACCTCGCCAGAGCGACCGCTCGCCGCCATCACCGGGGAAGTCGGCTTGACCCAGCAGGCGACGGGCACGGTGGCGCGCAGGCGATAGGTGCCGCCTGCCGTAGGGCCGGCCAGAGCGGGCGCGGCGGCTGCGATCAGGCCTAAGCCGAACGTGGCGCCGACGATAACGCGAAGGATACCTTGGGTCATGGACCGTTCCGATCTGCACATTGCAGATGAACAATAGAACGCTGGCTATTAAGTTCAGGCGATCGAACACGCCTAACGGCCCCTAAACCATAACGCCGACGACAGGTGGGTGAGAGTAAGTTGACTGCATCGTTGGAATGACTCGGCCTAGCCAAGTCCGGGGAGCTATCGAACAGGTGGATCGTCATCAGCATGACGTTTACTCGGGCCTAATGCTACTGCGATGAGCTTGGTGACTTATCCAGTTCATCCGAACGTTTAGCTAGAAACCCTGGCAGCTCTAGGATTAGCACCTAACGGCCGTGATCGGCTGCCAATGGACCGGTGCGCGGAAGTGAGCGCCGCAGTGGCTCAGCGAAGGTCGCCTTTCCGGAGCGAGGTTCGTGTTTGGAATGACCCATATGCGACTTACGCTGCCCATCCGACAGTCGCTGAATGGTTCTCGGCATCGTCCACGGCGGCGCACCTACGACAAACCTCGCTCAAGCCATCTGTGATGCGTTTCATTACGACGGGGGCTCACTCGTTCAGACATTCCAGATGGCTGGGGCAGGCCGACAGGCGACTGGTGTGATCTGCTTACAATGTCGAATAAGCTACGCCTTCATTTCAGCCGCGAACGGCTCTCGTCGCCATTTCTAAGCCAAGGAGGGCGATGGCGATGAAGAACAGGCGGCGGAATAGGGCTTGCGAGATGCGGCGGCGCAGAGACTGACCGGCGATCATGCCGGCGATCGCAGGGATCGTCGCTGCAATGGAGATCAGGCCCATAGCGGGCTGGAATGCGCCATGCCAGGCCAAGCCGATCGCAAGGGCGAGGCTTGAGACGGTGAACGACAGGCCCAGGGACTGGACAAGGTCGTCCTTGGACAGGTCGAGCGACTGAAGGAAAGGGACCAGCGGTACGACCGCAGCACCGGTCGCGCCCGTGATCGCACCCGTGAAAAGACCTGATATCGGCGCGAGGCGGCGCTCCCATAGCGGCGAAAGGCTGAATGGCCGCGCCAGTAGGCCATAGGCTGCGTAAAGCGCGAGCACGATCCCCAGGGCGCCCGTGATTTGGGCGGCGTCCAGTCTTACGATCAGACTTGTGCCCGCAAGGGTCGCTGTGAACGTCAGGACCAGCATGAGCCCGAAACGTTTGGCCAGAAGCCCCAAGCGTCCGCCGCTGAAGAGTTGCCAGACATTGGTCAAGAAGGTGGGGACGGTCGCCAGGCTGGCGGCAGTCAATGGCGACAGCAGCGCGCCCAGAAGTCCCATCACGACAGTCGGCAGGCCCATGCCGGACACGCCCTTGACGCAACCGGCGGCGAAGAAGGCGGCCGCGATGAGGGCGAGTGTGGTCGGCTCCATCTGATCTGGACTCTAGAGGCGCCGCGTCGACTGTCTTGGGATCAGGGTTGGCGCTGTCCGAACGATCAGCTCGGCTGGATCGTCGCTGTCGAGCAGCAGGTTCACCGCAGCCGCGGCGATCTGATCGAAGGGCGTACGCACCGTCGTCAAGGGCGTGGGCAGGTGACTGACGATCGGGATGTCGTTGTAGCCCACCACCGAGATGTCGCCGGGCACCGACACGCCGAGCTGGGCGAGCGCCGACAGGGCGCCCATGGCGGTGTTGTCGTTGATTGCGAAAATGGCCGTGGGCGGATACGCCAGGGTCATCAGCTCGCGCGCCGCCAGATGGCCCGCGTCCAAGCCGAAGGTGGATGGCACGATCCATTCCGGCTGAACGACGAGGCCGGCTTCCTCCATCGCGCGGCGATATCCCTCGACCCGGCTGACTGCGCTGGATGTGTCGGCGGGCCCGGCGATGACGCCGATGCGCTGGTGTCCCAGGTCGATGAGGTGGCGTGCGGCGAGATAGCCCCCCAGAGCGTCGTCGCCCACCGATGACGGATGCACGCCGTCCGTGCGCAGGGCGAGCACGAAGCGGACGCCCTGGGCCGACAGCTTGTCGGCCAGGCCGTCGCCGGTCCGCGTCGTCGCCAGCACCAGCCCGTCAACGCCGCGCGCGAGCAGCATGTCGACAGCGCGCTGATTTGCGGCCGGCTCGTCGTTGCTCGTGGCGACGATAGTGAATCGATCGGCGCGGCCGGCTGCGCGCGCGAGGGATTCGTACAACATCGCCATCACCGTATCGGTCAGGCGCGGCACGATCACGCCGATCGTGCCGGTCGAGCCTCGACGCAGATTGGCGGCCGAGGCATCGCGGACATAACCAAGCTCTGTCGCCACGCGACGGACCAGACGGGCGGTCTCGCTGTTGGACGGTGATCGCTCGTCAAGAAAACGCGACACGCTGCTCTTGGACACCCCGGTTGCTCGGGCGATATCCAGAATGGTCACGCGGCCCGTTTCACCGCGCCGCTCACGCATGTCGATGCTCTGATTTCATGACGTCTCCTGCCAGAACGCTTGACCCGGACAAACTCGGATGTAAAGTGGGAACGTTCCCGGCATCGTTCCCTATTTGCGATCCCCATAAGAAACCCAGAGAGGAAATCATGAGCGTCATGGACCTGCGCGGCCTCAGCCCCGCCCCCGTCACCGTCTTCACCCGCGATGGCGAGGTCGATTACGCCGCCAATGCGCAGCTGGCCAAATGGCTGGTGTCCATCAAGGGCGTGAAGAGCCTAGTTATCCTGGGCCATGCCGGCGAAGGCACCTTCCTGACCGTCGAAGAGCGCCTGAAGCTGATCGAGACCTATGCCGAGGCGGTCGACGGCGCCGTGCCGATCATCGCCGGCATCACGGGCGAAGGCACCCGCGTCGCCGCACAGGAGGCCAAGGCCTCCAAGGCCGCCGGCGCGACGGGCGCCCTGGTCTATCCGAACCACGGCTGGCTGCGGTTCGGCTTCCAGAAGGGCGCGCCCCAGGACCGCTACAAGGCCATTTGGCAGGAGTCAGGCCTGGAGTGCATCCTGTTCCAATACCCTGACGCCACCAAAGCCTCATATGATCTGCAAACCCAGATCGACATCGCCACTCAGGATGGCGTCGTCGCCACCAAGAACGGCGTGCGCAACATGAAGCGCTGGTACACCGAAATCCCAGAGATCAAGAAGGCCGCCCCCGAGCTGCAGGTTCTTTCCTGCCACGATGAGTGGTTGCTGCCGACCATGTTCGACGTCGACGGCCTGTTGGTCGGCTACGGCAACATCGCACCCGAATTGCTGGTTCAGTTGATCGAGGCCGGCAAGGCTCAGGACTATCCTGAGGCGCGCCGCATCTTCGAACAACTGCTGCCGGTGACCAAGGCCGTCTATCACCGGGGTTCGCACATGGAGGGCACGGTCGCCCTCAAGCTGGGTCTGGTGAAGCGCGGCGTGCTGGACCACGCCACCATCCGCGAGCCGCTCAAGAACCTGGGCGAAGCGGCGGAGCGGGAGATCTTCGCCGCCTTCGATGCGGCCGGGATCGGTCCGGTCTCCGCCTCGGCCATCGCCGCCGAATGAGTTGATGAGGTCCTCGCGCCGCAGGGTGCGGGGACCTTTTGCTTCCGGGGTGGTCCCGCACCGGCCCTGGAACGCGTATCACCGCACGGATGGCTCCAAAGAAGCGTCACTGTGCAAGGGAGAAACAGCCAGGCGTCGACCGGTCCGAGGATCGTCGCGCCCGAAAGGAAAGTCATGTCGCATCGTGACGTCGTGGACGCGGCTCCACCCGTGCTCTCGCCGAAAGTCGCTTCAAATCGGTCGCTGGTGGCCAAGCTGGCGCTGATCGGCCCTGCCTTCATCGCCGGCGCCTGGCAGTTCGGGCCCGGCAATCTGACCTCAGCGATCGAGGCGGGCAGCGCCTTTGGTTACGCCCTCATCTGGGTGATCCTGGTCTCGACCGTGCTGATGATCTTCTTCACCGACATGAGCGTGCGGGTCGGGATCGCCTCGCCACTGTCCATGATCGGCACCATCAAACAGACGCTGGGAAGGCCGGTCGGTGTGCTGGCCGGCTGTGGCGTCTTCTTCATCACCCTGTGTTTTTCGGTCGGCAATGCCGCTGGCTCGGGTCTGGCCCTGTCGATGTTGTTTGGCGGCAGCGCGGTGTTCTGGACGCTGCTGGTCACCGTGGCGGTCGGGTTCGTTCTGCTGGTCCGCAATGTCTACAAGACGGTCGAGCGCGCGCTTCTGGTGCTGGTGGCGTTGATGGCGGTGGGCTTTGTCGGCAGCGCCTTTCTCGCACGCCCGGACTGGGCGGCCGGTGTGTCGGGCATGCTGCCCAGCTTCCCCGTCGGCGCTGAACTGCTGATCGTCGCCCTCGTCGGCACCAACTTCTCGATCAACGCCGCCTTCTTCACCAGCTACGCCACCAAGGCGCGCGGTATTCGCCGGGATGAATATGCGGACGCGACCTTGTCCGACACCATCCCGGGCATCGTCGCGCCCGGCATCATGACCGCCCTTGTCATCATGGTTGCGGCGGCCGTGCTGGGTCACACCGGACAGCGCGTCGAGACCCTGCCGCAACTGGCCAGCGTCTTCGAACCTCTGGCCGGTCAGGTCGGCTATTATGTCTTCGTCACAGGCTTCTTCGCCGCCGCCTTCTCCTCGATGCTGGCCAACGCCACGGCGGGTGGCACCCTGTTGTCGGACGGCCTCGGCTGGGGCGGATCGTTCGATTCTCTGCGGACCAAGATCCTGGTGGGATGCGTCCTGCTCTTCGGCGTGCTGGTGGTGACGTTCGCACCCGGCTCGCGGATCCAACTGATCATTCTGGCCCAGGCCATGACCGTGCTGGTCGCGCCCATGCTGGGTGTTCTGCTGGTCCTGACGGCCAACAACAGTCTGCTGGGCGACCTGCGCAACAGGTGGTGGCACAACCTGTTCGCCGGCGTGGGGCTGATCTCCATCTTCGCCACCAGCGTCCTGCTGATCCTCAGCCTCACGGGCGTCATCGCGCGCTGACCGCGCCGGCCCGCGCCTGCCTCCTCCCCGGAGTTCCCCGCCGGATCACAGACGTCCGGCGGGGCGGGCGAAGCGAAAACAAGACACCAGGAGACGAGACCATGACGGTTCGTAAAGACCGGCGCGGGATGCGCCGTGGGCGCCATGCCGCCCTGACCCTGCTTGCGCTGGCCGCGGTGCCGGCTTCCGCGAAGGCCCAGGGCGCTGAGGCTTCTGCGCCCTATCCCCGCGCCGCCATCGGCGTCGGTTCGATCGCCGGCGGCTATGCCGAGGCGCGCTGGGCCGAGGACTGGTCCGCCTTGCGCGACCCGGAACGGCGCAAGGATGTTTTTGATCGGCTGAAATACATTCCGTTGTCGCAAGATGGCGAGGTCTGGCTCAGCCTGTCGGGCGAGATGCGGTTGCGTACGGCCCTGACCACCAGTCCCGGCCTTCGCGAGGGCGCAGATCAGCGGCTGGACACCCTGCGCCTTGTCGGCGGCGCGGACTTGCACATAGGCCCTCATCTGCGCGTCTTCGGCGAACTGGCGCACGGCGGTGCGGGCGGCGACAACTATGGCAATCCGGTCGGCGCTATTCGCAACGATCTGGCCGTGAGCCAAGCCTTCGTCGATGTGACCGGAGAGCTCGGCGGACGCGAGGTCGGCGTCCGCTATGGCCGCCAGTTCTTCATCGACGGCTCACCCTATCTGATCAGCACCCGTAACGGCGCGACCCTGCTCACCCCCTTCAATGGGATCCGGGGGTGGGTGAGGGGCGAGCACTGGCGCGCCGACCTGTTTGATCTGCGTCCGACCCGTCTGGGGACCGGAGACGTGTCCGATGACCGAACAGACGAAGCCCGACGGTTCAGCGGTCTGAATGTCAGCACCCAGGTTCCGAGCGACTGGTTCGGCGGCTCGAAGCTGTATTTCGATCCTTTCGTCTGGCGCTACAGTCAGGACGCGCGTCGCTGGGGCGCCGAGACGGCTAAGGAAGAGCGGACCTATGTCGGCGCCCGTCTGTGGGGCGAAGCCGGGCCGGCGCAACTGGACTGGACGCTGGCGCGCCAGACCGGTCGCTTCGGCGATCGCGATATCGAGGCGTTGCAAGTGTTTACGACCCAGAGCGTGCGGGCGGGCCAAGGAGCCGGTGCGCCGCGTATCAGCCTGCGCGTAGACTATGGCTCAGGCGGCGGCGCCTATGACGGCGGCGTGATCCGCAACGCCTTGACCCCGCAGGGCGTGCCGATCTTCTACAGCTACCAGAACGTCTTCAACCCGGTGAACATGATCGCGGTCGCGCCGGGCGTCACGGTGCGCAAAGGCAGGACCAGCGTCACGGGGGAGGTCCAGTTCACCTGGCGCGCGTCGGAACGCGACGCCGTCTATCGAGCCACCGACCTGCCCTATGTCGGCACCGAGCTAGTGGAGGGCCGCCGTGTCGGCGAAGTCTGGAAGCTGCAACTGGCGCACGCGATCTCTCCCAGGACCAGCTTGATCGCCCGCTATGAGCACCTGACTGCCGGATCGGTGCTCAAGGATGCCGGCTACGAGAGCTCGGACTATCTGACGGCCTGGGTGAACTTTAAATTTTGAATCGCATGGCGGTTACTAGGTTCTTTGGGCTTGCTGCTAGCAGCATCGAGTTGGACTCAACGTCGCCTTTAAGGCTGAAGCACAATGTCCGCTCATGGCGGATTTCTAACCTACGCGGCCCACCCGACGGTCGCTGAATAGTTCACAGGATCATCCAAAGCGCGCCATCATTCTTTAAAACTACTGATCAACTGACCACGCTTTCAGGCGGTTTGGGCTCTGAGGTGGTCTCGCGAGAACGGCGTCGCGGCCACACGATCCTTTAACCGCGATGATATACAACCCACACGAGTAGTTGTGAGGTTGCCATGCGGACGTCTGGCCCCATCCTTCAGAAAAATCGGCGCGGGCGCGAAGGCGCGGCGGCGGTGGAGTTCGCCCTGGTCGGGCCCATACTGATCCTGCTGCTGATCGCCATCGTGGTCTATGGCGGCTGGTTCCTGATGGCGCAGTCGGTTCAGGCTCTGGCGTCGGAGGGGGCGCGGGCGGCGGTCGGCGGATTGGACGCGGTCGAGCGGGATGCGCTGGCGCGACGCGAGGTGACGGCGGCGGTGCGAGGCGTGGCGCTGGATCCCGATAGAACCACGATCGAGGTTGCGGAGGAGGCCGGGCGGCTGCGGGTCGTGGTGGTCTATGACACCGGCGACAGTCTGGTCATGGCGCTGGGCGGAATGCTGCCCCGTCCGCCGGTGGTCATCCGGCGCTCGGCGGTGATCCATGTGGGGGACTACTCGTGAGCAGCCGGGCCATGAGCGCCTGGCGTGCGCGGTTCGGCGCGGATCGGCGTGGGGCGGTCGCGGTGATCGCCGCCGTGGCGGGGGGCGTGCTGTGCATCGTCACGGCTGTGACCATCGATCTGGGCGTGCTGGTGTTGCATACGCGTCGGGTTCAGGGGGCGGCGGATTTGGCGGCCCTGTCGGCGGTGCACAGTCTAGGCCAGGGCGAAGCCATTGTCGGCCGCGCGGCCCAGGCGACGGTCCAGGCGAATGTGGCCCCGGATATCTCCGTCACGGTGGCGACCACGCTCGGCGTCTATGCGCCTGATCCGGCCAGGGCGCGCGACGCGCGGTTCACGGCAGGCGGTCAGACGCCCAACGCCGCGCGGGTTCAGGTGACCAGCCGCGCGCCCCTGTTCTTCACTCAACTCCTGTTAGGCAAGGACGAGGTGCGGGTGACGCGGCGCGCCACGGCCTCGACCGCGACCGGCGCCCCGCCCAAGGCCATGTTCTCCATCGGCTCACGCCTGGCGCGGCTGGACGACGGGGTGGCGAACCAGGTGCTGAGCGGCCTGACGGGCTCCAAGGTCTCGCTCAGCCTCATGGACTATCGCAGGCTGGCGGACCTGGACGTCAATCTGCTGGGTTTCACCGACGCCCTGGCGACGGATCTGGACATCGAGATCGGCGACTACGACCGGCTGCTGGCGACCGATGTCGATGCGGGCCGGGCGCTGAAGGTGCTGGAACGGCTGGCGGGCGGCGACGACGGCGGAGCCCTGGGCCGGCTGGCCTCGGCCGCGGTCGGGACGAAGGTGAAGCTGGGCGATCTGATCGGCGTCGAGGCCCAGTCGCCGCAAGGAATCCGTGAGGGGCTGGATGCGTCCGTCTCGGCCATGGACCTGGCCATGGCGATGCTGGAGGTCGGGGGCGGGGACCGCCAGATCGCCCTGTACCTGGGCGTGCCCGCCGGCCTTGCCGATCTGAAGACCAGCCTGGCCATCGGCGAACGGCCCAACGGATCGCCCTGGCTGACGGTCACGGCGGACGGCCAGCCGATCATCCGCACGGCCCAGGCGCGGCTCTATGTCCGTGCACGGACGGCCCAGGCCCTGTCGGGTCTGGCGCGGGTCGAACTGCCGATCCTGGTCGAGCTGGCGGCGTCCGAGGCGCGGCTGAAATCCCTGTCCTGCGATCCCGCGCGGTCGGTCGAGGTCGAGGTGCGCCCCAGCCTGGCGCGCGCCGCCATCGGCGTCGTGGACGAGACGAAGCTGGACGACTTCAAGACGGGTCTGTCGCCGCAACGCGCCACCCTGCTGTCGGTCCTGGGTCTGGTCAGCATCACCGGCAAGGCCGACGTGGAGGCGGCCGATGCGGGGTTCAAGCCGGTGAGATTCGACGCCGCCGACATCGAGGCGCAACGGATCAAGACCGTGGCCTCGCGCAGCTTCGCCAGCGGTCTGGTGTCCAGCCTGTTGGGGCGGCTGGAGGTGGATGTGAACGTGGTCGGACTGGGCTTGGGTCTCGGCGACCTGACCAAGGCTCTGGGTCGGCTGCTCGAACCATTGGGCCCGGTGTTGGACGGCGTGCTGAACCCGGTGCTGGACGTGTTGGGGCTCAGGCTTGGCGAAGCCGATGTGGCGGTTCACGGCCTGTCATGCCCGAGCGAAGGCCGATCCACGCCGCGCCTGGTCGGCTGAACTCAGCCGTGAGGCCTCAACCCCGCGCGGGGCGCAGGCCGTCGACCGAGGCCTGTTGCATCGACGGGCGCTTCTGACCGCCCGAGGCGATGATGCGGTCGATGCGGGCCTTTTCGGCGCGGAAGGCGGTCAGGTCGGCGCCGGCCAACTCTGTGCCTTCCTGGGTGCGCACGCCGGCAGGATTAATCCGTCGGCCGCCGCGCCACAGCTCATAGTGAAGGTGCGGACCGGTCGAGGCGCCGGTCGAACCGACATAGGCGACGATCTGGCCCTGGCTGACCCGCTGGCCGGCGCGGATGCCCGAGCCATAGCGCGACAGGTGGCCGTAGCCGCTTTCGAGACCGTTGTTGTGACGGATGCGCAGCCAGTTGCCATAGCCGCCCCAGCGGCGGGCCTCGACCACCACGCCGTCCGCGGGGGCCACGACCGGCGTGCCTGTTCCGGCGGCGAAGTCGATGCCCTGGTGCATCTTCTTGTAGCCCGAGATCGGGTGGGTGCGGAAACCGAAGTTGGACGACACCCGGCGGAAGCTTTGCAGCGGGGTGCGCATCATGGCCGAGCGCAGGTTCTTGCCGTTGGCGTCGAAAAACTGAGCCTCCTTCGCGCCCGCAGGCTTGAAGCGATAGAAGGTGACGCCGCGCAGTTCGGCGTACATCAGGTCGCCCACATCGACGGTGCGGCCGGCCTCGGTCACTTCACGGTCGAAGACCATGGTGAATTCATCCGCGGCGCGGATGTCGCGCTGCATGTCGAACTTGGTGGCGAACAGGCGGCTGGCGGAACGCACGATGGAGGCGGTGGCGCCCAGTTCGCGGGCGCTGGCGGACAGGGACCGTTCGACGTCGCCCTTGAGCACCACGGTCTCGTGGGTGACTTTTTCTTCCAGCGACCGCAGGCGCAGGGCGCCGTCGAAGCTGCGTGATACGGTCAGCTGCGACGCCGGGCCGGTGCGCATGGTCAGGCCGATCAGGCGGGCGTCGCCCCGGCCGTCGCGCGGCTTGGCGATGGCGGTCTCGAACTTCAGGCCGGCGCGCAGGTCGGCGAGGTCGAAGGCGTTGGCGACGGTGGCGGCGACGGCGCTGGCTTCTTCCGGCGCGACGCCGGTGCGGGCGACGGCCTGCTCGAAGGTTTCGCCGCGGCGAATCTGGACGTTGACGGCCTCGGGCGCTGTCATGCCGGCGGGGGCGTTGGCGGAGGCGAAGGCCTGGGCTTCCATGGCGGCCATCTGGGCCGATGTCAGCGCGGGAACCTCTTCGGCCTGAGCGGGTTGATAGGCTCTACCGGCGAGCATCGCCACCGAGATTGCGGCGACCGCAGTCAGCATGTGCGGCGCGAGCCGTGTCGGCTGGCGGCGTGGGTCGAACTGAGCCATCGGTCCCCGTCGTATTGCGACGCCTGCGGCGCCAAAGCGTTACTCGTTCTCGAAGTTCGCGCCGATCGCCCGTGGCGCGAAGGCGGTCCTATAGCTTGCCTGTTTCACTTTGGGAAGACAGACCGTTACAAACGGTTAACGTCCGATATCAGGAGCGATCATCCGCTGTGGACGAACGCACCCGCTCGCGCCCCTTTATCGCCCAGCTTCACCGTCAAGGAACGCGCCGTCGAACGCCGCCGGTGACGCTTTGATCTTGTGCTTGGGATCAGGATGACGAAGGTGATCGGCGACCCGTTTCAATCACGCGATCGATCCGCTTGACCGACACCCCCACAAAGCCTTCTCCGTCGTCCCGGACGCCACCGCGTCGCCGTGTTCTGCGCGTCGTTGCGATCGTCGTGCTGATCGTGGTGCTGTTGGTCGGGATCGCGGCGGCGCTGCTCTATCTCAATCGCCGGGCGGTGGCGCGCGACGTTCTGGTCGGCTGGCTGGACCAGCGCGGCATCCAGGCCGATGTCGAGGTCGAGCGGGTCGAGATCGACGGCTTCGTCGGCCGCATCCGTATCGGCGACCCCAAGAATCCCGACGTCGTGGTCGAGCGGGCCGAGGTCGACTACGCCGTCGCCCTGCCGTGGTCCAAGACCGGCCTGGGCGTCACGCCCAGCCGCATCCGCCTGGTCCGGCCGGTGGTGCGGGCCAGCTGGAAGGGTGGAAAGCTGTCCTTGGGTTCGCTGGATCCGCTGGTCAAGGAGTTCACCGGCGGCCCGCCGCGCCCGGACCAGCGCAGTCCCCTGGTCATCATCGAGGGCGGTCGCGGGCGGCTGGACACCGAATATGGCCCGGTCGAGATCCTGGCCGATGCGCGGATCGACGACGGCAAGCTGATGCGGCTGGCGGCGCGCCTTCCGTCTGCGGCGCTGAAAAGCGGCGAGGTCGAGGCGCGGGGCCTGTCCGCGACGCTGGAGCTGATCACCACGGGCGACCGGGTGGCGGTGCGGCTGCTGGCGGCGGCCGACGCCTTTACGACGCCCGCCGCGAGAGGGCAGGGGGCGAACCTGACCCTGACCGGCGACCTGCCCTATCCCGATCTGAAGACCCGACGCGGAGACGGCCGCGTGGTTCTGGACGGCCGCCTGAGCGGGGCGAGCCTGGAGACCGAAACCCTCGGCGCGCGCAATGCGGACGTCACGGCCCAGTTCGACGGGGTCGTCTCCGGCTGGATCGAGACCTTCCGACTTGAAGGCGCGGCGACGACCGCATTGAAGGCGGCGGCGGTCCAGGGTGCGGACCTGCGCATCGCCGATGTCGTGGCGACGGCGACCCAGGCCAAACTGACCGTCTCGCGCGACGACGCCCTGCGCTGGAGCGTGCAGGCGCCCCTGTCCCTGACGGCCGCCTCGGGGCGGATGGGCCAGACGAATATCAGCCGCCTGTCGCTGACCTCGCGCGCCCTCAGCTTCGGCGGCAAGGACGCCGCCTTCGAGGCGACCGGGCCGGTCAGCGCGACCTTCGACCGGTTCGGCTTCGGCGACCTGGCGCTGAAGCGCGGACGCGCCGACCTGAACCTGGATGTCGTCAGCGACGGCGTGATCCAGATCGGCGCCGACGGATCTCTGCGTGCGGCCGACGGCGCCTGGCCCCTGTTCGGGCCTGTCGGGCCCGACGACATCGCCGAATTGGCGCAGATGAAGCGGGCGCTGGGCAGTTTCGCCCTGAACGCCCCGGCGATCCGGTTCGCGACCGGGTCGGCGGGCACGACGGTCGCCCTGGCGCGTCCCGTGACCCTGACCCCGGCCAACGGCGGCGTCCTGACGGTGGCCCAGGCAGGCGAAGGCGCCTATCAGGCCGAGGCCGGCCGTCTGGGTGGTGGCGCGTTGAGCGTCACCGCCACTCGCGGCAAGGGCCTGCCGGAGATGACTGTCGCCGTGCCGAACTGGCGGCTGACCGAGACCGGTTTCGAGGCTGCGCTGGACGGCCGCGCCCGTCTCGATTTCGACCTGGCGCGCGGCATCGACGCCCGCACGCGCGGCGTCCTGGCCATGACCGACGGCCGGCTGACCTATGCGACCCCGGACTGCGTGGACCTGACGGTCGAGCGGTTGGAGCTGGACGAGAACGACGTGCATCAGGTCGCCGGCAAACTGTGCCCCGCCGGCGGTCCCCTGCTGACATCCAAGGACGGCGTCTGGCGCGTTGTCGGCGCCTTCGATCAGGTCTCGGCCCAGGCCCCCTTCCTGGGCATGCGGTTCGCCGACTCCTCGGGCCGGGTCACGGTCGACGGGACCAAGGCGGGCGTCGGCCTGACGGCGAACGTCACGACCGCCCGCGCCATCGACGCCCTGACCCCCGCACGGTTCGAACCCCTGGTCGCGACCGGCGCCGCGACCCTGGCCAATGAACGCTGGAGCGGCGCCTTCGACCTGAAGGGCACGGGCGAGGCGGCGGCGCATACGCTGGGCCGCCTGACCCTGGCGCACGACGGTCGCACGGGTTCGGGCGGCATCGTCATTGCGGCCCCGAACGTGACCTTCGCCGAGAACGGCCTTCAGCCGGCGATGCTCAGCCCCCTGGCCGCCGACTTCCTCGCGTCGCCGGTCGACGGTTCCGTCAGCTTCGACGGCCGCTTCGACTGGACCAAGGACGCCGAGCCGACGTCCAGCGGGCGTCTGGTCACGCCGGGCCTGGATTTCGTCAGCCCGGCCGGGGCGGTCAAGGACCTGCGCGGCGACGTGGTCTTCAGCAGCCTGACGCCCCTGATCACGGCCCCGAACCAGAAGCTGACGGCCGACAGCCTGGCGGTCGGCACGGCGGTCACGGCCCTGGACGTGACCTTCTCGGTCAACGAGTCCGGCGTCCTGATCGACGGCGCCCAGGTCGCCGCAGGCGGCGGAACCGTCTCGGTCGAGCCCTTCACCGTCCCGCTGGACGCCACCCAGCCCTACAGCGGCGTCATCGTGCTGGACCGGGTGCAGCTGGGCGACATCGTCGCCGACACCGGCTTCGACGACAAGGTGCTGCTGGACGCCGTGGTCTCGGGCCGTCTGCCCTTCATCATGGACCCCAAGACGGGCCTGCGCATCACCGCCGGAACCCTGGGCGCGGTCCAGCCGGGCCGTCTGTCGATCAAGCGCGAGGTGCTGACCGACGTCAACGCGGGCGGCGGCGGCGAGGAACTGCCTAGCGGCATGGTCGAGGACCTGGCCTATCAGGCGATGGAGAACCTGTCCTTCGACATGCTGAGCGCCGATGTGAACAGTCTGGACGGCGGCCGGGTCTCGGTGCTGTTCCACATTCGCGGCCGCCACGATCCGCCCCAGCGCCAGGAACTGCGCCTGACGATCGCCGAGCTGATCAGCCGCGAGTTCCTGAACCGCAAGCTGCCGTTGCCCTCGAACACCCAGATCGACCTGACGCTGGACACGACCCTGAACGCCAACCAGCTGATCTCGGACCTGCTGGCGGTCAATCGCGCCCGCCAAGGTCAAGGGGATGGGGGTCAGCAGGAGCCGGACCCGACCACGGCGCCCGCCGATTGAACTTCACCATTCAGCGCGCGTTCACTTGGCGACGTGCTATTAGACTTGTCATTCTCGGCCGAACCGGAGCCCACGTCATGATTCACAAGCGCCAACTGGCCGGCCTCGGCTTCGGAGCGGTCGTCGTCGCCCTCGCGGCCTGCGCCCCGACCATCCGTCTTGAGGTCGCGCCGATCCAGATCTACGCCAAGCTGGACGCCGACGTGCGCGTCCGCCTGGACCAGGAACTGCAAACCCTGCTCCAGCAGAACCCCAATCTCTTCTGATCTCCCGCTTCTCTTCTGAAAGGGACAGGCTGACATGACCTTCCGCAAACTCTTCGTCATCGGCGCCGCCGTCGCCGCCATGGGCGTGGCTGGCGCCGCCATCGCCCAGACCGGCGCCCAAAAGGCCCAGATCGACCAGGCCAAGGCCGCCGGCGTCGTCGGCGAGCAGGCCGACGGCTACTTGGGCTTCCGCACCCCGACCTCGGACGCCGGCCTGCGCGCCGCCGTCGACGCCACCAACGCCGGCCGCCGCGCCGCCTACGCCCGCAGCGCGACCGACGCCGGCACCTCGGCCGATGTCGCCGGCGCCCGGATGTTCGAATCTCAACTGCTGCCCCGCATCTCCTCGGGCCAGTGGTACCGCAACGCCCAGGGCCAGTGGGTCCAGCGCTAAAATAAAAGACCGTCACCCTCGGGCTCGTCCCGAGGGCCCACGGCGGTTCAGGCACGACTCGCAGGGCTGGGCTGCGCGGCCTCAACCCTCGCGGGGCTGCTCACCCATCCTATTGCGCAAGAAGAAAAGACGCGTTTTCAGGCCACTACACTGCCGGATCGTCATATTCCTTAGCGTCACGTCAGGCCGGGTTAAGATGCATGCCCGGTCTTTGACATCGCCACCCCCACGACTTGGACTCTTGGACTCGTTAGACTGTTTTTGTCGGAGTCCAACTTCGTCGAGCAAATTGCACCTTGTTGCACCAGTGCAATTCGAGGCTGAACTTTACTTAAACGAAAACAACGCGCTGACGTGAAGTTGCACAACTTGCACTGTTTTTCCGTTGGAGCGCAATTCCGCCCTAACCGCCTCGCCGGATCAGGCCGCCGCGCGTCTATCCAGCAGCGCGGGCCGCAACAGACCCTCCGCCAAAGCCCTGACCACCGGCACGGCGACGGCGTCGCCCATCAGCTTCAGCGCCGCGCTCTCGCTGGACGGCAGGCGATAGTCTTCGGCGACGCCCATCAGCCGCGCCGCCTCGCGCCCGGTCAGGCGCCGCACCCGCGCCCGGCCCTGATCGCACACCACCACATACTGCCGCGACGACCCGCCGGCCGGCGTTCTCAGGCATCCTGCTAGGCCGTCGAACCGGACCTCCAGCCGCTGGACCTTCTCGCCGTCCTCGGTCCGCACCCGGCGATAGGCTGCCCCGACGCAGCGCCGGCCCGAGGCCACGGCCGCCGCGATCCGGGCGCGGTGCAGCGGTCCGGCGAGGGCCAGGATGGCGTCCGCATCCTCCAGCCAGGTCACGGCGTCGTCCGGCTCCAGCACTGCGGCCAGGTCCAGATTGCGTTGCGACGGCGCGGGCAGGGACCACCAGGCCCAGGCCGCCTTCACCGTCTCGGGCAGGCGGGCGTGGGCGGCGATCAGGCGCGTCGAATGGAAGGGTGCGACCGGTCCCGCCACGCGCGGCGCCTCACCCCGAACGGCGACCACGAACAGGCGCGGCCGCGATTGGGGCAACCAATGAGCGGCGTCCATCTCCAGCGCCCCGACCGTGTATCCGGCCTCGGCCATGGCCGCGCACACGGCCGCGAAATCCCGCCCCTGACCTGAGGTCAGCAGGCCGATGACGTTCTCCAGCACGATCACGCGCGGGCCGCGCCCTTCGGCCGCCAGCCCCTGCATCAACCGCCAGAAGCCCCAAAAGGCGCCGGATCGCCCTGCCTCCAGTCCGCCCCGCGCGCCGGCCAGACTGACGTCCTGACAGGGCGAAGACGCCCAGGCCATGTCCGGTCGTCCCGGCAGGTCCTCGACCGTCAGGCCCCAGACATCCCCCTGGCGAAACGGCGTCTGCGGATGATTGGTGACGAAGGCTCGCGCCTTGGCCGCGTCCATGTCGTTGGCGAAGACGGTGTCCATGCCCGCATCCGACAGGCCCAGCCCCGCCAGACCGCCCCCGGCGAAGAACTCATATGCGCTGGGGCGAATCGACATGGGATCAGCATAACGCAGCCCCGCCCCTTGACCGAGACCGTCCTCGACCTCACCTCCGCCACGAGAGAGGAGACCGTCATGCGCCCCATTCTGCTCGCCGCCGTCGCGGCTCTTTCGCTGACGGCCTGCTACGACCGCAACGACTCCAAGCCCCAGTCCGCGCCCGAGCCGCAGGCCGCCGCGACCCTGGGCGGCGTCGATCTGGGCAAGCCGGTGCGGGCGCTCGGCACCGAGCCCTTCTGGGGCGTGGAGATCACGCCCGACGCCCTGATCTACACCCGCGTCGATCAACCGGCCCAGCGCGCGCCCAATCGCGGCGCGACGGTTCAGGGCACGGTCGCCACCTTCGCCAGCTCCACCGATCTGAACCAGGCCCTGAACGTCGTCCTGATCGCCACCGAATGCTCGGACGGCATGAGCGACCGCACCTATCCGCTGACGGCCAAGGTCGAGATCGGCGACGACACACTGACCGGCTGCGCGGCCCCGGCGTCGATGCTGACGGCGCAGCCCGCGCCCTAGCGCATGATCGTGTCGGATCGGGGCGCAACGCGGCCCCGTCCGAAGCGTGAATCATGCGCTCAAAGAGAGCGTCACCACCATTTGGCGTCGCGCAGCATCCGGGCGTAGCGGCGGCTGACCGGCGCCGACAGGCCGCCGTCCAGCGTCAGGGTCGCCCGCCCGTCGCCGCGCTCGACCCCGCGCACCGCCTCGCGCGCCACCCACCAGCTGCGATGCGTCCGGGCGCCTTCCAGCCCTTCCAGCTCCTCCACCGCGTCCGACAACCGCATCAGGATCAGGTCCGATCCCCGGTCGGTGTGGATGCGCAGATAATGGTCCTCGGCCTGGACCGCGCGGATCGCAGCGCCCCTCAGCTTCATCGGCAGGCGGTCGAGAAACCGCACCGGCCGGGCCGCCATCTCGGTCGCCGCCGCATGGGTCTGGACCGGCCGCGCGCGACCCAGGAAGACGTTCAGCGTCGTCACCGCCGCCGTGATCACCACGACCGGCACGACCAGTTGAGGTAGGACGCCCAGCGGATAAAGCCTCTGGGCGAAGAACAGGCCCGTCGCCGCCCAGACGATGACGCATAGCGGCCCCGTGATCACCACCACCATTACGGCGATGGTCAGCCACGGCCGTTCGTCCACGTCCAGATACCGGCTGACCACCACACCGCACAGATGACCCCAAAGGCCGCCCAGCACCATGACCATGACCCAATAGGCGGCCCGGGGTCCCAAGCTCGCTCCGGCCGTCCCGAACGCCCCGGTGACCGCCAGGAAGACGCCGCCCAGAACGGCGACGATCAGGCCGCGCAGGAAGGCGCGGCGGCGGTCGGCGGCAAGGGGCGTCATGGCGGCTTTCGGCATCGGAAGATCGCCTCTTGAGACCATGATTTTCCGCTCGTTGAAAAGAGGGGGCGAAAGACAGGTGGGCGCTGACGCAGCCGGGGTGGCCGTTGGCGAAAGCTCGGATGCCGCCTTCGGGGCGCTGCGGCAGGAGCGGGGAAACGGAGAAACTCATGCCTCGTCTGTCTCGCCTCTTGCCGTCCGTCCTGGCCCTCGCTCTGCTGATCGTTCCTCTCGTCGCCTATCTGGCGGTCGACGACGGGCGGCTGGCGCGGATGGGGTTCACGCCGCACGCCCCCGACTGGCGCCTGCTGCTGGCCTCGCCGCCGGCGATCCAGATCCATGTCGCCGCCGCTCTGACGGCCCTGGCGATCGGTATCGTCCTGCTGATCGGGGTGAAGGGAAACCGGCTGCACCGGACCCTGGGCTGGACCTGGGTGCTGGCCATGGCGACGACGGCGGTCAGCTCCTTCTTCATCCATCGGCTCAATCCGGGCGGGCCGGGCGGCTTCTCCCTGATCCACCTGCTCAGCGGCTGGACGGTGATCGCCCTGCCGATGGCGGTCCATGCCGCGCGTCGCCACCGCATCGCCGACCACCGGCGCGCCATGACGGGCATGTTCGTCGGCGGGCTGATCGTCGCCGGCGCCTTCACCTTCCTGCCCGGCCGGCTGATGTGGGCGATCTTCTTCGGTTAAGGCCGGCGCGGCGACATCCCGATCACGGCGCGGAAGCCGGCGGCGGCGAACCGGACCATATAGTCGCCCGCCGTCTCCAGATCGCCCGACCGCGCCTGTCCGTTCGACAGCCGGTCCAGCCGCCCCGTCTCGCCCAGCGTCAGGGTCAGGGCGCCCGACAGATTGTGATAGCCCCAGTAAAGATCGACCTCGCTGGCGTCCGGCAGCACCTTCGCGATCAGTTCGATCAGCCGGTGGATCGCCGGGTCGAAATAACGGGCCATGGTCTCGCCGCCGAAACTGGGGTTGGCGTTGGTCTGGGCCACCAGGGCGGCATAGTGTTTCCAGCCCGGCCCGCCCTTCAGCGACCATTCGAACGGCGGCCGCAGGAAGGCCTCCAGCAGCCCTTCCAGCGTCATGGCCTCGCCCGCCGTCTCGGCATAGCGATCGATGGCCGCGACCCGTTCGTCGTTCCACACCGCCGCACGACGCAGGAAGACGGCGTCGAACAGGTCGCGCTTGGCCCCGAAATAATAGTGGACCAAGGCGGTATCCACGCCCGCCTCGCGCGCCACCTCGCGGATGGTCACGCCATAGAAGCCGTGTTTGGAAAACAGGTCTTCGGCGGCGTCCAGGATCAGCTCGCGAGTCTCGCCCGCCGCCTTGGCCTGGGCCTTGGGGGGGCGGCCCCGGCGGGCCGGCGCCGCGCCCGCCGCCTTGCGACGCGCGGCGGCGACGGGGCGGGGTGTCGGGAGGGCGGCGTCCGGCTTGCTCATGCGGCAAGGCTTAGGCGCGACCCAACCCCGGTGCAACGGGGCCGGTGCAACGGCGCCACGCTGGACGCCTCATGTGACGCTGCGTCAGCACAGCGTTTGACAGCCGGGCGAAACCGGGTAGGTTCACGAAAATCATTGAACGCTGAATAAAAGCGTCAACGGGCTGGAAACGACAACAAGGGGTCTATGATCATGAACCGTCATGTGAAGTGCGCGCTGCTGGCCGGCGCGGCGTGGGGCGTGCTTGCGGGGGCTTCGGTCGCCCAGGATGCGGAGGCCGCCGCCCAAACCGCAAACGATAGGGCCGCCAACAATCAGGATGCAGCGACCGTCGACGACATCGTCGTCACCGCGCGTCGTCGTGCGGAAAGCCTGCAGGACGTGCCGGTCGCCGTCACCGCCGTCAGCGGCGAACAGCTTGAGGCGCGCGGCGCCCTGGACATCACCGAACTGGCGCGTTCGACGCCCAGCCTGACGCTGAACGCCGCGCGCGGTTCGAACTCGACCCTGATCTCCTTCATCCGCGGCGTGGGCCAGCAGGATCCGCTGTGGGGCTTCGATCCCGGCGTGGGTCTCTATATCGACGACGTCTATGTGGCCCGTCCGCAGGCCGCCGTTCTGGACATATTCGACGTGGAGCGGGTCGAGGTTCTGCGCGGACCGCAAGGCACCCTTTACGGCCGCAACACCATCGGCGGCGCGATCAAATACGTCACGAGCCGCATCGACGCCGACGAGCCCGAAGGTCGCATCCGCGCCTCCTACGGCAGCTATAACCAGCGCGACGTGATCGCCAGCGCCCAGCTGCCCTTCAGCGACGAATTCAAGGTCTCGGCCGCCCTGGCCCGCTATCTGCGCGACGGCTACGGCAAGAACCTGAACACCGGCAACGAGCACTACAACAAGGACGTCACCGCCTTCCGCGCCAGTGCGGAATGGACCCCGACCGACAGCCTGTTCTTCCGTCTGGCCGGCGATCTGGTGAACGACGATTCCAACGCCCGGCACGGCCACCGCGAGTTCGCCCCTTCGCCGGCCGATCCGTACGACACCAACGCCGGCGCCGGCGACAAGAACCGCGTCCAGACGCGCGGCGTGTCGTTGACCGGCGAATGGGAGATGAGCGACCTGCTGACCTTCAAGTCGATCACCGCCTATCGCGACGGCTTCACGCGCGGCAACATCGACTTCGACAACCTGCCGGGACCGATCCTGGACATCCCCGCCGCCTATGACGACGACCAGTTCAGCCAGGAGTTCCAGGTGGTGGTCAGCGCAGGCCGCCTGAACGGTGTCGCCGGTGTCTTCTACATGGACGCCAACGCCTCGGGCGCCTTCGACACCGTCGTGGGTCTATATGACGCCAATGTGGTTCTCAGCTTGCCGGCTGGCACCTTCCCTGTCGGACTGACCACCCTGACCTCGGGTTCGGTGGCGACCAAGAGCTACGCCGCCTTCGCCGACTTCAGCTACGACGTGACCGACGCTCTCTCCGTCTCGGTCGGCGGACGCTTCACCAAGGACGAGAAGGAAGGCACGGTCTTCCGCCAACAATATTTTGGCATCCGCAGCCCTTACTTTGGCAACAACACCTCTGTCCTGGCAGGCGCACCCCGCACCAACTACACCCGCACCCGCGAGTTCGAGAAGTTCACCCCACGCGTCTCGGTCAACTACAAGTTCGGCCCCGATCTGACGGCCTATGCCTCGTGGGGCGAGGGCTTCAAGTCGGGCGGGTTCGACATGCGCGGCGATGCGGTCCTGTATCCCGCCACCGTCAACGGCTATGCGCCCGAGACCGTCGAGACCTACGAGATCGGGCTGAAGGGCTCGCTGCTGGATCGTCGCCTGACCTTCGCCACGGCGATCTTCGATTCCAGCTACGAGAACCAGCAGATCACGACCCAGTATCCAGCCGGCGCCACCGTCGCCTCGGTGGTGGACAATGTCGGTTCGTCGTCGATCCGCGGCTGGGAGTTCGAGGGCCGTCTGCGCGCGACCAGCGCCCTGACGATCAACGCCTCGCTCAGCTATATCGACGCCAGCTTTGACCAGTTCCTGGCCTATATTCCGACAGCGTCGGGCAATACGTCCTGCCCCACCCTGCCGGGCTGCGTCGTCGATGTGTCGTCGCAGCGCGACTTCCAGAACACCCCCGAATGGACCGGCTCGATCGGCGCCACCTACAACTGGTTTATGGAGAACGGCTCGTCGATCGCCTTCATTCCATCGGTGGCCTATCGCGGCGCCTATCAGCAGTTCGAGACGGCGGCGCCTCTGCTCGATCAGGGCGCCTACTGGATGTATGACGCCAGCATCGTCTGGACCTCGTCCGACGACCGCCTGACCTTCGGCGTCCACGGCAAGAACCTGGGCGACGAACGCTATAAGGTCGGTGGCTACACCTTCCCCGGCGCCCTGACCGGCGACTCGATCATCGGCTTCTACGGCCCGCCGCGCACGGTCACGGCCACCCTGGGGCTGAAATTCTGATCCCTATCCACAACGCCTGACGACGAGGGGCGGCGGTCTCCGGGCCGCCGCCCTTTTGTTTGCAGAGAGCACAGTTGCGGCTAGGCTCGCCTCAACGAATAAAAAAGACGCCGAGGGAAACGCCGATGACGACGGATACGCTGACGGTCGAAGACAAGGCCGTCGAGGGTGAGGCGCGGCCGGAACGGCCTGGCTACCGCTACTATGTGCTGGCGGTCCTGATCCTGATCTACATGTTGAACTTCCTGGATCGCCAGATCATCGGCATCCTGGCCGCGCCGCTGAAGGAAGAGTTCGGCATGTCCGACAGCCAGTTCGGCCTGTTGGGCGGCATCGCCTTCGCCTCGGTCTATTCGACATTGGCCATTCCCCTGGCCTGGCTGGCGGACCGCTACAGCCGGGTCTGGATCATGACCGGCGCCCTGACGGTCTGGTCGGGCTTCACCGCCTTGTGCGGCATGGCGGGTTCCTTCGGGCAGTTGTTCCTGTGTCGGATGGGCGTGGGCATCGGCGAGGCGGGCGGGGTGGCCCCGGCCTATTCGCTGATCGCCGACTATTTCCCGCCGCATCAGCGCGCGCGAGCCATGGCCGCCTTCGCCTTCGGCATTCCGCTGGGCATGGCGGCGGGCACACTGGTCGGCGGCCTGCTGGCGGCGACCTACGGCTGGCGCACGGCCTTCATCGTGGTCGGCCTGCTAGGCGTGCTGGTCGCGCCGCTGCTGCGTCTGACGGTGCGCGATCCCAGGCGGGGAGGGACCGATGCGGTCAAGACCGAGGCCCAGGTCGCGGCCCTGGCCGCCGCCCCCGTCGGAACGGACCGGGCGGGCAAGATCGCCGCCCAGATCATGCTGGGGCTGGGGATCGGCCTGCTGATCCTCGGGGGCTTGAGCTGGCTGATGGGCACGTCGCTGGGCAATCCGCTGGTGCTGGCCTTCGGCGGCTTGCTGGCGGTGGTGATCGGCATATCGCTGATGATCGCGCGCCGCACGGCCTCGGTGGTGATCAAGAAGCCCAGCTTCTGGCTGCTGGGCCTGGGCGCGGCCTCGTCGTCGGTGTGCGGTTATGGCGTCGCCGGCTGGTTGCCCCTGTTCTTCATGCGCAGCTTCGACCTGACCCTGCGCCAGACCAGCATCTACTATTCCGGCATCGCCCTGATCGGCGGCATCCTGGGCATCTGGCTGGGCGGCATGATCGCCGACAAACTGTCGAAGAAGGGCAAGGGCGCCTATCCGCTGACGCCGGCCATCGCTTTCCTGATCTCGGCGCCGTGCTTCATCCTGGCGATGAACTCGCCCTGGCTGATCGGCCTGGTTCTGCCCGGCGGCGGCAGCCATGTGCAGCAGCTGACCTTGGCCTTCCTGATCTTCCTGTTGCCGACCGGACTGAACCTGGCCTGGCTGGGTCCGATCACGGCGGCGGTCCAGCATCTGGTGCCGGCGGCCATGCGTTCCACCGCCTCTGCCCTGTTCCTGCTGCTGAACAATCTGCTCGGGATCGCGGTCGGCTTCTACTATTTCGGCTGGATGAGCGACCTGTTGGCGCCGCGCTTCGGCGAGGAGAGCCTGCGGTGGGCCATCTACACTGGCATGGGCTTTTATGTGCTGGCGGCGATCCTGCTGATCGGGGCCTCGCGCACGCTGAAGCGGGACTGGGTCGACTAAAGGGGGGCTGTGGACGGTTGCACCTGCGAAGGGGTGGGGCCTATAAGCCCCGCAACTCTCCAAGCAGCGGTTGCGGTGGTCCCCCATGAACATTCACGAATATCAGGCCAAGCAGGTCCTCAAAGGTTTCGGCGCCCCCGTCGCCGAAGGCGTCGCGGTGACGTCGGTCGATCAGGTCGAGGCGGCCGCCAAATCCCTGCCCGGCCCGCTCTATGTCGTGAAGTCGCAGATCCACGCCGGCGGACGCGGCAAGGGCAAGTTCAAGGAACTGCCGGCCGAGGCCAAGGGCGGCGTGCGCCTGGCCTTCTCGGTCGAGGAAGCCGTCTCCCACGCCAAGGAAATGCTGGGCAACACCCTGGTCACCGCCCAGACGGGCGACGCCGGCAAGCAGGTCAACCGCCTCTACATCGAGGACGGCGCCGACATCGATCGTGAGCTTTACCTCTCGCTGCTGGTCGACCGCGCCTATGGCCGCATCGCCTTCGTCGTCTCGACCGAAGGCGGCATGGACATCGAAACCGTCGCCCACGACACGCCCGAGAAGATCCAGAACATCGTCATCGACCCGAACGCGGGCGTGACCGACGCCGACGTCGCCGCCATCAGCGCCGCCTACGGCCTGACCGGCGCGGCCGCCGAAGACGCCAAGTCCCTGTTCCCGGCGCTGTACAAGGCCTTCGTCGAGAAGGACATGGACATGCTGGAGGTGAACCCCCTGATCGTCATGAAGGACGGCCATCTGCGCGTCCTGGACGCCAAGGTCAGCTTCGACGGCAACGCCCTGTTCCGTCACGACGACATCAAGGCCCTGCGCGACGAGACCGAGGAAGACGCCAAGGAAATCGAAGCGTCCAAGTGGGACCTGGCCTACGTCTCGCTGGACGGCAACATCGGTTGCATGGTCAACGGCGCGGGCCTGGCCATGGCGACGATGGACATCATCAAGCTGTACGGCAAGGAGCCGGCCAACTTCTGCGACGTCGGCGGCGGCGCCGGCAAGGAGAAGGTCGCTGCGGCCTTCAAGATCATCACCGCCGACCCGAACGTCCAGGGCATCCTGGTCAACATCTTCGGCGGCATCATGAAGTGCGACGTGATCGCCGAGGGCGTCGTCGCCGCGGTGAAGGAAGTCGGTCTTAAGGTGCCGCTGGTCGTGCGTCTGGAAGGCACCAACGCCGAACTGGGCAAGAAAATCCTGAACGAGTCGGGCTTGGCCATCACGGCCGCCGACGACCTCGACGACGCCGCCCAGAAGATCGTCGCGGCGGTCGGCTGAGGCTATCGCCTCACCGCCACCGCCCTGCTGACTGACACATTCCAGAGATCGATAGACCCATGTCCATCCTCGTCAACAAAGACACCAAGATCATCGTTCAGGGCCTGACCGGCAAGACCGGCGGCTTCCACACCGAACAGGCCCTGGCCTATCACGGCACCCAGATGGTCGCCGGCGTGCATCCGACCAAGGGCGGCACGAACTGGACCGGCTCGCACGGCGAAAGCCTGCCGATCTACGCCTCGGTCGCCGAAGCCCGCGACGCCACGGGCGCCGACGCCTCGGTGATCTACGTCCCGCCGTCGGGCGCGGCCGCCGCCATCATCGAAGCCATCGACGCCGAGATCCCCTTCATCACCTGCATCACCGAAGGCATCCCGGTGATGGACATGGTCAACGTCAAGCGCCGCCTGGAAGGCTCCAAGTCGCGCCTGCTGGGCCCGAACTGCCCCGGCATCCTGACGCCGGACGAGTGCAAGATCGGCATCATGCCGGGCAACATCTTCAAGAAGGGCTCGGTCGGCATCGTGTCGCGTTCGGGCACCCTGACCTATGAAGCCGTGTTCCAGACCACCAACGAAGGCCTGGGCCAGACCACCGCCGTCGGCATCGGCGGCGACCCTGTCAAGGGCACCGAGTTCATCGACGTGCTGGAGCTGTTCCTGGCCGATCCGGAAACCACCTCGATCATCATGATCGGTGAAATTGGCGGCGGCGCCGAAGAAGAGGCCGCCCAGTTCCTGATCGACGAGGCCAAGAAGGGCCGCAAGAAGCCGATGGCCGGCTTCATCGCCGGACGGACCGCGCCCAAGGGCCGCACCATGGGCCACGCCGGCGCCGTCGTCTCTGGCGGCAAGGGCGATGCGGAATCCAAGATCGCCGCCATGGAAGCCGCCGGCATCCGCATGTCGGAATCGCCCGCTCGCCTGGGCAAGACCCTGGTGGAAGTGCTGAAGGGCTGATCCATTGCGCTGCGCGCGGGCGCTATGCTCGCCGCGCCCCCGGCCTGATCTTCGATCAGCCGGAGGACAGGCTCTGGCTCGCGACTTGAGCGCCTTTCGGCATCAAAAATGCCGTGTGACGCAGGAATGGACGCCCTCGGCTCAGGCCGGGGGCGTTTTTCTTTGCGCCTGCGACCAATTTCTCACCGAATTGCCCCGTTTCGGTCATGACCCATAAGGAAACGACGCCTATATGACGGGCGCGCCCCTCACGGAGATGTGTCCGTCGGGGCCCAGGGATTGCGAAAAACGATGGCGGACGATGCCGGTCGGCTGAACCAGGTCTTTGCCGAGACCTCATTCCTCTACGGGTCCAATGCGGCCTATGTGGAGGAGCTGCAGGAGAAGTGGGCGAAAGACCCCGGCTCCGTCTCGGCCGAATGGAAAGCCTTCTTCGACCAACTGCGCGACAACGCCGCGCTGGTGACCGCCTCAGCGGGAGCGGGAAGTTGGGGACGGGGCGTGGCGACCGAACCCACCGAGGAGACCGGCGTGTTCGACGGCCGTTGGCCGGCCCCGAAACCCGATCCCAGGAAGCCCGGCGCCGCGCCGGCCGCTCCGGCCGCCAAGGCTGCGCCCGCCGACGTCTCGGCCGATGTCATCCGCGCCGCCGCCCATGATTCCATCCGCGCCCTGATGCTGATCCGAAGCTATCGCGTGCGCGGCCACCTGCAGGCCAAGCTGGACCCGCTGGGCATCGAACAGCCGGTCGAGAACCCCGAGCTGACGCCGGAATTCTATGGCTTCAGCGGCGCCGATCTGGACCGTCCGATCTTCCTGGATGGCGTGCTGGGCCTTCAGACCGGCACGATCCGCGAAGTTCTGGACATCCTGAAGCGCACCTATTGCGGCACGGTCGGCATCCAGTTCATGCATATCGCCGAGCCGGAAGAGAAATCCTGGCTGCAGCAGCGGTTCGAGGGGCCTGACAAGTTCGAGCAGAACGCCTTCTCCAAGGAAGGCAAGCTGGCCATCCTGTCCAAGCTGGTCGAGGCGGAAGGCTTCGAACGCTTCCTGCACAAACGCTTCCCCGGCACCAAGCGGTTCGGCCTGGACGGCGGCGAGGCCATGGTCCCGGCGCTGGAGCAGGTCATCAAGCGCGGCGGTTCGCTGGGCGTCGACGAGGTCGTGCTGGGCATGGCCCACCGCGGCCGCCTGAACGTGCTCGCCGCCGTGATGGGCAAGCCCTACAAGGTCATCTTCCACGAGTTCCAGGGCGGTTCGGCCGTGCCGAGCGACATCGAAGGCTCGGGCGACGTCAAATATCATATGGGCGCCTCGTCGAACCGCGAGTTCGACGGCAATCACGTCCACCTGTCGCTGACCGCCAACCCGTCGCACCTTGAGATCGTCAACCCGGTCGTCCTGGGCAAGGCGCGCGCCAAACAGGCGTTCGACATCCGCGAGGCCAACGAGGGCGTGCCGGAAGGCCAGTGGGCGCTGGACCGCTCCAAGGTCGTGCCGCTGCTGATCCACGGCGACGCCGCCTTCGCAGGCCAGGGCGTGGTCGCCGAATGTTTCGCCTTGATGGGGCTGAAAGGTTACCGCACCGGCGGCACCCTGCATTTCGTCATCAACAACCAGATCGGCTTCACCACCAGCCCGCGCAACTCGCGTTCGTCGCCCTATCCGTCGGATGTGGCGCTGATGGTTCAGGCCCCGATCTTCCACGTCAACGGCGACGACCCCGAAGCGGTCGTCTTCGCCTCCAAGGTGGCCACCGAATACCGCCAGAAGTTCCACAAGGACGTGGTGGTGGACATGTTCTGCTACCGCCGCTTCGGCCACAACGAAGGCGACGATCCCACCTTCACCCAGCCGCTGATGTATTCGAAGATCCGCGCCCAGCCCTCGACCCGCGAACTGTATTCGCAGCGTCTGGTGGCCGAAGGCGTGATCACCCAGGCCGACGTGGACGCCGAGGTCGAACGGTTCGAGAAATTCCTCGACGAGCAGTTCGAGGCCGGCAAGACCTGGTCCGCCGAAAAGGCCGACTGGCTGGACGGCCAATGGCAGGGCTTCCAAGCGCCCAAGGACGAGCTGCGCGGCGACACCGCCGTGCCGCTGGCCAAGCTGACCGACCTGGGTCACCGCCTGACCACCATCCCCAACAGCGTCGATATGCACAAGACGCTGAAGCGCGTCATCGACGGTCGCCGCGAGGCCATCACCTCGGGCCAGGGGCTGGACTGGGCCACGGCCGAGAGCCTGGCCTTCGCCAGCCTAGTCGATGAAGGCTTCCCGATCCGCCTGTCGGGCCAGGATTCGGTGCGCGGCACCTTCTCGCAGCGTCACTCGGGCATCATCGATCAGACGACCGAAGAGCGCTACATCCCGCTGAACAACCTGCGCGAAGGCCAGGCCAACTACGAGGTCATCGACTCGGCCCTGTCGGAAGAGGCGGTGCTGGGCTTCGAGTACGGCTATTCGCTGGCCGACCCCAATACGCTGGTCATGTGGGAAGCCCAGTTCGGCGACTTCGTGAACGGCGCCCAGGTGGTGATCGACCAGTTCATCAGCTCGGGCGAACGCAAATGGCTGCGCATGAGCGGCCTGACCATGCTGCTGCCGCACGGCTACGAGGGGCAGGGGCCGGAACACTCCTCGGCCCGCCTGGAGCGCTTCCTGCAGCAGTGCGCCGAAGACAATATGCAGGTCGCCAACTGCACGACACCGGCCAACTATTTCCACATCCTGCGTCGCCAGATGCACCGGCCGTTCCGCAAGCCGCTGATCCTGATGACGCCCAAGTCCCTGTTGCGTCACAAGAAGGCGGTCTCGTCCATGGCGGACCTGGCGGAGGGTTCGGCCTTCCACCGCCTGCTGCACGACGACGCCCAGACGCGTCCCGAGATCGCCGGGATCACGATCAAGGCGGACAAGGACATCCGCCGGGTCATCCTGTGCTCGGGCAAGGTCTATTACGACCTGCTGGACGCCCGCGAGAAGAAGGCCAAGGACGGCCAGGCCGTGGACGACGTCTACATCCTGCGCCTGGAACAGTTCTACCCGTGGCCGATCCAGTCCCTGCGCAAGGAACTGGCCCGCTTCCCGAAGGCCGAGGTCGTCTGGTGCCAGGAAGAGCCCAAGAACATGGGCGGCTGGACCTTCGTCGATCCGTGGCTGGAGCTGACGCTCGACAAGCTGGACGTCGCCTCCAAGCGCGCCCGCTACGTCGGCCGTCCCGGTTCCGCCTCGACCGCCGCCGGTTTGATGAGCCGGCACCTGAAGGAACTCGACGCCTTCACGACCGAAGCCTTCGCCTGATACACGTATAAAAAGACCGACCTAGAGACGAGCTGGACCTGACATGGCCGACATCCTGACCCCCGCCCTCGGTGAATCCGTCACCGAAGCCACCATCGCGAAGTGGACCAAGAAGGTCGGTGATCCGGTCAAGAAGGACGAACTGCTGGTCGAGCTGGAGACTGACAAGGTCTCGCTGGAAGTCGTCTCGCCCGCCGACGGCGTGCTGGGCGACATCAAGGCGGCCGAGGGCGACAATGTCGTTCCCGGCACGATCCTGGGTTCGGTGACCGAAGGCGCGTCCGCCGCCGCTCCTGCCCCCGCTCAGGCTGCCAAGGCCGCACCGACCGCCAAGGCCGAGACCAAATCGGCCCCCGCCGCTGCGGCTCCTGCCGCCGCCCCTGCCGCCGCCGCCATCGACATCATGGTGCCGGTCATGGGCGAGAGCGTCGCTGAAGGCTCGGTGGGCAAGTGGCTCAAGAAGTCCGGCGATGCGGTCAAGAAAGACGAACTGCTGGTCGAGATCGAGACCGACAAGGTCGCGGTCGAGGTGTCGGCCCCGGCTGACGGCGTCCTGACCATCGCCGCCGACGAAGGCGCGACCGTCACACCGAACCAGAAGATCGGCTCGATCTTGGGTTCCGGCACGGCCGCCGCTGCACCGGCTGCTGCTCCGGCGCCTGCCGCCGCCGCCTCGGCCAACACCGGCTCGGCCCAGGTCTCGGGCGCCAAGAACGAAACCCTGTCGCCCGCCGTCCAGCGCGTGGTCGGAGAGAACAACCTGGACCCGAAGGCCATCACCGCCACCGGGCCCAAGGGCAACATCACCAAGGCCGACGCCATCGCCGCCATCGGCCAGGCCTCTGCCCCGGCCGCCGCCGCTGCGCCTGCCGCCCCGCGCGCCGACCAGCCGCGCGAAGAGCGGGTGAAGATGACGCGCCTGCGTCAGACAATCGCCCGTCGCCTGAAGGAATCGCAGAACACGGCCGCCCAGCTGACCACCTTCAACGAGGTGGACATGACCAACGTCATGGCCCTGCGCGCCCAATACAAGGACGTGTTCGAGAAGCGCCACGGCGTGAAGCTGGGCTTCATGTCCTTCTTCACCAAGGCGGTTGTCGCGGCCCTGCACGAGATCCCGGCCGTCAACGCCGAGATCGACGGCACGGACATCATCTACAAGAACCACTATGACATCGGCGTCGCCGTCGGCACCGACAAGGGTCTGGTGGTTCCGGTCCTGCGCGACGCCGACACCCTGACCCTCGCCGGCATCGAAAAGGGCATCGGCGCCCTGGGCAAGGCCGCTCGCGACGGCGACCTGACCATGGACCAGATGCAGGGCGGCACCTTCACCATCACCAACGGCGGCACCTATGGGTCGCTGATGTCCACGCCGATCCTGAATGCGCCGCAGTCGGGCATCCTGGGCATGCACAACATCGTCCAGCGCCCGATGGCCATCAACGGCGAGGTCAAGATCCGCCCGATGATGTATCTGGCCCTCAGCTACGATCACCGCATCGTGGACGGCAAGGAAGCCGTGACCTTCCTGGTCCGGGTCAAGGAACTGCTGGAAGATCCGGCGCGGGCCCTGCTCGACCTGTAACGACCCTGAAAAGGCGGCGACGATCTCGCCGCCTTTTTTCTTGCTGCGAGGTGCGAACATGCTGACCCTCTATACGTCCACCGGATCATGCAGCCGGGCCAGCCATATCGCGCTGGAAGAGTCGGGCCTGCCGTACGCGGTTCATCTGATCGATTTCGCCAAGTCGGACCAACGTCAGCCGGACTATCTGGCGATCAATCCCAAAGGGCGCGTGCCCGCCCTGGCGACCGATCAGGGCGTGCTGACCGAAAGCCCGGCCATTCTGGCCCATATCGCCGCGCTTGCGCCTGACGGCCTGTTGGCGCCGACCGATCCCTTCGCGTTTGCGCGGATGCAGGCCTTCAACCTCTATCTGGCCACCACCATCCATGTGGCCCACGCCCATGGACGGCGGGCTTCGCGCTGGAGCGATGACGCCGCCGCCCAGGCGACCATGGCCGCCAAGGTGACGCAGAACATGCGCGACGGCTTCGCTCTGATCGAGGCGGACCTGACCGGCGATTGGGTCATGGGCGACGCCTATACGGTCGCGGACCCCTATCTGTTCACCTTCGCAGGCTGGCTGGAAACCGACGGCGTGGACATCGCCGAGTTCCCCAGGGTCCAGGCCCATTTCGAACGGATCCAGGCCCGCCCCGCCGTCCAGCGGGCTCTAGCCGCCAAGGCTTAGCGCGCGGCGTGGGATACCATCGGTTGTGTCTATTTTGCGCCGGTCGTTAACGATCCAGATCGCCGTGCATTTTCCGCGATTACAACTGCGGAAAATGGTGCCTTATTCCTGCCATGGAGTGGGCGGCGCGCGCGATAGGGGTATTTTACGTCTTGGGCGGACTGATGCTTTTGTATCAGGCTTGGCTCAACTGGCGTCTGCAACGGGCCCTGTCCGGCCTGATTTCCGTTCCCACGACCGAACAGGTCGCTGACGGGGTGATCGCCCTGGGCGGGGTGCTGGTCCTGGCGTCCGGCGCGGCGCTGGCGGCGCTCAGCGCCTGGGCCGTCGTCGCCTTCCTGGCGGGATGGGTGATCCAGGCCGCCTATCTGCTCTGGGCCAACCGTTCCGATCTGAACGATCCGGCCGCCTCCGGCCGTCGGCGTTCGGTCCACGCCTTTGCGGGCTATACCGCCGCCACCGGCCTGGTGCTGTGGCTGCCGGTCGCGGGCGTGCTGGGCTGATCAGCCGAACTCGGCTTCCAGGTCCGCCAGGCGCGCGGCCTGGTCCTCGGCGATCAGGGCGTTCAGCAGGGGGTCGATGTCGCCTTCCATGATCTGAGGCAGGCTGTGCAGGGTCAGGTTGATGCGGTGATCGCTGACCCGGCCTTGAGGATAGTTGTAGGTGCGGATCCGTTCCGACCGGTCGCCCGATCCGACCTGGGACTTGCGCGTGTCGGACCGGGCCAGATCCTTGGCCTGGCGCTGCATGTCGTACAGGCGCACGCGCAGGTTCTTCATCGCCTTGTCGCGGTTCACGTGCTGGGACTTCTCCGACGAGGTCACCATGATGCCGGTGGGCAGGTGGGTGATGCGCACGGCGGAATCGGTCGTGTTGACGTGCTGGCCGCCCGAGCCGGAGGCGCGGAAGGTGTCGATGCGGATGTCCTTGTCATGAATCTCGATCTCGACGTCCTCGACCTCGGGCAGGACCGCCACGGTCGCCGCCGAGGTGTGGATGCGCCCCTGCGACTCGGTCGTCGGCACGCGCTGCACCCGGTGGACGCCGCTCTCGAACTTCAGCCGGCCGAACACGCCGTCGCCGGTGACGGTGGCGATGATCTCCTTGTAGCCCCCGGCGTCGCCCTCGGTCGCCGAATCCAGCTCGACCCGCCAGCCGCGCGTGGAGGCGTAGCGCGAATACATCCGGAACAGGTCGCCCGCGAACAGGGCCGCCTCGTCGCCGCCGGTGCCGGCGCGCACTTCCAGCACGGCCGAGGCGTTCTCGTCGGCGTCGCGGGGCGCCAGCAGCAGGGCGACCTCGCGCTCCAGATCCGGCAGGCGCTCGCCCAGGGTCCGCAGCTCGTCCTGCGCCATCGCCGCCATCTCGGGATCGGCCGTCATGGCCTCCAGGTCCGCCATCTCGGCGCGGGCGCGGGCCAGGCCCTGAACCGCGTCGGCGACCGGCTTCAGCTCGGCATGTTCCTTGGACAGGCGCACGATCTCTACGCCGTCGGTCGCCGCGCTCATTCGCGCCTCCACCTCATGGAAGCGGTCGAGCACTTGATCGAGACGGGCCTGGGGCAGTCGCAAGACGGAAATATCCTGAGGAAAAGCGAAGGGCCGTCCTTACCCGCCGGGCGCGGTCGTGTCGATTGCAAGCCGCTGCCAGCGCCGGGCGCCGCCCTTGTGATCGACGATGACGCCAGGGTCACGATGGCGTCAGGGCGGTTACGAAGAGGGATACAACCGTTTAGCTGGCGCCCAGCAACCTGAATAGGCAACCGTGAGGAGGACGCATGTTCGGCCACCCGCCCCCGTCTGGACCCGATAGGGCTCAACCCGAAACCGACCCTTTCGCCGGCAGCGTCGAACGCCTTTGTCGCCTGTACGACACCCGTCTGGCCGAGACAGCCGGAGACCTCTCACCTGAAGACGCTCGGGAGTTGAACGCCATGGCCGCCATCTATGACCTGGACACCGACCGTCCCTCGACCGAGGTCTGGCGCGACCTGCGCGCCGTCATCACACGCCAGGCCCCCGCCACATCGGCCGACGCCGCGCCGCCGACCGACGCCGAGGCCCTGACCCTGCTGGTGGTCGAGGATGATCCCGACGCCGCCGCCTCCCTGACCGAACTGCTGACCGAGGCGGGCCACAGCGTCGTCGGGCCCTTCCACGACGCGGCGGCCGCCGAGGCGGCGGCGGCGCTCCACAGCATCGACGCGGCCCTGCTGGACATCAATCTGTCGGGCGAGATGACCGGGGTCGAACTGGCCAGGGTGCTGACCGGACGCTGGGACGTGCGGGTCATCTTCATCTCCGGCGACGTCGCCGCCGCCGCCCGAAACGCCGACATGGCCGAGGCCCTGGTGCTGAAACCCTACAACGGCGCCCAGATCCTTGAGGCCGTGGCCCGGCTGGGCCGCTCGGCCTGAGATCGTCCGCACCGGCGAACGGCGTCTTGCGTCCCGCCTCCGGGCGGGCGATCACGGATCATGCTGTCGAACCGGTCCCGCTACGCCCTGCGCGCCATGGTCCATCTGGCGGGTCTGCCCGGCGGCGGGCCCGCGACCATCGCCGAGATCGCCGAGGCGGCGGCGGCCCCGCGCAAGTTTCTGGAGGCCATCCTGCTGGACCTGCGCCGTCACCACCTGCTGGTGTCGAAACGGGGCAGGGCGGGCGGCTATGCGCTCGCCGCGCCTGCCGACGCCATCAGCTTCGCCGACGTGATCCGGGCGCTGGAAGGGCCGCTGGCCCTGGCCCCTTGCGCCTCGCGCACCGCCTATGGCCCCTGCGAGACCTGCCCGGATGTCGACACCTGTCCGCTTCAACCCGTGCTTCAGGACGGTCGCGACGCCATTGCGGCCGTGTTCGAGGCAAGAACCCTTCTGCAAGCCGCCGCCAATTCTTCTCCTATTGACCGACTAGGGAAATAAACCGCACCGTTCGTCCGCGTTTCAGGGGCCGCCCATGCAAGACTTCCTTCTGTTCCTCCTCGTCGGTTTCCTGGCCCAGGTCGTGGATGGGGCGCTGGGCATGGCCTACGGCGTCATCTCCTCGACCGTGCTGCTGTCGTTCGGCGTGCCGCCCGCGACGGCGTCGGCCAGCGTCCACGCGGCCGAGGTCTTCACGACGGCCGCCTCGGCCGGGTCGCACACGATCAACAAGAACGTGAACTGGAAGCTGTTCGTACCCCTGGCCCTGGGCGGTGTCGTGGGCGGCGGCCTCGGCGCCTTCGTCCTGACCAGCATCGACGGTGATCTGCTGAAGCCCTGGATCACCACCTATCTGGCTGTCATGGGCGTCGTGATCATCTGGCGCGCCACCCGCCAGACGCGCGAGCGGATCTTCCCGCGCAAGTTCGCCGGACCCCTGGGCCTAGTCGGCGGATTCTTCGACGCCATCGGCGGCGGCGGATGGGGTCCCACGGTCACCACCACCCTGGTGGGAACGGGTCAGGATCCCCGCGTGTCAATCGGCACCACCAATACGGCCGAGTTCTTCGTCACCTCGGCCATCTCGGCGACCTTCCTCGCCGCCTTGCTGACCGGCCACTGGCAAGAGGCCGAGGGCATTTCCAGCCACGCCATGGCGGTCCTGGGCCTGATCCTCGGCGGCCTGATCGCGGCGCCCTTCGCCGGGATCATCGCCCGCATCGCCCCGCGCCGGGTCCTGACCTACGGCGTCGGCGCCGTGGTGCTTCTGTCCGCCGGCTATCAGGCGTTGCGCCTGTTCAAGGTGATCTGAAACGAAAAGCGGCGGCGGGTTCGCACCCGCCGCCGCTTCATTGTCATGTCCTGCGGCTCAACGCGCGCGGGCGCGGAAGCGGGTCAGGAATTCCTTGATGTTCTCGCGGATCGCCGCCTCGTTGGCCATGCGAAGGCGCTCGCCGGCGACGAGGGCCTGACCCATCGTCGCCGTTCCCGTCGCAGAGACCGTTTCGTCAAAGACGGTGCGTTCGCCACGAGCGACCGTGTAGCGAACCTGACTGGTGACCGTCATGTCGAAGCCGGCCAGCGGTTGCTTCAGGTTGATCAACGAAGCCGAGACGCTTATGGGCTGGCCTTCGGTCCCCATGTAGCCGGCAGCGGCCAGAGAGCCTTCAAGCGCGGTCTTGAAGTCCGCATTGGAGACCTGCGAGGTCCACAGCGGATTGGTGCTCTGACCTCCGGATACAGTCACGTTCGTCACCGAGCGATAGCCCAGGTCCCCGGCCGAGGCCGTCAGGCCCGGCGTGGCCGAGAGGGTCATCATGGCCGGGTTTGACGGCGTGGCGCAGGCCGCGACGCCCATCAGGGCAGCGAGCAGGCCAGCGGCTGCGATGCGGCGGATCATCATTCGCCCCCGGCCGAAGTTGCGGCGGGCGTGCGGGCAGCCGCCGCTTCCTCGGCAGGCGTGCGTAGGACGACGGTCAGCGGATTGGGCTTCAGATCGTTCAGGGCGCCGGACGACGCGTCGACGGCCCCACCGATAATTCCGCCGATCAGGACGTTGCCGGCCAGGGCCGCGCCGCCGGCGCCGGACATGCTGGTGGTGACCTCGTGCGTCTGCGAAACATACCCTTCCTTGGACACGGTGATGTTGAACGCGTCCTTGCGCGACATGCGGAAGGTGCAAGGTGTCGCGGCGCACTCGAAACCGTTCGAGGTGGTCGCCTGAGCGCCGGGCGGCGTGCTCTCGACGGTGAATTCTTGCGTGGTGCCGCGCGTCATGGTGGCGCACGCAGGCAGAGAAAGCGCCACGCCGACCAGCGTGAACGCACGCGCGCCAAAGCGCGCGACAGTTTTGGAAATCATTGAACCCTCGATAAAATAGGGTCCGGCCTCCCCAGGCGGACCTATATCCTAGGTTGCACGTTCATTATCGAGCGTCAATCACGGAACGGTGAAGTTTAAGGCGCCATCGCGGCGGATCGTGCAGACCTATTCCGCCGCCTGAAGCTCCGCCGCCCGCGCGGCGTCCAGTTCGGCCGCCTTTTGTTCGACCAGGTCGACGATGTGTTCGATCATGCCGTCGTTGGCCTGTTTGTGGGCGATCTTGCCGTTCAGATAGATCATGCCGGCGCCCTTGCCGCCGCCGGTGAAACCGATGTCGGTATAGAGGGCCTCGCCGGGGCCGTTCACGACGCAGCCGATCACCGACAGGCTCATCGGCGTCGAGATATGGGCCAGCTTTTCTTCCAGCAGGGTCACGGTCTCGATGACGTTGAAGCCCTGACGGGCGCACGACGGGCAGGCGATGATGTTGACGCCCCGGTGACGCAGGCCCAGCGACTTCAGGATGTCGAACCCGACCTTGATCTCCTCGACCGGATCGGCGGCGAGAGAGACGCGGATGGTGTCGCCGATGCCGGCCCACAGCATCGAGCCCATGCCTATGGCCGACTTGATCGTGCCGGTGCGCAAGGGCCCGGCCTCGGTCACGCCCAGGTGCAGTGGGCAGTCGATAGCCTCGGCCAGCTGTTGGTAGGCGGCGACGGTCAGGAAGGGATCGGAGGCCTTCACCGAGATCTTGAACTCGTGGAAGTCGTGATCCTGCAAGATGCGGGCGTGGTTCAGGGCGCTCTCGACCATGGCGTCGGGGCAGGGCTCGCCGTATTTTTCCAGCAGCTCCTTTTCCAGCGACCCGGCGTTGACGCCGATCCGCATCGAACAGCCGTTGTCCTTGGCCGCCTGGATCACGTCGCGGACGCGGTCGGCGCTGCCGATATTGCCCGGATTGATCCGCAGGCAGGCGGCGCCCGCCTCGGCGGCCTCGATGCCGCGCTTGTAGTGGAAGTGGATGTCGGCGACCAAGGGGACCTTGGCTTCGCGCGCGATGGTCTTGAAGGCCTCGGTCGACTCCACGTCAGGGCAGGAGACGCGGACAATGTCGGCGCCGGCCTCTTCCAGCTGGCGGATCTGGTCGATCGTCGCCGCCGCATCGGTCGTCGGCGTATTGGTCATCGACTGGACGCTGATCGGCGCGTCGCCGCCCACCAGGACGGAGCCGACGCGGATCTGGCGGCTCTTGCGGCGCTCGATATGGCGCCAGGGTCGGACGTGCGTGTGATCGCTCATGGAAGCATCATATAGGCCGTTGATGACGGCGGGACCACGGCCGACGTTTCAGTTCGGCGTCGTGGACGTGGGAGACGGGGCGGAAGTCTGCGTTTGCGTCTGGGCTCGGGCCTGAGCCGCCTGGGCCTGAGCTGCCTGGGCCTCGACCTGCGCGCGCGCCTGGGTCGCCGCCAGCTGTTTGGCGGCCTGGTCGGCGCGGCTGTTCAACTGGGCCAGCGGCGTCAGCACGCCGGCCAGCGGCCCGCCATACTCCCCGTTCAGATAGAGGTCGAAGGCGGCCGGGTCGGACACGTCCACCGTCGCCGTCACGCCAATGGGCGCCCGCCAGGCCTCGCCCGGCGCCATCTGGCGCGCGAACAGGGCCTGACCGTCGCCCAGCCGCACCACCAGGGCGCCGGCCGTCTTGGCCTGGATCACCACCATCGACGCGTTGGCCGGGGCGCCGTAGACGGCGCCGCGCGGGTTGAAGGCCTTCTGCACCGGCTCGGGATTGGCGGCGGCGGCGATGACGGCGGGATCGGTCGGATCGACGCCGGTCAGTTGGGCCTCAAGCCCGGGCGTGATGTAGAGCTGGGGCGTGGTCTGGTCGGGCGGCGCGGCCATGGGCGCGCTGAGGGCCAGTTGCGGATCGGGATCGACCCCGCTGACCCAGGTCTTGGGCACGGCGGCGATGTCGGACGGGTGCGCCGCCTGATGCAGGCTGGCGCGCTGGAACACGTTCCAGCCGATGACGGCGACCACCACGGCGATGACGCCGGCGACGATGCGCGGCGAATGGCGTTTCACGTCCTCGAAGGCGATGCCGATGGGCGCCTTCAGCGGCACGGAGGTGTCGGGGCTTTCGCGCTTGAACCGCTCGACCGCCAGTTGCTCGTCAAGGAACAGGGCCGAGGCATAGGCCCGCACATAGCCCAGGGCGAAGACGCGCGAGGGCAGGGCCGACCAGTCGCTCTGTTCCAGGGCGGTCAGGAAGCGGCGATGCACCTTGGTCTCGGCGGCCAGCTCGGCCAGGGATTTGCCCGACCGCTCGCGCGCATGACGCAGGCCCTCGCCCAGGCTCGCCGCGCCCGCGAACTCGGCCGTCGGATCCTGCCCGTCCGATATGGTCTTGATCGCGTCGGGGGCAGCCCCCGCATTCAGCGCCATTAGGCCTGACCCCATGTTCGGGAAAACACTGCGCCCGAGCGCCGTCTGTGTCGCCGGAGATAGACGATTGCGGGCCAGCCAGCAACGCCGCGCGTGGCCCGTCGCCGTCGTCGGAATCAGACCGCGACGTTCAGCTTGCGCGCCAGGGACTCGATCTCGTTGCGCACCGAGCCGGTGGACAGGTTCAGCAGATTGGCCATGCCGCGCCGCGCCGCGCTTAGGTCCGCCGACAGGATCATCCGCTTGACCGGCCCGACCCCGCCCGCCGGCGCCGACAGACGCGTGAACCCCAGGACGATCAGGGCGAAGGCCTCCAGCGGCCGTCCGGCCAGCTCGCCGCAGATCGACACCGGCGTGCCGGTGTCGGCGCAGGCCTTCTGGATCGACTGAAGCGCGCGCAGGGTCGGCGGCGACAGGGGGTCGTAACGGTCCGAGACCAGCGGATTGGTCCGGTCGGCCGCATACATATACTGGAACAGGTCGTTGGTGCCGATGGAGACGAAGTCCGTCAGCGGCAACAGGGCGTCCAGGTGCCATAGCAGCGACGGACATTCGACCATGGCCCCGACGCGCAGCAGGGCCGGCAGGGCGCGCCCGCGACGCTTGGCCCAGGCGCATTCGATGTCCACCAGTTCGCGCGCGGCCCGGAACTCGTCCACCGTGGCGATCATCGGGAACATGACCCGCAGTTCGCGGCCCGCCCCCGCCGCCAGCAGCGCACGAAGCTGCATCCGCAACAGCGACGGCCGGTCCAAGCCCAGGCGGATGGCGCGGCGGCCCAGGGCCGGGTTCTCTTCGCGCTCGGCCTCCAGATAGGGCAGCACCTTGTCGCCGCCGATGTCCAGGGTGCGGAAGGTGACGGGTTTGTCGCCGGCCGCGTCCAGCACCAGCTTGTACAGCGCCGTCTGGGCGTTCAGGCGGGGCAGTTCGTCCGAGACCATGAACTGGAACTCGGTGCGGAACAGGCCGATGCCTTCGGCGCCCGTCTCGGCCATGTTCTCCAGATCGACGGCGAGACCCGCATTGGTCAGTACCGTGATCCGCTGACCGTCCAGGGTGACGGCCGGCACGTCGCGCAGCTGGGCGAACTCGGCCTGGCGCTGTTCGCGCACGGCCATGCGCGACTGCACGGCCTCCAGCATGTCGGGGCGGGGGCGCAGATAGGTCTCGCCGGTCTCGCCGTCGGCGATGACCATGTCGCCTTCCGACAGCCGGTCGCGCAGGCCCATCAGGCGGCCGACGCAGGGGATCTGCAGAGCCCGCGCGACGATGGCGGCGTGGCTGGCGGCCGAGCCTTCCTCCAGCAACAGGCCCTTCAGCTTGTCGCGCGGATATTCCAGCAGGTCGGCGGGGCCCAGATTCCTCGCCACCAGTATGGCGTCGTCGGGCAGTTCGCGCTCGCCCGGCTTGTCGCCCGCCAGCACCCGCAACAGCCGGTTCGCCAGGTCCTCGAAGTCGTGCAGCCGCTCGCGGATATAGGGGTCGCGCGCCTGGGCGAAGCGGGCGCGGTGTTCGTTCCTGACCCGGTCCACCGCCGCCTCGGCCGTCAGGCCGTTGCGCACCGCCTCTTCCAGCGACCGGTTCCAGCCCCGGTCGTCGGCGAACATGCGGTAGGTCTCAAGCACCTCGAACGAGGGACCGGCCAGGCCCTGGCCCTTGTCCAGCATGACGTCCAGGCCGGTCTTCAGCGTGGCCAGCGCCAGCTTCAGCCGCGCCTCCTCCATCGCCGGGTCTTCGGACAGCAGCTTTTCCGGGGGCAGGGGCGCCTCGTGCAGCACCACATGGCCGAAGGCCAGGCCGTCCGAGAACTTCTGCCCCTTCAGCCGCTCGGGCCGATGCGGCGCCAGTTCGACGTCGCGCAACTCGTCCAGGGCCAGCAGTTCGCCGGACGACACCGTCTCGGACAGGACCATGGCGATGGTCTGGATGTCCTCGACCTCTTCCTCGTCATAGCGCCGCTCGGTGCGGTTCTGGACGACCAGCACGCCGATGGCCCGGCCACCACGCAGCAGGGGGGCGCCCAGGAAGGCGTGATAGGGGTCTTCGCCCGTCTCCGGTCGATAGGAGAAGGACGGGTGCGAGGGCGCGTCCGACAGGCTGATGGGCTGGGCCATCCGCGCCACCTCGCCGACCAGGCCCTCGCCTGGCCGCAGGCGGGTATTGTGGACGGCGTCGGGGTTCAGGCCCTCGGTGGCGAACAGCTCAAGCTCGCCCGAACCGCGACGCAGATAGATGGAGCAGACTTCGGCGACCATCGACCGGGCGATGATCCTGACCACCATGTTCAGACGGTCCTGCGCCGGGGTCGCGCCCGCGCCGGCCCCGCCCAGAGCCTCGCGGATCTGGCGCAGGAGGATCCGAGGTCCCCTGGTCATCGCGCCGCCTGCCGGCATCATGTCTCCCGCGCCCTTTTCGTGGATATAGGCGCCCTGTTCAGATCACCTATACCGCGTCCAGGCCGTAAGCCGAATGCAGCGCCCGAACCGCCAGTTCGGCGTAGGCGGCGTCGATCAGCACGCTGATCTTGATCTCCGACGTCGAGATGGCCTGGAACTTGACGCCCTTGTCGGCCAGGGCCCGGAACATCAGCTGGGCGACGCCCGCATGGCTGCGCATGCCGACGCCGACGACCGAGACCTTGGCCACGTCCTCGTCGATGCGGATCTCCTCGAAGCCGAGTTGCGCCTGGCTGGCCGTCATCAGCTCGGCGGCGCGCACGGCGTCGCGGCGGCCCGTGGTGAAGGTCAGGTTGACGGTGCCGGCCGTGCGCGACTGGCTCTGCACGATCATGTCGACATTGACGTTGGCCTCGGCCAGACGCGTGAAGACGTCGGCGGGGGCGTCCACGCGGTCGGACAGGCCCAGCAGGGTGATGCGGGCCTCGTCACGGCTCATGGTCACACCGGACACGATACGTTTTTCCACGATCTCCTCCTCGTCGCAGATCAGGGTTCCACCCTTGTCGGGCATGACGCCATTTGCGTCGGGTTCGATAAAGCTTGAAAGCACGCGCACCGGGACTTGCTTGGCCATGGCCAGCTCGACCGAGCGGGTCTGCAGCACCTTGGCCCCCAGGGACGCCATCTCCAGCATCTCTTCGTACGACACCTTGGCCAGGCGCCGCGCGCGGCTCTCGATGCGCGGGTCGGTCGTATAGACGCCGTCCACGTCGGTATAGATGTCGCACGGCGCGCCCAGGGCCGCCGCCACGGCGACCGCCGAGGTGTCGGAACCGCCCCGGCCCAGGGTGGTGATCTTGCCGTCCGTCGTCACGCCCTGGAAACCGGGGACGATGGCGATCTCGCCCGAATCGACGGCGGCGCCCAGCTTCTCGCCGGGGATGTCGATGATACGGGCGCGGGCGTGGGCGTCGTCGGTGATGATCGGCACCTGCCAGCCCATCCATGAGCGGGCGTTGAGACCCATGTTGCGCAGGGTCGCAGCCAGAAGGCCCGAGGTGACCTGTTCGCCCGAGGCGACCACCACGTCATATTCGTCGTCGCTGAGCGGCAGGCCCGAGGCCGCCGGACCGGCGCCGTCGGTCCAGGCGACCAGTTCGTTGGTCTTGCCCGCCATGGCCGAGACGACGACGGCGACCTTCTTGCCTGCAGAAACCTCTGCCGCGACGATCCGCGCCGCACGGCGAATGCGTTCGAGGTCGCCCATCGAGGTGCCGCCGAACTTCATCACCAGTCGTGTCGTATCAGATCGTGAAGAATCAGGCCGCGTCATCGTGGCGTTCCGCCCCCTGCTTGCGTGAAAGGGCGCGAAGGTTCATCCCTCGCGTCATGACCGCTTCTAGCGACGCCGCACCGTCTCGCCTACCCCGCGAAGGGCATGGTTTTTCGCAAAATTCGTCCGAGGGCGCGTTCGGTGCATCGATCGACCCCGCCGACGTGGCCCGGTTCTCGGCCCAGGCGGCCGAATGGTGGGACGCAAAGGGGCCGTTCGCGCCTTTGCACCGGTTCAATCCGGCGCGTCTGGCCCTGATCCGCGACCAGCTTTGCACGCGCCTGGGCCGCGATCCCAAGGCGCGCGCGCCCTTCGAGGGCCTGACCCTGCTGGACGTCGGCTGCGGCGGCGGACTGATCGCCGAACCGATGCGGCGGATGGGGTTCGCCGTCACCGCCATCGACGCCTCGTCCGAGAACATTGGCACGGCGCGGGCGCACGCCGACATGGTCGGGTTGGACATCGCCTACCGCGCCGCAACCGTCGAACAGATCGAGGCCGAGGGGGCTGGGCCGTTCGACGTGGTCCTGACCATGGAGGTGATCGAGCACGTCGCCGATCCTGAAGCCTTCGTGCGCGCCTGTTCGCGCCTGGTCCGGCCCGGCGGGATCATGATGGTCGCTACGCTGAACCGAACCTTGAAATCCCTGGCCCTGGGCAAGGTCGCGGCGGAATACATCCTGCGCTGGGTGCCGGCCGGGACGCACGACTGGCGTCAGTTCCTGAAACCCGACGAGATACGGTTGATGCTGTCGCAGGAGGCTGTGACGGTCGAGGGGCCGTACGGCCTGAACTACGATCCGCTGAACGACCGCTGGAGCCAGACCGACGACGCGGGCATCAACTATATGATGGTGGCGACGCGGGCGGCCTAGAAACTCTCCCTCCCCGTTCCGGGGAGGGTCGTCGCGCAGCGACGGGGTGGGGGCGGCCCGGCAGGGACGCACTTGCCTGATCAAAAGCAGATCGGCGGGGCGTCGCTCTGCCGCCCCCACCCGGCTTCGCCTGCGGCTCAGCCACCCTCCCCCGCAGGGGGAGGGAGAGGCGTCATCTTACGTCAGGCTCAGACCTTCTCGGCCCGTTTGCGCGTCCAGCTGTAAAGCCCGAACACCGCCGCTGCGAAGACGACGATCCCGGCCAGCATGGCGGGCCAGCCGGAGCCTTCCGGGATCATGGCGAAGGGCGCTTCGCTGTTCGTGCCGACGATGACGCTGGCGTAGAAGACGCCGAACAGGCTCTCGCCCACGATCAGGCCGGACGCCAGCAGCACGCCCATGCGGCGCGCCACGTCGGCGAACCGGGTCGTCTTGACCGCCTTGTCGTAGAGCCAGCCGACCACGGCGCCGATGACCAGCATGGTCGTCACGGCCGCCGGCAGATAAAAGCCGATGCCCACGGCCAGGGGCGGCAACTTGACCTTGCCCTTGGTCGATTTGGATACGACGGCGTCCAGCACGATGATGACCACGCCGATCACCGCGCCCAGGCCGATCAGGTCCCAGCGCAGGTCGCCGCCGATGACGCCGCGCGCCAAGGCGGAGATCAGTGTGGCTTGAGGCGCCGCCAGCGGCTCGTTGGCGATGCCGGGAGGGCCGCCCTCGAACCCGAAGGCGCCGTTCAGCTTGTTCAGGATGAAGGGGATGACCAGGGCGCCGGCGATGACGCCGACGATCAGGGCCAGCTGCTGGCGCCACGGCGTGGCGTCGACCAACTGGCCGGTCTTCAGGTCCTGAAGGTTGTCGTTGGCGATGACGGCGACGGCGAAGACGACCGCCGTCACGATCAGGGCGAAGGCGATGATGGAGCCGTCGGCGGGCACGCCTGCGATCTTCATCACGCCCAGCATCAGCAGCGAGGCGACGATGATGGCCAGGATGCCGACGCCGGACACCGGGCTGTTGGACGATCCGATCAGGCCCGCCATATATCCGCAGATGGCGGCGACCGCGAAACCGATCAGCACCACATAGACCAGGCCGCCGATGACCAAGAGGGGCGCGGACGCCGCCAGCGTCGGCGAGGCCAGGGCGATCCAAGTCAACAGTCCGGCGATGGCGATCAGGGCCGCGACCGAGACGGCGCCGACGATCTTGATCGGAATGTCCTGTTCAGCGCGTTCCAGCACCTCGCCGTGCGAACGTTTGGACTGGGCCGCCAGGGCCGATGTCAGGCCGCCGATCAGCGGGCCGGCCAGCTTGATCAGGGTCCAGATCGCGGCCACGCCGATGACGCCGGCGCCCATGAACCGCACTTCGCGGCTCCAGACCGTCATGGCCAGTTCCTCGGCAGGCGTGCCGGCCGGCAGGGTCGCGGCGATGGAGGGCAGGCCGTGCGTCGTCAGCCAGGCGATAGTGTCCGGGCTGGTCAGGATCGGCACGGCGATGACCCAGGCCAGGATCAGGCCGAACAGTTGCGCCAGGCCGACCGTCAGGCCGATCAGGTGCCCGGCGCCCAACAGGGCGAACTGCATGCCGAAACCGACGCCGGTGGCCCCGCCGCCCAGGGCGGCCGGAAGCTTGAAGAACCTGGCCGCCTCGCCCGCAAAGACACGGCCGGCGACCAGCAGGGCGTAGCCCGACGACACCACGGCGCCGGCGACCACGACCCACAGGCCGGACTTGTTCTCGCGCACGGCGCTTTCGGTCTGTTCGGCGCCGCGCGAGCCGACCTTCAGCACCTCGGCGGCGGCGACGCCTTCGGGATAGGGCAGGCCGCCGTTGGTCACCAGGGCGCGTCGCAGCGGGATCGAGAAGGTCACGCCCAGAATGCCGCCGAAGATGCAGATCAGCGTCGATTCCCAGAACGGAAACTCCAGCCACCAGCCGATCATCACCAGGCCGGGCAGGACGAAGATGATCGAACTCATGGCGCCGCCGACCGAGGCGACGGTCTGGACGGTCATGTTCTCCCAGATGGTCGATGTGCGGAACCCGCGCAGGATGGCCATCGAAATGACCGCCGCCGGGATGGCCGAGGCGAAGGTCAGACCCACCTTCAGGCCCAGGTAGGTGTTGGCGGCGGTGAAGACCACCGCCAGCAAAACGCCCAGCACCAGGGCGCGAAGCGTCAGTTCAAGCCGACCCTTGGGGGCGGCGGCGGCGTCTGTCATCTGCGAATTCCCACGTTCGCGCGGACGTAAGCGCATTATGTCGCAGGCGGCAACGGGTCTCAGGCGATCGCGATGTTCAGGACACGGAGCTTGCGCCGTCGAAGCGCCGCCGAGGCGATCTTCAGGCCGCGATAAAGCACGGCCAGCACCAGGGCCGTCACCGCCCACGACAGCAGCACGTCCGACAGGAAATGGCCGCCGAAGACGATGCGGTTGGCCGACAGGCTGACGGCATAGGCCAGGGCCAGCCCGCCCGCGACGGGCCGCCAGCGACGCGGCACCAGCACCAAAGCCGCCGCCACCATCCAGGCCGCGCCCGCCCCCTCGCCCGAGATGAAGGAACAGTTGGACTGACACGCCGTGCTGGGCAGCCAGGCGGCGGTGAAGCGCTCGTCGCCGCCGAAGACCCGCACGTCGATCGGTCGCGCCCGACCCCAGATGTCCTTGAACAGGCCGTTGACCACCAGTCCCGGCCCCAGGGCCAGACCCGCGATCACGAACAGGGCCCTGCGCCCCGCCAGATCGGCCTTTCGCCGCCGCAGCAACCGCCAGACCCACCGTCCAATCGCCGCCAGCAGCATCAGCGACATCACCAGGGTTGAGCTCTTGCGCAGGGCGCGCAGCATCGGATCGTGGGACAGATAAAAGCCGTCCTGCGTCCGGTGGAACAGGCCGCTGACCGCCAGGTCCACGCCGGGGAACAGCAAAAAGGCGGCGCTCAGTGCCACGATGGCGGCGGCGGCGAGGATGGCCGTCTCCTCGCTGGACGGCCGTATCCGCCATCGAAAGGCGACAGGCTTTCGCAGGGTCGGCGGGATGGCGTCGGCGGTGAAGTCCGTCATGATCGTCCCCCCGGATCGTCGTCCGCCCTCCATGCCCTCTAGGCGTGTCGGCGCCGTGTCGATCTTGCGACGACCCCATGATGTGCGACCTGGCTTGGCGGGGCCGCACGGGCGGGCTAGGACCGCTCATGCCTGAACTTCCCGAGGTCGAAACCGTCCGACGCGGCCTGACGCCGGTGCTGGAGGGCGCGCGGCTGTCGCGGGTCAGGATCAACCGGCCTGACCTGCGTTTTCCCTTCCCCGAGCGGTTCGTCGAACGGCTGGAGGGGGTGACGGTCCAGCGGATCGATCGCCGGGCCAAATATCTGCTCATGCCGCTGTCGACCGGCGAGACCTGGATCACGCACTTAGGGATGACCGGCCGCTTCACCCTGGACGGAACCCTGCTGGGCGAGTTCGAGGAGGCGGCGCCCATCGCCGGAAAGCACGAGCATTTCAGCGGCTGCGCCATCCGCGATGGGGCGGCGACCCGCATCGGCTATGCCGACGCCCGCCGGTTCGGCTTCATGGGCCTGATCCCCACCGACAAGGTCGAGACCCATCCCTGGTTCGCCGGCCTGGGCCCCGAACCCCTCAGCAACGGTTTTTCCGGCGCGCATCTGGTCGAGGCGTTCGCGGGCAAGAAGCAGAACATCAAAGTCAGCCTGCTGGACCAGCGGATCGTGTCCGGCCTGGGCAATATCTATGTGTGCGAGGCGCTTTACCGCGCGCGCATCTCGCCCCTGGTCGCGGCCGGCAAGGTGTCGAAGGCGCGGCTGGAACGCCTGGCGACCGAGGTCCGCAACGTGCTGGACGACGCCATCGCGGCGGGCGGCTCGACTTTGCGCGACTTCGCCAACGCCGAGGGCGGCCAGGGCTATTTCCAGCATCGGTTCGACGTCTATGGCCGCGAGGGCGAGCCGTGTCGCGGCGACAAATGCACCGGCGTCGTCGCCCGCATCGTCCAGGGCGGCCGCTCCACCTTCTACTGCCCCTCCTGCCAGAAGGCGTGACGCCATGAGCGACCGCATCTGTCTGTTGCGCGGCGTCAATGTCGGCGGGGTCAAGGTTCCGATGGCCGAGCTCAAGGTCATCGCCGTCGCGTCCGGCTTCGCCCATCCCCGCACCCTGCTGGCCAGCGGCAATCTGGTGGTCGAGAGCGACGCCGAACCGGCCGATGTCGAGGCGCGGCTGGAGCAGGGGATCGCCGCCCATTTCGGCCGCCCCATCGACGTGATCGTACGCACGCCTGTGCAATGGGCGGCATTGATGGCTGCCAATCCGTTTGCGGACGAGGCCGGTCTCGACGGCTCCAAACTGCTGGTCATGGTGATGAAGGCGGGGATCAAGGACGGCGCGGTCGAGGCGCTGCGCGGCTTTGCGGCCGGCGACGAACGGATCGAGCCTGTCGGCGGCGACCTGTTCTTCTGGCATCCCGACGGCCTGGGTCGGTCGAAAATGGCGGAAAAGGCCCAGCCGCGCCTGATCGGCGCCGGCACCGGCCGAAACTGGAACACGGTGCAGAAGCTGGCCGCCATGGTCGGGCTGGAGGGCTGAGCGATGCGCAAGATCCATCTGTGGATCAGTCTGGTGGTCGGCGTCCTGGTCTGGGGCGCCTATTTCCTTCACTTCGTTCAGGGGCTGCGCGCCGGGGACCTGGGCGGTCTGGTCTGGTGGTTCGTCGCCGCCCTGATCGTCGCCGCTGTGGCCGAGGCCGCCGCCACCGGGCTGATCGCGCGCCTGTTCCGCCGCCGCGCCCGCGTGCTGGACGAGGGGCCGACGCTTCAGGCGGCGCTGAAGGCGGGGCATGTCGCCCTGATGCTGCTGGTCGGGCTGATCCTGCTCTCGGCCCTGGTTCTGGCCCTGTCGTCCGTCTTCGGCTGGACGCTGGACCTGTCGGGCGCGCGGGGTCAGGTGATCGCCGCCAATCTGCTGCTGGCCATGGTGGTCGTCGCCGAACTGGTGCGGGCGGGCCTGACCCTGGCGCTGATGCCGCGCCGCTAGATCGTCGGGCTCTGCGCCTGTATGACCGCCGTCAAAGGAGACCGACCATGGCCGACACCTATTCCAACCTGCTGATCGAACGCCACGCCGACGGCTATGCGGTGGTGACCCTGAACCGGCCCGAGGCGCTGAACGCCCTGAACTCGGCCCTGTTCAAGGACCTCGCCGACTTCCTCGACAGTGTCGAGCACGACGACAGCGTACGCTGCCTCATCCTGACCGGCTCGGGCGAAAAGGCCTTTGCCGCCGGCGCCGACATCAAGGAGATGGCGGATCAGACCTATGCCCAGATGTACACGGGCAACTATTTCGCCCTCGGCCACGACCGCATCACCCGTTTCAGGAAGCCGATCATCGCCGCCGTCAACGGTTTCGCCCTGGGCGGCGGTTGCGAGCTGGCCATGCTGTGCGACTTCATCGTCGCCTCGGACAAGGCGAAGTTCGGCCAGCCCGAGATCAACCTCGGCGTCGCCCCCGGCATCGGCGGTTCGCAGCGCCTGACCCGTCTGGTGGGCAAGTCCAAGGCCATGGACATGGTCCTGACCGCCCGCATGATGGACGCGACCGAGGCGGAACGCGCCGGCCTCGCTTCCCGCGTCTTCCCGCACGACGCCCTGATGGACGAGACGCGCAAGATCGCCGCCAGGATCGCCTCGCAAAGCCCGCTCGCCGTGATGGCGAACAAGGAAATGGTCAACGCTGCGCTGGAGACCACCTTGACGCAAGGGGTCCAGTTCGAACGCCGCCTGTTCCACTCCCTGTTCGCCTTCGAGGACCAGAAGGAGGGCATGTCCGCCTTCGTCGAAAAGCGCAAACCGGACTTCAAGGGGCGATAAGCCGCAAGCGCGCCGTCAACCGATCGCCGTGATCGGGCGTTAGGGGCGAATGATGATCCGTCTCTTCGTTTCGCTTGTCGCGACCCTGTTCGTTTTCGTCCCTGCGGCCCAGGCCCAGGCCCAGGTTCAAGCTCAAGTTCAGGGTCGGCTGCCGGTACAGGCGCCGGCCTTCAGTTCCAGCCGCATCATCGTCGAGACGCGCGGGACCGGGCCGGACATCATCTTCATCCCCGGCCTGGGCTCGACAGGATCGGCCTGGCGCTCGACGGCGGATCGGCTGGACGACCGCTACCGCGTGCATCTGGTCACCGTGCGCGGCTTCGGCGAAACCGACATCGGGGACAATGTCGGCGGCGGCCTCGCCGGTCCGGCCGCCAGCGAGATCGAACGCTATATCCGCGAGCAGCGGATCGACCGCCCCGCCGTGATCGGCCATTCGCTGGGCGGTCAGATCGCCCTGCGCGTCGCCGCTGACATGGGTGAACGGATCGGGCGGGTGATGGTGGTCGATTCCTCGCCCTTCTTCCCGTCTCTGGTGGACGCCCGCGCCACCTCGGCCCAGATCGAGCCCCTGGCCCGGCTGGGCTATCAGGCCCTGCTGCTGTTCGGCGACCAGGCGCTCAAGTCCCAGGTCGCGGCCTTTGGCGTCGATATGGGTCTGGCCGGCGACATGGTGTTCCAGGGGCTGGGCCTTCAGGGCGGCGACCGGCGCGTCCTGGCCCAGGGGCTGTATGAAGCCCTGACTGTGGACCTGCGCCCGCGCCTGTCCCAGATCAACGCCCCGGTGACTGTGGTCTATGGCTGGACCCGCGACGCCGACAGTCCCCGCAATCGGCTGGAGGGCCTGTATCGCTACGGCTTCCAGGGCCTGCCGCGCACCGCCCGGTTCGAGCGAATCGAAGGCGCCCAGCACCAGGTGATGATCGAACAGCCGCAGCGCTTCCTGGCGGCGGTACAGCGCTTCCTGAGCTGATCCTAACCTACAACTCCGTCACCCTCGGGCTCGTCCCGAGGGCCTACGGTTGTTCGGACTCAGCAGCCGACGGGTCAGACTGCATTCTGAAACACCTTGCGGTCGAGCACGCCTGAAGGTGGACCCTCGGGACGAACCCGAGGGTGACGGACGTTTGGAATGACCTTCGACTTGGCCGTCTAATTCTCCAGCGCGTCGATCACGACGCCCTCGGTCAGCAGTTGCGGCAGGATTTCCGGCTCGGCCTGACTTGGGCGATACAGCAGATACAGCGGCACCCCCGAACGGCCGTGCGCTTGCAGTTCGCGCGTGATGGCATCGTCGCGGCGGGTCCAGTCGCCGACCAGATAGGCCGCGTTCGCCTGCGTCATCGCCTTGGCGACGCGGGGCGAAGACAGGGCCGCACGCTCGTTGATCTTGCAGGTCACGCACCAGTCGGCGGTCAGGTTGACCAGCACCGGCCGTCCCGCCGCCGTCGCCTGGGCCACCGCCGCCGCCGACCAGGGCTGGGCGGCGAGCGCGCCGCTCTCGCCCTGGGGCGCGGCGTCGGCCTCGCGCGCGGCGCCCGCTGCAGCGCCCGCCAACCCAATGGCCATGACGCCGGCGACGGTCGCGCAGATCGTGGCCAGCACGGGCCGCTCGCCTCGCTGGCGGGCGGCCTGGGCCAGACCCAGCAGCCAGGCGGCGAAGGCCAGCAGCAGCGCCGCCGTCAGCAGCAGACCCAGGGCATCGACCCCGCCCTGTCGCGTGAACACCCACAACAGCCACAGCGCCGCCCCGTACATGGGAAAGGCCAGCAGGCCCTTGAGCCGCTCCATCCACACGCCCGGCCGGGGCAGGCGCGACAGCAGGCCCGGCGACAGGCTGATCGCCAGATAGGGCAGGGCCAGACCCAGCCCCAGCATCAGGAAGACCGCCAAGGCCATAGGCCAGGGCAGGACCAGGGCCGCGCCAAGGGCCGCCGCCATGAAGGGCGCGGTGCAGGGCGCCGCGACCACCACGGCCAGAACTCCGGTGAAGAAGGCGCCCGCCGCTCCGGGCAGGCGCGACAGCGGCCCCGACCCGGCGTTCTGCATCCCCGCCCCGACATGGAAGACGCCCGACAGGTTCAGCCCGACCAGCAGCATGACCAGGGCCAGGGCCGCGACCACGCCCGGCGACTGAAGCTGGAACCCCCAGCCGATCGCCTGACCCGCCGCCCTCAGCGCCAGCAGCGCCCCCGCCAGCACCAGGAAGCTGACCAGCACCCCGGCGGTGAAGGCCAGGCCGTCGCGCCGCGCCCGCGCTGGATCGTGCGCCGCCGCCGACAGCGACGCCGCCTTCATCGCCAGGACGGGGAAGACGCAGGGCATCAGGTTCAGCACCAACCCGCCCAGCAGGGCCAGACCCAGGGCCTGGAGAAAGACCAGCACGCCTGTCCTGGCCGGCGCCGATGTCGCCTCGTCCAGCGGCGCCAATGCGCCCTGTCCCTGCGCGCCCGCCAGCGGCGCACCGGGCTGGGCCGTGATTTCCCACGCGCCCTTGTCGGTCGCCAGGACGCCGCTCAGGGGCGAAGACGCCGCCTCTCGACCGGAGGTCAGCGTCACGCTCACGCCGTTGGGGCCTCGGGTTCCCGGCTGGGCGGCGGCATGGTCGATCCGTCCGCCCTCATAGGGGTAGAAATAGACTTGGCCGATGTCCGCGCCGGCCAGAGGTCCGCCCGTCGCGGTCAGGGTCAGCTTGCCGGCTTCGGCCGTGACGCGCGCCTCGATGCCGGCCGGGCGCGGCGCGGTCTCGACCAGCCGTTCGATGTCGCCGCCCCACGGTTTCGCCAGCGGCGCGGCGCCGTCGCGCACCGGCAGGGCCAGCGACAGGGTCAGCGGCTCGGGCACGCACATCTGGTCGCTGCACACCAGGAACAGCACGTCCGTCGTCAGGGTCAGCACCTCGCCCGGCCGCGCTGACGCCGGTACATGGATTGGCACGGGCAGCAGGACCGCGCCCGAATAGCCGTAGTTCATCAGACTCATCAGCCGCTGGCGGCTGGGCAGGGGCCACAGGATCGGATCGGCCGTGACGCCGTCGGGCAGGGTCCAGACCAGGCTGGTCGCCCCGCCGCTGTCGCCCGGATTGCGCCAATAGGTGTGCCAGCCCGGCGCGATCTTCTGGCGCACGGCGACCACGGTGGTCGAACCAGGCGCGACCCACTGCGACATCGGGACCAGTTCGGCCTCGATCCGCGCGGTCCTTTGCGGGCCGAAGGCGACGAGGCCGGAAGGCTGGCTCTGGACCGGCTGGGCCTGAACCGTCGAGAGCGACAGCAGGCACAGCAACAGACCGGCGAGAAAGACGAGGGGACGCAAAGGGCGATTTCCGACGTTGGAGGCGGCCGCAACCTAGTCCCTCGGTCGCCCCCGCGCCATCACCTCATCGCCGCAGTTCTGGCGCGCAGATCAACGCGGCGAGGTCTCGATGAACACCTCGGCGCGGCGGCGCAGCAGTTCGTCCGCGCCCGAGGCGTTGACGGCGCCCGCATCGCCGGCGGCGTTCACTTCAAAAGCCGGCGCCGGCATGCCCGCGCGGGTCAAAGCGTCGGCCACGGCAAGCGCACGGCGTTGCGACAGGCTCAGATTGGCCTCGACCGTGCCGGTCGCATCGGCCAGGCCCAGCACCCGAACATGGTTCACGCGGCATTCCTTGGCCTTTTCGGCGGCGGTCTGCAGCAACACCGTGGCGGCGTCGGTCAGTCGCGCCTGGTTCTCCACGAAATAGACGTCGAACCGGCCCGAGACGCAGGGCGATTCCCCGACCACCAGCGCCGTCCGCTTCGGCGTCGGCGCGCACGCCGCCAGCAGTCCCATCGCCAGCATCGCCAGCCCAGTCGATCGCTTCATCACAGCCCTCCCCGGCTTCGCCGGCCCATTACGCAAAAGAGGCGGCCCGTCCTTCGACAAGCCGCCCCTTCAACCTAGCGCCGGTCGCTGACTTTCGCGACCGGCATCTGATCAGTGATCAATAACGGCGCTGACCGTTGTCCCAGTAGCACTCGTCCTGGCGATTATCGTAGCAGTAATAGTAACGACCTTGATTGTCGCGGTAGCGCTGCTGGTTGTTGCGATCCTGGTTGGAACCGCGGACCGCGCCGGCTGCGCCGCCCAGGGCGCCGCCGATCAGGGCGCCGGTGGCTGCGTTGCCGCCGCCGACGTTGTTGCCGATGATGGCGCCGGCGACAGCGCCGAGGCCGGCGCCGATGGCGCCTTGGCGAACGGTCTGGTTGGTGCCGCCGTTGTTATAGCCGTACGGGTCGCTAGCGCAGGCCGAAGCCAGAAGGCCGGCGCCGGCAATCGCGATAATCGCCTTGTTCATGGTGAAATCCTTTGTCCCTGGGTGTCTGCCCCTAAGCCCCAAACGTATCGGTGCAGCTTGGGTTCCCCGAACACTAGACAGAATATGGTCACGCTTGTGCGGAACGCGGTGTGGCTTCGAGGCGTTCGGCCGCCATGACAGACGTCTCCCTATCGAACCCCGACGCCGCCGAACGGCCTGCGTTGACGCCTCACGCGGCGCTGAAACACGCCGTGATGCTGGTCAATCCCCTCTCGGGCAGCGTCGGGCCGCGCGCCGCCGACGAGGCCGAGGCGATCCTGGCCGGCTATGATCTGAAGGCGCAGGTCATGACGTTCGAGGGCGGCAACTTCGATCAGATCATCGCCGACGCCTTCGCCGCCAAACCCGACGTGATCTTCGTCCTGGCCGGGGACGGCACCGCACGCTCGGTGGCGTCCAAGGCCAGCCCCAACGGTCCGATGATCGCCCCCCTGCCGGGCGGGACCATGAATATGCTGCCCAAGGCGCTGTATGGCACGGCCGACTGGAAGCTGGCCCTGAAGCGCGCGCTGGAGGAGGGCGAGCCCCAGGCCGTCTCGGGCGGCGAGGTCCAGGGCGAATATTTCTACTGCGCGGCCATCCTGGGGTCGCCCGCCCTGTGGGCGCCGGCGCGCGAGGCCATGCGGACCGGCAAGATCAAGCTGGCCTGGCAATATGGGCGGCGGGCGTTGAAACGCGCCTTCTCGGGTCGGCTGCGCTTCAGCCTGGACGGCGGCGAGAAACGGCGCACCGAGGCGCTTGTGCTCATCAGCCCGATGATCTCCAAGGCGATGGAAGATCCCATTGGACTGGAGGCGGCCGCCATGGACCCCAGCGACACGACCCAGGCCTTCCGTCTCGCCGCCACGGCCCTGTTCAGCGACTGGCGCCAGGACCCGGCCGTCTCGACCCGGCCGGCCAAGCTGATCGAGGTGCGCGCGCGCTCCAAGATCCCCGCCGTGATCGACGGCGAGCCGCTGCTGCTCAAGCCCGAGGCCGTCATCCGCTTCGTGCCCAAGGCCTTCAAGGCCCTGGCGCCACGGCCGCCTTCGGCCGAGGACAGCATCTAGTGGGTCGTATTCTCCAGTTTTCCGACGTTCACTTCGGTTGCGAACACAAACACGCCTGCGCCGCCGCCCTGGAATACGCCCACGCCACGCCCAACGACCTGGTGCTGATCACCGGCGACATCACCCAGAAAGGGTTCCCGGACGAGTTCACGGCCGCCGGCGAATGGATGCGGGCCATGCCCGAACCGCGCTTCGTCATCGTTGGCAATCACGACGTGCCCTATTGGGACGCCGTCGCGCGGGTGCTTCATCCGTGGCGCGCGTTCGAGACCGCGACGGGCTTTCCGGCGCATGACGGTCAGTTCCTGGGCAAGGACGTCATGGTGCGTGGCGTGGTCACGGCGCGCGGCTGGCAGGCGCGACCCAACTGGTCCAAGGGCGTCATCGACCTGGATCAGACGCGGCGCGCGGCCGAGGCGTTGCGCCAGGCGCCGATCGGCACGCTGAGAATCCTGGCCTGCCACCATCCGCTGATCGAAATGGTCGGCACGCCGATGACCGGCGACGTCAAGCGCGGCGACGAGGCCGCGCTGATCTTCGCCGAGGCCGGCGTCGATCTGATCATGACGGGCCACGTCCATGTCCCCTTCGCCATGCCGATCCCGCTGGCCGACCGCTGCTCCTACGCCGTCGGATGCGGGACCCTGTCGCACCGCGAGCGGGGGGCGCCGCCAGGCTTCAACCAGATCGACTGGGACGCCAAGACCATCACGGTCACGGCCCTGGCCTGGGATGGCTCAAGCTATCGCTCCCACCAGATCTGGCGACTGCCCCGTCGTCAGGACACTCGAAAGGCCGCCACCGCGCCCAGCCCTGTCGAGCCGGGCGCGCTGGAGAAGGCGGCGATTTGAACCTGTCTCCTCCCCATTTTATGGGGAGGTGGCGCGGCGCTCTTCGCGCCGTGACGGAGGGGTTCTCACCGCATCGCAGGCGCTTGTGGGACTTTAAGAGCCCCTCCCCCACGCTTCGCGCGGTCCCCCTCCCCACAAGTGGGGAGGAGACGGTCGTGATCACCGGAACGGCGGCTCGTCGAAGGCGCGAAGCTTGCGCGAGTGCAGGCGCGGGCCTTCCTTGCGCATCAGGTCCACGGCCTGGATGCCGATCTGAAGGTGTTCGGATATCGAGCCTTCGTAGAAGCGGTTGGCCTGACCCGGCAGCTTGATCTCGCCGTGCAGCGGCTTGTCCGACACGCAAAGCAGCGTCCCGTAGGGGACGCGGAACCGATACCCTTGCGCGGCGATGGTGGCGCTTTCCATGTCGATGGCGACGGCGCGGCTCTGGTTGAAGCGCAGCGCCGACTTGGAATAGCGCAGCTCCCAGTTCCGGTCGTCGGTGGTGACCACGGTGCCGGTGCGCAGGCGCAGCTTGACCTCGTCGCCCGGCATGCCGCTGACCGACTTGGTGGCGTCGTAAAGGGCGCGCTGGACCTCTGCGATCGACGGGATCGGGATGTCCGGCGGCAGGACCGCGTCCAGCACATGGTCGTCGCGCAGATAGGCGTGGGCCAGGACATAGTCGCCGATGGTCTGGCTGGCGCGTAAGCCCCCGCAGTGACCGATCATCAGCCAGACGTGCGGGCGGGTGACGGCCAGGTGATCCGTGATCGTCTTGGCGTTGGACGGGCCGACGCCGATGTTGACCAGGGTCACGCCCTTATGGCCCGGCGCGGTCAGGTGATAGGCCGGCATCTGGTGCTTCTTCCAGGCCGTGTCGCTGATCGCCGCCTCGGGGTTGGGCGTGTCGCGCGTGATGACCACGCCGCCGGCGCAGGACAGGGTCTCATACGGCGAGCCCGGCGTCTGAAGCTGTTCGATGGCCCAGCGCACGAACTCGTCGACATAGCGATTGTAGTTGGTGAACAGGACATAGGACTGAACGTCATCCACCGGCGTGCCGGTGTAGTGTTTCAGCCGCGCCAGCGAGAAGTCGGTCCGCAAGCCGTCGAAGTGCGACAGGGGGAAGTCGCCGCCCATCTCGAACAGGCCGTCTGCGATCTCGTCGCCGATATGGGCCAGATCGGTGGTCGGGAACCAGCGCGCCAGGGCGGCCGTCATCGACCGGTCCAGCGCGACCTCCAGCCCGTCCGTCACATAGGGGAAGGGGATCTCCTGCTTGGACACCGCGACCTCGAAGGTCGCATTATATTCCTGCTCCAGCAGGCCCAGCTGTTCGGTCAGATAGGGGCGGAACAGGTCAGGCCGCGTAATGGTGGTGGCGTAGGTTCCCTGTTTCGACAGCCGGGCGTAGGCGCGCGGCTCCAGGTCCTGGGGGCGATCCCCGTCCCAGCGGATGCGAAGTTCGGGATAGGCGAACACCCCTTCGGCGCGTTTCAGCGGATCGGGCCGCGCGCCGGTGTTGACGAAATCCCGCACGGCGTCGCGCAGGTTGGTCACGGATTGGGTGTAGAGGGTTTCGAGGCGGTCCAGCGCCGCCTGTGCTGTCATCTGTTCTGTCATGACTTCCTCTAGCGAAGCTTCTTGGCTTTGGCGAGGCGCCTGGCGTTCAACCTCGGTATCGCTGCATTGCAGCAATTTATGACAGGGCGACGGTTGCAGATCGGCGCCTGACGGCGCATCTGGCCCAAATGTCTTCTTCCCTCGCGTCAGCGCCCGCCAAGAAGGAGCTCGGCTTCGTCGAGTTCGTCTGTCTCATCGCCCTGATGATGGCGCTGAACGCCCTGGCGATCGACTCGATGCTGCCGGCCCTGCCGCACATCGGCGCGGACCTGAATGTGGCGACCGACAACGACCGCCAGTGGGTGGTGACCGCCTATCTGCTCGGGTTCGGCGGGGCCCAGCTGTTCTACGGCCCGCTGGCGGACCGGTTTGGGAGGAAGCCCGTCCTGCTGTTCGGCGTGGGCGTCTATGTGGTGTTCAGCCTGCTGGCGACCCTGGCGCCGACCTTCGACACCCTGATCCTGGCGCGTATCGGCCAGGGGCTGGGCAGCGCCTGCACCCGCGTGCTGGCCGTGTCCATCGTGCGCGACCGCTACGAGGGCCGCACCATGGCGCGGGTCATGTCCTTCAGCTTCCTGGTCTTCCTGGGCGTGCCGATCCTGGCGCCGTCGCTGGGGCAACTGATCATGCTGGTCGGGCCGTGGCGCTGGATCTTCGCAGGCCTGGGCCTGATCGGCGTGGCGTTGATCGTTTGGGCGACCCTGCGCCTGCCCGAGACGCTGAAGCCCGAGGATCGTCTGCCGATCCAGTTCAAGCGTCTGACGGCGGCCTACAAGATCGCCCTGACCGACCGCACGGCCGTCGGCTACACCCTGGCCATGACGGCCATCACCGGGGCTCTGTTCGGCTTCATCAACTCGTCGCAGCAGATCTTCGCCGATGTCTTCCAGGCCGAGGCGGCGTTTCCGGCCATCTTCGCCCTGATCGCGGGCGGCATCGCCGTGGCCTCCATCGTCAATGCGCGGCTGGTGGTGAAACTGGGGTCGCGCAAGATTTCGCACACGGCCCTGATCGGCTTCACCGCCATCTCCGCCGTCCATGCCGGCGTGGCGATCAGCGGACATGAATCGATCTGGACCTTCGCCGTGCTGCAGACCCTGACCATGTTCTGTTTCGGCCTGCTGGCCGGCAACTTCGGCGCCATGGCCATGGAGACGATGGGCAAGATCGCCGGCACCGCCGCCTCGATCCAGGGCTTCATCTCCACCATCGTCGGCTCGCTGCTGGGCTTTGCAGTGGGTCAGCAGTTCAACGGCACGACCATACCCATGTCGGTGGGCTTCACCGTCTTTGGTTTGATCGCCCTAGGCTGGGTGCTGTTCGCCGAGCGGGGACGACTGTTCCGGGCCCACCATCTGCCGCCGGTCGTTCAAGCCTATAGCGAGACTTGATCTTTTCGGCGTTTCCGCGCGTTCTCCGGCCAATCGTTACGGTCAGCCCAGGAAAGCCTCGATGAAGCGCAAAGCTCTCGGTCTCGTCTCCGCCCTCGCCCTTGCCGCCGCAATGGGGCTGAGCGCCTGCTCCACCACGACCGGAGCTTCCCTGGCGCCGCCCGCCATCGCCCCGGCGCCCGGCCCGGACGCGATCGACAGCCACACCTACGCACGGCCCGAGATCGCCCGCGTCGTCGATGTGGCCCTGGACCTGACCGCGAACTTCGAGGCCAAGACCCTGTCGGGCACGGCGACCCTGGACATCCTGGCGGTCGCCGGCGCCAATGAGGTGATCCTGGATATCCGCAACCTGGACATCCAGGATGTGCGCGACGCCGCGGGTCAGCCCCTGCGCTATGTTGTCGGCGAAAACGACGCCATCAAGGGCCAGCCCCTGACCGTCTATTTCCCGGCATTCGCCGCCAATGAACGGCGCAAGATCACGGTCCGCTATTCGACCCGTCCCGACGCGGCGGCCCTGCAATGGCTGAACCCGACCCAGACGGCGGGCGGCCAGAAACCCTATCTGTTCAGCCAGGGCCAGGCCATCCTGACCCGCACCTGGGTTCCGACCCAGGACAGCCCCGGCATCCGTCAGACCTATTCGGCCCGCATCACCGCGCCCGCCGACCTGACCGTGGTCATGAGCGCCGACCAGCTGACGCCCAAGGGCGAGCCGGCCGCAAACGGAATGAAGTCCTGGCGCTTCCGGATGAACAATCCGATCCCGCCCTATCTGATCGCCATCGGCGTCGGCGACATCGCCTTCGCGCCCTTCGACGAGCGGACCGGGGTCTGGACCGAGCCCAGCCGCCTGCGCGCCGCCGCCGCCGAGTTGGAGCCGACCGCCGAAATGGTGGACGCGGCCGAGAAGCTGTACGGCCCCTACCGCTGGGGCCGCTACGACCTGCTGGTCCTGCCGCCCAGCTTCCCGTTCGGCGGGATGGAAAACCCCAAACTGACCTTCGCCACACCGACCATCATCGCCGGCGACCAGTCGCTGGTGTCCCTGGTGGCGCACGAACTGGCGCACAGCTGGTCGGGCAATCTGGTGACCAACGCGACCTGGAACGACTTCTGGCTGAACGAGGGCTTCACCACCTATTTCGAGAACCGGATCATGGAGTCGGTCTACGGCTATGACCGCGCGGTTCAGGAACAGGTGCTGAGCTGGGACGGGCTTCAGGACGAGCTGAAGTCCCTGCCGGCCGACGACACGCGTCTGCACCTGGACCTGATGGGTCGCGACCCCGACGACGGCATGAACACCATCGCCTATGACAAGGGTTCGGCCTTCCTGCGCACCATCGAGCGCGTCGTCGGGCGCGATAAGTTCGACGCCTGGCTGCGCGGCTATTTCGACCGCAACGCCTATCGCCCGATGACCACGGCCATGTTCCTGGACGACATCCGCACCAATCTGGTGCAGGGCGACGCGGCGCTGGAATCCGAACTGCAGCTCGACAACTGGGTCTATCAGCCCGGCCTGCCGTCGAACGCCGTGGCCCCGGTGTCGAACGCCTTCACGCCCGTGGACGCCGCCGCCGTCGCCTTCTTCAAGGACAAGGGCCCGGCCTCGGCCATTCCGTGGGCCGACTGGAACACCCAGCAGCGCCAGCGTTTCCTGGGCTGGCGTCCCGAGGGCATGGCTGCCGGCGCCGACTGGCTGACCAATGCGCAGCTGGCCGATCTGGAGCGCACCCTGAACCTGGCCAACGAGGGCAACAGCGAACTGACGTTCGGCTGGCTTCAGATCGCCCTGGCCCACCGCTATCAGCCCGCCATCGCCACGGCCGAGACCTTCCTGACCAGCCAGGGCCGCCGCAAATTCGTCCTGCCCCTGTTCCAGACCCTGTGGAACGAAGGCGACTGGGGCCGCCCCATCGCCCGCCGCATCTACGCCGAGGCCCGGCCTCTGTATCACCCGGTGACCAGCGGTTCGGTCGACGAACTGGTCGGCCGTCCGTAAGTGAGATGGTCTCCTCCCTGCGAAGCGGGGAGGGGGACCGCGCGCAGCGTGGTGGAGGGGCTCTTGAAGTCCCACGGACGCCTGCGAGGCGTCGAATAGCCCCTCCGTCACGGCGCGAAGGCGCGCCGCGCCACCTCCCCATTTCATGGGGAGGAGAGGGCTCGGGGCTGCCCGGTTCTGATCCTATAGGTTGACCACCGTCGCGCCGTCCTCGGCCGCTAGCCGCTCGGCCAGGACGGCGCGGTGGCAGCCGGCGTGGTCGGCCTCGAAGCACAGCAGGGCCACGCGTTTCTCGCCCGCCAGCGCCTTCAGCCGCTCGTATTCCATCTGGGCCTGAGGCTCGGCCAGGTGATCGGCGAAGATGGTGCGCATCTCGGCGATCCGGCCCTTGCGCGCGGCGTCGCGGCCGGCCTTGGGCGTGCCCAGGCCGCGCAGGTGGACATAGTCGATCCCTTCGGCTTTCAGGCTCTCGCCCAGGATCGTCTTGGAAAAGCCGGCCCGGCGTGAGGCGGCGACGGCGCGGACATCGACCAGGGTCTCGACCCCCGCCGTCTTCAAGCGCGCAATCACCTCCGCCTGGGTCGCGCCTTCGTAACCGATGGTGAAAAGCTTCATCCGTATCAGATGGGCGGCGACGGGCGGATCGCCAGCGTCGCCGTGAACGCCCGCGTTGCGGTGCGGCGCCCTATCGTCTATCCCGCCGACACGGATTTCGACTGGAGCTTTCCCCATGGCTGACCTCGCCCCCGGCGTCGTGACTCTCTTCGGAGGATCGGGCTTTATCGGGTCGCAGGCGGTGCGCGCCCTGGCGCGTCGCGGCTGGCGTATTCGCGTGGCCGTGCGCAACCCGGTCCTGGCCATCGAGATCCAGCCGCTGGGCGATCCGGGCCAGATTCAGTTCATGCGCTGCGACATCACCAGCGCCGAGGACGTGGCCGCCGCCGTGCGCGGCGCGGACGCCGTGGTCAATCTGGTCGGCGTCCTGCACGACGCGGGCGGCAAGCGCGGCTTCGACGCCGTCCATACCCAGGCGGCGGCGACCATCGCCTCGGCCGCCAGGGCGGCGGGCGTCCAGCGTCTGGTCCAGATATCGGCCATCGGCGCCGACGCCGCCAGTCCCTCGGCCTACGGCCGCACCAAGGCCAAGGCCGAAGGGGCGGTGCGCGCCGTCTATCCCGACGCGGTGATCCTGCGCCCGTCGCTGGTGTTCGGCGCTGGCGACGGCTTCCTGAACCGCTTCGCCGCCATGGCGACGATGTCGCCGGTCCTGCCGCTGATCGGCGGCGGGGAGACCAAGTTCCAGCCGGTCTATGTCGGCGACGTCGCCGAAGCCATCGCGCGCGGCGTGACCCGCGTCGATGCGGCGGGCCGCACCTTCGAACTGGGCGGGCCCAGCCTCTACACCTTCCGCGAAGTGCTGGAGCTGGTGCGCCGCGAGACCGGCCGCGACCGGATGCTGGTCCCCGTGCCCTTCGCCGTCGCCAAACCCCTGGGGGCGCTGCTGCAACTGAGCCGGTTCGTCGGCGTCACCCCGCCGCTGACGCGCGATCAGGTGCTGATGCTGGAGAAGGACAATGTCGTCGCCCCCGACGCTCTGGGCCTTGGCGACCTGGGCATCGATCATCCGGCCGGCATGGCGGCCATCGCGCCTTCCTATCTGTGGCGCTACCGCGTCGGCGGCCAGTTCGCCGAAGCCCCCGCTCACTGACTTGGCCCACTGAACCATCCCCATCTGATGTCGCCGCCGGTCGCTTTCGCGGCCGGTGGGACTTCGCATATGGGAACAAAGAGTGCACAGCTTAAGGATGCCGGCCACGCAGCCCCAGTTCTCCTCGACCGATACGCCTGACCTGAACGACGCGCGGGCCCTGCTGTCGCGCGTCTGGGGACACGCCGATTTCCGGGGCATGCAGGGGCAGGTGGTCGAGCAGATCCTGTCCGGCGGCGACGTGCTGGCCGTCCTTCCGACTGGCGGCGGCAAGAGCGTCTGCTATCAGATTCCCGCCATCCTGCGCCCCGGCCTGGGCCTGGTTGTCTCGCCGTTGATCGCCCTGATGACCGACCAGGTCGAGGCGTTGAAGCAACAGGGCGTCGCCGCCGCACGTCTCGATTCCGGCGTCTCGATGGACGACCGTTCGGCGATTTGGGCGGCGGCCCGCTCCGGCGATCTGGACCTGCTCTACGTCTCGCCCGAAGGCCTCGCGGCCGGGGCCATGATGGATCGTCTGGCCGAACTGCCCTTGAGCCTCATCGCCATCGACGAAGCCCACTGCGTCTCGCAATGGGGCCACGACTTCCGCCCCGACTATCGCAACCTGGGTCTGCTGGCCGAGCGCTTCCCCCATGTGCCGCGCATCGCCGTGACCGCCACGGCCGACGCCCGCACCCGCGACGACATCCTACGCTCGCTGCGACTGGAACAGGCCAAGGTCTTCGTCGACAGTTTCGCCCGTCCGAACCTCCAACTCTCGGCCGAGCGCAAGGAGAGCGCCTCGCGGGCCAAGACCGACGCCCGCGTCATCGAACTGGTGCGCGAGCGGCGCGGCAAGCCGGGCGTCGTCTATTGCGGCAGCCGCGACGGCTGTGACCGCGTGGCCCAGGCGCTGCGCGACGCCGGGACCAACGCCATCGCCTATCACGCCGGCATGGACAACAAGGAGCGGGACCGTCGCCTGGAGCGGTTTTTAGCCGAGGAGGGCGCCGTCATGGTCGCCACCATCGCCTTCGGCATGGGCGTCGATAAGGCCGACGTGCGCTTCGTCATCCACGCCGATCCGCCGGGCAGCCTGGAGGCCTATTGGCAGGAGATCGGCCGGGGCGGCCGCGATGGCGAACCGGCCGAGGGCATCACCCTGTACGGCCCGTCCGACATCGCCTGGGCCCTGCGCCGGCTGGACAGCCGTCCGATGGCCGAGGAGGTCAAACAGGTCCAGGTGCGCAAGGCGCGCCAGCTGTTCGCCATGCTGGACGGCGCCGTCTGTCGCGCCCAGGCCGTGCGCCGCTATTTCGGCGAGACCGATGCGGAGCCCTGCGGCGTCTGCGACATCTGCGGCGACCCGCCCCAGCTTTATGACGCGACCGTCCCGGCCCAGAAGGCGCTGGCGGCGGTGCAGAGGCTGGGCGGCCGGTTCGGCCGGGGCCGGATCGTCGATCACCTGACCGGCCGGACCAAGGCGGTCCAGCCGTGGGAGCAACAGCTGTCGACCTGGGGCATAGGCGCCGACATCTCGCCCAACGGCTGGCGCGACATCGTCGATCACCTGCTGTTCGAAGGCCTGCTGGTCGAGGATCCGAACGACGGCAAGCCCCTGGTCGGCCTGGGCGACGGCGAGGCGGTGCGCGCCGTCTACAAGGCCGAACGCAAGATCGAGGTTCGCCGCGTGCCCGCCGGCTTCGACGCCGGCACCCGCTCGGGCAATCCGCGCAATCGCCGCGACCGCACCGGCGAGGGCCGTAACGCCGCGCTGGAGACCATGGACGCCGACGTCCGCGCCCGGTTCGAGGCCCTGCGCGCTTGGCGCCGCGACCGCGCCTCCGAACAGCATGTCCCGCCCTATGTCATCTTCCAGGACAAGACCCTGCTGGAAATCGCCCAGGCGGAACCGGGCGACCTGAACAGCCTCGGCGCCATATCCGGCGTCGGCCAGTCCAAGCTGGATCGCTACGGCAAGGGCGTTCTGGAGACGCTGAACGCCCTCTAGACGGCGTCAGACTTCCGGCTGCGGCGGGGCTGTGATGACTTCGACGTTGTCGTTCAGCAGATAGGACAGTTCCGACAGGGCTGTGGCGCGTTCGGCCGGGTTGGCGGCGGCCTGAACGGCCTGGACCTTCTTGGGCATGTCCTCGGAGATGCCGCGCAGGATGCATTTCAGGTCGCCGTCGGTGCCGCGTTCCTTCAGGATCAGGTGACCCTGCATGTCGAGCGCGGCCAGCTGTTCGGCCTGGGCCTTGAAGCCGGTGAAGGCCTGGCTGGTGAAGAAGGCGGCGTCGTCGGCGGCCTTGGCGGCGGCCCAGCCGTCGACCATGGCCTTCAGGCTGGTCGAGCGCGAGATGATGTCGGCGAACAGGGGCTCGCCCGCCACAGAGATCGGCGCGCCGACGGCGGCCGGCGGCTGATCGGCCGCCAAGGCGACGGCGGGATTGGACATCGCCAGGGCGATCGAAAGCGCGAGGCCGCAAGACATGGGGATGACTTCCTGTTTCACCGTCCGCTAGGACGTTGAACCTAAATACCGCCGACCCGTAAACGAGTGTTTACCCTCTCCAACGCCCACATCATCGACCGAGGACGCCATGAGCCGCGACGACGCCTGGAAGACATTCGATCGCACCGCCGTCGAGGCGGGCCAGACCCGGATCGCGGATCAGTTCGCCGCCGATCCTGATCGGCTGGCGCGGATGTCGGTCGAGGCGGCGGGGCTTTATCTGGACCTGTCGAAACAGAGCTGGACGAAAGCCGCCTTCGACGCCTGCCTGGATCTGGCCCGTGCGTCGGATGTCGAGGCAAGACGCGCCGCCCTGTTCGCCGGCGAGGCCGTCAACCTGACCGAGGGGCGTGCGGTGCTGCACCCCGCCCTGCGCGCCGCGCCGGGCGCCGACTTCCATGCCTTGGGCGAACCGGTATCGGCCGAGGTGGACGCCGTTCGGGCGGACATGAAAGCCTATGCCGACGCCGTGCGCTCGGGCGCCGAGGCGGGGGCCACGGGCAAAAAGTTCGAGGCCATCGTCCACGTCGGCATCGGCGGGTCGGACCTGGGGCCGCGCGTGGTCTGGGATGCGCTGCGTCCTCTGGACCCGGCCATCGACCTGAGGTTCGTCGCCAATATCGATCCGCGCGACATGGCAGAGGCCCTGACCGGCCTGAACCCCGAGACCACCCTGGTCGTGGTCGTGTCCAAGACCTTCACCACCCAGGAAACCCTGGCCAACGCCGAGGCGGCCAAGGCCTGGCTGGCCGCCTCCCTGCCGGGCGAAGGAATGACCAAACACTTCATCGGGGTGACGGCCGCGCCGGACAAGGCGGCGGCCTTCGGCTGCGGCCGCACCTTCGCCTTCAGGGACTGGGTCGGCGGTCGGTATTCGCTGTGGTCGGCGGTCAGCCTGTCGTGCGGCATCGCCCTGGGCTGGGACGCCTTCGAAGCCATGCTGGCGGGCGCCGCCGCTATGGATAATCATTTCGTCTCGGCTCCGCTTGAGCAGAACGCCCCGATCCTTCTGGCACTGGCCCAGGTGTTCAACGTCGACGGCCTGAACCGGCCCGCCCGCACCGTGGCCCCCTACGCCCATGCCCTGCGCCGCTTGCCGTCCTTCCTGCAGCAGCTGGAGATGGAGTCGAACGGCAAGCGGGTGCATCGCGACGGAACCCCCGTCACGCGCCAGACCTGCCCGGTGGTGTTCGGCGAGCCGGGCACCAACGGCCAGCACGCCTTCTTCCAGCAGATTCACCAGGGACCGCAGATCGTCCCCGCAGAGTTCGTGATCGTCGCCAAGACCCACGCCGACGCGCCGGAATCGCCCCTTTGGTCGAATGCGCTCGCTCAGGGTCAGGCCCTGATGCTGGGCAAGACGACCGAGGCGGCCAAGGCGGAAGGCCTGGCCCAGGGCCTGTCGGAAGAGGAAGCGACCCGTCTGGCGCCCCACCGCACCTTCACCGGAAACCGCCCCTCGACCGCCATCCTGATGGACCGTCTGACGCCCGAGACCCTGGGCGCGCTTCTGGCGCTTTATGAGCACAAGACCTTCGTCGAGGGTGTGATCTGGGACATCAACAGCTTCGACCAATGGGGCGTCGAACTGGGCAAGGTGCTGGCCAAGGCGATCCTGAAGGACGTGGACGCCGGGGGGTCGTCTGCAGACCTGGATCCGTCCACGGCGGCCCTGATGACGCGGCTGATGGGCTGACGAAGAAAGGGCCCGGCCTTGCGGCCGAGCCCTTCATTGTCTTCAGATCGTCGCGCGATTACCAGCGGCGGTCGTGGCGGTAATCCCGGCGATCGTCGCGGCGGTCATAGCGTTGCTCGCGGCGATAATCGCGGTAGTCGCGGCGCTGTTCGTAGCGCGAGTCCCGGCTGTTGATGCCGTGTTCACGCTCCCAGTGGCCCTGGTTCCGGTAGCACTGGCCGCCGCGATAATATTCGCAGCCCGAACCACGGTTCGAAGAGGCCACGGCGCCGATGGCCGCCCCGCCCAGGGCGCCGCCGGCGATGTAGCGACCGTCGCCGTTGCCGTAGATGGCGCCGGCCAGACCGCCGACGGCGGCGCCGATCAGGGCGTTGCGGCCGGTGTCGTCGCGATCACGCGATTGGGCCGAGGCCGGGGCGGCCATCAGGCTCATGGCGACGACCGGGGCGGCGACGGCGGCGGTGATCTTCAGCAACTTGGACATGATCGTCTCCTTTTATTTTCGGGCCGGTTCGGCGTTTCCGACAAGGGAAATGCATCCAGCGTTGAAACGGTTCTGCCAGCCCCCGCTTGAACAGCCCCGGAGCCCGTCATTCATTTTCGGTTCATTTGTCGCGGATGTTTCGCAGACGGCCGGCGATGGCGCGCTTGACGCTGGCCCCTGCTCTGACTACCTCCCGGTCGCGTTAGCACTCTCACCGGTCGGCTGCCAAAACGGTGATCGAAGAGAGGCTGACCCACCGTTTTCAAGTCGCCCCCGTCCGGGGGTACATAAGGAGAGAACCGATGGCGTTTCGTCCGCTCGGCGACCGCGTGCTGGTTAAGCGCGTTGAAGAAGAATCCAAGACCAAGGGCGGGATCATCATCCCCGACACCGCCAAGGAAAAGCCGCAGGAAGGCGAAGTCGTCTCCGTCGGCCCCGGCGTTCGTGACGAATCCGGCAAGGTCAACGCCCTGGAACTGAAGGCCGGCGACCGCATCCTGTTCGGCAAGTGGTCGGGCACGGAAGTGAAGATCGACGGCGACGACCTGATCATCATGAAGGAATCCGACGTCCTGGGCGTGCTGTCCTAAGCACCCGACGTTCGCGTTTCTTCAATCAATCCATCTAGATAGGAGCTGCCCGCATGGCCGCTAAAATCGTACATTTCAACACTGACGCGCGCGACAAGATGCTGCGCGGCGTCAACGTGCTCGCCAACGCCGTCAAGGTGACGCTCGGTCCCAAGGGCCGCAACGTCGTGATCCAGAAGTCCTTCGGCGCCCCGCGCTCGACCAAGGACGGCGTGTCGGTCGCCAAAGAGATCGAGCTGGAAGACGCCTTCGAGAACATGGGCGCCCAGATGATCCGCGAAGTCGCTTCGAAGACGAACGACAAGGCGGGTGACGGCACCACCACCGCGACCGTCCTGGCTCAGGCCATCGTGCAAGAAGGCCTCAAGGCCGTCGCCGCCGGCATGAACCCGATGGATCTGAAGCGCGGCATCGACAAGGCTGTCACGCTGGTTCTGCAAGAGATCAAGGACAAGTCCAAGCCGGTCTCGAACAACTCGGAAATCGCCCAGGTCGGCACGATCTCGGCCAACGGCGACAGCGAAATCGGTGAACTGATCGCCCAGGCCATGGCCAAGGTCGGCAACGAAGGCGTCATCACCGTCGAGGAAGCCAAGACCGCCGACACCACCGTCGACGTCGTCGAAGGCATGCAGTTCGACCGCGGCTACCTGTCGCCCTACTTCATCACCAACGCCGACAAGATGGAGGTTCAACTCGAAGAGCCGCTCATCCTGCTGTTCGAGAAGAAGCTGACCTCGCTGCAAGCCATGCTGCCGATCCTGGAAGCCGTGGTGCAGTCGGGCCGTCCGCTGCTGATCATCGCCGAGGACATCGAGGGCGAAGCCCTGGCGACCCTGGTCGTCAACAAGCTGCGTGGCGGCCTGCGCGTCGCCGCCGTCAAGGCTCCGGGCTTCGGTGATCGCCGCAAGGCCATGCTGGAAGACCTCGCCATCCTGACGGGCGGCCAGGTCATCTCGGAAGACCTGGGCATCAAGCTTGAGAGCGTCACCATCGACATGCTCGGCAAGGCCAAGAAGGTCACCATCACCAAGGACGACACCACCATCGTCGAAGGCGTCGGCGAGAAGGATGCGATCGAAGCCCGCGTGGCCCAGATCAAGCGCCAGATCGAAGACACCACCTCCGACTACGACAAGGAAAAGCTGCAGGAACGTCTGGCCAAGCTGGCCGGCGGCGTCGCGGTTCTCCGCGTCGGCGGTTCGACCGAAGTCGAAGTGAAGGAAAAGAAGGACCGCGTCGACGACGCCCTCAACGCCACGCGCGCCGCGGCTGACGAAGGCATCGTTCCGGGCGGCGGCATTGCTCTGCTGAAGGCCTCCAAGATCCTGGCCGACGTCAAGGGCGACAACGCCGACCAGAACGCCGGCATCGCGATCATCCGTCGCGCCCTGCAGGCTCCGATCCGTCAGATCGCCGAAAACTCCGGCGTCGAAGGCTCGATCGTGGTCGGCAAGGTTCTGGAAAACGAAGACGCCTCGTTCGGCTTCAACGCCCAGACCGAAGAATATGGCGACCTGGTCAAGATGGGCGTCATCGACCCCGCCAAGGTCGTTCGCACAGCCCTGCAAGACGCCGCTTCGGTGGCCGGCATCCTGATCACCACGGAAGCCGCTGTCGCCGACGCCCCCAAGAAGGGCGGCTCCGGCGGCGCCCCTGACATGGGTGGAATGGGCGGCATGGGCGGCATGGACTTCTAAGTCCAAGCCATCCGACGCTGCAATGCAGAAGGGCGGGACCGCAAGGTCCCGCCCTTTTTGTTTGGCTCACCTCCCTGTTCGCGAAGGCGAACGGGGAGGACAGGCGATCGCGTCAGCGAGGGCCAGGAGGGGGCGACCGGGTGTCAGAAGCCGGCGGGGTCATCACCCCAGTCCGAGTCGCCCCCTCCTGATCGCTACGCGATCTGTCCTCCCCATCGGCCTTGGCCGATGGGGAGGTGAAGTTTTCTCAAAACTCCGAGATCGCGCCGGGCCGGCGCGAGCGGGTCTTCAGCCACATGACGCCCAGCAGGTCCGAGAAGGACGCCCGCAGCCGGCCCCAGTTGGTGTATTTCGAGCGGCCGACCTCGCGGTGGCGGTGGTCCACGTCGAGGTACTGGTTCCTGAACCCCTCGCGGATCATCAGGGCTGGCAGGTAGCGGTGGATGTGATCGAAGTAGGGCAGGCGCAAGAAGACATCGCGGCGGAAGGCCTTCAGGCCGCAGCCGGTGTCGTCGGCGTCGTCGCCCAGCAGTTTGCGGCGGATGCGGTTGGCCCAGATCGAGGCCTGGCGCTTGGCTTCGGTGTCCTGACGCTTGGCGCGACGGCCGCCGACCAGGCCGACGTCGGCGGGGGCGGCCAGCAGGGCGTCGACCAGGCGGGGCGCATCGGCGGGCGGGTTCTGGCCGTCGCCGTCCATCGTCACCACGATGGACGCGCGGGCGGCGAGGACGCCGGTGCGGACTGCGCGGCTTTGCCCGGCGTTGGTCCCGTGGGCCAGGACGCGCAGGGCCGGCAGTTCGGCCATGGCGGCTTTCAGCTCGGCCAGGGTGGCGTCCCTGGAGGCGTCGTCCACGAAGATCATCTCGTAGGATCGTCCGTCGAAGGCGGCGGCGATCTCGCGCGCCAGGGGCACGGCGGCGCCGGCCTCGTCATGGACGGGAACGACGACGGAAATCTCGGGTGTCTCGACGGTCATCGCCGCTCCATAGAGGATAACGACGGCTTAGGGGAGACGGCTGACGACGGCGCGGTCGCCGTGTAAGGAGTCTGGAATGAAGACTTTTGATCTGGATGGCCGCATCGCCGGCTGGCGAGGGCCGCTCCTCGCGGCCCTGCTGACGCTGATCGCGGGCTTGCCCGGCCTGTTGCTGCTGCCGCCGCTGGACCGCGACGAGAGCCGCTTCGCCCAGGCCACGTCCCAGATGCTGGAAAGCGGCGACTATGTCGACATCCGCTATCAGGACGAGCCGCGCTGGAAGAAGCCGGTCGGCATCTACTGGATGCAGGCCGTCGCCGTCGGCCTGACCTCGGACGTCGAGGACCGCGAGATTGCGCCCTATCGCATCCCGTCGTTGCTGGGGGCGATGCTGGCGGCCTGGGCCGTGGCCTGGGCCGGGTCGGCCATGCTGGGCGGCCGGGTCGGCTTCTTCGGCGGGGCCATCATGGGGGCCACCTTCCTGCTGTCGACCGAGGCGGGGATCGCCAAGACCGACGCCATGCTGTGTGGGGCGACGACCCTGGCCATGGCGGCGCTGGCGCGCATCTATATGGCGACGAAGGCCGGCGAACGACCGATCCGGCTGCACAAGCTGCTGTTCTGGATCGGCATCGGGCTGTCGATCCTGATCAAGGGACCGATCGGGTTTCTGGTCATCGCCCTGGCCATCATCGCCCTGTCGATCTGGGACCGGAACGTGAAATGGCTCTATCGCCTCGGCTGGGGCTGGGGGTTGCCGCTGGTCGCCCTGATGGTCGGGCCGTGGGCCATCGCCATCACCATCGCCACCGACGGAGGTTTCTGGCGCGAGGCCATCGGCGGCGACCTGGCGCCCAAGATCGCCGGCGCGCACGAAAGCCATTCGGGCTTCCCCGGCATGTATCTGCTGCTGGCGCCCCTGCTGTTCTTCCCCTCGACCCTGCTGCTCCCCGCCGCCGTCTCGACCGGCTGGAGCCGGCGGGCCGAGCCGGCGATTCGGTTCCTGGTCTGCTGGCTGGTTCCCGGCTGGCTGATGTTCGAACTGGCCCCGACCAAGCTGTGGCACTACACCCTGCCGACCTTCGGGGCGCTGGCCCTGCTGGCCGCCGCCGCCCTGGCGCGGCCGATCGGCAAGGTCTCGCGCATCACCGGCGCGGCTCTGGCGGCCTTCGCCGGCCTGCTGATCATCGGCATCACCGTCTATGGGCTGACGGTCTATGGCACCTCGACGGCCCAGACCTGGGCCGCCCTGACCGTGGTCACGACCCTGGCGGCGGCGGCCATGGGCGGCTTCCTTTTGTTGAACCGGGCGCCGGTCGCGGCCCTGGTCGCCTCGCTGGCCTTCGGCATCGTGGCGCACGGGGCGCTGGCGGGCACGATCCGGCAGCTGCGCCCCCTGGCCATCGCCCCCCAGCTGGAGAAGACGCTGGAGGCGGCCGATCTGCACCCGCGACAGGGTCGCACCCCCGGCCCGGTCGCCATCACCACCTTCCATGAGCCCAGCTTCGTCTTCCTGACCGGACGCGACACCGATCTGACGGACGCCGAGGGCGCCGCCCGCGCCCTGGCCGAGGGCCGACCGGCCATCGTCGAGGCGCGCGACGCCGACGCCTTCCGCGCCGCCGCCGGGCGGCTGGGCGTGTCGGGCCGCGCCGTGGGCGTGGTGCGCGGCTACAACTACTCTGGCGGGGACGAGATGAACCTGACCGTCTATGCGCCGCCGCCCAGAAACGGGTCCGGCGGCGGCGCAGGGGGTTCGTGATGGGCCGCTTTATCCAGATCGTCGAGGTCGGTCCGCGCGACGGCTTGCAGAACGAAAAGGCCGTTCTGGAGCCCGCCGTCCGAGCCGATCTGGTGCGACGGCTGGAAGGGGCGGGGGCGAAACGGATCGAGGCCGTCTCCTTCGTCCATTCCAAATATGTGCCGCAGATGGCCGGCGCCGAAGAGGTGATGGCCGCCCTGCCGCGCGAGCCGGGACGCAGCCGCATCGGCCTGGTCCTGAACGGCAAGGGCTATGACCGGGCGCTGGCGACCGGGGTGGACGAGGTCAATGTCTCGCTCGCCGCCACCGATGGCTTCGGCCTGAAGAACCAGGGGCTGGCGGTGAAGGACCAACTGGCCATGCTGGGCGAGATCGTCGCGCGGCGGCACAATGCGGAGGCGTCAGAGGGCGCGCCGTCGCTGTCGGCCATGATCTCCTGCGTCTGGGGCTGTCCGTTCGACGGCGAGGTCTCGGTGGATCAGGTCGCGGACATGGTCGGGGCCATTGCCGAACTGGGCGTGGGCGAGATCGGCCTGGCCGACACCATCGGCGCGGGCGATCCCTGGGCGGTGACGCGAAAAGTCGAGGCGGCGAAGAAGGTCGCGCCGCACGCGACCCTGCGCCTGCATTTCCACGACACCCGAAACACCGGCCTGGCCAACGCCTATGCCGGGGTCGAGGCCGGGATCGACGTGCTGGACGCCTCGGTCGGCGGCATCGGCGGCTGTCCGTTTGCGCCGGGCGCCACGGGCAATATCGCCACCGAGGACCTGGTCTATATGCTGGCGCGCGGCGGGTTCGAGACGGGCTACGATCTAGACGCCCTGATCGCCACGGCGCGCTGGATCGGCGAGGCCATCGGTCGGCCGGCGCCGTCGGCGCTCAGCCGTGCGGGCGGTTTCCCCAAGGACTGAGCCAGCGATGGCGGGCGACGAAGAACGGCGCTATTCATGATGAACAAGCGTGGCCGTGAGGTCGGACGCGAAGAGGGACCGACCATGCTGATCGCCATTCCGCTGCTGCTGATCCCCGTGGTGCTCTACAATATCGTGGTGCTGTTCGGCGGATCGGGCGGCGGCGCGGTCGTTCAGGCGGACGCCTTGCTGCGCGATCCTCTGTTCTCGATCACCATGACTTCGGGCGCGCAGTGGACGATCGGTTCGGGCGACCTGATCCTGTTCCTGGGCCTGATCCTGCTGTTCTTCGAGCTGGTGAAGTCGACGTCCAGCCAGCGCGTCGCCATCATCAATCACGCCCTGTCGATGATCCTGTTCATCGCCGTGCTGGTGGAGTTCCTGCTGCTGCCGGGCTTTGCGACCTCGACCTTCTTCCTGATCGTGATCATGATCCTGCTGGACGTGCTGGCCGGCTTCATCGTGACGATCATTTCGTCGCGAAAGGATTTCGATTTCGGAACCTGATTCATGCCCGTCACCCTCGGGCTTGTCCCGAGGGTGACGAACTTGGGTTAGATTCTCGGCCTCAAGCAGGCCGAAGGCCGGTAGGCCCTAAGAAAAAGCCGTGAAGATCAGGGCCACCACGGCGACGTCGAAAAATTTGGCGGCGAGGGCGAAGGCGGCGGGCATGGGCAGGTCCGGCTGAGGGCGATCTGCCCGCGCCTTCAGCAAACCTCGTGCCGCCGGATCAGATGTCGGTCTTGGCCGCCTTGCCTGCAACCGGACGACGCTCGGCCGCGCCGGAATATTCGGTTCCGAGATAGGCGGAGCGCGCCGCATCCAGCACCGGCGGGCCGCCGCGCAGGCCGCGCTTCTGGCCGCTCTGGCCCATCTGCTGGGCGACGAAGGCGGCGGCGCCCGGCTCGATCGCCGGGAGGACGGCAGCTCTTGCCGGGGCAGGCTGAGGCTCGACGACCTCGGGCGCATCGACCGGCACCAGGGCGCGCGAGGCCGACTGGGCGCGCCGCTCGCGTTCGCGGCGGTCGCCTTCGCGACGATCCACGCGCTCCGGCCCACCCACAGCCTGGATCCGGTCGGTCATTTGGGCTTGGCGCCCGCCAACTTGTCGATCTGGCGGCGCATCTCGTCCATCTGGCGGCGCATTTCGTCCAGGGCGTCGGGCGCCTCGGCGGACGGAGCTGCTTCGGATTTGGTTTCGGGCGTCGCCGTTGGTTCGGCGCGCGGATAGCCGAAGGCCGGGAACATCTGCATGGCGCGCTCGAACATGGCCATATTGGCCTTGGCCGTCTCCTCGATCAGGGTCGCGCCCGAGCCGGTTCCGAAGGCGCGGCCGATCTGGCTGGCGAACTGTTCTTGCTGGCGGCCGAAGTTGGCCAGCGACATCTCCAGATAGGAGGGCAGAACCCCCTGCATCGAGCCGCCGTAAAAGCCGATCAACTGGCGCAGGAACTGCACCGGCAGCAAGGCCTCGCCCCGGCTTTCTTCCTCGAAGATGATCTGGGTCAGGATCTGGCGGGTCAGGTCGTCGTTGGTCTTGGCGTCATAGACGACGAAATCCACGCCCTCGCGCACCATGGCGGCCAAGTCTTCCAGCGTCACATAGGTGCTGGTCCGCGTATTGTAGAGACGGCGGTTCGCATACTTCTTGATGACGACTGCATTCGCCTCGTTTTTGTTTCCACCCTTGGTTTTTTCGTCAGCCACGCTTGCTCTCGCGATGTTGCAACGCATCACTATCCCCCCTTGTGCCGCGAAGCGCCAGAGGGGGCGTCAATGCGCCGGGCGCGGACGGATCAGCCGTGGCTCATGGCCGGGGCCAGGACGACGCCCACTAGCACCGCTGTCCAGTGCACCGTCGCGCCGGTGACGACGAATCCGTGCCAGATGGCGCGGCGGAACTTCACGCGCGGGCTGACGAAGACGAAGACGCCGGCGGTGTAGATCAGGCCGCCGATGACCAGCAGGGCCAGGGCGACGGGATGCACCGTCTCGACCATCGGTTTCAGGGCCGCGACCGCCAGCCAGCCGAAGACGACATAGACGCCGCTCCAGAACTTGTCCGAGATGCGCGGCGCGAACAGCTTCACCCCGGCGCCCAGGAAGGCCAGAGTCCATATCAGGGTGGTGAAGCCGATGGACCACATCCCCTCGAACCGCTGGGTCGTGAAGGGGGTGTAACTGCCCGCGATCATGAGGAAGATGGCTGCCTCGTCCAGCCGCCGCAGCACGGGGCGCGCGGCGCAGGGGTTGGTCCAGTTGTAGATTGTCGAGGCCGTCAGCATGCCGACTAGGCACAGGGCGTATATGGCCGTCGCCATGACGCCGCCGATGCCCGTATAGACGCCTGCCAGACCCGCCAGGATGATGCCGCCGACCGCCGCCAGCATCAGGCCGACGACATGGACCCACAGGTCCGCCAGTTTCTCGGCGCGGGTCGGATAGTGCTCGATCATGTCCAGCTCGTCCGGCGTGCAGACGTGGGTGACGAGACGTTTCAGCGTGCGAAGCATGGCCTTCCAATCCGTGGATCGCGTCTATCGTTCCCGGATAATGCGCCGACAGGATGACGATTGGCTGAATCCGGCCGGGCTCCTATCGTCGCAGGTGACGAACACGCTGCGATGCGGCAAAACGGCCACGCAGACCTATTCAGCAGAGAGTGAAATCCCATGACCGACGTCGTCATCGTTTCCGCCGCGCGCACGCCGGTCGGTTCTTTCCTGGGCGCCCTGTCGTCCCTGCCGGCGTCGAAACTGGGCGAGATCGCCATCAAGGCGGCGCTGGAGCGAGCCGGCGTCTCGGGCGACGAGGTGGACGAGGTGATCCTAGGCCATGTGCTTCAGGCCGCCGCCGGCCAAGGCCCTGCGCGCCAGGCCGCCGTCGGCGCAGGTGTACGTAAGGAGGCCGCTGCCTGGAGCCTGAACCAGATCTGCGGCTCGGGCCTGCGCGCCGTCGCCATCGCCGCCCAGCAGATCGCCTTGGGCGACGCCAAGATCGTGGTCGCCGGCGGCCAGGAGAGCATGAGCCAGGCGCCGCACGCCCAGGCCCTGCGCAACGGTCACAAGATGGGCGACGTCGCCCTGGTCGACACCATGGTCAAGGACGGGTTGTGGGACGCCTTCAACGGCTATCACATGGGCCAGACGGCCGAGAACATCGCCGACAAATGGTCGATCAGCCGCGAGGCCCAGGACGAATTCGGTCTGGCCAGCCAGCACAAGGCCGAGGCCGCGCAGACCGCCGGCAAGTTCGATGACGAGATCGTTCCCGTCGTCATTCCCGGCCGCAAGGGCGACGTGACGGTCGACAAGGACGAGTACATCCGCCACGGCGCGACGCTGGAGCTGATGCAGAAGCTGAAGCCCGCCTTCGCCAAGGACGGCAGCGTCACCGCCGCCAATGCATCCGGACTGAACGACGGAGCGGCCGCCCTGGTGCTGATGAGCGCGGACGAGGCCAAGGCGCGCGGGCTGGAGCCGCTGGCCCGCATCGCCTCCTACGCCACGGCGGGCGTCGATCCGTCGATCATGGGCACGGGGCCGATCCCGGCGTCCAAGAAGGCGCTGGAGAAGGCGGGCTGGAGTGTCGCCGACCTGGACCTGGTCGAATCCAACGAGGCCTTCGCCGCCCAAAGCCTGTGCGTGGTCAAGGAGCTGGGTCTCGATTCGGCCAAGGTCAACGTCAACGGCGGCGCCATCGCCATCGGCCACCCCATCGGCGCCTCGGGCGCGCGCATCCTGACCACGCTTCTGTTCGAGATGAAGCGGTCGGGCGCCAAGAAGGGTCTGGCGACCCTGTGCATCGGCGGCGGCATGGGCGTGGCGATGTGCGTCGAGCGGGGGTGATTTTATGAGCCCTTCTCCCTTTGGGAGAGGTGGCCCGAAGGGCCGGATGAGGGGCGGATGGTGGGCCAGATCGCACCACCGAACCCTCACCCTTTCGCACAAGGACGACGGCTGCGCCGCCGTGTGCTCAAGCCCTCTCCCACCGGGAGAGGGATGGCGTCAGTCAGTCCACCGCCGGATATTCGAACGGATCGCTCGGCGTCGGCTGGGTGGGCAGCGGCATGCGCGGCAGGGGCTCGTCGCGGTTGGCGGCGTTCAGCAGGAAGCTGGCCAGGATGACCGCCGCCTGACGCAGGTCCTCGGCCTTCAGATGGTCATAGCTGTCGATGCTGGTGTGGTGCAGGCGGCTGGAATAGTCGAGCGGGTCCTGGATGAACTGATACCCCGGCACGCCGACCGTCTGCATATAGACGTGATCGGTGCCGCCCGAGTTGCGCAGCGAGACCGTCGTCGCGCCCATGCTGGCGAAGGGCGCCAGCCATTCCTGGAAGATCGGGGCGGCGGCGACATTGCCCTCGGCGTTGATGCCGCGGATTTTGCCCGAACCGTTGTCCAGGTTGAAATAGGCGACCAGGTCGCGATAGCCCGCGCGCGGCTCGACGGGCCAGCGGCTGCGCCAGGTGCGATTGTTCGCCAAGCCCGCCATCGCCGGATCGTTCGACGGCGCACGCGTCGCCAGATGCTGGTCCACATAGGCCAGCGAGCCGAGAATGCCCTGTTCCTCGCCGTTCCACAGCGCGAAACGGATGGTGCGTTTGGGCCGCACGTTCAGGGCTTTCAGGATGCGCGCGGCCTCCATGACCACCGCGCTGCCTGCCGCATTGTCCACGGCCCCGTCCGAGGCGACCCAACTGTCCAGGTGGGCGCCGGCCATGACGTATTCGGTCCCGCGGGCCGTGCCGGGGATGTCGGCCAGGATGTTGTAGGCGTTGACGTCCTCGTCGTGGAATCGGACCTCGCTGTTCAGCTCCAGCGTCGGCGGCGCATCGGTCAGGGCCAGGCGCGCCAGGCGGCGATAGTCCTCGGCCGCCAGCTCCATCCCCGCCAGTTTCGGCGTGGCGCCGACCTGATAGGTGTAGCCCGTGCCGTGCAGCAGGCCGCCGTCACGCTGGGAAATCCGCACCCAGGCCAGGGCGCCCTGTTCAACCAGGAAGGCGTCCAGTTCATTGGCGAAGTTGGCGGTCTTCAGCGAGCGTTCGATGGCGGCCGGCGAATGCTGTGGCTGGTTATAGACGTTGCGCTCGGCCAGCTCGGCGCTGGTCCAGCGGCGGAAGGCCGGCTCGGTCGGCTCGGACCCCGTGCCCGGCTGGGACAGCATGACGATCTTGCCCGACAGCTTGCCGCGCCATTTGTCGAAGTCCTCGACCTTGGAGATGGGCGCAACGATGACGCCGCCGCTGATGGTCCCATTGGTCGAAGGCGTCCAGGCCACCGGAATGGCGCGCAGGTCCAGCGGACGCGGCGCGGTCATGCGGGCGCTGGAGCGGACGATGGACCAGCCTCGGCCGAACTCGAATCCTTCGGCGCGAACGTTGGACAGGCCGTAGTTCGTGAACTGCGCTTGAGCCCACCGTTCGGCCTCGCGCATCTGCGGCGAGTTGGTCATCCGCCCGCCGATCCGGTCGGTCAGATAGGCGGCGGTCTGCATCACCTGGCTGTGGTTCAGCCCCTGGTCGATGATCCCGTTGACGGCGACGCGGTCCACCGACTGGGCGGCGACGGGAGTGGCGAGAAGGGCGGCGGCGGATACGAAGGCGAGCAGACGCGACATGGGTTCCCCTGATCTAAGCAGGGGCGCATCTGATGCGATCCGCCTACGGAGTGCAAACCGCAAACCGTGTTCAGGCCGCGACGATCAGCCCCATGTTCAGCCCCATGTTCAGCCCCAGGGGCCGCGCGGCTCCGTCGGCGTCGCGGGAACGCCGGTGGTCGAGGTCGTGAAGCCGGCGGCGGGCCGAGGCTGGGCCAGGTCCGGCGTTCGCGGGCGCGGCTGCATCCCCATCTTGGCGCCCAACTCCAGCAGCGCCTTGACGCGATTGAGCGTCGCCGGGTGGGTCGAGAACAGGTTGTCGGCCCCGCGACCCGCCAGCGGATTGATGATGAACATCTGGCCCGAGGCCGGATTGCGCTCGGCCGTCTGATTGGTGATCCGCTTGGCGTAGGCGTCGATCTTCTGCAGGGCGCTGGCCAGGGCCTGGGGATCGCCCGCGATCTCGGCGCCGACGCGGTCGGCCTCGTATTCGCGGCCCCGGCTGATCGCCATCTGCACCAGGCCGGCCGCCATGGGCGCCAGGATCATCAGGGCCAGGGTTCCGATGATCCCGCCCGGCCGTTCACGGTCGTCTCCGCCGCCGAAGAACAGGGCGAAGTTGGCCAGGGCCGCGATGGCGCCGGCGATGGTCGCCGTCACCGTCATGATCAGGGTGTCGCGGTTCTTCACATGGGCCAGTTCGTGCGCCATCACCCCGCGCACCTCCTCGCGCGTCAGCATGTCCAGCAGGCCGGTGGTGGCGCAGACGGCCGCGTTCTCGGGATTGCGACCGGTGGCGAAGGCGTTGGGCTGGTCGTTGGGAATGATCGCGACCTGGGGTTGGGGCAGGCCGGCGTCGCGGGCCATCTGGCGCACGTCGGCGACATAGTTTCGGACCACGGCGTTGGGGTGCTGCTCGTCGACCGGCTGGGCCCGGTACATCCTCAGCACGATCTTGTCGGCGTTCCAGTAGCTGAACAGATTCATCCCGCCTGCGAGCAGCAGGGCGATCGCCATGCCCGGGCCGCGTCCAATTAGGTAACCGACCCCTGCGAAAAGGGCCGTCATCGCCGCCAGCAGGATGAAGGTCTTCAGGTGATTCATCGCGGTTCCGTCACCCGATCCGGCCGCTGTGTCTGGCGTCACGGGTTTGATCCTCTATTTGAGAGAAGGCGCATCAAGCCTCAAGGGAGCCGCCCTGTGACCGAACATCCCACCCCCGGCCCGGACAACGACGCCGAAACGGCCTCTGCCGCCCCCGCCTTCAACGCCGACGTGCCCCACGCCACGCCCGAACGCCCCCTCAGCGAGGCCGCCCGTCGTGCGCTGCAGGAGGCGGCCGATCGTCGCGCGGGCCAAGAGGCGGTTCAGGCGGACACGGAATATGGCGGTCCGACCGGTCCCGAGCCGACCCGTTTCGGCGACTGGGAGAAGAAGGGTCTGGCGGTCGATTTCTGACCCGCCGAGCCTGCTGCGACGGGCGCAAAGGTTAACCACGCCTTAAGAAACAGGCGCCGGACTTGCCAGTGTCGGGACAACTCAGAGGAGTCTGTCCCGTGACGATACAGTCGATACTTACCGCCGCATCGGCGGCTCTGCTGCTCTCGGCAGCGCCCGCTCTCGCCGGAGGGCCCGGAGGCCACGGCGGCGGCTATGGCGGCGGCCATGGCGGTCAACCCGGCGGCTGCGGCGGCGGATGCGGTGGAGGCGGCTACCAAGGCGGTGGCGGCCATTACGGCGGCGGCAACTACAACGCCAACCACAACGTCAATGTGAACGTGAACGGCGGAGCCTACGCCAACGCCAATGCGAACGCCTATGCGGGCGCCTCCAGCTATTCGGCGATCAACGCCCGGTCCTATTCCAGCTCATCCAGCTTCCAGCGCGGCTACGTCGGCGGCGGCACGACCTATGTCGGCAGTGGCGGCTATTCGGACGGCTATTACGGCGGTGGATACGGCGGCGGCGTGAGCACGACCTCGGTCCTGGTCGGCCGTCCCCCGGTCAGCGCGCCGGTCGGCTATCCCGTCTATGGTTTTGGCCGCGACTATATCGGCTGGCGTCCGTATCAGCAGGGCCGCCCGGCCGACTGCAACTGCCGCCCGCCCGTTCGCCCGCCGGTGCGTTACGAACAACGCTATGAGCAGCGTTACGAACAGAGCTACGTCGATCAGCCGCCGGTCTATGTCCAGGGGCCGCCGGTGCAGGTCGCGCCGCAGCGCATCTATGTCGCGCCGTCGCAGGTGAACTTCGCCCCGCCACAGATCGAGATGGGCTCGCCCACCTATATCGAGCAACCGCCCATCTATGTGCAGGCGCCGCCGGTCAACATCGGGCCTCAGCGCGTCCAGGTCGCCGCCTCTCAGGTGAACATGGCCCCGCCGCAGATCGACACGGGTGGTCCCGTCTATGTCGATCAGGCCCCGGTCTATGTGCAGTCGGCCCCGGTCAACATCGGCCCGCAACGCATCCAGGTCGCCCCCGGCCAGGTCAACATGGCGCCGCCTCAAATCGAGACGGGCGGCCCGGTCTATGTCGATCAGTCGCCGGTCTATGTACAGTCCGCGCCGGTCAACGTCGCCCCGGCCCAGGTCTATGTGGCCCCGCCGGAGGTGAACACCATGCCTCCGCCCCCTCCTCCGCCGCCTTCGGGATATTACGGCGACCTGCCGCCGCCCGAAGCGCCCGCGCCCCACGCGCCGCCGCGCCACGGCTATGCCCAGGAGCCGGGCGAGCGGGGCTGATCGCCTCGCGATAGAAAACCGAAAACGAAAAGGTCGCCCTGGTCTGTCTCAGATCAGGGCGATTTGCTGTGCGATCTCTTGCGCCGCCGCACGGGGATCGACCGACGCCGTGATCGGCCGGCCGATGACCAGATGGGTGGCGCCGGCCTGAAGCGCCGCCTGCGGGGTCGCCGCCCGCGCCTGGTCGTCCAGCGCCGCGCCGACCGGCCGCACGCCCGGCGTCACGATCAGGAAGTCCGGCCGCCCCGCCTCGATGGCCAGGGCGCGGGCGCGCGCCGCCTCATGCGGGCTGGAGACGACGCCGTGGATCCCTGCGTCCAGCGCCTGACGCACGCGCAGCTCGACCAGTTCGGCCGGCGACAGGCTGTGGTCGTCGGCGGACAAGTCTTCGGCCGTCAGGCTGGTCAGGACCGTGACGCCCAGCACCTTCATGTTCGAACCGGCCGCGCCCCGCGCCGCCGCCGCCATTACCTGCGGACGGGCGTGGACGGTCAGCAGATCGCAGTCGGCGTCGGCCAGGTTGGCCGTCGCCTTCTCCACCGTCGCGCCGATGTCGTGCAGCTTCCAGTCCAGGAAGATCTTGCGCCCTTGCGCCTTCAGCTCGCGCGCCAGGTCCATGCCGCCGACCGCGAACAGTTGCAGCCCGATCTTGTAGAAGCCCACCGCGTCGCCGATCCGCGAGACCAGGGCGGCGGCCTCGGCCGGGGTCGGCACGTCCAGGGCGCAGATGATCCGTTCGTTAGGCAAGCGATTGGGCGATGCGGTATGGGTCTGGGTCATCGACGGACTCGCGCTTAGCGGCTATGCCGGACATGAGGGCGCGTCGGCAGGGCGGCGTGTTGGATTGAGGGCGAGGGCAGGCGATGAACGCAGTCGATTTGGGTGTCAACCTGTTCGTGACCCTGTTCGCCCTGCTGGACCCGATCGGCAATCTGCCGATCTTCGCCGCAGCCACGGCAGGCGCGACCCTGCGTCAGCGGATTTCCGTCTCGGCCCTGATCTGCGCCTTCGCCGCCGTCTTCCTGGCCTTCTTCCTGTTCACGGGCCTGGGCCTGCTGCAGTTCTTCGGCATTTCGCTGGCGGCGTTCCGCATCGCGGGGGGCATTCTGCTGCTGTTCCTGGGGCTGGACATGGCGCGCGGCGACTTCCTGGCCATGTTCGCCGACAAGGACGCGCTCGCCGACACCAAGGACGTGCGCGGCTATGCCCGTAGGCGCTTCCAGCGCCTGGTCGTGCCCTTCGCCATTCCGCTGATGATCGGCCCCGGCGCCATATCCGCCGTCATCATCCAGGCGGGCGAGGCGGCAAAGCTGGGTTATGCGGGGACCATGGGGTCGCTGGCCGCCATTACCGCCGCCTGCGCCGTCTCCTTCGTCTGTTTCGCCCTGACCGGGTCGCTCAGCCGCCTTCTGGGCGAGGTGGGCATGGCCATCATCGTGCGCGTGCTGGGCCTGATCCTGTGCGCCCTGGCGATCCAGTTCATCCTGCTGGGCCTGGGCGAGGCCATCCCCGGCATGATCTCCGGCGCGGTGACGACGCCCTATCCGGCGGCGAAGTAGGCTTCAGTCCTCGTCGTCCTCGATGGCGTGGATGTCGTCGTCGGTCAGGCCCAGGTGGTGGCCGATCTCGTGGATCAGGACGTGGGCGATCAGTTCGCCGATCCCCACGTCGCCGCGCTCGCACCATTCGTCCAGGATCGGCCGGCGATAGAGAAAGACCCGTGACGGCTCGGCCGCCGGTCCCAGGCTGTCGCGCCGACCGATGTCCACGCCGTGATACAGGCCCGTCAGCTCGAACGGATCCTCGATCTCCATCTCCGCCAGCGTCGCCTCGTCGGCGAAGTCGTCGATGCGGATGACCACCTCGCCCGCCGCCTGTTTGAAAGGCCCCGGCAGGGCGTCGAACGCCTCCTGCGCCAGCCTGGCGAAGTCGTCGAGGGAGGGGGCGATCGCGTCGGTCATGACTGCGATATCGCGGTCCCGAGGGGGCGGCGCAACGGGGCGCGATGACGCGATCACGAGACTGCCGCTTTTTCGCGCGCTTGGGGTATGGTTACCGAATCGGGGCGCAGACCTTTCTCCAGGGACACGAATGGCCGAGGCCGACATCGCCTATGTCGCCACAGCGGGCGCAGCCGGACTGGCCATGGCCGTCAGCGCCTGGGCCTTGCTGCTGCGCGGACGGCTGAATGAGACGGCTGTGCAGGCCGAGCGCGAGCGGATCGAGGCCTTGGCGGACCTCAGCCGCCACGACGCCATGCTGCGCGCCTTCGATGATGTCAGCCTGGCCCTGACGCCGGAGGGTCAGGCGGCCGGCGCGCCCATCGGCTCGGCCGAACTGATCGCGCGGTTGGCGGGCGACAGCGACGAGGTCGGCGCCGCCGTCCTGACCAAGCTCAAGATCACCCACGACGCCCTGATCGAGGCCCTGGTGCAGTCCGGCCAGGCTTTCGAAGGTCTGGTCGCCCTGGACGATGTCGAGCGGTGGCGGATCGAGGGGCGGGTCGCCGGCGGTTCGGCCTGGCTGCGGCTGTCGCCCGCGTCGCGTTTCACCCTGACCGGCGCCGATGCGACCGAAAGCGGCCTGGCCATGCTGGGCGACGCCTCGCCCATGCCGACCTGGGTCGTGGACGGGACCGGCAAACTGGCCTGGGCCAACCGCGCCTGGCTGGCCGAGATCAACGCCGAGACCATAGAAGCCGCCATCGAGGAAGGCCTGTCGTTCGACCGCGGGGCGGACGCCCTGGTCGCCGAGGCCGCGCGGCTTGGCGTGCGCCAGGAAGGCTTCCGCTGGACGACCGGCGGGGGGGCGCGGCGCGCCTGGCGCATCATCGCCGAACCGGCGGGCGGGGGCGCCGTCACCGCCTTCGCCATCGAGGTGACCGAGGCGGAAGAGACGCGCGACACCCTGCGCCGCCACGTCGAAGCCCATGACGAGACGTTGAACCACCTGGCCGACGCCGTCGCCATCTTCGGCCCGCAAAAGCGCCTGGCCTTCCACAACACCGCCTTCCAGACCCTGTTCGACATCGACGCGGCGTGGCTGGACGAACGCCCGACCCATGCCGAGCTTCTGGACCGCCTGCGCCAGCGTCGCAGCCTGCCCGAAGTCGTCGATTACGCGGGCTGGAAGGCGCGCGAGCTGGAATTCTACGGCGCGTCCGAGGCCTCGCCCGACGACAGCTGGTCGCTGCCGGACGGCCGCACCCTGCGGGTCGTGCGCCAGCCCCACCCGCTGGGCGGCATATTGCTGATCTTCTCGGACATCACCGACGAACTGAAGCTGCGCAGCCGGTTCAACGCCCAGATCCAGGTCCAGCGCGCGACCCTGGACAAGCTGAACGACGCGGTCGCCGTGTTCGGCTCGGACGGGCGGCTGCGGCTGCACAACGAGGCGTTCGAGACCTTCTGGAACCTGTCGGTCGACCGGATCGCGGCGGCGTCGGACTTCGACGCCTTGGCCGAACTGTGCAAGGCGGTCCTGCCCGATCCGGCCCTGTGGCTGGGGCTGAAGGCGCGGGTCGCCGATCCCGATCCCGAAAGCCGTGTGGCGATCTCAGGCGAGGGCCGCACCGTCGATGGACGCGTGGCCGCCTGGCAGACCCGCCCCCTGCCGGACGGCGCGACCCTGGTGGCCTTCTCGGACGTGACCGCCCGGCGCGGGCTGGAACAGGCCCTGGTCCAGCGCGAACAGGCCCTGGCCGAAAGCCAGGCGCTGAAACGCGAGTTCGTCGGCAGCGTCTCCTATGAGCTGCGTACGCCCCTGACCACCATCGTCGGCTATTCCGAACTGCTGGAGACCATGGGCGACCTGCCCGAGCGCAGTCGCCAGCACGCCGGCGCCATCCGCATCGCCGCCAGCCAGCTGGCCCGCTCCATCGACGACGTGCTGGACATGGCCCAGATCGACGCCGGCGAGATGGAGCTGTCGCTGGGCGACATGCGCGTCAGCGACCTGCTGAGCCAGGCGGCCGAGAAGGTTCGTGCGCGGGTCGAGGGACGCGGCGCGACCCTGACCGTCTCCTGTCCCGCCGACCTCAAGCCGATCCGCGCCGACGAGCACCGCATCGGCCAGGCCCTGGATCATCTGCTGGAAAACGCCGCCCGCGCCGTGTCCGAGGGCGGGGCGGTGGAGCTGAAGGCCGAGACCGGCGCAGCCGAGGTCCGCCTGACCGTGTCCGACACCGGGCGCGGCATCCCCTATCACCTGCAGGCCCACGTCTTCGACCGCTTCGTGCGGCGTGAACGCGGCGGCCCCGGCGTCGGCCTGGCCCTGGTCAAGGCCCTGGTCGAACTGCACGGCGGCTGGGCCGAGGTCGAAAGCGAACCTGGCAAGGGCGCCGCCTTCATCCTTCACCTGCCGCTGGGCGCATCGACGACCGCCGCCGCGCCCGAGCTTCAGCTGGAACTCTGACCTAGCGCCGCGAGGCCTTGGAAGCATCGCGCGCCGGGCCGAACTCGGCGCCCGCGTTCCATTCCGGCCATTGATCGCTGTCCGCCAGCTCACGTCCCACGGCATAGATCAGGGCGGTGTCGGCGGCTGCGGCGTCCATTTTCCAGGTCGCGTCCCATTCGTCCGTGGGCTGATGATAGCGGTTCTGGACATAGTCCCGGCTGGCCGCGCTGGCGCCGGTGAAGCCCGCTGCGGGGAACAGGGCCGGCACGCCGCGCAGGGCCAGGGGGAAGTGGTCGGAGCGATAGAAGGCCCCGGCCTGGGGCGCCGGATCGGCGATCAGGGTGCGGCCGGCCTGGGTCGCGTGGCGCGCCAGAACGTCGTCCAGCTGGTTCTTGCCCTTGCCGATGACGACGACGTTGGGGTCGATCTCGGTGCCAGGCAGCAGGCTATCGACGTTGATGTTGGCGACCGTCGTTTCCAGCGGCCAGACCGGATTGGCGGCGTAGTAGGTCGAGCCCAAGAGGCCTGCCTCCTCGCCCGACCAGGCCGCGAAGACGACCGACCGTTTGGGGCGCGGACCGTCGGCGAAGGCGTGGGCCAGCTCCAGCAGGGCGGCGACGCCGGTCGCATTGTCCACCGCCGCATTATAAATCTTGTCGCCCTGGGCGTTCGGGGTGCCGACGCCGTAGCCGTCCCAGTGGGCGCCGTACATCACGGTCTCGTTGGGGCGTTCCGACCCCGGAATGCGGGCGATGACGTTCTTGGTCTCCACCTTGTCGGCGATCTGGCCGAAATCCACGCTCATGGTCAGGCCGGGCAGGACGACGGGCTTGAAGTCGGCGCGGCGGGCGCTGTCCTTCAGCGCGGCGAAATCCAGGCCGGCGGCGGTGAACAGTTCTTCGGCCTTGGCCCGCTGGATCCAGCCCTGGAAGGGCGCGCGCTCGGCGTCGGGATCGGCGCGGACGATGTCGAACTTGGGCGCGGCCGACGAATTCTGCAGCACCGACCAGCCATAGCCGGCGCCGGCCGTCTCATGCACCACCAGCACGCCCGCGGCGCCGCGACGGCCCGCCTCCTGGAACTTGTAGGTCCAGCGGCCATAGAAGGTCATGGCGTTTCCGTCGAACTTGCCCGCCACCGGATCGCCCTCAGGCGCCTGGAAGTCGGGGTCGTTGACCAGGACGACGATGACCTTGCCGCGCACGTCCACGTCCTTGAAGTCGTCCCACTGGCGCTCAGGCGCCGTCGCGCCATAGCCGACGAAGACCACGGGCGCGTCGGTCACGGTGATGTGGTCGGTCGGGCGGTCGCTGGAGACAAGCACGTCCGGTCCGCGTTCCAGGCTGATCGTCCTGCCGCCGACGGTCGCGGCGACTGTCGCCGGGCCGTCCTGGCGTGTGCGCGACAGATGGGCGACTTGGACGAAGGCGCCGTCCGGCCCGCCGCCCTCGGCGCCCGCAGCGCGGAACTGTTCGACCAGCCAGGCGACGGTCTTCTCCTCGCCCGGCGAGGCGGGGGCGCGGCCCTCGAATTCGTCCGACGCTAGGACCCGCACCGATTCGTTCATCCGCGCGGCGTCGATGTTCGGCGCGGGCTCCTGCGCCAGGGCGGGGGAACAGGCCATCATCAAGGCCAGGGCTGAAACGGCATGCAGGGTGTGGCGCATCGGAAACTCCTGATCGAACCGCCCGACCCTGCCTTCCTCAGTCGCGGCTGTCGAGCCAGTCTATGACGCCGTCGGCTGCCACCACGCCCGACGCGAAGCTGGCCTGAAGCAGATAACCGCCGGTGGGCGCCTCCCAGTCCAGCATCTCGCCGGCGACGAAAACGCCGGGTCGCGCCTTCAGCATCAGCCGTTCGTCCACCCCGTCCAGCGCCACGCCGCCGGCCGAGGAAATGGCCCGCTCCAGCCCCTGCACGCCCGTCAGGGTCAGCGGCATGGCCTTGATCCGTTCGGCGATGGCGCGAGGCGAGGCGGGCAGGGGGCCGGCTTCGTACAGCAGGGCGACGGCGGCGGGATCGAGCCCGACCGCCTTGCGCAGATGGTTCGACAGGCTGGCCTTGCCGCGCGGCTGGGACAGACGTTCGGTCAGCCGCCCGGTCGCCACGTCCGGCTTTAGATCGATGCGAATCTGCGCCGTTCCATCCGCCTCGACCGCCGCACGCAGGACGGCCGACAGGGCGTAGACGGCGCCGCCTTCGATGCCGTAGCGGGCGATCATCGCCTCGCCGCGCGCCGTCTTGTCGCCGTGGGTGATGGCGACGCCCTTCAGCGGCTGGCCGGCGAACCGGTCGCGCAATAGCTCGGACCAGGCGACGTCGAACCCGACGTTCGCGGGCCGGAACGGCGCGACTTCGGTTCCGACCTCCTTGATCCAAGGCGCCCAGGCCCCGTCCGAGCCGAGACGCGGCCAGCTTGCGCCGCCCAATGCCAGAACCACGGCGTCGGGTCGTTCCAGTCGTTCGCCTTCCGGCGTCTGGAACGCCAGCGCCCCGTCGCGCCAGCCGGTCCAGCGCGAGCGGGTGCGGATATCGACGCCCAACCCCTCCAGCCGCGCCAGCCAGGCCCGCAATAGCGGAGAAGTCTTCATCGCCTTGGGAAACACCCGGCCGCTGGACCCGACGAAGGTCTCCTGACCCAGGGCCTCGACCCAGGCGGTCAGGTCGGTAGGCGTGAACCGGTCGATCCAGGCGGCGGCTATCGGCTGGGCGGGTCCATAGCGGGTCATGAACCGGTCCAGCGGTTCCGAATGGGTCAGGTTCAGCCCGCCGCGCCCGGCCATCAGCATCTTGCGGGCGACAGACGGCATCCGCTCGTGCACCACCACGGTCGCCCCCGCCTGCGCCAGCCGCTCAGCGGCCATCAGTCCGGCGGGACCGGCGCCGATCACATGGACAGTTCGAGAGGGCGTCAGGCGAGGGGACTGTTGCATGGCGTCGCTTTGCGCGCTTGCGGCGGCGCTGGCTATAGGCAGCAGCGTCGCTATGTTCCGTACCATGAGCGTTGCATTCACCCGTGAAGAAGATCTTGAGGCCACCGCCGCCGACCTGGCGGACCGCCCGATCTCGCCCCACCCCAATCTGGTCACACCTGAAGGGCTGGCGATGATCGAGGCCGAACTGGCGTCCGCGCGCGCCGCCTATACCGCCGCCCAGGTGAAGGGCTCCATCGAGAGCGACCGCACGGCGATGGCGCGTGCGACACGCGATCTGCGTTACTGGTCCGCCCGGCGGGCCTCGGCCCAGTTGGTCGAGCCGACGCAGGACGACGGCGCCGTGCGGTTCGGCGGCTCAGTCTCGATCGAGCGCGAGGACGGTCGCGCCCAGACCTGGCGCATCGTCGGCGAGGACGAGGCCGATCCGGCGGCCGGCTCCGTCAGCCATGTCTCGCCCCTGGCCCGCGCCGTGGTGGGCAAGCGGGTCGGCGACGAGGTGATCGTTGCGGGTCAGTCGGCGGAAATCGTCGCCGTCAGCTAGACCCTAGTTCTGGGCGTCTTCGTCGCCCAGCATGTCGCGCATCATGTCCAGGATCAGCTTCTGCTTGCGCGGCGGCAGGCGTGGCGCAAGGCGTGTGATCTCGACGCTGGTTTTGGTCGGGCGATGTTCGTGGTCGAAGGCCGGCGCCTCTTCGGCAACGCCGACCGAGGCGCCGCCATAGCCGTCGAAGAAGAAGGGGATGCCGACCTTCATGAAGTCGGCCATTTCGAACAGCTTCGAGGCCGAGACGCGGTTGGTGCCCTTCTCGTACTTCTGCACCTGCTGGAAGCTGACGCCGACGGCCTTGGCCAGGGCGGTCTGCGTCAGGCCCAGGTCCAGCCGCTTTTCCTGAACGCGACGGCCGACATAGCGATCGACGGGATGCGGATCCTCGTCCTTGTCACGCGCCATCCGGGGTCCCCTGCTTCAGATCGCCAACCGATTCGAACGAACCCTAGATCGTAAAATCAACGGCCACAAGGATAGGAGGAACGCCGTTAGAGCAGCCAAGAAGAACGGCCAGTCGCCGAACCGACCGTATGACGTGATGCCGGTCGGGCGCGGCAGCGGCGCGTCGATCACCCCCATGACGCCGGGGTCCAGCCGTTGGCCGTCCACGATCCGGCCCCAGGGGTCGATCATGGCCGAAATGCCCGTCGGCGTGGACCGCGCAATGGGCAGGCCGGTCTCGATGGCGCGATAGCTGGCCAGATTCAGATGCTGGCGCGGGCCGGATGTGGCGCCGAACCAGGCGTCGTTGGAGGCGTTGACGATCCAGTCCGGCCGCCCCGCGGCGCCGGGCGTGAAGCCGGGATAGAGGCTCTCGTAGCAAATCAGCACCTGGGCCGGCGGCGCGCCGGGGAACGAGATCGGCGCCGGCGTGGGCCCGGCGGAAAAGTCGCTGGGCATATGCACCAGGCTGCGCAGGCCGATCTTGGTCATGATCCCGCCCAGCGGCAAATATTCGCCGAATGGCACTAGCCGGTGCTTGTCATAGACGGCGGCGACCCTCAGCCCCGTCCCGCCTTCGTCGGCTAAGGCAAACAGGCTGTTGTAATAGCGGCCGCCTTCCGGGGCCGTCGGGTCCGCCTCGCCGCGCGCCAGACCCATCAGCAGGGTCTGTCCGGGCCGCAAGGCGCCGGCGATGGCCTCAGCGTCGGCCGAGGCGAAGACGTCGTTGGCCGAGGCGGGCAGGGCGCCTTCGGGCCAGACCACGACATCGGGTGTGCGCGCCGCCGCCTGACCCGTCAGGGCCACGTAACGATCGACGATGGAGCGATAGGCCTCGGGCGACCATTTGGTCTCCTGCTTCACATCGGCCTGGACCAGCCGCACGACCGTGTCGGTGAACTGCAGGTCGGCTTGCGCCAGCCTGACGGCGCCGAACGTCCCGACGGCGATCAGGGCCAGCGCACCCAGGCCGGCGGAGATCAGTCGGCTGCGCTTGGCGCCGGGACCGATCAGCGGCGCGAAGGCCGCCGTCGCGGCGACCGTCACCAGGCTCAGCCCATAGACGCCGACGACCGAGGCGAACTGGGACATGCCGCCGCCCGCGCGCCAGGTCGCGCCCGCAGGGTTCCACGGAAAGCCGGTCAGCACATGGCCGCGCAGCCATTCGGCGGCGCAGAACAGGGCGGCGAACAACAGCACCCGCACCGCGCCCAGCGGCGCAAATCGCCGATAAAGCGCACAGGCCGCGCCCCAGAACAGACCCAGACCGGCCGGCAACAGGCTGGCGGCGAAGGGCGCCATCCACGCCTGTTCGGGATTGACGAAAAAGGCCTCCGCCACCCACCAGCAGCCGACGAAGAAATAGGCGAACCCCGCCAGCCAGCCCATCCAGAAGGCGCCGCGCACCGTGTCCGACCGCTCCGACAGGATCATCAGCAGCGGATAGCCCAACAGGCCGATCAGCACCCCGAACGGCGGATGGGCGAAGGCCGTCCCGGCGCCGGCCACCAACGCCAGGGCGATGCGGATCAGACGCCACGTCAGGGCGCGCTTCTTGTCGGGCAGGGCGCGGATCGGGGCGGCGAAACGGTCCAGCAGGGCGTCGGGAAACATCGGTCAGTCCTGCTCGGCGGAATAGGGGTCGGCGACGCCGATCTGGGCCAGGATTTCGCGCTCCTCGGCCTCCATCTCTTCGGCTTCGCCGTCGTCCTCGTGGTCGCGACCCAGCAGGTGCAGCACGCCGTGAACGACCAAATGGCTCAGATGATCGGCCAGCGTCTTGCCCTGGGTCTGGGCTTCAGCCGCGCAGACGCCGTAGGCCAGGACGATGTCGCCCAGATGCGGCGCGGCGTTCTCTGGCGCGGGAAAGGACAGAACATTGGTCGCCTTGTCCTTGTCGCGGAAGCGGGCGTTCAGGTCGCGCACTGCCGCATCGTCAGTCAGCAGGACGACGATGTCGCCCTGGACGGCGCCCATGGCCGCCTTGGCCGCCTTGTCCACCACCGCTTCGGTTTCCGGCAGGGCGCCGGTCCACGCCTCGGCCTCGACTTCGATTTCGATCATGCGGGGTCTTCGAGATCCGGGGCGGGACGGCCCTGCGCCGCGTCGGCGTCATAGGCGCGCACGATCCGCTCGACCATGGCGTGACGCACCACGTCCGACGCCTCGAACTTCAGGATACCGACGCCCTTGACCCCGTCCAGGATGCGAAGCGCGTGGGCCAGGCCGGAATCGCGCGGGTTCAGCAGGTCGATCTGCGACGGATCGCCCGTCACCACCATCCGCGCGCCCTCGCCCAGGCGCGTCAGAACCATCTTCATCTGCAGGCGCGAGGTGTTCTGGGCCTCGTCGACGATGACGAAGGCGTGGCTCAGCGTGCGGCCGCGCATGAAGGCGATGGGGGCGGCTTCGATCTCGCCCTTGTCGCGACGACGTTGCACGTCTTCTGCGCCCAGGATGTCGTTCAGCGCCTCCCAGATCGGGGCCAGATAGGGATCGACCTTCTCGTTCAGGTCGCCCGGCAGGAAGCCCAGTTTCTCGCCCGCCTCGACCGCAGGGCGGGTGATGACCAGACGGTCCACCTGGCCCCGCCGCAGCAGCGACGCGCCATAGGCGGCGGCCAGGAAGGTCTTGCCGGTGCCGGCCGGGCCGACGCCGAAGCTGAGTTCGCACCGACCCAGCATGTCCAGATAGGCGGCCTGGGCCTTGGTCTTGGGCACGATGGAGCCACGCTTGCCGCCCGGAAGCGACACGCCCGCCGCCGCCATGCCCGGCGTGCCCTTGCCGCCCCGGGCTTGGCCCAGGGCTGCACGCACATCGGCCTCGGTGACTTCGGCGCCCAGGGCGGCGCGCTTGGCCAGATCCTCGATGACCTGGCGCGCATCGGTGCGGTCGCGCGTGCCGCCGTTGACCGAGACACCGCCGCCCGGCGCCTCGACCAGCACCTTGAAGGCGTCCTCGATCAGGGCGACGTGACGGCTGTTCGGCCCGACGACCGCACGCAGCTCGGCGTCATTCAACGGGACGAATTCGGACTCACGCGCCATCAAGCAGCCTTTTGCTGGGAAATGAGACGACCCATCAGACTGTTCTGCTGGCCCGCAACGATCTCGACCGGAACGATCTGTCCGATCAGATGATCCGCGTCATCGACGTGGACCGATTGCAGATATGGGGATCGACCGATCGCTTGGCGACGGTGGCCGTGTCGGCCGGGCTTGTCGAACAGCACATTCAGGGTCCGGCCCGCCTGGGCGAGGTTGAAGGCGGTCTGCTGTTCGGTCAGCAAGGCGATCAGCCGGTGCAGCCGTTCCTTGGCAATCTCCGGCTCGACCTGTTTGCCCATGCCGGCGGCGGGCGTGCCAGGGCGTGGCGAATAGGCGAAGGCGAACGCCCCCGCATAGTTGACGCGGCGCACCAGATCCAAGGTGTCCTCAAACTCCTTGTCCGTCTCGCCAGGGAAGCCGACGATGAAGTCGCCCGCGATGGCGATATCCGGCCGTGCGGCGCGGATGCGGTCGATCAGGTCGAAATATTTCTGGCGGCCGTGCTTTCTGTTCATCGCCCGCAGGACTCGGTCCGACCCCGCCTGCACCGGCAGATGCAGATAGGGCATCAGGGCGTCCAGCTCGCCGTGCGCGGCGATCAGTTCGTCGGCCATGTCGTTGGGGTGGCTGGTCGTATAGCGGATGCGGTCCAGGCCGGGGATCTCGGCCAGGGCGTAGGCCAGTTCGGCCAAGGTCGCCTTCTGTCCATCCGGCCGTTCGCCGTCATAGGCGTTGACGTTCTGGCCCAGCAGGGTGACCTCGCGCACGCCGCGCCCGGCCAGTTGCCGCGCCTCTTCCAGCACCGAGGCCATCGGCCGCGACCATTCGGCGCCGCGCGTATAGGGCACGACGCAGAAGGTGCAGAACTTGTCGCACCCTTCCTGCACTGTCAGGAAGGCGGTCGGCCCCTCGGTGAAGCGCGCGGCCGGCAGGGCGTCGAACTTGTCGTCGGGGGCGAAGTCGGCGCCGATCCGCTCGCCCCGCGCCCGCGCCGTGCGAGTCAGCAGTTCGGGCAGCTGGTGATAGGCTTGGGGGCCGACGACGATGTCCACGGCGGGCTGTCGGCGCATGATCTCTTCGCCCTCGGCCTGGGCGACGCAGCCGGCGACGGCGATGGTCAGGTCGCCGCCGGTCTCGCGCCGGACGTCGCGCATCTCACGCAGCTTGCCCAGCTCGGAATAGATCTTCTCGGCCGCCTTCTCGCGGATGTGGCAGGTGTTCAGGATGACGAAGTCGGCAGCCTTCACATCTTCTGTGACGGCATAGCCCAGCGGGCGCAGCACATCGGCCATGCGCTCCGAATCATAGACGTTCATCTGACAGCCGTAGGTCTTGATGAACAGACGCTTCTCGGGCGCGGCCATCGTCTCGGCGTGTGGAGCCAGTGTCTCGGTCATCCGGGGCTTATGATCGCCCGGACGTGCGGCGACAAGACAGGTGGTCAGCCTGCATCCACGTCGGCGGGATCGACCCGTGCGGCGTGGCGGGTGAAGATCAGGCCTTCGCGCTTGGACGGCTCGGCGCCCTCGATCGCCACGCCGTAAAGCTCCAGCTTGTGGCCGATCAGCTGGAAGCCCAGCCGCTCCGCGATCTCGGACTTCAGCCGCTCGATCTCGGCGTCGAAGAATTCGATCACCTCGCCCGACTTGGTGTCGATCAGGTGGTCGTGGTGGTCGTCGCCCGCCTCTTCGTAGCGGCTGCGGCCATCGCCGAAGTCATGCTTCTCGACCACGCCCGCCTCTTCGAACAGGCGCACGGTGCGATAGACGGTGGCGATCGAGATGTGGGGGTCGATGGCCGAGGCGCGGCGGTACAGTTCCTCGACATCGGGGTGGTCGTCGGCGTTCGACAGCACGCGGGCGATCACCCGACGCTGTTCGGTCATACGCATGCCGCGGTCGGCGCAAAGTTTTTCGATCCGGTCCATGGCGCTAGAATAGGGGCTTGAGCGGCATCAGGGAAGCGCCACCTTGCTCTGATCCGAAGAGAGATCGCGGGCCAGCACCAAGGCGTCGGTCCGGCCCCCGTCGGCCTGGGCGTAATAGGCCTTTCGACGGCCGATCTGGCTGAAATCAGCGCGGTCATAAAGGGCGCGGGCGCCGGTGTTGTCCTCGGCCACCTCCAGGAACAGGCGCGCCGCCCCTGCGGCCGTCGCCGCCACGGCGCCCCGCCCGACCAACTCCCCGCCCAAGCCTAGCCGCCGCGCCTTTGGACGAACCGCCAGGGTCAATATCTCCGCCTCGTCCAGCACGACGCGGATCAGGATGAACCCGTTGGCCTCGACCACGGCCAAGACTCCGGGCTGGGCCAGCAGGTCCGCGAACTCCGCCTCGCTCCACGGCGCAGCAAAGGCCTCCGCATGGATGTCGGCGAGAAGGGCCGAATCGGTTTCGGTCATGCGAGGGTTTGGCGTGGCTGGCCGGGCAGGCGGCTGGGCGGCGTGGCGTCCGGCGCGCGTAGATAGAGCGGACGCGGCGGATGAGTCGCGGGATTTGCGGCGGCGACCAGACGAGCCAGCGCCTCTGGAGAGGGTGCGACGCGGTCGTCCAGCTGGGCGAACTTCAGCGGGGGGAAGCCGGCGACCAGCACGGCCGCACCATTGCCGACCAGCCGGACGTCAGGCCCGAGTTCAGCGATTTTTCGCGCCGCGTCTTCCAGCGACAGGGCTTCGTCGGGGCCGAGGGGAATGCCGTCCGAAAACATGCGCGCATAGACCTGGCCCCTGCGGGCGTCGATCAGGGCGGCGACGGGGCCTGCGACCTCGTCCAGCGAGGCGGCAAGGGCGTCCAGCGCCGAGACGCCGACCACCGGCCGATCCAGCGCCGCGCCCAATCCTTGAGCGAAAGCCAGTCCAACGCGAAGGCCGGTGAACGACCCCGGCCCGACCGTGACGCCGATCCGGTCCAGACGGTCGAACGCGCCGCCGGCCTCGGCGATCACATCACGCACCAGACCGCCCAGACGCTCCTGATGGCCCTTGGTCATCGGTTCGAACCGCACGGCCAGGGGGCGGCCGTCCTCGAACACCGCCGCCGTGCAGGCGCCAAGCGCCGTATCGATTACCAGAAGTCTCATGAACGGCCTTCTAGGCCGCTCTGGCGAGAACCTCCACCAGTCGCGTCAGGGCCTGGCGCACGGCGCGGTCGTCGATGCGGGAAAAGCCGTCGGCCATGGCGCGACCTTCAGGCGTAGTGGCCAGGGACCGGATCAATACAAGCTCGGGATTGTCGCTCGCCTCGGGTCGATCGGGAAAGAAGGCCTCGACCGGAAGTCCCAAGGCCAGGGCGAGGCGATGCAGACGCGCCGCCGAAATCCGATTTCGTCCGCCTTCGTATTTCTGAAGTTGCTGGCAGCTGACGCCGACCATTTCGCCGAGCGCCGTCTGCGACAGGCCGAGCGCCGTGCGGCGCGCCATGATCCGCCCGCCGACAAGAGCATCAAGAGGCTCGACCGCGCGAGCCGTCCTGCGTGTTTTAACGTCAGCCTTGTCCATAAGCGGACAGTTTCACAACCTAACCGAGAAGGCAACGTTTTCGTTTCATCGCTCCAGTCGGGCGACGATTGCGGAGGTTCGCACGACCAGACGGCGGTTTATGGTCTCGGTTCGGTCCAGCCCACCGGCCCCGCGCACGTGCATCTCACGCTCATCAGCCCGTTCGAAGAGCCGCACTCGCGTGGTTCCGTCCGACATCTCGATCACGCAGCCCTGGCCTTGTCGGGGCCACAGATTCGGCTCGTATTCCAACTGGACGCCCGGTTCCGCCCAGGGCGACAGATCTCGGTTGTCGACCTGAATACGGTTCAGGGTACCCGGTCCGTCGTCGAAGGCGCGCCCCCGGCCTTCCACGCCGGTCGAAACAGGTGTCGTCGGCGGTTCGGCCTTGCCGGACACCAGCAGCGCCAGGGCGTCGGGACTGGAGTCGAGCGCGCCAGTCAGGCGGCGTTGCACGTCGGGCCGGAACAGGCCGGGGCGACGCCCGGATTCGTACAGGCCCCAACCCTGGCTGGTCATGTTGACCCGGGCGCCCGCTTCGGCCTGCGACAGGCCGTGCTCGCGACGCAGGGCGGCGAGGGCTTCGCCGAGGCGGAGAACTTCAGGATCAGGAATGAACCGGGGCACCAACCTAGGATGGCGCCCGCCAGCGTGTCTGGCGAGAACGAATTCGCCTGGGCGATCAGAGTGTCTGCTCGACCCGCGTCACTTCCGGCACATAGTGGCGCATCATCTGCTCGACGCCCGCTTTCAACGTGGCCGACGACGACGGGCAGCCGGCGCAGGCGCCGCGCATGCGCAGGTTCAGAACCCCTGTCGATTCGTCGAAGGAATCGAACAGGATGTCGCCGCCGTCCTGGGCCACGGCCGGGCGGATGCGGCTGTCCAGCAGGGCCTTGATCTCGGCGACGATCTCGCTGTCGTCCTCGGCATGGCCGTCGGCCTCGGCGCTCGCGCCCCGCGTCAGCGGCTGACCCGAGACGAAATGATCCATGACGACGCCCAGGATGGGCGCCTTCATCTCCGACCAGTCCGGCCCCTGGGGCTGGCGGGTGACGGACACATAGTCCGCGCCGAAGAAGACGCCGTCGACGCCTTCCAGCTCGAACAGGGCTTCGGCTAAGGGTGAGGCCGTCGCCTCGTCGATGGTGCGGTATTCCAGCGCGGCGGTCGGCGACACGTCGCGGCCGGGCAGGAACTTCAGCACGTTCGGATTGGGCGTGGGTTCGGTCTGGATGAACATGGGCGGGAGATGCGCTCGCCCCCGCCCTGTTGCAAGACCCTGCTCCGGACCTAGCGCCGTTTCAGCCCGCCCAGGATGCCGCGCATCAGTTCGCGGGTCAGGGTCGATCCGGCGGTGCGCAGGACCGATTTGGTCAGGGCCTCCATCGGGGTCTGACGGTTGGAGGCGCGGGCGCGCGGGGCGGGCGCAGGACGCGGTGCGGCGCGGGCCTGCTCCCTGGCCCGTTCCTTTTCAGCCTTCTCGTCGGCCTTCGCCTGAATGTCCGCAGCCTTGGCGGCGTCGGCCTGGGCCTTCGCTTGAGCCTGGGCCTCCGCCTCGGCCTGATCGGCGGCGCTGTGGCGGTTGGCCAGGATTTCTGCGGCGGATTCGCGGTTCAGCACCTGGTCGTACAGGCCGCGCACCGGGCTGGCGGCCATGATGGCGGCGCGTTCGGCGTCGGTCGCGGGACCCAGGCGCGAGGCGGGCGGGCGAATCTTGGTGCGGGCCACGATGGTCGGCGCGCCCTTCTCGTCCAGCACCGAGACCAAGGCCTCGCCCACGCCTAGACCCTGAATGGCCTCGGCCGTGTCGAAGGCGGCGTTGACGCGGAAACTCTGCGAAGCGGCCTTCAACCCCTTCTGTTCGGACGGGGTATAGGCGCGCAACGCGTGCTGGATGCGGTTGCCCAGCTGGGCCAGGACGCTGTCGGGGATGTCGGCTGGGTTCTGGGTGACGAAATAGACGCCGACCCCCTTGGACCGGATCAGGCGGACGACCTGTTCGACCTTTTCCAGCAGGGCGCGCGGGGCGTCGTTGAACAGCAGGTGAGCCTCGTCAAAGAAGAAGACCAGGCGCGGCTTTTCCGGGTCGCCGACCTCTGGAAGCTGCTCGAACAGCTCCGACAGCAGCCACAGCAGGAAGGCCGCATACAGGCGCGGACTGTTCATCAACCGGGTCGAATCCAGCACATTGACCTGGCCCCGGCCGTCCAGACCGACGCGGATCATGTCTTCCAGCTTCAGCGCCGGTTCGCCGAAGAAGGCGGCCCCGCCCTGTTGCTCGACCTGCAACAGGGCGCGCTGGATCGAGGCGATGGAGGCAGGGGCGACATTGCCGACCTCGCGCCCGATCCGCTCTGCGTTCTCGCCGACATAGACCAAGAGGCTGCGCAGATCGTCGAGATCCAGCAGCAGCAGGCCTTCCTTGTCCGCCACATGGAAGACGACGGTCAGCACGCCCTCCTGCACGTCATTCAGGTTCAGCATCCGGGCCATCAGCACGGGGCCGATCTCGGACACGGTTGTGCGGATCGGGTGGCCCTTCTGGCCGTACAGGTCCCAAAAGACGGTCGGGGCGGCGCGGGGCGTCAGGGTCAGGCCCATCTCGGTCGCGCGCGCGACCAGTTTTTCGTTCGGGGTTCCGACCTGGGAAATGCCCGACAGGTCGCCCTTCACATCGGCGCAGAAGACCGGCACCCCGGCGTCGGAGAACCCCTGGGCCATGATCTGCAGCGTGACCGTCTTGCCGGTGCCGGTCGCGCCGGCGACCACGCCGTGGCGGTTGGCGCGGTTGAAGAGCAGGCTTTCCGGCTGGTCGGCGTCGGACTGGCCGAGGAACAGGCCGGGCAGGGCGTCGGTCATGAAGGTCTCCGATGGGCGTCTCGGGCCAAGGTCTAGCGCGTTCCAAACGCGGTCGGAACAGTGATTGACGCCGAAGCCGGGCGGTTCGACAACACAGACATGAAAAGCCCCGTCGCCATGCCGTCCTCGGCCGTGTCCCGCAACGCCCTAGGCGTCATCGCCACGGTGGCGGCCGGCGCCGCCGTCTATTGGCTGCGAGACATCCTGACCCCGCTGGCCATGGCCATCTTCCTGTTGATCATGATCGACGGGGTGAAACGCTCGGTCGAGGCGCGAACGCCGCTGAACCACCGTTGGGCCGGGATCGCCGCCCTGACCCTGGTGGTCCTGGCCTTCTTCGCCTCCATCGCCATCATCGTGAACGGCGCCGCCGGCTTCTTCGGCGAGGCCTCGGGCGTGTCCCAGAACATCGGCCCGCGCATCGATCAGATCATCCGCGACGTCTATGGGCTGGTCCGGCTCGACAATCCGCCGACGGCCCAGGACCTGATCAACGGCGTCGATGTGCGCGGCTATCTGACCTCCATGGCCTTCCAGGTGCAGGGGGTGGCGTCGGGCGCCTTCTTCGTCCTGGTCTATCTCGGGTTCCTGCTGGCCTCACAGGTCGGCTTTCGAAAGAAGATCGTCGCCATGTTCCCCCAGAAGGCCCAGCGCGACGAGGCGGTGGCGGTGTTCCAGCGCGTGCGCGGCGGGGTCGAGGGCTATATCTGGGTGCAGTCGGTGACGGGGGCGATGATCTGCGTCGTGGCCTGGATTCTGATGCGCGCGGTCGGGCTTCAGAACGCCGAGTTCTGGACCTTCGTCATCTTCATCGTCGGCTTCATCCCCGTGCTGGGCGGGGCCGTTGCGGGCCTCGCGCCGCCGCTGTTCGCCCTGGTGCAGTTTCCCAGCTACTGGCCGGCCTTGATCCTGCTGATCGGGCTGCAAGCCATCCTGTTCATCGTCGGCAATCTGATCCAGCCTCGCATGCAGGGCGACAACCAGAACATCGATCCGGTGGTGGTGCTGCTGGCCCTGGCGTTCTGCGGCAAGATGTGGGGCGTGGTCGGCATGTTCCTGTCCACGCCGCTGGCGGTCATGGCCATGGCCATCCTGGCCGAGTTCAGGGGCTCACGCTGGATGGCGATCCTGCTGTCCGGCGACGGCGAACCCTATGCCGACGAGACCAAGAAGACCGATGCGCCGAAAAGGGCCCGGCCCAAGTCGGAACCAGCACCGGAGGCCTGATCAGGGCTGCCAGCCGCTGATCTGGTCCGCGTCGCTGTCGCCGGCCAGGGCGCCGCGCGTCTTCTTCACCTCGGCCCAGGCGGCGCGCAACAGGGCGGGCACGCCTTCGCCCGACACGCCGGACACCAGCATGGGCCGCCGCCCGGCGACGGCCTCCAGTTCGGCGGCCTTTTCCTCGCGGGCTTCCGGCGTCAGGGCGTCGATCTTGTTCAGCGCCAGGATCTCGGCCTTGTCGGCCAGGCCTTCGCCGTAAGCTTCCAGCTCGCCCCGGATGATCCGGTAGGCCTCGACCACGTCGTCCTGGGTGCCATCGATCAGGTGGATCAGGCTGGCCGAGCGTTCGACGTGGCCCAGGAAGCGCGTGCCCAGGCCGGCGCCCTCGCTGGCGCCCTCGATCAGGCCGGGGATGTCGGCGATGACGAACCGCTCGGACGGCGACAGGTCCACCATGCCCAGGTTCGGCGCCAGGGTGGTGAACGGATAGTCGGCGATCTTGGGCTTGGCCGCGCTGGCGGCCGACAGGAATGTCGATTTGCCCGCGTTCGGCAGCCCCGCCAGACCAATGTCGGCGATCAGTTTCAGCCGCAGCCAGATCCAGCGTTCCTGGCCCTCCTGGCCGGGATTGGCGTAGGTCGGCGCCTGGTTGGTCGGCCCCTTGAAGCGCACATTGCCCCAGCCGCCGTTGCCGCCCTTCAGCAGCAGTTCCATCTTGCCGGGCGTGTCCATGTCCAGCAGGACGGTTTCCTTGTCCTCGTCCAGCACCTGGGTGCCGACCGGCACCTTCAAATGCACGTCCTCGCCCTTGCCGCCGTGCATCTGGCGGCCTTGGCCGTGGTGGCCGGTCTGGGCCTTGAAATGCTGCTGGTAGCGATAGTCGATCAGGGTGTTCAGCCCATCGACCGACTCGATCCAGACGTCGCCGCCACGCCCGCCGTCGCCGCCGTCGGGGCCGCCGTTGGGAATGAATTTCTCGCGTCGAAACGACACGGAACCGCCGCCGCCGTTGCCGGAGCGGATATAGATCTTGGCCTGGTCGAGGAACTTCATCGCGGGCTTATGCCGCAGAAGCGCGGCGAATTACAGACCTGCGCGCCTGGCGTTATCTCAGCGCCAGCGTCACCGTCTTGATGTCCACATATTCGTCGATGCCGTGGATCGAACCCTCGCGGCCGTAGCCCGACTGTTTCACTCCGCCGAAGGGGGCGACGGCGGTGGAGATCAGGCCGGTGTTGACCCCGCACATTCCCGCCTCGATCCGACGGGAAAAGCGCATGGCGCGGTCCAGGTCGCGGGTGAACAGATAGGAGGCCAGGCCGTAATCGCTGGCGTTAGCCTTACTCAGCACCTCGTCCTCGGTATCGAAGGCGAAGACTGGGATCATCGGGCCGAAGGTTTCCTCCTCGCGGAACAGTTCGTCGTCGCCGCCCAAGGTCACGGTCGGCTGGAAGAAGCGGCCGCCCAGTTCATGGCGCGCGCCGCCGGTCAGGACGCGGCCGCCGTCGGCCTTGACCGCCGCGACGTGCTTCTCGACCTTGTCGATGGCCTTGTCCTCGATCAGGGGGCCGACCTTGACGCCGTCTTCAAAGGCGGGGCCGACCTTGATCTTGGCCACTTCCGCCGCGAGCTTTTCGGCAAAGGTCTCTGAGACCGAACGTTCGACATAGACACGGTTGGGACAGACGCAGGTCTGGCCCGAGTTCCTGAACTTGCCCTTGATGGTCTCGGCCACGGCCAGATCCAAATCTGCGTCGGCGAAGACGATCAACGGGGCGGCGCCGCCCAGCTCCATCGACACCCGCTTCAACGTTGGGGCGCACTGTTCCGCCAGTTTGCGGCCCACGCCGGTCGAACCGGTGAAGGACAGTTTGCGGATTTCGGGACTGTCGGTCAGCACCTTGCCGATGGTCGCGGCGTCGCCAGTCACGATGGACAGGGCGCCCTTGGGCAGGCCCGCCTCATAGGCCAGTTCGGCCAGGGCGATGGCGGTGAAGGGGGTCTGGCTGGCCGGTTTCACCACGGCGGTGCAGCCGGCGGCGAAGGCGGGGCCCAGTTTCCGCGTCAGCATGGCGGCGGGAAAGTTCCACGGCGTGATCAGGGCGCACGGCCCGACCGCCTCGCGATAGGTCAGGATCAGATGGCCCAGCGGACTGTCCTGAGTTTCGCCGATCAGTCGCTCGGCCTCACCCGCGAACCATTTCAGGAAGCCGTTGGCGTAGGTCACCTCGCCCTTGGCCTCCTCGAACGGCTTGCCGTTCTCCAGCGCCATCAGCGCGCCCAGCCCCTCGACGTTGTCGTCGATCAGCGTGGCCCATTTGCGCAGGACGGCGGCGCGCTCATGAGGGTCGCTGCGGGACCAGGTCTTAAACGTCTCGGCCGCCGCCGCGATCGCCTGCTCTGTCTCGGCGGCCCCCAGGTCGGGGACATGGCCGATGATCTCGCCCGTCGCCGGATCGTCGACGGCGATCCCGGCGCCGTTCGCAGGAATGGGCTCTCCGGCGATCAGGGCGTGCTGGCGTAGCAGCGCAAGGCCGGCGTCGCGGGCGGTCTGGTTCACGGGAAGCTCCTATCGCAATCCTGAAACGAACAAGGCCCCGACGATGCGGGGCCTTGCAAGTCCAACGATGCAGCCGAGGCTGCGGTCGTCGATATTAGTTCTTGGCGTCTTGGGCGGCGCCGGTCACGGCCGAGCCGGCGGCTTGGGTGTCACGGCCAACGCCTTCAACGGTGTTGCAGGCGGCGGTGGTCAGGGCGGCGGCGGCGGCGACCAGAACGAAAATCTTGCGCATGAGGAAAGCTCCGAGGTTAGCCGGGGTGAAACTCCGCCGGTCTTGCCACATCAACGCGACGTCACGGCTCCGGTTCCGTTGATGGGCGCCTTGTCCGCCGGATCGACCGGCGCCAGGGCCTCCGGCGTGGCGAAGGTCATGCGGGCGATGGTGCCGCCGCCGGGGGGCGTATCGAACTCGGTCTCGCCGCGAAGCTGTTTGGCGAAGGCGCTCATCAGGGTGCGGCCAACCCCGACTTCGGCGCCGGCCTGCGCGCCCGGTCCGTCATCCTCGACTTCCAGCACCGATTTCTCGCCCTGGACGCGGAAGCGGACCTTCAGCTCGCCGCCTCTGCCGGCGAAGGCGTGCTTCTGGGCGTTCGTCACCGCCTCGACCAGCCACAGCGCAAGAGGCGCCAGCTTGTCGGGATCGACGTGCAGGGAATCCGCGTCCACCGAACTGATGACGACAGGCCCGCGTCCCGCCTCGCTCGCGACCAGTTGGCCCACCAGCTCGTTCAGGAACTCGCGCGCATCGGCGTGGCGGATGTCGTTGCTCTGGTAGAGGGTGCGATAGATCAGGGCCAACGCCGAGATGCGCTGACGCGTATCGCCCAGCGCCGCCTTGGCCGGGGCGTCTGTCAGGGCGCGCTGCTGCATCGACAACAGGGAAGAGATGATTTGCAGGTTGTTCTTCACCCGGTGGTGGATTTCGCGCATCAGCGCGTCCTTTTCCGCCAGGGCGTCGGTCAGCTCTCGATCTCGGACGGTTATGGCCTCGGCCATCTCGTCCAGCGTGCGCGCCATGGTGCGGATTTCGGCCGGGGCGTTCATCGCCTGCAACGGCCGCACCGAGAACCGCCCCCGCGCATAGATGGCCGCGACCCGCTCAAGATAGTCCAGCCAACGAATGAAGATGCGTTCGGACAGCAGCATCACCGCCGCAAAGGCCGTTAACCAGGCGCCTAGCGGCAGCAGCAGCGTGCCGATGGGATTGAGCCGCGCCCAAGACAACAGGCCGGGCGCCGGCGCCGACAGCAGGGCATAGAGGTCTCCGCCCGCCAGCGCCGCGCCGGCATAGTCGCGGCGATGGTTCTGCGCGTCCTTGGCCTCGAACACGGCCGAACCTTGATCACGAGCCCGCGCGACCCATCCAGCGATATCGTCTCCGTCAGACAGGCGGAAGGCGTCGGCGTCGCTGGCGGTCAGGATGCGGCCGGCGCCGTCCGTTAACGCGGCTTGCGAGCCCGAGGGCAGGGCGGGGTCCGTGATGTCGGGTTGCAGCTCAGACAGGGGAATGACGGCGACCATGGCCCCGTCGAACCGGCCCATCGGCCGTTCGGCGCGGGTCGCCACGATTAGCGCGCCTTGGTAGCCCGCGCTGTCCGGCGCACGCACGACGACCAGTTCCTCGCCATTGCGCAGACGCTGGAACCATGTGGCTTGTGCGGCAGGCGCGACCCCGGAACGCAGACCGTCCGTGCGACCGGAAGCGCAGACGGCTTCGCCCGTGGGGCTGATGCGATAGAGGCCTTCATAGCCTTCCAGCCGTCCAACGAGGGCGGTGAGGCGCGGCGCGCAATAGGGGCCCAGCGCATCGGGGCTGAGCGCGCGCAGCAGGACCTGGGCGCTGTCCAGCTGTGCCTTGGCGCTTGAGGCGCTGCGTTCGGCCGCCAGTTGCAGATCGACCTGACGGTCTTCTGCCTGTCGGCCGAAGTTCGCCTGGGTCTGTATCAGGCTGAGGACGAAGATCGGCAGCAGGGCCATGGCCATGGCCGCGCCCAGTCGAAAGCGAATGCCCTGAAACCGGTCAGTATTCCACGTACGACCGAGGCGCGGCCTTGAGGCGTCTCTGGTCGTCTCATTCACCGCAGGTCAGCTCCGGGCGCCGGCCAGCCTGTCGGCCTCGCCCAGGATCGAGCGCATGGCGTCGCCCGCCGCCTTGCCGTCGCGGCCATAGCCGCCTTTTTCCAACGTGGCCGCAAGCGCTCGGCGCGCCCGGCTGACGCGGCTTTTCACCGTGCCGACCGCGCAGCCGCAGATCTCGGCCGCTTCTTCATAGGCAAAGCCGCCGGCGCCAACCAGGATCAGCGCTTCGCGCTGTTCTTCGGGCAGGGTCTTCAGCGCCTGACGCAGCTCGTCCAGGGCGACGGGCGCCTCGGGATCGTCCACGGCGACCAGGGTCCGCTCGGCGGCTTCCTGGTCCAGCTGCGACTGACGCCACGAGCGCCGCTTCTCGGAATAGAATTGGTTGCGCAGGATCATGAAGGTCCAGGCCTTCATGTTCGTGCCCATCTGATAGGAGGCGCGCGCGTCCCACGCCTTCATCATGGCGTCCTGCGCCAGGTCGTCGGCGGCGGTCGGATCACCGGTCAGGGTGCGGGCGAAGGCGCGCAGATGCGGTATCAGCACCACCAGTTCGCGTTTGAAGCCTTCGTCGTCAGCCGACGCAGGCTTGGGGGCGGCCCCCAGGCGAGACGTACTCATGCGGCGCCATCCGCAGCCTTCGCATCGGCGCGTTTCAGGATGTCCAGAAACTCGTCGGGAACGGGTTCGTTGACGACTTCGTCGAACATATGCCGCAGCTTCACGCCGATGGCCTGCTGGCGAAGCCGAGCTTCTTCAAGCCCCGCCTCCCCCTTCGTATCGGCGCCCTTAGGGCGCGAGGAGTCGGTAGAATCAATCATAGACAGAGTACGCCCACCCAACGTTCATCGCGGAGATGCCCGCCGATAACGTCATCACCCCGCGAGGGTTCCTATGCCGCATCGATTTTAAGCTCAAGCTTCATCGAAACTGCGGAACCGTGGTGCGTATGATACGTTCAGACCCGCTGTATCGCTTTCCCTTGCCGGGACGGCGAAGATTTGTCGGGGACTATCTGAATGAGCCTTCTGGCCAGACTTGCGCCGCACCTGCCTTATGTGCGCCGTTACGCCCGTGCGTTGACCGGCGACCAATCCACCGGGGACAACTACGTCCGCGTCGCGCTCGAAGCCCTGGCGGCCGGCGAGCAGCAGCTGTCGGCCGATATGACGCCGCGCGTTGCCCTTTATCACGTCTTCCACGCCATCTGGTCGTCGACCGGCGCCCAGCTAGAAACCGGCACGCTTGAGACGACGGGTACCGATGCGTCGCAGCGTCTCCTGCGTATCGCCCCGCGCTCGCGCCAGGCCTTCCTGCTGACTGCGCTCGAAGGCTTCACCCCTTCGGAAGCCGCCCAGATCCTGTCGGCTGATCCGCGCGACGTCGAACGCCTGATCGCCGACGCCCAGTCCGATATCGACGCCGAACTGGCGACCGACGTGCTGGTGATCGAGGACGAGGCCATCATCTCGGCCGACATCCAGAGCCTGGTCAAGGAACTGGGTCACCGCGTCACCGGCACCGCCACGACGCATGACGAAGCCATCGACGCCGTCGCCCGTCACAAGCCGGGTCTGGTCCTGGCCGACATCCAGCTGGCCGACGGTTCTTCGGGCATCGACGCGGTGAAGGACATCCTGAAGACCATGGACGTTCCGGTGATCTTCATCACCGCCTTCCCGGAACGCCTGCTGACCGGCGAGCGGCCCGAGCCCACCTTCCTGATCACCAAACCGTTCCAGCCGGAAACGGTGAAGGCGGCGATCAGCCAGGCGCTGTTCTTCCATCCTTCGCGCCAGAAGGAAGCGGCGTAAGGCCGCAGCCCATCTTTCAGACGGAAAGGCCCCGTTCGCATCCGCGACGGGGCCTTTTCTTTTGCGCCGACAGAAAAGTCGCCACCATCGGGAACCGGTGTTCCGCCTCGCCGTTACCGGCATGCGGAGGCGGCGACGCCCCCCGACTTGATCAGCGATAGCCGATCATGCCGCCTCCGCGCCTCATTCTCGATGATGCCACTTCAAAGCGGTCCGCAAGGGCCGCTTTTTTCTTTGTCATGGCTCGACCGCCGGGCCCGCTGGGGCCAAGGTGGTGGTCAAAGAAAACGCACGGAGAGACGCGTATGGCTTCGGCAAGTGGCAAGACCAACCGTCAATGGGTGCTGCGTCAGCGGCCCAAGGGCCTGATCCAGCAGGGCGACCTCGAACTGGTCGAGACGGCGATCCCCGACCTGAAGGAAAACGAAGTGCTGGTCCGCACCGTCTATCTGTCGCTGGACCCGACCAACCGGACCTGGATGAACGATTCCGAAGGCTATCTGCCGCCGGTGGGCTTGGGCGAGGTCATGCGCGGCCTGACACTGGGCGTGGTCGAGGCGTCGCGGTCCAGCCGCTTCAAGTCCGGCGATGTGGTCATGCCGACCTCGGGCGGCTGGGCCGACTACGCCGTGGTGCCTGAAGGTGGCTTGCGCCCCGTTCACCGCGCGCCGGGCCTGCCGCTGACGGCCAATATGTCGGTGCTCGGCATGACCGGCCTGACCGCCTATTTCGGCGTCACCGACGTGCTGAAGGCCAAGGAAGGCGAGACCATCGTCATCTCGGCGGCGGCCGGCGCCGTCGGCTCCATCGCCGGTCAGATCGCCAAACAGCGCGGCTGCCGCGTCATCGGCATCGCCGGCGGGCCCGAGAAATGCGCCTGGCTGACCGACGAACTCGGGTTCGACGCCGCCATCGATTACAAGAACGAGGATGTCGGCGAGGCGCTGGACCGTCTGGCGCCGGACGGCATCGACCTGAACTTCGAGAACGTCGGCGGCGACATCATGATCGCCGTGTTCAACCGGCTGAAGGTTCACGGCCGCATGGCGGTCTGCGGCCTAGTGTCCTCCTATAATGCGACCAAGGCGCCGCCGTCGCCGAACTTCGCGCGCATCATCACCCACCGTCTTCAGGTCCAGGGTTTCCTCGTCCTCGACTATGCCCCGCGCGCCCGCGAGATGGTCGCCGAGATGGGGCCGTGGCTGGCGGACGGTCGGGTCAAGTGGAAGGTTCACGTCGACGACGGCCTGGACGGCGCCGTGGATTCTCTGAACCGCTTGTTCACCGGCGATCACGACGGCAAGCTGCTGGTTCGCGTTTCCGAAGAACCCGCCTGAAGCCGATACGGAAAGTCCCACCCATGAGCGATCCGCTGCACGTCCATTTCGAAGACCTGGAAGTGGGTCAGGTCGTGCCGCTGGGCGCCTGCGCCGTCGATCAGGCGGCGCTGGACGTCTTCATCGAGCGGTTCTCGCCGGGGTGGGACGTCGCCTACGGCGCGCCGGACGCCATGGTCTATGTGCTGTGGAGCCGTCTGGCGGCGGACAAATCAGGCGGCTGGGCCCAGACCAAGGTCCTGGCCGTCGACGGCCTGCGCTATATGCGCAATCCGCCCGCCGGCGAACTTCTGCGCGGGCGGATGACGGTGATGGGCAAGGACCCGGTCGGTGACGAAAAGGGCATCGTCATCGCCTCGCACGACCTGCTGGACGAGTCCGGCAGGCTGGTCTTCTCGTGTCTGACGCGGGCCCTGTTCTCGCGTCGCTGAAACGAAAAACGCCCCGCCGGAGAACCGGCGGGGCGTCTGTCGGTCTTTAAAGGCCGGGGCTTAGTTGACCGAAGTCGGAACCTGAGCCTGGCGCAGGAAGGCCAGGGCGATCAGGCGGTCCCAACCGACCAGCGACACCATGTGGGCGTAGATCTGGCCCAGGGCGCCGTTGTCGCGCAGCTCGACCAGCTTTTCGGCGGGCAGGGCGCGCAGCTTGTCTTCCGAAACGGCGTAATATTCAGCCAGCTTCTGCGGTTGGCCCGGCGTGCCGTCGGCGTTGCGGGGGGTGAAATTAGCCTCGCGAATGTCCAGCAGGTCCAGATCGTTGATCAGCTTCATGAAGCCGTCGGTGCGTTGGCGCTCCTGCTCGAAGTTGTTGCAGAACTCCATCGCCATACTGGTGTAGTCGCTGGGCTGGCCATCGACGAACAGCGGGTTCTGGCCGCCCTCGGCGACGATCGAGGCGCCGCGGTCGATGCACAGGATCAGGCGCTGGTTCTGCTTGTCGTCGGCGAAGACGAACGGATAGCGGCGCACATAGGCCGGCACATAGGCATCGCCGCGGAACTCGCCGTCGTCGGCGACGAACAGGTTCTCGCCCTGACGCAGACCCATGACCACGACGGGCTGGCGGTTCTCGCCGGTGAAGATGATCGGATAGGACAGGGCGGCTGCCGAGAACTCGGTCACCGTCAGCGGCACGACATTGGTCTGCGCCACGAAGGCGTAGGGCTTGTCGCTCGGATTGACGCCCAGGCCGCCGTGTACGCTCTGATCGAGCGGCTCGGGGTTGACGTAGAAGAGGACGTTGCCTTCGAGCGGCGAGTTGTTCGTGTCGGTCATGAAGCGAGGGCGCTCTGATTGGAGATATGAGGCGGGCCTTCTAGCCCAACCCTGCCCACCCGGCAAACCCGCGATGCTTCAGTTGCGATACCGGTCGCCAGCCATTAGCTGTGGCGCATGGGTTCCGCCTGCGATCACGATCACGACCATTCCGGCCTGAACGGCGGCGCGCTGGATCGCGCTCTGGCGGCAGCCGAGGCGCGCGCGGTTCAGCGGGGCGAGCGCATGACCGCCCAGCGCCGCCGGGTTCTGGCCCTGTTGCTGGAAACGGGCGAGCCGGTGAAGGCCTACGACCTGATCGCTCGCTTTGGCGAAGATGGTCAGGCCGCCAAGCCTCCGACCGTCTATCGCGCGCTGGAGTTCCTGGAGCGGCTGGGCATGGCCCACCGCATCGCCTCCATCAGCGCCTATGTCGCGTGCACCGACGACGGCGACGCCGCCCATGCCGCCGCCTTTTTGATCTGCGACTGCTGCGGCGCGACGCGCGAGGTCAGCGGCCCGGATCAGAGCGCGATGAACGCCGCCGCCGCCGCCGCCGGCTACGCCATCGCCCGCACGACCATCGAGGCGCACGGCCGTTGCGCCGCGTGCCGCGAGGCGGCGTAATCATGGATGCGGCGCTGATGTCTCCCCCTCGGCGCCTGTCGGTCCCCATCGACAACCGCTGGGGCGCCGGCGAGATGGCGGTGCTGGATTTCGGCGATCCCAAACGCCCGGTCGATCTGATCTTCTCCCACGCCAACGGCTTCAACGCCGCCACCTATCGCAGCCTGCTGTCGCCGCTGTCGGCCTCCTTACGTATCTGGGCGCCGGATCTTCGCGGTCATGGCCGCTCGGCCCTGCCGGTCTTCACCCGGCCCAAGACCAGTTGGCTGGATCATCGCGACGATCTTCTGGCCCTGGTGAAAGCCATCGACGGCCCGCCGGTGGTGATGGCCGGCCATTCGATGGGCGGCACGGCGTCTCTGATGGCCGCCGCCGTGAAGCCGGATCGCGTGTCCAGCCTGGTGTTGTTCGATCCGGTGATCTGGAAAAAGTCGGCGGTCTTCGCCTTCAACCTGCCCTTCGCCCACCGGCTGATGGGCGCGATCCCAATCGCCAAGACGACGCTTCGCCGCCGCAGCCTGTTCGACAGTCGCGAGCAGGCCATGGCCGCCTATCGCGGGCGCGGCGCCTTCAAGGGTTGGCCCGACATGGTTCTGGCCGACTATTTGTCGGAAGGCCTGACTGAGCAAAATGGCGAGGGGGAGGGCGGCTTCAACCTGACCGCCACGCCGGCTTGGGAGGCGGCCAACTATTCGGCCCAGGCGAATGATCCCTGGCGGGCGATGCGGCGCTACCCCGGGCCGGTGCGCATCCTGAAGGCCGAGCACGGTGCCCTGACCCATGTGCCGATCGCGCCTCGGGGACTGCCCAACGTCACGGTCGAGGTCGTGTCCGGCGGCGGACACCTGTTTCCCATGACCCACGCCGATATCGCCCGCGACGCCCTGTTCGACGCCGCCGTCTGAAACGATTTCTGTAGGCTGAACAAACACCCGCGCTATAAGGGCGCCGCTGAGCAAAACTCCCGCCGCCCGAGACGCCGCTTGTCCTTCTTCCACGCCGGTCCCGCGCCCAAAGGCGCCGGCCCCCGATCCGGGGCGCTGCGCGATGGCCTGACCCTGGCGCCGGGCATGAAGGTCGGCCTGTTCGGCGGCTCCTTCAACCCCGCCCATGACGGCCACGCCCATGTCGCCGAGACCGCCATGCGTCGCCTGGACCTGGATCGCGTCGTCTGGCTGGTCTCGCCGCAGAACCCCTTGAAGGACGCGCGCCACAGCGCGCCGCTGGACGAGCGTATGGCCTCGGCGCGCCGGCACGCGCGCGGTCCCTCGATGATCGTCTCGGACTTCGAGACCCGCGCCGGCGTCGCCTGGACCGTGGACACCCTGCGCCTGCTGGTCGCGCGGCATCCCGGCGTGCATTTCGTCTGGCTGATGGGGTCGGACAATCTGGCCAGCTTCCATCGCTGGAGAGGCTGGACCGACATCATGCGGCTGATGCCCGTGGCGGTAATCGCCCGGCCCGGTTCGCTGCTGGACAGCCGCACGGCGCCGGCCGCCGCCCGTTTCGCCGGTTTCCGCATTCCGGCCCAGCAGGCCGGCCTGTTGCCGACCCTTGAAGCGCCCGCCTGGACCTATTTGACGGCGCCGCTCAATCCCCTGTCCTCGACCGCGATCAGGACCTCGACGGGGCGACGCGCGGTCTCGTGATCGCCCGATGATTCGGGCGCCGGTTCACGTTGCGGCCCATCCGTGCTAGAGGGCTTCTTTAGTCATCGCTCCCGGAGCTCTCCGCTGACCCCCTCGCCCGCGTATGATACGCAAGACGCCGCCGTTTCGAATACGGCGCACGAGATGGACCCTATCGAACCTCTCCATACCGAAGATGAATCTGATTTCGACGCCGCGCCGCGCGGTTTCGACGATTCCGCTCCTCGTCCCGTCGGCTCCACGCCGCTCGAAGAAGCCATTCTGAGCCGTCTCGACGAGGACAAGGCCCAGGACATGGTCCTGATCGACCTCAAGGGCAAAAGCGCCATGGCCGACACCATGATCGTGGCGTCCGGGCGTTCGCACCGTCACGTCGGCGCCATCGCCGACCACCTGTTGCGTACGCTGAAGGAAAACGGTCTGGGCAAGGCCAAGGTCGAGGGCCTGCCGCATTGCGACTGGGTCCTGATCGACGCCGGCGACGTGATCGTGCATCTGTTCCGCCCGGAAGTGCGCACCTTCTACAATATCGAGAAGATCTGGGCCGTCGATTCCGCCCACCGCATGGTCCGCGACTAAGACCGTGAAGTTGAGCATCGTCGCCATCGGCCGACCGGGCCGGGGGCCTGAGGCGACGCTCGCCGACGACTACGCCAAGCGCGCCACCCTGTCGGGACGCGCGCTTGGCCTCGGTCCCCTCGAACTGATCGACCTTGAAGCCCGCAAGCCTGGCAAGGCGCCGGAGGCCGAGCTGATCCTCGCGGCCGCAGAAGGATCGCACCTGATCGCCTGCGATGAACGCGGCCGGACCTATTCCTCGCGCGCCTTCGCCGACCACATCGCCAAGCTGCGCGACCAGGGCGAACGCCGCCTGGTCTTCGCCATCGGCGGGGCGGACGGGTTGGACGAGAGCGTGCGCGCCGCCGCGTCCTCGACCCTGGCCTTCGGTCCGCAGACCTGGCCCCACGCCCTGGCCCGCGCCATGCTGGCGGAACAACTCTATCGGGCCGTGACCATCCTGGCCGGATCGCCCTATCATCGCGACTGACATGCGTCGCGCCGCCACCCTTTCCTTCGCCCTGATAGCGGGTTTCGTCTGCGCCGTTCCGGCGATGAGCCGTCAGGCGCCCGAAAGCGAGCTGTCGCGCATCCAGGCCGAATATCGCGACGAGACGGTGCGGGCGCGCCGCCTGCGCGCCGACGCCGACGCCGCCAAGTCCGAACTGGCCCAGCTGGAGCGCCGCCTGGCCTCCCTGCGCGCGGATGAGCAGACTGACGACCGCCAGATCGACGATCAGCGCGCCCGCCTGCAGCAACTGACCGAACGTGAGGCCGAACTGGTCACCGACCTGGCCCGCGAACGCGGCGCCCAGGGCCGTCTGCTCAGCGCGTTGCAGATGATGAGCCGCCGCCCGCCGCCGCCCCTGCTGGTGCCGGCCGACAAGGCCATCGACACGGTGCGCGCCTCCATCCTGCTCAAGGCGATGACGCCGGACCTGGAAAACCGCGCCAAGGCCCTGGGCGCGCGTCAGGCCGAGATCATGCGCATCCGCCGCCTCGCCGTCCTGTCCTCCGAACGGCTGCTGACGACCGAGAGCGAACAGGGCGACCGGCGGGGCGAGATCGAGGGTCTGACGTCGCGCAAGACCGCCCTGACCGCCGTCTTGAACGCCGAGGCCCGCGCCGCCGAACGCGCCTCCGCCGTGCTGGAACGCCGCATCCGCGAACTGGGCGGGGCTGTGCCCGCGACCCAGGCGGCGGAAACCCCTACGGCCCGCCTGCCCGCCGGCCGCGCCCGCCTCAGCTCGCCTATCCGCGGCGCGCCCAGCCAGACCTGGGGCGCGGGAACCTCCGGCTGGCGCTGGCGCGCCGACCGGGCGGCCGTGACGGCCCCCGCCGAAGCCAAGGTCGCCTATGCCGGGCCTCTGACGGGATGGGGCAATGTGGTGGTGCTGGACCTCGGCCCCGGCTGGCGCGCGGTCATCGCCGGCTTGGACAGCGTGGATGTGGGATCGGACGCCCGCGTGTCGGACGGCCAGACCCTGGGCCGCAGCGGCCCGGACGGCGACATCTATTTCGAGCTGCGTCGCGACGAACGGCCCATCGATCCGGGGCCGTGGTTGCAGTGAACCTGCAATAGTCCTTTGCATTCTCGTCTGACGCTGATTTTATCGGCGGAACGCTGCGTCGCCACGATTTGGTCGTGTCTGCACCGCCTTACCCTTCCCACGGGCGCCTTGAATGATCGGCCCGACCGAAAGAGACCGAATGCGTAAACTGCTCCTCGTCGGCTGCGCCGCTCTGGTGCTCGGCGGATCCGCCGCTGCTGTCAGCAGCCAGACCCCCCGCAACGAAACCTTCCGCATGCTGGAGCTGTTCGGCGACGTCGTGGGCATCGTCGAGCAGGCCTATGTCGTGCCGGTCGACAACAAGAAGCTGATCGAGGCCGCGCTGGCCGGCATGATGACGGCGCTGGACCCGCACTCCAACTATCTGCCGCCCTCCAACTACGACGAGCTGCGCGAGCGCACCGAGGGCCAGTATTCGGGCGTCGGCCTGACCATCAGCGCCGACGGCGGCATGGTGAAGGTCATCTCGCCGATGGACGACAGCCCCGCCGCCAAGGCCGGCGTCCAGGCGGGCGACGTCATCTCGTCGATCGAGGGCCAGAACGCGGCCGGCCTGACGGTCAGCCAGGTGTCGGAAAAGCTGCGCGGCGAGGTCGGCACCAGCGTCAAGGTCACCTTCCTGCGCGACGGCGAGGACCCGCTGGAGGTCGTCCTGACCCGCGAGGTCATCAAGGTCCAGTCGGTCACCGGCCGGGTCGAGGGCGACTTCGGCTATCTGCGCGTCTCGACCTTCAACGAAAACACCGGCCGCGAGCTGAACGAGGCCATCGCCAAGATCAAGGCCGAGAAGCCAGCCGTGAAGGGCTATGTCCTGGACCTGCGCAACAATGGCGGTGGTTTGCTGAACGCCGCCATCGACGTGTCCGACGCCTTCATGGAGCGCGGCGAGATCGTCAGCCAGCGCGGCCGCACGCCCGAGCAGATCCAGCGCTATTCGGCCAAGCCCGGCGACATAACAGGCGGCCTGCCGCTGGTGGTGCTGGTCAACTATGGCTCGGCCTCCGCGTCCGAGATCGTCGCCGGCGCCCTGAAGGATCACCAGCGCGCGACCGTCGTCGGCCTGACCAGCTTCGGCAAGGGGTCCGTCCAGACGGTGATCCCGCTGCGTCAGGGCCAGGACGGCGCCCTGTCGATCACGACCGCGCGCTACTACACCCCGTCGGGCGCCTCGATCCAGAAGATCGGCATCGAGCCGGACCTGGAGGTGGCCCGTTCGGAAGCCGAGGCCCGCATCGTCTCGCGCTCCAGCTTCATCTATTCCGAAGCCGCCTACGCCACGGCGCTGGACGCCTCCATCGGCGCCGAGCGCAAGGGACCGCACACGCCGCGTGAAGCCCCCGGCGAAAGCTTCGACAAGGAAAAGGACTATCAGCTGGAACGGGCGCTGGACGTGCTGCGCGCCGGCGGCGACCTGACGAAACTGTCGGCTGCGCCCGAAGGCGTCGTCGTCACCGAGCCGGGTTCGACGCCCAAGCCCGACGCCGAGCCGGCGGCGGACGAGCCGAAGGAAGAATAGGACGGGAAGGGGCGGCGCGACCCCGCCCCCGTGTCAGTCGGAACAGGGGTCAGTCCACATCCGAGAGAAATTTGGCGAGGTTGGGCGCGTTGAGGTTCTCTGGACACGTCGGTGCCCGCGGTGGCTCAAACACGTAGAGCGATGCTTGGACGGCGACATCGCCTTGGCTCGTCCGCAACTGCGTTCTCCGTAGAAAGAAGCCCGCTGTCGTTGCAGCGTCGTCAGTAAAACTTACGACGAAATGAGAATACACTGAGAAATCTTGATCGACCTTCGTCAGAACCAGACATTGGTCGGCCGGGACCAAGTCAATTTTCTCCGTATCATCGAATCCCACCTCGCGAAGCTTAGCGATCGCATCAAGATAGGGGGCGCACCTCGGATGGTGGAGATTCTCTTGAGTCAGCCGATATCTGCCACCCTCCGCCACGCCGAATCCGGGCGTGAAAGAGGGCTTTCCATCCAAGAGGATATCGATACTGTCTAGGTTTAGAGCCTGCATGTAAGCGACATGCTCGTGCGTGATTTTGATAGGCAGAAGACCTCTGGCCGCAGGCGTACCGACGGCTTGCCCATCACTCTCCATCACGAGCAATCGTGTGACATGATCTACTGGGGCAAACTGTTGCGTCCGACCGTCGCGTTCGCAGCTTTTCCACCCCTCCTCAATCGAGGCGGGCGGTACGCTACCGCTAAGCATCGCGATTGCCAAAAGTGATGTCGCAATCGTCATGCAGATCGATCCACCTGAGACAAACAGGCCGTTTCCAAGATTGCTGGAACGACCCCTTGCCCCTTAAGTCGGCGAGCCGCTGCGCGCGCTTGGGGAAAGCCGAGATAGGTGATGGGCTGCCCCGCACCCCCAGCTAGACGATCTTCTCGGATGACGGTGCGTGTCCGTCCAGACACCTCAAAGAAGGTCAATGCGCAGGCGTCCGACTTCGGAAAGCCTGCTCTCCCTGCCTCAAAGCGCCTTGCGATCTCGAACTCTTTTACACCAGGGTCGCCAAAGACCATCAACTCCTCGGTCGAGAGGGTCTCATGGCTTCGGACCTCGACTGGAAGTTGCGTCTCGCTGATGAACAGGTCCGCCATGGCGTTCTCGGTCGTTGTACAGGCGGCGAGCGATGCAATCCCTAGAGCGACGCAAAGCCTCTGCGACCAAGCCTGCAGGCCAGCGCGGCCCCGGCAAACAGAATTCTTTTTTCGGTTCATCTTTCGCTCCCGCAGCCTCCACCGCTCGCGCCATGCTCGGCTGCATCAGCGCTTGTTCCCTATTCCAGTGGTCAACTTCGTCACAACTCCGGAAACCGACGCTGTCAGCCATTGCTGTTTTTCTTGCGCCTACGACAGTCGGTCGCGGAAGGCGGAATAGTCGAACTCGCGCACTGTCGTCAGCGCGTCCGTCTGCGAGTTCCACAGCACGATGGACGGCAGCGGCACGCCATTGAAGGTGTTGGTCTTCACCATCGAATAGTGGGCCTGGTCCAGAAATGCGATCCGCGTTCCGGGCGTCGGCCGTTCGGCGAAGACGTAGTCGCCGATGATGTCGCCGGCCAGGCATGACGGCCCGCCCAGCCGCACCGTCACCCCATGCTCCGGCTCGTCCAGCAGCGCGGGGCGATAGGGCGCCTCGATCACATCCGGCATATGGCAGGTGGCGGAGATGTCGGTGATGCCGATGGGCATGCCGTTGTCGAAGACGTCCAGCACCTCGCCGATCAGGATGCCGGCGTCCAGCGCCACAGCCTCGCCCGGCTCCAGATAGACCTGAACCCCGTGCCTGTCCTGCAGATCGCGCACGAAGGCGATCAGATCTTCGGTCTGATAGTCGGCTCGGGTGATATGGTGCCCCCCGCCCAGGTTCAGCCATTTGATCCCGTCCAGTAGGGGCGCCAGCTTCGGCTCCACGGCCGCCCAGATGCGCGACAGCGGCTGGAAGTCCTGCTCGCACAGGGCGTGAATGTGCAGGCCGTCGACGCCGGACAGATGCTCGGGCGTCAGTTGCGACACCGGAAAGCCCAGCCGCGAACAGGGCTGGGCGGGGTCGTATTTGGCGACCTCGCCTTCGGAGTGTTCGGGGTTCAGCCGCAGGCCGATCTCGAACACCTCGCCGTCGGCGCGCGCCTGGGCGATCAGGTCGGCGAAGCGGGCGATCTGGGCCGGGTTGTTGAAGATGACGTGGTCCGACAGACGCAGGATCTCGGGCAGGTCCTGCGCCGTGTAGGCCGGTGAATAGGTCGTCAACTCGCCCTTGTAGAACTCGCGCGCCAGCCGCGCCTCCCACAGACCTGAGGCGCAGACCCCATCGAGGTATTCGCCGATCACGTCGGCCAGCGACCACATGGAGAAGGCCTTCAGGGCCAGCAGAACCCGCGCGTTTCCGCGCGTCCTGACGTCCTGAAGGACCGACAGGTTGCGACGCACCGCCGCCTCATCGACCACGAAGGCGGGCGAGGGGACGCGGTTCAGATCGAACCGGGCGAAGGCGCCCGGTCCGCCGGCTTGGGTTTGCATGGCCATGGTCTGAGCCTTAGAAGTCGAGAGGGGCGTCCAGGTCCTGAACCTTCCACGGCAGGCCGTGCTTGTTCAGCATGTCCATGAAGGGATCGGGATCCAGCTGTTCCATGTTGAACACGCCCGCGCCCTTCCACTGGCCGGTCAGCATCAGGGCCGCGCCGATCATGGCGGGGACGCCGGTGGTGTAGCTGACGGCCTGGTTGCCGGTCTCGGCATAGGCTTCCTGGTGGTCGCAGATGTTGTTGACGTAGACCGTCTTCTTGGCCCCGTCCTTCACGCCCGTGGCGATGGTGCCGATGTTGGTCTTGCCCTTGGTGATCGGACCCAGCGACGACGGTTCGGGCAGCAGGGCCTTCAGGAACTCGATCGGAATGATCTCGCGGCCCTGGAACATCATCGGCTCGATGGAGGTCATGCCGATGTTTTCCAGCACTTCGAGGTGCTTCAGATAGCTGTCGCCGAAGGTCATCCAGAACCGGATGCGCTTGATCTCGGGGTAGAATTTCGCAAGCGATTCCAGCTCCTCATGGTACATGAGGTACATGTTCTTCTGACCCACGCCCTCGAAGTCGAAGGCCTGTTTGTGGCTCAGCGCCGGACCCTCGACCCACTGGCCGTTTTCCCAGTGACGCGACGGGGCGGTCACTTCGCGCAGGTTGATCTCGGGGTTGAAGTTGGTCGCGAACGGCAGGCCCGTGTCGCCGCCGTTGCAGTCCAGGATGTCCAGCGTCTCGATGGAATCCAGCAGGTGCTTCTTGGTGTAGGTCGCGAAGACCGAGGTCACGCCGGGATCGAAGCCGGAGCCCAGCAGCGCCATCAGACCGGCTTTCTCGAACCGCTCCTGATAGGCCCACTGCCACTTGTATTCGAACTTGGCCTCGTCGCGCGGCTCGTAGTTGGCGGTGTCGAGATAGTTCACGCCGGCGGCCAGACAGGCGTCCATGATGGCCAGGTCCTGGTAGGGCAGGGCCAGGTTCACGACCAGTTCGGGCTGCACCTGTTTGATCAGGGCGGTGGTCGCCGCAACATCGTCGGCGTCGATCTTGGCCGTGTCGATGGTGACGCCAAAACGCGACTTCACGGATTCGGCGATGGCGTCGCACTTGGACTTGGTGCGGCTCGCCAGGGTGATATGCGAGAAGATGTCCGCATTCATCGCCATCTTGTGGACCGCGACCGAACTGACGCCGCCTGCGCCGATAACCAGCACCTTGCTCATGCGTGCTTCTCCTGAAGTCAAAAACGTTGGCGACATCGCCGCCCCTATAAAGGGCGGGGCTCTTAGCACGATGATGACAATCCGCTAAATGCCGTGACGAAGATCAGGATTAAAGCGTGACCGACTCGCTCCGGTTGCCTTCCGCCTTGTTTTCCTTCATAAGCCGCCGCTTCCGACGCAAGTGAACCTGCGTCTCCACCATCACGACAGCTCTTTTGTCGTGCTACCGCGCTTCGCGCTGCTTGAGCACAGCCCATTCGGGCTCAAGTAGGCCGCAAGGCCGATAGCCCAAAAAAGAGAACGAGGATGGCGAGAACCCTCTGCCGACGTGATCGTCGCCAGAGGTCGTTGTCGTATGGAGCCGTTTCACCCGTCGCTACGAGGTAGTGAATGTTCGAGGCTCTGAACGAGCGGCTGACAGGCGTCTTCGACCGGATCACCGGGCGCGGCGCCCTGTCCGAAAAGGACGTCGCCGAGGCGATGCGCGAAGTGCGCGTGGCCCTGCTTGAGGCCGACGTCGCCCTGCCGGTCGTCAAGGAATTCATCGCCTTCGCCACCGAACGCGCCACCGGCGAAGAGGTCATCCGTTCGGTCAGGCCGGCCGATCAGGTGGTCAAGATCGTCTATGACGGCCTGATCGAGATGCTGGGCGGCGAAGAGCCGGTCCCGCTCAACACCAACGCCAATCCGCCCGCCGTGGTGCTGATGGCCGGCCTGCAGGGGTCGGGCAAGACCACGACCTCGGCCAAGCTGGCGCTGCGCCTGACCAAGTTCGATCGCAAGAAGGTCATGATGGCCTCGCTGGACACCCGTCGTCCGGCCGCGATGGAACAGCTGGCCCAGCTGGGCAAACAGATCGACGTCGCCGTCCTGCCCATCGTGGCGGGCGAGAGCGCCGTCCAGATCACGCGTCGGGCGCTGCAGTCGGCCAAGCTTCAGGGCTTCGACGTCCTGATCCTCGACACCGCCGGCCGCATCACCCTGGACGAGGGGCTGATGAACGAGGTGGCCGAGGTCGCCGAGATCGCCAAGCCCATCGAGACCCTTCTGGTCGCCGACAGCCTGACCGGCCAGGACGCCGTGCGCACCGCCGCCGCCTTCCACGCCCGCCTGCCCCTGACCGGCCTCGTCCTGACCCGCGCCGACGGCGACGGTCGCGGCGGCGCCATGCTGTCGATGCGGGCCGTCACCGGCTTGCCGATCAAATATCTGGGCGCCGGCGAAAAGGTCGATGCGCTGGACGTGTTCGACGCCCGCCGCGTCGCCGGCCGCATCCTGGGCCAGGGCGATATCGTCGCCCTGGTCGAGAAGGCGTCGCAGGACCTGGACCAGGCCAAGGCCGAGAAGATGGCCCGCAAGCTGGCCAAGGGTCAGTTCGACCTGGACGACCTGGCCGGCCAGCTGCAGCAGATGAAGCGCATGGGCGGGCTTCAGGGCATCATGGGCATGCTGCCCGGCGTGGCCAAGATGAAGGGCCAGATGGCCGAAAGCGGCATCGACGACCGCATGATCCTGCGCCAGGAAGCCATCATCTCCTCGATGACCAAGGCCGAGCGCAAGAAGCCGGATCTGCTGAACGCCAGCCGCAAGAAGCGCATCGCCGCCGGCGCCGGCGTGGACGTGCAGGACGTGAACCGGGTCCTGAAACAGCACCGCCAGATGGCCGACGTGGTCAAGTCGATGGCGCGCGGCGGACCCAAGAAGATGCAGCAGATGGCCGCCATGCTGGGCGGTCTCGGCGGCGGTGGCGGCATCCCCGGAATGGGGGGCGGCGGCCCGGATCTGAACCGATTGAAGGCCCTGGGCGGCGGCAAGACGCCGGAAGCCAGCGCCGACGAACTGAAAGCCATCCAGGACCGGCTCGCCGGATTGGGTGGCGGACAACTTCCGGGAGGCTTGCCTGGCCTGCCGGGCTTCCCTCCCAAGAAATAACGACTTCCTAGAAAGAGACCTGAAATGCTGAAGATTCGTCTGGCCCGCGGCGGCGCCAAGAAGCGCCCCTACTATCACATCGTCGTCGCCGACTCGCACTCGCCGCGCGACGGCAAGTTCATCGAGAAGGTCGGCAGCTACAACCCGATGCTGCCCAAGGACGGCGCCACCCCGCGCGTCGCCCTGAAGGTCGAGCGTATCGCCGAATGGCTCGGCAAGGGCGCCCAGCCGACCGACCGCGTCGCCCGCTTCCTGTCGCAGGACGAGACCCTGGGCCAGAAGGTCAAGTGGACCCAGTCCAACAACCCGAACAAGGCCCAGCCCGGCAAGAAGGCGCAAGAGCGCGCCGCCGAACGCGCCCAGCGCGAAGCCGACCGCCTGGAAGCCGAAGCCGCCGCCAAGGTCGAAGCTGCTGAAGCCGCTGCCCGCGCCAAGGAAGAAGCCGCTGCCGCTGCCGCCGCTCCGGCTGTCGAAGAAGCCCCGGTTGAAGAAGCGCCTGCCGCTGAAGCCGCCGCCGAAGACGCTCCGGCTGCTGAAGAAGCGACCGAAGAAAAGGCCGAAGGCTAAGCCTTTCGGTTTGAAGATGATCGAGGCGGCGTCTTTGGACGCCGCCTTTTTCATGGGCTAAGGACGACCATGACCACGGACAGCAGATTGATCCTCGTCGGCCAGATCGGCGGCGCTTTCGGGGTGCGGGGCGAGGTGCGGGTGACCGCCTTCACCGCCGATCCGCTGGCCCTGACCGCCTATGGCCCGCTGCTGCGCGCCGACGGCACGGTCGCCCTGACCCTGACCTCGACGCGGCCCGACAAGAACGGCGTCGTCGGCCGGGCCAAGGAGATCACGACCAAGGAACAGGCCGACGCCCTGCGCGGTCTGAAACTGCACGTCCCCCGCGACCGTTTCCCTGAACCGGACGAGGACGAATTCTACCTCGCCGACCTGCTGGGGATCGAGGTCCGCGACACGACGGGCGCCGTCATAGGCACGGTCAAGTCGGTCCAGAATTTCGGCGCCGACGACATGCTGGAGATCGCCCCCGCAACCGGCGGCCCGACCTGGTATCTGCCCTTCACCAAGGAGGCGACACCCGAACTGCACTTAACCGACGGCTGGCTGCTGGCCGCGCCGCCGACCGAGGTGGGCGAGCGCGAGCCGGACTAGGCGTCTTCCACCGGCGCGTCGCCGACGTGCTTCTTGATCGACTCGATCGCCCGCTTGGCGCCCGACTTGTCGGAATAGCCCTCGGTCGAGAAGATGACTTCGGAGTTGAACTTGAAGCGGACGCGGTATTCGCCGGCCTTGTCCTGATAGACTTCGAACTTGTGCGCCATCGGGCGTCTCCGTTTGCAACCGCTGATCGGTCACGGCCAAGCTGGCATCGTCTCCCGTACGGTTCCAGACACAAGCCCGCGATCAAATGGCGCCGGCGACTGTTGCGAACGTCGCCGAAGGCTCCAACATACAGGCCTCAACTCGCCGAGGCCCGCCCATGACCGACCTGTCCGCCTTCCCGATCACCCAGCGCTGGCCGGCCCAGCATCCCGACCGCATCCAGCTCTATTCCCTGCCGACGCCCAACGGCGTGAAGGTCTCGATCATGCTGGAGGAGGTCGGCCTGGCCTATGAGCCGCACCTGGTCGACATCACCAAGAACGAGACCTGGGGGCCGGAGTTTCTGTCCCTGAACCCCAACGGCAAGATCCCCGCCATCCTCGATCCGAACGGGCCGGGCGGAAAGCCCCTGGCCCTGTTCGAATCCGGCGCCATCCTGATCTATCTGGCCGAAAAGACCGGCAAGCTGCTCTCAGCCGACCCCACGACCCGGTACGAGACGATCCAGTGGGTCATGTTCCAGATGGGCGCCATCGGCCCGATGTTCGGCCAGCTTGGCTTCTTCCACCGCTTCGCCGGCAAGGACTATGAGGACAAGCGCCCGCGCGACCGCTACGTCGCCGAAAGCCGCCGCCTGCTGGGCGTGCTGGAGACAAGGCTTGCCAATGAAGGAGGAGAGCCCCGAGACTGGATCGTCGGGGACTACTCCATCGCCGACGTCGCCACATTGGGCTGGGTTCGCAACCTGATCGGCTTTTACGAGGCGGGCGAGATCGTCGGCTTTGCGGACTTCCCGCGCGTCGCCGCCTGGCTGGAGAGGGGTCTGGCGCGCCCCGCCGTGCAGCGCGGACTGGAGATTCCGGCGCGTCACTGAACCGTCGTGCCCGGTGGGCATTATCTGACGACACAAACAGGAGCGCGACGGATGGGTATCTTTTCTTCGATCTGGAACAAGATCACGGGTCACAAGCCCAAGGCGGCCCCCGCACCAGCGCCGACGCCGACCGCCAGCGTTCCGACGCCCAGCACTGCACCGACGCCCACCGCTGCACCTGCCCTGCCGCCCGTCGATGTCGAGGCGGTGCTCAGCGATCTGGCGGCGTCCAAGGGCGGCGGCGGCAACTGGCGCACGTCGATCGTCGATCTGCTGAAGCTGCTGGACCTGGATTCCAGCCTGGCGGCCCGCAAGGAACTGGCGGAAGAGCTGAACGTCCATGCTGGCGAGCACGGCTCGGCCGAACAGAACATCGCCCTGTCCAAGGCGGTCTGGACCAAGCTCGCCGAAAACGGCGGCCACGTTCCCGCGTCGCTGCGCGACTAAGGCGTCTCAAGCAGCGCGAAGCGCGATAGGCTGAAACGGTGCGCTGGATCAGGCCGGCGGTCTGATCCAGCGTCCGGCAGCCAGGGCCGCAAAGCCGACGACCAGACCCCAGAAGGCCGATCCCACGCCGAACAAGGCTAGTCCCGAGGCTGTGGCGGCGAACGTCAACACGGCCGCCTCGCGTGACGTCGTTTCGGCCATCATCCCTTGCAGGGCGCCCGTCAGCGGTGCGATCAGAGCCAGCCCCGTTACGGCCGCCAAAACAACCGGCGGCATGGCGATGAACAGTCCGGCCAGCGGTGCGGCGAACAGCGCCACGACCAGATAGAAGCCGCCATAAATCACGCCCACGACCCAGCGTCGCGCGGGATCGGGATGGGCGTCCTGCCCGGTGCAGATCGCCGCCGTGATCGCCGCCAGATTGACCCCATGCCCACCGAGCGGGGCGATCAGCAGGCTGGCGACGCCGGTGGACAGGATCAGCCGGTTGGCGGGCGGAGGATAGCCGGCGCTCTGCAACACGACCAGCCCCGGCAGGTTCTGCGCCGCCAGCGTCACCAGGAACAACGGAAAGCCCAGGCTGACCGCTGCCTTCCAGTCGAACACGGGAACCACGGGCTCCAGATGGCCGAATAGGCCCGTCCCGGCGGGCAGGGCCAACTGTCCCCGGATCGCCAGGACGGCGAAGGCGGCCGCCAGCACGGCTGGCAGCGCCCAGGTCGGCCACAGGCGTCGCGATACCAGAAACAGCGTGACCAGTCCGACGACCAGAACGGCTTCGTCAGGCACGACCTTGAACAGTCTCAACACGAAGGGCAGCAGCACGCCCGCCAGCATGGCCGAAGCGATGGCCGCCGGTATCCGCGCCGCTAACCGCCCCAGGGCCGGGATCAGGCCGGTCAGGATCATCAGCAGGGCGGCGAAGACGAAGGCGCCGATGGCCGTCGGCCATGACAGGCCCAGGGTCGAGGCCGCCAGCAGGGCCGCCCCCGGCGTCGACCAGGCCAGGACGACGGGGATCCTCAACCGCCAGCTCAGCAGCGCGCCCGGGACGCCGATACCCAGGCACAGGGCCGTCACCATCGATCCGATCTGACCGGCGTCCGCGCCCAGCGCCTGGCCCGCCTGCACGACCAGAGCCACGGTCCCGCCGAACCCGATCAGTGTCGCCACGGCGGCGGACGAAAAGGCGGAAGCGGGCAGGGCCCGCATGGAAAAGGCCGAAGCAGTCATGCCCCGGCCTTAAACCGTCACCGTGAAGGCCGGAAGGGCCTGATCAGGCCGCGCCGATCAACCTTCCATGTCGTCTGGCAGGCCCACGGCGTGGAAGCCCGCATCGACGTGGACGACCTCGCCCGTGGTCGAACGGCCCAGGTCCGAGCACAGCCACAGGGCCGCGCCGGCGACGCCCTCCATTGAGGTCTCTTCCTTGATCAGCGAGAACTGGGCCGACTTTGAGTGCAGGCCGCGCCCGCCCGAGATGCCGGCCAGCGACAGGGTGCGCATGGCCCCGGCCGAGATGGCGTTGACGCGGATGTTCTTGGGGCCCAGGTCGCGCGCGATATAGCGGGTCGCCGCCTCCAGAGCCGCCTTGGCCACGCCCATGGTGTTGTAGTTCGGAATGACCCGTTCGGAGCCGAGGTAGGTGAGGGTGATCATCGACCCGCCGTTCGGCATCAGCTTCGATGCGCGCTTGGCCACGTCCACGAAGCTGAAGGCCGAGATGTTCATGGCCAAGAGGAAGCTGTCGCGCGTGGTGTTGTCCACGAAGCTGCCCTTCAGCTCGTCCTTGTTGGCGAAGGCCACCGAATGGACGACGAAGTCGATGGTGCCGAAGGTCTTTTCCAGCTCGGCGAAGGCGGCGTCCATCGAGGCGTCGTCGGTGACGTCGGCCGGGATCAGCAGCTTGGCGCCGACGCTTTCGGCCAGCGGGCGCACGCGGCGCTCCAGGCTTTCGCCCATATAGGTGAAGGCCAGTTCCGCGCCCTGCGCCGCCAGCTGCGAGGCGATGCCCCAGGCGATGGAACTGGAGTTCGCCACGCCCATGATCAGGCCCTTCTTGCCCTTCATGAGGTCGCCGGTCGGCATGTCCCAGCCTTCGGAAGTGGCCATGGTTCGTCTCCTGATGATTTGCCGGAGGGTTAGCAGGGTGGAGAGGCTGGCTCAACGCCTCTCCCTCCCCCGCGGGGGAGGGTGGTCGAGCCGCAGGCGAGATCGGGTGGGGAGGGCAGGGCGAAACCTCGTCGATCTCGCAGGGGCAAACTCAGATCAGTGCGGCCTTGCCTGGCCGCCCCCACCCCGTCGCTGCGCGACGACCCTCCCCCGCAGGGGGAGGGAGAGGCGTTATGCTGATTTTACAGCAGGCCTGAGATCGCCGCGCGGGCGGCGTCGCCCAGGTCGGGCCGTTTCAGCGCCAGGGCGACGTTGGCTTTCAGCAGGCCGATCTTGTCGCCGCAGTCGTGGGTCACGCCGGCGTATTCGACCGCTGTGAAGGCCTGGTGCTGCATCAGCCGCGCCATGGCGTCTGTCAGCTGGATCTCGTTGCCGGCCCCGCGTTCCTGGGTCGCCAGGAGGTCGAAGATTTCCGGCTGAAGGATATAGCGGCCCGAGATCGACAGGTTGGACGGCGCCGTGCCGGGGGCGGGCTTTTCGACCATCCCCTTCATCTCGATCCGGTTGCCCTGGCGGCCGACGGGATCGACGATGCCGTATTTGTGGGCCTGTTCGATATCGACCGATTCCACGCCGATGATGTTGCCGCCGGTCTCGGCATAGACCTCGGCCAGCTGCTTCAGGGCGCCGGGCTGCGAGTCAACGATCACATCGGGCAGGATGACGGCGAACGGCTCATGGCCGATGATGTCGCGCGCGCACCAGACGGCGTGGCCCAGGCCCTTGGGCTGCATCTGGCGGGTGAAGCTCATCTCGCCGGCGGACGCCAGTTCGGCGTTCATCATCTCAAGGATTTCGATCTTGCCCTTGGCCAGGAGCTGGGCTTCTAGCTCGATCTGGTGATCGAAATAGTCCTCGATGGCGCCCTTGGAGCGGCCGGTGACGAAGACGATGTGCTCGATCCCCGCCTCGCGCGCCTCTTCGACGATGTAGGACAGGATCGGCCGATCGACGACGTTCAGCAGTTCCTTGGGCGTGGTCTTGGTGCCGGGGAGGACGCGGGTGCCGAGGCCCGCGACGGGCAATACGGCCTTGCGCAGGCGCGCGGGTGTGGTGGTCATAAACATATCCTGACAGCTATCCCGCCCCTTCTACCCGGTGCGGACCGGCGAAAGAAGGGGCGGGACGGCGGTCGGGTTCCGCCTTACTTGGCGGGGCGCGTCATCGGGGTCATGGCGGCGATGGTCGCGCGCTGGGCCAGCAGTTGATCTTCCGGCAGCGGGATCAGGCCGCGGTCGGCCAGATAGCCGCCCTTGCCGGCCGAACCTTCCGACAGGAACTCCTGCACATATTGCTGCAGGCCGGGGATCACGCCGATGTGGGCCTTCTTCACATAGATGAAGAGGCTGCGCGACAGCGGGTAGGCGCCGCTGGCGATGGTGTCTGCATTGGGTGTGACGCCGTCGATGGTCTCGGCCTTCACCGTGTCCAGGTTCTGTTCCAAGAAGGAATAGCCGAACACGCCCAGCGAGCCCGGCGTGCGGGTCAGGGTCTGGACGATGGCGTTGTCGTTCTCGCCGGAATCGATCCAGGCGCCGTCCTCACGCAGGGTGTGAGCCAGGGCTTCGAAACGATCCGCGTCGGAGGCTTCGACCGCAGCAGCGGCCGGAACCAGCTTGGCGCCCGGCGTCATGCCCAGCTCCAGGAAGGCGTCGCGCGTGCCCGAGGTGGGCGGCGGGCCATAGACCTGGATGCGCTGGTTCGGCAGGCCGGCGTTGACCTGGTTCCAGGTCGTGGCGGGGTTTGTCACGAACGTGCCGTTCGGCCCCGGAACTTCCTTGGCCAGGCCTTCGTAGATGTCGTTCAGTTCGAAGTTGAAGCTGTTGCCGTTGCGGGCCGTGGCGATGACGATGCCGTCGAAGCCGATCTTGATCTCGACGATCTCGGTGACGCCGTTCTTGGCGCACAGGTCGAACTCGGACTGTTTCATCTGACGCGAGGCGTTGGCGATGTCCGGGGTGGTCGGGCCGACGCCTTGGCAGAAGGCCTGGATGCCGCCGCCTGTGCCCAGCGATTCGACGCGGGGCGCCGCGCCGTTGGAGGCGCGCGCGAAGGTCTCGGCCACGCGGGTGGCGAAGGGGAAGACGGTGGACGACCCGGCCGACCAGATGCCGGCGCGCGTGCCCGAGGCCGAGCCGCCCCCGCCGTTGTCGCCACAGGCCGCCAGGGCCAGAAGGGCGGCGGCCGAAGCCGCCAGTTTCAGTGTGCGGATCATCCTGAGCTCTCCCTGAGCATCGATTTCGCGATGCTTAGAGCAGAGGATTGTGACAGTCCGACGAAGGACGGCTCGCCGCTACAGCAGGCGGCGGCGCATGACCTGCGACAGGGTGTCGATCAGGGTCACCGCGACGACCACGACGATCACGATGGCCGAGACGGCGCGGAAATCGAAGGCGTTCATGCTGTCGAACAGCACCTGACCGATGCCGCCGGCGCCGATCAGACCCAGAACCGTCGCCGAACGGCTGTTCGATTCGAAGCGGTACAGGGCGAACGAGGTCCACAGCGGCGCGACCTGCGGCAACACGCCCCAGACGATCTCGTGCAGCTTGCCCGCGCCGGTGGCGCGCACGCCCTCGACCGGACCCTTGTCGATCGATTCGACGGCTTCCGAGAACAGCTTGGCCAGGACGCCGGCCGTATTCAGGGTGATGGCCAGGACGCCGGCTAGCGGCCCCAGGCCAACGGCGGTCACGAACAGCAGGCCGATCACCAGGTCGGGCACCGAACGCAGCAGGTTCATCACCCAACGCACCGGCGTCACGACCCACACGGGGGCGATGTTGCGCGCCGCCGCCAGACCCAACGGAATCCCCAGAAGAACGGCCAGGAAGGTGCCCCAAAGCGCGATCTGAACCGTCTCCCACATCTTGGCGACGAACATCTTCCAGTCGCTGAAGTCGGGACGCAGCAGGTCATGGACGAACAGCTGGGTGCTGTCGTTGCCGGCGAACAGGCGCGGCAGATTGCCCAGATCGACGGCGTCGATGCTGTAGAGCAGGACCGCGGCGACGCCGCCCCACACCAGGATGTCGGCGACCCACGCCAGGGTGGATTTCTTGGGCGCCGCCGGAATGGAGACGGCGGGGGACGCGACTGCGGTCAAGGCCGGACCTCACGCAGGCTGCGCAGGCGTTGAAGCTCGCGCTCGGCGGCCGCGACGGCGCCGGTGTCGCCCTTGGCGCGCGCATCGCCCAGTTTCTGGTCGGCGATCATCTCGCGGATCGGATCCAGATAGGTGTCGTCGGCGGCGGTGAAGCGGGAATACTCCAGGTCCGCCAGAACCGCGCGTTGACGCTCGGCCTCGGCGCCTTCGCCCTGGCCATAGGTCAGGAAGAAGCTGCGGATCTTTTCCTTCAGCGCCGGGTCCAGGTCCTCGCGCACGACGATGCCGCTCTCGGGGATGGGGGGCGAGGTCCAGATTTCCTCGATCTGGCCGGCCAGCTGCGGGTTTTCCTTGCGCATGAAGATGGTGTTGACGCTGTTGGAGGTCGCCACGTCGATCACGCCGGTGGCGACGCCGAAGGCGTTGGCCTGGTGGTTGGCCGAGCGCACGGTCTTGAAGCACTGGGCCGGGACGACGCCGCGCGGATTGAACAGGAAGGTCAGCGGGGCCAGGGTGCCCGACGTCGACTGGGCGTCGCCGATGCCGAAGTTGTACTGCTTGCCGCACGCCATGACTTTGTCCAGCGTGATGCCCGAGCCCTTCTTGACGATCAGGGTCGATTGATAGCTGTCCAGGCCTTCGCGGTTGACGGTGCGGGCGATGACCTCGGCCTTGGCGCGGTCGATGGCCTCGACCTCGGGCTTGGCCGAGAACCATCCGACCTGGGTGTGGTTGCCGCGCATGGCCTCGACCAGAACCGTATAGTTCGAGCCGAAATAGGGTTTGACCGGCACGCCGACGGCCTTGGACATATCGTCCAGCAGCGGCTGCCACAGGGGACCGGCGGAGGCCTGACCTTCGGCCGACAGGATCGAGAAGGTGATCTCGGTCGGCACGCCGCCGGCCTTCTGGTCCTCACCGCCGCCACAGGCCGCCAGGCCCAGGATCATCACGGCTGCGCCGGCCGCCGCGATCAGACGGCGAGTGGGGGAAATACGGGACAGGCTCATGCCTTGGTCTCCCAGAACGCGTCCTCGAACTCGGGACCGTAGATTTCGATCAGACGCTGTTGATCCAGCGCCGTTGACGGACCGTCATAGACGATCTTGCCGCCCTGCAGGGCGATGACGCGGTCGCAGTAGCGGATGGCGTAGTCGACCTGGTGCAGGGTGACGATGACGCCCATGCCGTCGCGCCTGTTCAGCTCGACCAGCAGTTCCATCACCTTGCGCGCGGACACCGGGTCCAGCGAGGCGACGGGTTCATCGGCCAGGATGGCCTTGGCGCCCTGCACGATGGCGCGGGCGATGGCGCCGCGCTGCTGTTGACCGCCCGACAGGGTGTTGGCGCGTTGGGCCGCATAGTCGGACACGCCGACGCGGTGCAGGGCCGCCATGGCCTTGTCCTTGTCCGCCTGGGGCCAGGCGCCCAGCAGGCCCTTCCACGCGGGCAGGCGCCCCAGCGCGCCCAGCATGACGTTGGAGAACAGGCTGAGGCGGCCGACCAGGTTGAACTGCTGGAAGATCATGCCCAGCTTGCCGCGCGCCTTGCGCACGGAACCCGTGACCCGACCGTCCTTCTGCACGGTCTCGCCGAACACCTGGATCGTGCCCGCGCCCGCGTCGATCGACTGCAGGCCGGTGATGGAGCGGAGCAGGGTGGACTTGCCCGAACCGGACGGACCGATCAGAGCGACCATTTCGCCGGAGGCGACGGAAATCGAGACGCCGTCCAGCGCCTTTCGCGATCCGAAGGTCTTCGACACGTCGCGCGCCAGGACGAGCCCGGGGGAGACGGCGGCTGCGGATGAACTCATGAACTCGCTAGGAGGCTGTGGCGAAGGGGCGCCGCATGACGCGACAAAGGCGTCTAGGCAAGGCCTTAATCGCACACGGCGTGCGACCTCGTCCATAGCCGACCCATTCAGCGGCCTTCCGCCGCGGCCTCGACCCTTGCGACATCGGCTGCGATCGGCAAGGCCGCGCGGGAGCGTTCCAGCGCTTCGCGCGCGAGGGCCTCTATCACGGGCGCCAGAGCCGGTGTCGTCGCCAAGGCCCTGAGGCTCTTTTGCAATCGCACCGAAACCGCCACGTCGCCGGCTCCGTAACGCGCTATGGGGCCGAATATGTCGTCCAAAAGGTCCGCATCGGCGATATCCGGCACGAACAGCCGGTCGCGCAGGGGCTCATCCCTGGCTGTCGCGACATCGTTCGCCCAGATGTCGATCAGGCGTACGCCGCTGGATATGACCTGAATCGCGGTTCCAGGATCGTTCACACCAGGCGACAGGGCTTTGGCTGCGATTTCACCCAGCACGATCAGGCCGAAGCGCGGATCCTGATCGTATGAGCGCGAATTCCCGATCGCGAACGCTGATCGAAAATCATCCTGAGCACTGTCGTCGCAGGCCGGCAGGCTGATCCGAGCCAGGACACCCCCACGCCGAACGAGTGCGCCCGGTGCGGCGATCACCTCGACTTCGCAGTCGCGCGCCTCGGCCATCGCCTGAAGACGAGCGGGATCGACGTTCTGGACGTAGCCGGTGGCGTGGGCCTTCACCTCGGCTCCACCTGAAAGCTGTCCGCGCCTGCCTCCAAGAAGCGGAAGGTCTCGGCGCTGGGTCAGGGCGTCCAGCGCATAGCCCTCCACCAGATCGATCATGTGCCCCACCCGGGCCAGGCTCGACAGCCTGTTGATCCAGGCCAGCAGGCGAAACGCCACCAGCCCCACCATGGCCAGGCTGACCAGGAACAGGATGGCTCGGCCGTTCTGACCGTAATAATGGGCGTTGATCGCCGTCACCGCGACGATGGCGTAAAGAAAGGCGCCGACGAAGGTGGCCAGGGACTTCTGCGTTTCCTCGTCGCTGGTCACCAGGGCGGCGACCCGCGGACTGGCCGCTGACGAGACCGAGGTATAGGCCGTGACCATGGCGCCGACCGAGAACGTCGCCACGCCCAGCAGGCTGGACGCCAGGATCGTCAGTATCGACTCCACCGACTGGCCGCCCAGTCGCTCGGCCATCTCGGCGGGAACCCACGGCGCCAGAAAGACCGCCAGCAGCGCCGCAGCCACCCCGACGCCCGCATAGGCCGTCGCGCGCACCCAAAGCTGGCGTTTCAACTTGCGCCACAAGAATATCCAGCGGTTCATTCACGCCTCCCGGCTGCTCAACGAGGTTGGAACGGCTCAGGTTGCCCTCACGACGGCGTTTCATGGGGTGCGCGGACATTTGTGACAGTCCCGTCCTGGCCAAACCCAGGCCCTGCCACGAAAAAACCCCTTTACATGACAGTTCGAAGTCCCCATATCGCGGCTTCCGGCGGACCCCGTAGGTCCTTTCTGCGCCGCTAACGCCGGTCTGGGTTTAACAATTAGCAGGGGGTTACGTGAATTGCGCACGTATCAGCTTCCCCTGGACCTGGTCCGTGAGCGGTCCCCTGAACGTCCCGTCGCCCTCGTGCGACCGCGTTCGGTTTCCGTAGCGGCGCGCTGGTTCCAGGATAATCTAAAGGCCGACGTCTTCTATGCGGTGAAGGCGAACCCGTCGCGTTGGGTCGTCGAGACCCTGATCGAGGCCGGTGTTCGCGGTTTCGACGTGGCGTCCATCGCCGAGATCGAGCTGGTTCGCTCGGTCAGCCATGACGTTCGCCTGGCCTTCATGCACCCGGTCAAGAGCCGGTCTGCGATCACCAAGGCCTATTTCGACCACGGCGTGCGAACCTTCTCGCTCGACTGCGTCGATGAGCTGAACAAGATCCTCGACGCCACCGGCGGCGCGGATGACCTGAACCTGATCGTTCGCATGGCCGTCTCGGCCGACGGCGCGGCCTATACGCTTTCGGGCAAGTTCGGCATTTCGGCGGATCAGGCTCCGGCCCTGCTGATGGCCACGCGCCAGGCGGTCAAGGACGGTCTGATGGGCGTCTCCTTCCACGTCGGCAGCCAGTGCATGCGCCCGACCGCCTACCAGGCCGCCATGGCCCAGGTCGGGCGTTCGATCAGCCGCGCCGGCGTCATCGTGGACATCGTCGATGTCGGCGGCGGCTTCCCCTCGGTCTATCCGGGCATGGTCCCGCCGGACATGAGCGAATACGCCGACGCCATCCATCGCGGCTTCAACGAGATGCCGGTGTCGGAAACGACCGAGCTGTGGTGCGAGCCCGGCCGGGCGCTGGTCGCCGAATCCTCGTCGATCCTGGCACGCGTCGATCTGCGCAAGGGCGACGCCCTGTATCTTAACGACGGGTCGTACGGCTCGCTGTTCGACGCGACCCACTCGCGCTGGCCCTTCCCGACCAAGCTGGTCCGGGACGGCGAGGCGGCGAGCGATCTGAAGGCGTTCCAGTTCTACGGCCCGACCTGCGATTCCATCGACCACATGCCCGGCCCGTTCTGGCTGCCGGCCGATGTGCGCGAAGGCGACTTCATCGAGATCGGCATGCTCGGCGCCTATGGCGTCGCCATGTCGACGGGCTTCAACGGCTATGGCGAACACGACATCGCCATGGTCGAGGACGCCCCGATGGCCTCCCTCTACGGCCTGGCCCCGCGCTCCATCCCGACCGTGCGCACCACGGCGGAAGAGAACGCCCGCAAGATCGTGCGTCTGTCACGTCCCAAGGGTAAGGCCGGTCAGAGGAAGAAGTCGCGACGCTGATCGTGAGGGGTGAATCGTGAGTCGTGATTGTCAGCCATGACCGACTTGCGAACCCACCGCGATCTCGACGTCTGGAAGCTCTCGCTTGATTGGGTTGAAGCCGTTTATCGTTGCTCGGTCTCCTGGCCGTCTGACGAGCGGTTCGGCCTGATCAGTCAGGTGCGTCGTTCAGCCGTCAGTGTGGCCGCCAATATCGCGGAAGGCGCAGGCCGAAACGGAACGGGTGAGTTCGTCCACTTCCTCGGCATCGCGCGCGGGTCGCTCGCCGAGGTCGAAACCCACCTCCTCATCGCCGCGCGTCTCGGCTATCTAACGACTGATGATCTCCAACCTTTGCTTGCCGACATGGAGCGGATCGGGCGTATGCTCTCCGCCCTTTCGTCGCGACTGAAGCAACGGCGGCAAGACTGACCGCACTTCACCCTTCACGCATCACGATTCACGAGTCACCCATGACCGCCAACACCAAGGCCCAACTGCTGCAGAACGTGGTCGAGCATGTGGACATCACGTCCTTCGACGCCCGCCCGATCATCGACAGCATGCGCAAGATGTCCTTCTCGTCGCGCGACACCGCCCGCGCCGCCGACATCTTCTCCATGGCCATCGAGGACAAGGACTGCTCGCCCTGGCTGATCCTGGCCGGTTCGACCTCGGCCGGCGGCTGCATGCACGTGTACCGCGACATGGTGAAGTTCGGCATGGTGGACGCCGTCGTCGCCACCGGCGCCTCCATCGTGGACATGGATTTCTTCGAGGCCCTGGGCTTCAAACACTATCAGGCCGCCGGCGAGGTGGACGACAACGTCCTGCGCGAAAACTACATCGACCGGATCTACGACACCTATATCGACGAGGAAGAGCTCCAGGCCTGCGATCACACCATCCTGGAGATCGCCAACCGGCTGGAGCCGCGCGGCTATTCCAGCCGCGAGTTCATCTGGGAAATGGGCAAGTGGCTGAGCGAGGGCAACGCCAAGAAGCCCGGCTCGCTGATCCAGACCGCCTATGAAGAGGGCGTGCCGATCTTCTGCCCGGCCTTCGTCGACTCCTCGGCCGGCTTCGGCTTGGTCAAGCACCAGAAGGAACGCGCCGCCGCCGGCCAGCCCTATCTGATGCTGGACGCCATCGCCGACTTCCGCGAACTGACCGACATAAAGATCGCCGCCGGCGTCACCGGCCTGTTCATGGTCGGCGGCGGCGTGCCCAAGAACTTCGCCCAGGACACGGTCGTCTGCGCCGAAATCCTCGGCGTCGAGGCCGAGATGCACCGTTATGCGGTCCAGATCACGGTCGCCGACGTCCGCGACGGCGCCTGCTCGTCCTCGACGCTGAAGGAGGCCGCGTCGTGGGGCAAGGTCCAGACCACCCACGAACAGATGGTCTTCGCCGAAGCCACCACCGTCGTCCCCCTGATCGGCTCCGACGCCTACCACCGCGGGTCGTGGAAGAACCGCGACAAGCGCCGCTGGAACAAGCTGTTCGGCAAATAAATCAGGCGTCGGTTTCCTTCTCCCCTCGGGGGAGAAGGTGGCCGGCGGAGCCGGTCGGATGAGGGGGCTGTGTCCGCATCGCGGCATGCTGACGTATGGCGTCCAATACGACCGCCGGATTCTTCGAAAAATCCCCGTTTCTAAATCGCAGGACCGTATAGCCCGCGATACGCAGACGCTCATCCCGCACAGCGTCTCGCGCCTCGTGCAGATCATGCACGCCGCCGTCCAGCTCTACGATCAGTCTGATCTCATGACAGGCGAAGTCGGCGATGGCGCCCGCAACCGGCGCCTGCCGCCTGAACTTCAATCCATCCAGCTGTCGGTTACGCAGCATGGACCAAAGGATCGCCTCCGCGCCCGTCATGTCGGCGCGAAGGCGGCGTGACTGTCGGGTTCTGGGCGGCGACTGCCACATCTGTTTCCGGCAGCCCCCTCATCCGGTCCTACGGGCCACCTTCTCCCCCGAGGGGAGAAGGGTCAACTCAGGCCGCGCAACCTTCAAAGCCAGCCTTCAGCGTCGCCTCGTCCAGATCCCGACCGATGAAGACCGCGCGGCTCCAGCGGCGTTCGGCGACGCCCCATTCGCGTTGCAGGTCGCCCTCCAGGATCATGTGCACCGCCTGGAAGACCAGGCGCCGGTTCTCGCCCTGAACGTCGATGATGCCCTTGGCGCGCAGGATGTTCTGACCCTGCTCGCCCAGCAGCCGGTCCAGCCAGGCGGTGAATTTGGCGCCGTCCAGCGGCCGGTCCAGCGACAGGGAGATGCCCTTGATGTCGTCCTGGTGAGCATGACCGCGCGCGCCGTGTGAATGGTCGTGATCGTGATGATCGTGCCCGTGATCATGGTCATGATCGTGGTGGTCGTGACCGCAGGCCTCGTCATGGACATGGCCGTCCGCGCCGTGCGGCGGGTTCACGAAGTCCGGCCGAACCTCCAGGATCCGGTCCAGATCGAAGGCGTGCAGACCCAGCACCTGATCCAGCGGCACGTTCGAGCGTTCGGCGCGCACGATGGGGGCCAGCGGGTTCAACGCCCGCAGCCGGGCCTCGACCGCGTCCAGCTCTTCCGGCGTCGCCAGATCCACCTTGTTCAGGATGATGCGGTCGGCGAAGGCCACCTGTTCGCGGGCCTCCTTTGAATCGTCCAGCCGCGCCATCACGTGCTTGGCGTCGACCAGGGTGGTGACGCTGTCCAACTGGGTCTTGGCCTTGACGTCCTCGTCGACGAAGAAGGTCTGGGCCACCGGCCCGGGGTCGGCCAAGCCTGTCGTTTCGACGATGATGGCGTCGAAGGCGGGCTTGCCGGGGCGCTGGCGCTTCATCAGGCCGGCGACCACGCGGATCAGGTCGCCGCGCACCGTGCAGCAGACGCAGCCGTTGTTCATCTCGAACACGTCCTCGTCGGCGCCGACGACCAGGTCGTTGTCGATGCCGATCTCGCCGAACTCGTTGACGATGACGGCGTAACGCTTGCCGTGATCCTCGGTCAGGATCCGGTTCAGCAGCGTCGTCTTGCCGGCGCCGAGATAGCCGGTCAGGACGGTGACGGGGATTTTGCCGCTGACGGCGGCGGTCGAAACGGGGGCGGCGAGGGTGTCGGTCATAGGCCGCTAGATGGCGGCTGGCGCCTCACTTGGGAAGAGGGGGCGCTAAGCCTTCTTCACGAACTCGACGCGCAGGACCAGGCCGCGCACCTTGTCGACATTGGCCTCGATCTCGTCGGTGTCGCCGGTCAGGCGGATGTTCTTGACCAGGGTGCCGCGCTTCAGCGTCACGCCGCCCGACCCCTTGACCTTCAGATCCTTGATCAGGGTCACGCTGTCGCCGTCGGCCAGGATGTTGCCGTTGGAGTCCTTGGTCACGTCATCGGTCATGGCGAAGCTTCTAGCGACCGGGCCGACAAATATCCACACTCGACGTGCGGATTTCGCCCATGTCTCCTCCCCATGAAATGGGGAGGGGGACCGCGAAGCGGTGGAGGGGCTGCCTGACGCCCCACGGACATCAGCGATGCGGACACAGCCCCTCCGTCACGGCGCGAAGAGGCGCCGCGCCACCTCCCCGCAAAGCGGGGAGGAGACGGTTCAGTCCGGCACGTTCGCGTCCAGTTCGTCCAGCCACACCCGCGCGTTCCCGTCCGACGGCGCCCGCCAGTCGCCGCGCGGCGACAGCGACCCGCCCGTCACCACCTTCGGGCCGTTCGGCAGGGCCGAGCGTTTGAACTGGGCGGTCTGGAAGAAACGGATCAGGAACTTCCTCAGCCAGGCCTTGATGGTCGCCAGATCGTATTCGACCTTTTCGTCCTCGGGTGTGTTAGCGGGCCAATGTCCGGCGCCGGCGTCGCTCCAGGCCTGGTGCGCGAGGAAGGCGACCTTGGACGGCTTCAGCCCGAAGCGGCTGATGTAGAACAGGAAGAAGTCGTTCAGCGCATAGGGGCCGACCGTCCCCTCCGTCGATTGGATCACGCCATCCTTGGCCGGGACCAGTTCGGGCGAAATCTCGGTGTCCAGAATGGCGTGCAGGGTATCGCGCGCCTCGCCGCCGATCAGGTCGCCGGCCGCCACCCAGCGGATCAGGTGGCGGATCAGGGTCTTCGCCACCCCGCCGTTGACGTTGTAATGGCTCATATGGTCGCCGACGCCGTATGTGGCCCAGCCCAGGGCCAGTTCCGACAGGTCGCCGGTCCCCAAAACGAAGGCCTTGTTCTGGTTGGCCAGCCGGAACAGATAATCGGTCCGCAGGCCCGCCTGGACATTCTCGAAGGTGATGTCGTGGACCGGTTCGCCCGCCGCATAGGGGTGGCCGATGTCCTTGAACATCTGTTCGGCGGCGGGGCGGATGTCGATCTCGGCGCCCGTGACGCCCAACGCCTTCATCAGCGCCCAGGCATTCGACTTGGTCGCGTCCGAAGTGGCGAAACCCGGCATGGTGAAGGCCAGAATGTTCGTGCGCGGCAACTCCAGCCGGTCGAAGGCGCGGCACGCCACCAGCAGGGCCTGGGTCGAATCCAGCCCGCCAGACACCCCGATCACCAGCCGCTCGGCCCCCGTCGCCGTCATCCGGCGCATCAGTCCCTGCACCTGGATGTTGAACGCCTCATAGCAGTCCTGGTCCAGCCGCCCGGCGTCGTCCGGCACGAAGGGGAAGCGGTCCAGGGGCCGGATCAGTTCGCTGGCCTCGTTGTCCTCGCGCGCCACGAAGGGCACGACCGTCGCCGGCTCGCCCTCGTTCCTCGCACATTCGGCGAAGGTGCCGTTGCGCAGCCGGTCCAGGCCGATCCGGTCCACGTCCACGTCGGCGAGCGTCAGATGGCTCTCCAAGGCGAACCGCTGCCCTTCCGCCAATTTCGATCCCAATTCATGGATGGTCGCCTGACCGTCCCAGGCCAGGTCGGTGGTGCTTTCGCCCCAGCCCGAGGCGGTGAAGACATAGGCCGACAGGGTCCGCGCCGAATGGCTGGCGCTCAGCATCGCCCGCTCGTCCGCCTTGCCGATCACGATGTTGGACGCCGACAGGTTCAGCAGGATCCGAGCCCCCGCCAGGGCCGCCCGCGTCGAGGGCGGCAGGGGCGCCCAATAGTCTTCGCAGATCTCGACCGCGAAGACGAAGCCCGGCCGGTTGACCGCCTCGAACACCAGGCCGGGCGCGAAATCCACCGTCTCGCCGTTCAGCCGGATCACGTCCTCGGCGCGCGCCGTGGCCGGGGCGAACCAGCGCTTCTCGTAATATTCGCGGTAGTTGGGCAGATAGGTCTTGGGCACGACGCCCAGAACCTCGCCCGCGCCCATCACCACGGCGCAGTTGTACAGGGCGTCGCCGTTGCGGATCGGCGCCCCGACCACGGCGGCCAGATCATGCTCGCCGGTCGCCTGGGCGATCACCGCGATCTGACGCTCGACCTCGTCCAGCAGGGCCGCCTGCATATGCAGGTCGTCGATGGCGTAGGCCGAAAGGGACAGTTCGGGAAAGACCATCAGGTCCACGCCCTGCTCGCCCGCCTGACGGATCAGGGCGACGTGTTCCTCCGCATTGGCCCTGGGATCACCCACGTGGGTGATCGGCGTCGCCGCCGCCACGCGCACGAAGCCGTGGGTCTTGGGCGAGAAGAAGGAGGTGGCGTCTACCATCGGAACGTCCGTTTCATCCGGCGTGCGCCGGTCGTCGCCCTTCATATAGGCCGGAAAGACGAAGGGCGAGAATCCCTCGCTCGACCGGCGCGATCATGCAGGCGGGATGGAGGTTCGATCAAACCCGACATCGTCGCCTTGCGTAGCGGGTTTCAATATGTAGAGTGCGTGGCAAATAATGGGACTGGCGCAGAGGCCGGACCACATCCAGGAAACGCACCATGAGACACGCCCTCGCCGCCTCGATCCTGACCCTCGTTCTCGCCGCCGGTCTCACCGTCGGCGCGGCCCAGGCCGAGGTCATTCGCGCCAACACCCCGGCGGTGGGCCTGACCATCGACCGGATCGGCGCCCTGCCGGATGCGGAGCGCGGCGCCTGGGCCGACTATCTGGCCCGGTCGCAGGCCCAGTATCTGGCGGATCGGGCGGCGCTTGCCGCCGAACTGCCGGCCGGCGCGACCCCGCCCCCGCCGCCTCTGGCCATTCGCGGCAACAGTTCGCACATGCCGCTGGATCGCCCCGCCGCCTGGTACGGCACGGCCGAAGCCCGCGCCGTCGCCGACGCCATCGTCACCTTCCAGACCCCCGCCGGCGGCTGGAGCAAGAATCAGGACCGCTCCATCGCCCGCCTGCCGGGCCAACGCTTCTCCAATGACGCCGAGACGATGGAGCAGAACCCGTCCAACTTCGACGCCCCCGCAGACCGGTTCTGGACCTTCGTCGGCACCCTGGACAACAACTCCACCTGGACCGAGATGCGCTATCTGGCCAAGGTCGCGGCCCGGACGCCGGGCGCCCAGGGCGACGCCTGGCGCGCCAGCGTGATCAAGGGCGTCAATTATCTGCTGAACGCCCAGTATCCGAACGGCGGCTGGCCCCAGATCTGGCCGCTGGAGGGCGGTTTCCACGATTCCATCACCTTCAACGACAATGCGGTGGCCGAGGCGGCCATGATCCTGCGCGATGTGTCCAAGGGTGCGGAGGGCTTCGACTTCGTCCCCGCCGAACTGAAGGTCCGCGCCGGCGAGGCGACCAGCAAGGCCATCGACGTCACCTTGGCCGCGCAAGTGAAACAGGGCGACCGCCTGTTGGGCTGGCCGCAACAGGTCGAGCCGATGCGTCTCGTTCCCACCAGCGCCCGCAACTACGAACCCCGCTCCATCGCCAGCGGCGAAACGACCGACATCCTGATCTTCCTGATGGGCGAACCCGATCCCTCGCCTGAAGTTCAGGCCGCCATCCGGGGCGGCGTCGCCTGGCTGGAAGCGAACCGCACCTACGACAAGTCGTTCGAGATGACCGACGATGGCCGCAAACTGATCGACAAGCCCGGCGCCGGCCCGATCTGGTCGCGCAACTACGACCTGGTCACCGGCCGCCCGATCTTCGGCGACAAGGACCAGACCATCCACGACGACGTCAACGGCATCTCCGTCGGCCGCCGCAACGGCTATTCCTGGTGGCTCGCCCAGCCTCAGACGGCGCTGAATGCCTATGCGACGTGGTCGGTGGCGCGATAAATCTGTCGTCTCCTCCCCACTTGTGGGGAGGGGGACCGCGAAGCGGTGGAGGGGCTCTTGAAGTCCCACAGACGCCTGGGATGCGGCGCAGAACCCCTCCGTCACGGCGCGAAGCCGCGCCGCGCCACCTCCCCGCAAAACGGGGAGGAGACAGAGCGCAAAGTTCACCCCGCCCGCTTCTCGTCCGGCCGCAGGGTCAGCACCCGCACGCCGTCCTTCGTCACCGCCACCGTGTGTTCGAACTGGGCCGACAGTTTTCCGTCGTCGGTGACCACGGTCCAGCCGTCGTCCTCGGTGCGGACCGTGCGGACGCCCTGGTTCAGCATCGGTTCGATGGTGAAGGTCATGCCTTCGCGCAGGGTCGCGCCGGTTCCCGCCTTGCCGAAATGCAGGACCTGTGGGTCTTCGTGCATCTCGCGCCCGATGCCGTGGCCGCAATAGTCGCGCACCACGGAATAGCCGGCCTTGCGGGCGTGCTTCTCGATGGCGAAACCGATGTCGCCTAGCCTGGCGCCCGGCCGCACGGCCTGGATGCCCTTCCACATCGCCTCATAGGTGGTGCGGACCAGCCGTCGCGCCTGCGGCCCGACCGATCCGATCAGATAGGTCTTGGAGGAATCGGCGATGAAGCCGTCCTTCTCCAGGGTGATGTCCAGATTGACGATGTCGCCGTCTTTCAGCACCTCGTCCGCCGAGGGCACGCCGTGGCAGACGACCTGGTTCCGCGAACTGTTCAGCACGAAGCCATAGCCGTACTGGCCCTTGCTGGCCGGTCGCGCCTTCAACTCGTCCACGATGAAGGCCTCGACCCGGTCGTTGATCTCCAGCGTGCTCAGGCCCTGCAGCGTCATCGCGTCCAGATGGGTGAAGACGCAGGCCAGCAGCCGCCCCGCCTCGGCCATCAGCTCGATCTCGGCCGGTGTTTTGATCACGCGGCGGCGTCCGTCAGCACTGGTGAATCTACGCCTGCCGCCCTCAGCTCGCGCGCCACCAACTCCTGAAACGTCACGCCCGGATGGGTCTCGCACAGCATGCCGATCCTGATCCAGAACGCCGCCTGGGCGTTGATGGAGCGATAGGACGCCTTCGCGGCCCGACGCAGCTGCTCGTGCAGCTCGTCCTCGATGTTGACGATGCCCACTGGTGGTCTCGCGATATATGAAACGTATGCATAATATATATTTCGAGCTGAACGGAGAGGCAAGAAAGCACGTCCTCGTTTCGTCATCCTCCGGGCCGCGCAGCGGAGCCGGGGGACCCAGCGGCGCGCGTGAGCGCGAACCTGTCGCGGGCTCGCCTTCCAACATGTTGCGGCAGACACATCGCCTTTGGCGCCGCTGGGTCCTCCGGTCTGCGCCGCGAGCGGCTTGCCGGAGGATGACGAAAAGGGGGGCTGTCCATCGCAATGACGCTGGTATGAAATAATGATTTCAATGGACTACCGATTTTTTGACGCCTTCTGCCATCCTCCGTTTCCATCACGCCTATAATCCTAGCGACCGCACTCACGCTGACGAGGAGCCCCCGATTTCAGACGAATTAGACGAATTAGACGGTGTTTTTCTCACCTGCCGTCTGAAACCGCTCACGCGCCGCTCGCGAATGCGGATGACGTTCGCCTTCGCCCCCGCTAAAGCCATCCCATGACCGACACGCCGAAAAAGGGCTGGTTCCAGCGCCTGTCCGCTGGGCTCTCGCGCTCCTCCAAACAGATGACCGATCAGGTCGTCGCCACCTTCGTCAAGGAACCTCTGTCGGAGGCCTCGCTGGAGCAGCTGGAAGAGCATCTGCTGGAAAGCGACCTCGGCCCCGCCGCCTCCGCTCGCATCGTCGAACGCTTCCGCACGCTCAAGTTCGGCAAGGACGCCCAGGAACATGAGGTCAAGGAGGCGCTGGCCGAGGCCGTCGCCGCCGAACTGTCGCCGCGCCAGGCGACCTTCGATCCTTTGTCCGGCCCCAAACCCTATGTCGTCCTGTTCGTGGGGGTGAACGGCTCGGGCAAGACCACCACCCTGGGCAAGATCGCCGCCGACCTGACGGGCAAGGGCGCCAAGGTGATGATCGTCGCCGGCGACACCTTCCGCGCCGCCGCCCGCGAACAGCTCAAGGTCTGGTCCGAACGCGCCGGGGCCCATTTCGAGAGCCGCCGCGACGGCGCCGACGCCGCCGGCCTGGCCTTCGACGCCTATACCAAGGCCAAGGCGGAAGGCTTCGACGTCGTCCTGATCGACACCGCCGGCCGGCTTCAGAACAAGTCCGCCCTGATGGACGAACTGCTCAAGATCGTGCGGGTGCTTAAGAAGATCGATCCCGAGGCGCCGCACGACACCCTGCTGGTGCTGGACGCCACGGTGGGCAGGAACGCCCTGGCCCAGGAACAGATCTTCGGCCGCACCGCCTTCGTCACGGGCATCGTCATGACCAAGCTGGACGGGACGGCGCGTGGCGGTGTTCTGGTGCCCGTGGCCCAGGCGTCGGACGCCCCCCTGATGCTGATCGGCGTGGGCGAGAGCGTCGAGGACCTGCAACCGTTCGACGCGCGCGCCTTCTCCCGCTCGCTGGTGGGATTGGAAGACTGACATGACCGAGACGCCGCGCAAGGGTTCCAACATCCGCCAGGCCGTCGACTTCGGCGCCCTGGTCGCCTTCATGGCCGCCTACGCCGTCAACCGCTTCGCGCGCGGCCTGGACGGGCAGGAGGCGCTGGTTCAGGCGACCTGGGTGCTGGTGGGCGCCTCGGCCATCGCGCTGATCGTCGGCTATGCGGTGGAACGGCGCCTGGCGCCCCTGCCCCTGCTGACGGGCGGCTTCGCCCTGATTTTCGGCGTGCTGACCATCGTCTTCCACGACCCGAACCTGTTGAAGATCAAGCTGTCGATCCAGAACGGTCTTCTGGCGATCGTGCTGCTGGGTTCGCTGCCGATGGGTCGATACCCGTTCAAATATCTGCTGGGCGACGCGATCAAGATCACCGATCTGGGCTGGCGCGGCCTGACCCTGCGCTACGGCCTGTATTTCGCGGCCGTGTGCATCGTCAACGAGATCGTCTGGCGCACCCAGTCGGACGACACATGGGTCGCCTTCCGCGGCGGCCTATGGATCGCCTCGGCCGTCTTCGGCGTCTGGCAGGTCTTCTTCATCATGAAACACATGATCAAGGACGAGGAGCCGGCCCCCGTCTCGCCCGATACGGGGCTGTAGTTCTGGCGAACTGTCACGGAACCGACGCGCTTTTCCCGTCAAATCGTAAAGCATAGCTGATACGTGTTCGGACGAAACTTAAGGGGAGCGGCGCGATGGTGAAGGCTGGAAAAGCGGCAAGGAAGGTCGGGCCGTTGGCGACCTCGCCCAGCCACCTGATGCACCGCGCGCTGCAACTGGCGCTCGACATCTATGCCGAGGAAACCGGCGCCGACGGCCTGACCCAGCGCCAGTTCGCTGTGCTGGAGGCGGTGTCGATCAAGGCCGGCCTGACCCAGACCGAGCTGGTGCGCATGACCGGCATCGACCGCTCGACCCTGGCCGACCTGGTCACCCGCATGACAGCCAAGGGCCTGCTGGAGCGGGAGCGTTCGACGCTGGACGCCCGCGCCAAGGCGGTCCGTCTGTCCACGGAAGGGGCCGCCCGTCTGGAGGCCGCCCGCCCGCTGGTCGAGGCCGCCGACAAGCGGATCATGGCCCTGCTGCCCAAGGGCCAGCGCGAAACCTTCCTGGCTCAGTTAGCCGAGCTGGCCGCCGCCGCCGACGCCGCTCCCGACGCCGCCAAGGCCGAGGCCAAGGCCGCCAAGAAGGCGCTGAAGGCGGTCGAGAAAGAAGCCAAGAAGGCCGAGAAAGCCGCCAAGAAGGCCGACCGCCCGACCAAGCCCGCCAAGGTCAAGAAGCCCAAGCTCAAGATCGTCGAGACGGCCTGAGACAAAGTTCTCCACCACCTCCGCCGTCATCCTAGGCACAAGGGCGAGGATGACGACTGTAGAAGAGACTAAGGCTTGCGCCGCAGCCGTTTCGCATTGGCCGTCGCCGTCTTGTGGATGGGGGCCAGGGCTTCGGCCTGGGCCTTCATCAGTTCGCCGTTCAGGGTCATGGCCTGGGCCGCCGCCCGGCTCCACCAGCCCATCGCATAGCTGAACTGGGCCTCGGCCGCCTTGGCCGGGGTGCGCGCCTGGGTGACCGCCGCCGCCGCCCGCAGGGCATGCGCGCCCTCGTCCATCGCCGCGCGTCCCAGCCGCTGGCCTATGGCCCCGGCGCTGGCGGCCATGGCGTCGGCCGAGGCGGACAGGGCCTCGGTTTTCTCCGAACTCATCAGCGACAGCTCTTTCAGGTCCTGACCTTTGGCGCTGGTCAGGCCCTGGGCCATCAGGCCGGTGCGGGCGGCGATCACCTCGGCCGAGGCGGCCAGAAGTTCGGCGCCGACGATGGCGGCGTTGGCGGCGGTGGGGGACTTGCGGGTCAGTGAGGACCTCCAGGTTGGGTCTCTGCGGCGAAGGCCGCGATGTCGCTCAACAGGGCGGGGATCGCCGCATCGATGATCTGCTGGCCCTTCTCAGGACTGGCCTGGGCCGGGTCCGAGCCGATACGGCCGTCGGGAAAGCGGGCGCGATAGTCCAGGGCGTCGCGGATCGGGCCGTTGGGCGCGATCTGTGGGCTGTAGTCGGCGGTCTTGATCCGATCGGGATAGGCGGCCTGGGTCACGGCGATCTCGGACGGAGTGGCGTGCATCCCGTGGCCGGTGGGAAACAGGCGGTTGCACAGGCCATGCACGCCCGGCAGATCCCACCAGTTCTTCAGCTTCAGAATAAATGGCGGTTGATCCTCGACGAAGCTCCACTCGGAATAGATCTCCGAGATGGTCGCCTCGATGGTGGCGACATTGCCGCCGTGTCCGTTCAGGAAATAGATACGCTCGAACCCGTGCCGGCTCAGCGACGACACCCAGTCGGTGATCGCGGCCATGAAGGTCGAGGGACGCAGGGATATGGTGCCGGCGAAGGCCAGATGGTGCTGGGCCATGCCGATGTTGAAGGTCGGGGCCACGATCAGGCCGCCATCGGTCTTCTCGGCCGCATGGGCGATGATCTCGGGGCACAGCCAGTCGGTGCCCAGAAGGCCCGTCGGCCCGTGCTGCTCGTTGGAGCCGATGGGCACGACGACCGTCTTCGACAGGGGACCGCTGTCGTTCAGCCGGGCGTCGATCTCGGGCCAGGACGACAGATGGATCAGCATGGCGACTACTCTCAGGCTAGGAAAACACCAGCGCTTCTAGCGCGGCGGGGTCAAGAAGTCTTCGCCATGGACGGACGCGGAGCATGGGCGACCACGAAGATACGGGCCGCCTCCCTGGCCCGCGCCGCGCGCTTCTCGGGGGCCAGTTGCGGCACGTCCAGCATGGCGCGCAGGTGGCCGTGGCCCAGCACCAACCCTGAGAACATCTCGGCCGCCTCGTCGGGATCGGCGACGGTCAGACGGCCCAGCCGTGACTGTTCCGCCAGCCACAGCGACACTTCCTTCAGGCTGCGACGCGGCCCGGCCTCATAGATGGCGTGGGCGATCTCGGGCGCCTCGACGGACACCAGGGCCACGCCCCGCATCGAGCCCACCTTGTCGGCGCTGCACACCCGGTTCAGCAGGGTCAGGGCCAGGGTCTCCAGCACCGTCTGCGGATCGCCGGTCCCGCGCAGGGGGGCGATGATGTCCTCGACGCGCTTGCTCGCCAGGGCTTGGGCGATCTCCAGCTTGGAGGCGAAGCGGTTGTAGACCGTCTGTTTGGAGACGCCGGCCAGTTTGGCGATCTCGTCCATCTTGGCCTGCAGCCCCTTGTCGGCGAACAGGGTCGCGGCGGCGTCCAGGATCGCCTCGCTCTTCTTTTCATCGACCTGCCCGCGACGGCGCGCCATCAGTGGACGTCCGAGGGCGGCGCGCCCGCCTGGGTCTTCACCGGCTGGGCCGCCAGGGTGACGAAGGCCGCACCGGCGCAGAGGATGCCCAACAGGGCGAAGGCGTCGCCGAACGCCATAGTCGTCGCCTGCCGTTGCAGAATGCCATAGACGGCCTTCATCGCCGAGGCGGCCGGGTCGATGGAGCCGGAGAAGCGCAAGGCCATTCCCGCCAGCATCTGCCGCATCGCCTGATCGCCTTCACTGATGGCGCTGGTCAATTCGGCCATGTGCAGGGCGGTGTTGGTGGTCAGGCTGGTGTTCAGGATCGCCAGGCCGAAGGCGCCGCCGACGTTGCGCGCCAAGTTCACCAGGCCCGAGGCGTTCTTGACCATGTGCGGCGGCAGGGTCGCCATCGTCACCTGTTGCGAGGCGATCATGGCCAGCATGACGCCCACGCCCCGGAAAGCCTGGACGGAGGCGAACTCCCAGAAGCCCCAGTTCTGGGTGACGACCCGCGCCTCCCACATGCCCCAGGCGCACAGCATGAAGCCGCCGAACATCAGGATGCGCGCATCCATCTTGCGCACCAGTCGCCCGGCAAACGGAGCGGTGGCGAACATGGCCAGGCCCGAGACAACCATGGTGGTGCCCACCTCGGACGAGGAATAGTGCAGCACCCGGCCCAGGAACAACGGCAACAGGAAGGTGCCGCCGAACAGGGCGAAACCGACGATGAAGGTCATGATGAAGCCGACCAGGAAGTTGCGGTTGCCGAACGCGCGCAACTCCACGATCGGCTGGCGATAGGTCAGGGACCGCCAGATGAACACCGGCCCGGCGACGGCCGCGACCACCGCCAGCAGCAGGATATGGGTGTCGTCGAACCAGTCGTTCTTGGCCCCTTCTTCCAGCACGAACTGCATCGACATCAGGAAGGCGGCCATGAAGCCCAGGCCCAACCAGTCGAACCCTTTCGCCAGCGTCGGATCACCCTTGTCGAAGTTGCCGTAACGCCCGACCAGGAATAGCACCAGCAGGCCGGGACCGACATTGATGAAGAACAGCCAGCGCCAGCTCAGCCACTCGGTCAGGTGTCCGCCCAGCGTCGGGCCGACGGTCGGCGCCAGGGTGACGATCAGGCCCATGACCACGCTGGCCGTGACCCGCTTGTCCGGCGGGAAGGCGGTGAAGGCGACGGCGAAGACGGTCGGGATCATGGCCCCGCCGACGAAGCCCTGAATGGCGCGGAACAGGATCATCATGTCGATGGACGACGACAGGCCGGTCGCGATGCTCATCAGCACGAAGCCGGCGCACGAGGCCAGGAACAGCCGCTGCGTCCCCCACAGCCGCGACAGAAAGCCCGACAGCGGGATCATCACCACCTCGGGGATCAGATAGGCCGTCTGGATCCAGCTGATTTCGTCGGCCGAGGCGCCGACGCCGGCCTGGATCTGGGGCAGGGAGGCGGCGACGATCTGGATGTCCAGGATGGCCATGAACTGGCCCACCACCATGCCGGCGAAGCCGAGCAGCAGCATGGTCCAGTTGATCTCGGGATGGCCGGCGACGGGGCCCCCACCCGCAGCGGAAACCGCGGCAGGGGCCCCGCCATCTGCGGCGGGGACGGCGGCGGTCACTGGCCTGCGGCTCCCGGAGCGGTGGATGAGGGGGCGGCCCCGATCACGGCTTCGCCGAAGCTCTGGCCGCCCTGGCTCTTCAGGTCGATCTTGACGTCCACCGACAGGCCGGGACGCAGCGCCAGACTGCGGTCGGCGCCGCTGACCACGATCCGCACAGGCACGCGCTGGGTGATTTTGGTGAAGTTGCCAGTGGCGTTCTCGACCGGGATCAGGGCGAACTCCGAGCCGGTGGCGGGGGCGAAGCTGTCGACCCGGCCCTCGATCTTGCGGCCGGGGAAGGCGTCGGCCGAAATCTCGACGGTCTGGCCCAGACGCACCTTGTCCAGCTGCGTCTCCTTGAAGTTGGCGACGATATAGGTCTGGGTCAGGGGCACGATCGACAGCAACTGGGTCCCCGCATTGACGTACTGGCCGGCGCGGACGCTTCGGGCGCCGACCACGCCGGCGGCGGGGGCGCGGATGACGGTGCGCTCCAGGGCGATGCGGGCCTGATCGACGACGGCACGGGCCTGTTCGACGGCGGCGACGCTCTGCTGGCGGGTCGAGCCCAGCACGCCTGCGGTGCGTTGTTCGGCGACCAGGGCGGCCTGGGCCTGCTGCACCCCGGCGGTCGCGGTGGCGGCCGAGGCGCGCTCGGTCTGGATCCGCTGCTGCGACACCCAGCCCTGTTCGGCCAGCTTGCCGTAGCGATCGACCTCGGCGCGGGCCAGGCCGGCCTGGGCGTTCGCCTGGGCGACGGAGGCGGCGCGGGCGGCGATGGTCGCCTGTTCCTGCTCGGCCTGGGCGTCGACATGGCCGACGGCCGCGATGGCGGCGGCCAGATTGGCTTCGGCCTGGGCCAGTTCGGCCTTCTGGTCGGAATCGTCCAGCTTGACCAGAATCTGTCCCGCCTCGACCCGTTGGTTGTCGCCGACCAGAACCTCGGTCACGCGCCCGGACAGTTGCGGGCTGACCAGGGTCGTGTCCGCCTGGACGAAGGCGTTGTCGGTGGTCTCCCACCGCTGGCCGTTCACCCACCAGATGACGCCCCCCACGATCAGGGCGAGGCCGACGATGACCGCCGCGAACAGCGGCAGGCGTTTCTTGAGTTCAGGCGACATTGGACATCCGGGGAGGGTGCGACGTTTTGAAGCGGCGCTAAAATGGACCCCGCCGTCCAAAAATCAATGTCCAATCGTGTGAATGTTCGAACGCTTCCACGGCGGCGGGGGATTTCGTGTATCTTTCCCGCCGCATGACCGATTTTCCCAAGGCCTCGAATCCCCTTCCGTCCCAGGTCGATGTCGTCGTGATCGGGGCCGGCGCGGCCGGGATCGCCGCCGCGCGCCACCTCATGCGGCCGGGCTTGTCGATCTTGGTGCTGGAGGCCCGCGAGCGGATCGGCGGGCGCGCCTGGACGATCAGGACCGAGGGCGAGGGCCTGGACATGGGCTGTGGCTGGCTGCACTCGGCCGACGACAATGTCCTGGCCGGCCGGGTCGAGGCCGAGGGGCTGACGCTGGACCAGACCCCGCCGCCGTGGCGCACCCAGGCCTTCGATCACGAGATGACGCGTGCGGATCAGGACGTGTTCGGCGAGGCCTTCGCCGCCTTCGATCAGCGCGTGACCGAGGCGGCCGCGCGGGGCGAAGATCGGCCGGCCTCCGACTTCTTCGATCCCGACAGCCGCTGGAACGCCCGGATGGACGCCATCTCCGGCGCCCTGAACGGCGCGCGTTTCGCCGAGGTTTCCAGCCTGGACTATGACGCCTATGGCGACACCGGCGTGAACTGGCGGGTGCGCGAGGGTTATGGCCGACTGATCGCGCGGCTGGGCGAAGCCATGTTGTCGGTCACGGTGACGGACTGCGCCGTGCGGCGGATCGACCGTTCGGGCCCCCTGCTGCGGCTGGAGACCAGTCGCGGCGAACTGACCGCGCGAATCGTGATCCTGACCGTGCCCAACAGTCTGATCGCCAGCGAGACCGTCCGCATCGACCCGCCGGTTCCCGCCCTGCTGGAGGCGACGGCGGGCGTGCCCCTGGGCCTGGCGTCCAAGGTGCATATGACGGTGCGCGGCGCGGGCGATTTCCAGCCCGACACCCAGTTGTGGACGCGGACGGACACCGCCGAGACCGGCGGCTATCACCTGCGGCCGTTCGGGCGGCCGATGATCGAGGCCTATTTCGGCGCCGACCTGGCGTGGGGGCTGGAGGCGCAAGGCCCGGCCGCCCTGTTCGACTTCGCCCTGTCCGAACTGGTCGCGGCCCTGGGCTCGGACATGCGCAGACGGCTGGAGGCGGTCGCGGTCAGCGGATGGGGTGTCGATCCCTGGTCGCGCGGCGCCTATTCCCACGCTCTGCCGGGCCATGCAGCGGACCGGGCGAAACTCCGCACTGCGGTCGAGGACAGGATCTTCCTGGCCGGCGAGGCCACGGCCCCGGTCTATTACGGTACGGCGCACGGCGCTTGGATGGAGGGGCGGCGGGCGGCCTATGCGGCCCTGATCACCCTGGGTCTTGACCCGCGTCGCGACGACGGCGACAGCGAGGCATGAAGCCCGCCAAGGCCAGGAAGCCTGCTGCAAAGCCCGCGAAACGCCCGTCCATCATGACCGGCGCGGCCATTCCCGTGCTGCGCTGGCCGCCGGACGAAGACCGGGTCGAGACCATCTTCGAACGCCTGTCCGGCGTCATGCCCGACCCCAAGACAGAGCTGAACTTCTCCAATCCCTACACCCTGGTCGTCGCCGTCGCACTGTCGGCCCAGGCCACGGACGTATCGGTGAACAAGGCGACCGATCGGCTGTTCAAGGTCGCCGACACCCCGGAAAAGATGCTGGCCCTGGGGGAAGAGGGGCTTGTTCCCTACATCGCCTCGATCGGCCTTTATCGCGGCAAGGCCAGGAACGTGATCGCCCTGAGCCGCATCGTGCTGGAGCAGCATGGGGGCGAGGTCCCGCTGAACCGCGCCGATCTTCAGGCCCTGCCCGGCGTGGGGCGCAAGACGGCGTCGGTGGTGCTGAACGAACTGGGGATCGAGGCGGCCATCGCCGTGGACACCCATGTGTTCCGTGTCTCGCACCGGCTGGGCCTGGCCAACGCCGCAACGCCGGACAAGGTGGAGGCCCAACTGTTCAAGGTCGTGCCGGAAGACTGGCTGCCCAAGGCGCACCACTGGCTGATCCTGCACGGCCGCTACACCTGCACGGCGAAGAAGCCCAAATGCCTGTCCTGCCTCATCGCCGACCTGTGTCCGTCGCGTGCGGGGCTGATGGCGTTGGGCGAGGTGGCCTAGAGGCCAGCGTGCGGCCGAAAAGCCAAGGGCGGCTCGCTCAGGTCTCGCTCGCTTCCAGATCGGCGATCATCTTCTGAAGAAGATCGCGCAGTTGGGCGATCTGCGGCTCGGAAAGCGGCAGACGGTCCACGACCTCGCGTCGAACGTCCAGAACCTGCGGCCTCAGACCCCAGGCCGCAGCGGTGGGCTGGACCCAGACCTTGCGCTCGTCCCTTTCGTCCCGCTGACGGTCCAGCAGTCCGGCGGCCTCCATCTTCTTGACCTGGGGGGTCAGGGCGCCCGTTTCCATGTGGGTGCGGCGGCCGACCTCGCCCATGGTCACGGGACCTTCCGTCTCCCATAGGGCAAGAAGGATGAGGTATTGCGGATGGGTCAGGCCCAAGGGGTCCAGCAGGCGCCGATAAAGACGCGTCACCAGACTGCTGCTCGTTTGCAGAGCCAGGCACAACTGGGCGTCGATCTCCAGGTCGGGAATACGTCCCTCGGCGCGTGAGTGGGAAGCCATGACAGTCTTTAGAACACGCTTCGCACGGGCCAAAAAGAACCGAGGCGATCGGTTCCATCGAAACTCAAAAATATACCAACTCTGATATAATCATTTGTTAGGTAGATAGCCCTACTGCCGGCGACCTTGTTCAGAAGGAACCTGCAGATGTTCGGCAACCGCCAAAGACGCCGCGACGCGGAAGAGCTTCAGGAAATGCGCGAGATGGTCGCGGCCCTTGGGCGCGTCCAGGCGGTGATCGAATTCGAGCTGGATGGCACGATCGTCACGGCCAATCCCAACTTCCTCGCCGTTGTCGGCTATGGCCTGGACGAGGTTCAGGGTCGGCATCACCGGATCTTCGTGGACCCTGCCGAGGCGGCCTCGCCAGACTACGCCGACCTGTGGCGCAGGCTGAACGCCGGCGAGTTCGTCGCCGGCAAGTTCGTCCGCTACGGCAAGGGCGGCGCCCGCGCGGTGATCGAAGCCAGCTACAACCCCATCATGGATGTCGATGGAAAACCCTACAAGGTCGTCAAGTTCGCCATTGACGTGACGGCGGTCGAGGCGGAGCGTCAGCGTCGCGTCGAGGCGGAGCAAATGGCGGCTCAGGTGCAGGCCCTGATCGTCAAGGCCACGGGACAAGGCCTGTCTGCCCTTGCGGCGGGCGACCTGTCCTATCGTATCGACGAGGCCTTTCCTGGCGATTACGCCGTACTGCGCGAAGACTTCAATCGCGCCATGGGCGCCCTGGACCAAGCCGTCGCCGTCATTCGCAGCAACGCGGGTTCGATGCAGTCCGGCGCCGGCGAGATCAGCAGCGCCGCCGAGGACCTGTCGCGCCGCACCGAACGCCAGGCCGCGACGCTGGAAGAGACAGCCGCCGCCCTGGATGAAATCACCGCCACCGTCCGCAAGGCGGCCGATAACGCCCAGGCCGCCGACACGGTCGTGACCCAGACGCGCGCCCAGGCCGAAACCGGCGGCGGCGTCGTCCAGCGCGCCATTACGGCGATGGGCGAGATCGAGGCGTCCTCGACCCAGATCAGCCAGATCATCGGCGTCATCGACGAGATCGCTTTCCAGACCAATCTGCTGGCCCTGAACGCGGGCGTTGAAGCGGCCCGAGCCGGTGAGGCTGGTCGCGGCTTTGCGGTCGTGGCCTCGGAAGTGCGGGCCCTGGCCCAGCGCTCGGCGGACTCGGCGCGAGAGATCAAGACCCTGATTTCCGCCAGCGGGGCGCAGGTCAAGGACGGCGTCTCCCTGGTGCGCCAGTCCGGTGAAGCCCTTTCCGGCATCGCTCAGCGCATCAACGACATCACCCATCTGATGGGCGAGATCCGCGCCTCGACCCAGGAGCAAGCTCTGGCCCTGGCCGAGGTCAATACGGCCGTCAACGAGATGGACCAGGTCACACAACAGAACGCGGCGATGGTCGAGCAATCGACCGCCGCCAGCCTGAACCTGAACCGCGAGGCGGCCGACATGGCGCAGCTCGTGGGCCGGTTCCAGGTCAGCGAGGGCGCGGCGCCGGCGCCGATCCGCCAGGCCCAGGCCCGTATCGAGGCCTTCGCCAGGACCGCGCCCGCCAGACCGCGCCTGGTCGTCGGCGGCGCAGGCGGCGACTGGGAAAGCTTCTAGACCCGGTCCTGAACGGCGCGGGCGAAGCCGGCGCCGTTCGCCGGGTCGTGGTCCAGATAGAAGTCGGGCTCGATCAGTTCGGCCTCCATCAGCACCCAGGCCCCGGCGTCGTCGCGCGCCAGGTCGATGCGGGCGTACAGCAGAGGCTCGTCGATGGCGGCCAGCACCTGCTGCGCCAGGGTCATGGCGTCGTCGTCCGGCGTCACGGCCGTATAGAGGCCGCCGAACTGCATCTGGATGCGGAAATCGCCGGGCACGGGCCGCTTGTTGACGGCGTGGCTGAACCGGCCGCCGAAGAACAGCAGCGAGGTCTCGCCCTCGGTCTCGATCGATCTCAGATAGGGTTGGATCATCGCCGCGCCCTCCGGCGCATCGGTCAGAACCTCGCCCGGCGTCAGGCGCAGGGTGCGAAACGCCCCGGCCGACACGGTCGGCTTGACGATCAGCACCGGCGCGCCGGTCTCGGCGAAGGCGGCGTCTAGCTCGGTCTGGGTCATGCCGTCGCTCCATCGGGTCGGCGGTATCGGCACCCCCTTGTCGGCCAGTCGCGCCAGATAGGCCTTGTCCGAGTTCCAGCCCAGCACCGAGGCCGGATTCGCTACCGGCAGGCCCGCCTCGGTCCAGGTCGCGCAGGCCTTCAGCCAGCGGGCGTGGTCGCGGTGATAGCCCCAGGCGATGACCGGCAGGATCAGGTCATAGGCCGCCAGACCGGAGGCGTCCTCCACGTGATCGGTCCAGGGCGTCGGTGAAACCGTCGCGCCTGTGCTTTCCAGCGTCGCCTTCAGCCGCTCCAGCACCTCCGGCCAGCGGCCGATATAGGTGCGGTCGGACGGATCGGGGGTCAGGACGGCGATCTGGGTCATGACGCCTGCCTATCGCAACCCGCCGACGCATATAAGGGCTTCCTTATATGTTTTCGGGTGACGTCGGAGCCTGCAACCGCTAAGGCGCGACCATGACCCAGAACACCGCCCAATATGACGTCTGCGCCGTCGGCAACGCCATCGTCGATGTCCTCAGCCCCTGCGACGCCGCCTTCCTGACGGCCCAGGACCTGGCCCCCAACTCCATGCAGCTGGTCGACGCCGAGCGCAGCGCCGCCCTGTATGACGCCATGGCGCCGGGCGTCGAGGCCTCGGGCGGATCGGCCGGCAACACCGTGGCGGGCGTCGGCTCGTTCGGCGGTCGCGCGGCCTATATCGGCAAGGTCGCCGACGATACGCTGGGCGAGGTGTTCAGCCACGACATCCGCGCAGCGGGCGTCCACTTCGACACCCCGGTCCTGACCGGCGGGGCCGAGCGCGGCTTCGGCACCGGCCGCTGCCTGATCAACGTCCTGTCGGACGGGGCGCGCACCATGGCCACCTTCCTGGGCGCCGCCAACCAGCTGTACGCCGACGACATCGACGAGGCCCTGATCGGCGCCAGCCAGATCGTCTATCTGGAAGGCTATCTGTTCGACCCGGCCCCGGCCCGCGCCGCCTTCGAACGCGCCGCTGCCGCCGCCCACAAGGCGGGCCGCAAGGTCGCCATCACCCTGTCCGACACCTTCGTCGTCGCCCGCTGGCGCGCCGAGCTGCTGAGCTTCATCGAACAGTCGGCTGATATCGTCCTGGCCAATGAGGCGGAGCTGGGCGCCCTGTTCGAGACCGATGACTTCGACGCCGCCGCCGCCAAACTGGCCGCCATCGTCGAGATCGCCGCCGTGACGCGCGGCGAACACGGCTCGGTGGTGATCAAGGGCGACGAGCGCGTCGTGGTCGCCGCCTATCCCGTCGCCAAGGTGATCGACACCACCGGCGCCGGCGACCAGTACGCCGCTGGCTTCCTGCTGGGCGTCGCGCGCGGCCTGACGCTGGAAGAGGCGGGCAAGCTGGGCTCGCTGGCCGCGTCCGAAGTCATCGCCCACTGGGGCCCGCGCCCGATGGTGAAACTGGCCGATCTGGCCGGTGACGCCGGGTTGAAGATTTAACCCCTTCTCCCCTTGGGGGAGAAGGTGGGGCCGAAGGCCTCGGATGAGGGGTATCTATCCGCCTCGTGATGGTTAGATCCGGGCTGCGGAACCAGCCCCCTCATCCGACCTCGCTACGCTCGGCCACCTTCTCCCCCGAGGGGAGAAGGACATGGCTTTCAGCTCTTCCACCTCAGCGTCACCGGCTGGATCGGGTTCTGGAACGCCCGCCCCTCGGCGCGGCTCTTGGCCCATTCGCGTTTCAGCTGCTGGTACCATTTCGCCTGTCTGTCGGCGTCGTCGATCCAGATCAGGGCGGGGTCGTAGCGCAAGCCCTCGTTCTGCAGGTTCACCATGCCGCCATCCTGTTTCAGGAAGGCCACCACCCCCATCCGCAGGAAGGGTTTGGCCAGGTCGAACACCCAGTGGTCGGACCAGAAGATCTGGGTGATCCGGGTCTTGGTGTCCGTGATCGGCGTCAAACAGGTCAGGGCCAGGACCTGTTTTTCGCCCACCTGAATATGCTCCCAGCGGAAGCCGGGCAGGCGGAAGGTGATCTCGGTCGCCGGCGCTCCGCCCAGGATCTTGTAGAGGCGGCTGTTCGACGACGGCGCATGGCGCACCATGGCCCAGCCGAACTCGGTCGGCGCGAACGCCTTGGCCTTCTCGTGCATCGAATGCTCTGACCGCCACCACCATTGCTGGTGGACGTAGGGGCCGTGGGCCGGGTCCATCAGGCCGACGACGGCGTGGTCGATATGGCTGTCGAAATCCATCGCCTCGACCAGTTTGGCCTCGCCGCCGACCACGCCGGGGAAGACCGGCGGCTCGTGGTCCGGCGCCATCGGATTGCGCGCGTCCGACGCCATCCAGACGAAGACGATTCCCTGGCTCTCGCGCACCGGATAGGACCGCACGCGGATACGGTTCGCCTCGAACGCCTGATCCTCGACCAGGGACGGAATGGCGGCGCAGACCCCGTCAGTGCGGAACCGCCAGCCGTGATAGGGGCATTCGACCGTCTCGCCCTCGCCGGGCTTGTCGACCAGTTTCCCCGCCGACAGGGGCGCCGCGCGGTGGGGACAGATGTCGCGCATCGCATAGACCTGGCCCGCGCGGGTGCGGCCGACCAGCACCGGCTCGCCCATGATCTCGTAGCGTTTCAGGCTGGCGGCCGCGACGTCGCGGCCAAGGGCGACGAAATACCAGGCGTCTGTGACGAACCCCTTGCCGAACGGACTGACGCCCGCCTTGGACGGGGCGGCTTCGGCCATAGAGGGGGCTTGAGTAGGCTGAACGGGAGCGGCGGTCATCTGCGCTGTTTAACAGCGCGGGCGTCGCCGCCATAGACCCTTCCCCTGTCTGTCTCGGCGAGGTTATGTCTTGTCCGAAGAACGCCGCTCAGGTCGTCCAAGGGAGTTTCGCCATGTTCCGCATCCTCGCCATCGCCGCCGCCATGTTGGGCGCGCCGGCTATCGTCTCGGCCCAGGACGGCCACGGGACGCACCCCGAACATGGCCACAGCCATGCGGCTTTCGCCTCCGACCGGATCCATGTCCGCGTCGATGGCGACACCGACGGGCGCGATATCATCCTGATCCCCGGCCTCAGCTCCTCGCCCGAGATCTGGCAGGGGACGGTGGATCATCTGACGGCGCAGGACGGCGTGGGCTGGCGCGTTCACCGCATCCACGTCCAGGGCTTCGCCGGCGCGCCGGCCGAGGGCAACGCCCAGGGCGCGACGCCCAGTCCCGTGGCGGCGCCAGTCGCCGAGGAAATCGCCCGCTACATTCGCGAGAACGGGCTGATCAAGCCGGCCGTGGTCGGACATTCGATGGGCGGGACGATCGGCCTGATGCTGGCCGCACGCCATCCCGACAGCGTGGGCAAGCTGATGGTCGTGGACATGATCCCCTTCATGGGGGCGATGTTCGCAGCGCCCGGCGCGACGGCCGAGAGCGTGACCCCGGTCGCCGACCAGATATGGGCCGCACAGGCGAACAGCCCGCGCGAGACCTATGTCGCCCAGGCCACGACCAGCATCAACGGCATGATCAACACCGAAAGCCGCCGCGCAGAGGCGCTGGAGGACATGCGGACCAGCGACCAGAAGGTCTCCGCCGCCGCCTTCCGCGAACTGGTCGCCACCGACCTGCGTCCCGAACTGTCGAAGATCACCGCCCCGACCGAGGTGCTGTACGTCAAGTTCAACGATGCGCGCATGACGCCCCAGATCACCGACGCCATTTATCAGGCCTCGTTCGCCAATCTGAAAGGCGTCGAACTGAAGCGCATCGACGACAGCGCCCACTTCATCATGTTCGACCAGCCGCAGGCCTTCTACGCCGACCTGGACGCCTTTCTTTCGGCGAAATAGCCGCTCACGATCCCGTGAAGTCGGTGGGACCGTTTCGGCGGTCGTTCATACGCGATACACAGCCTCTGAACGAAAACCCGCCCAGAGCGGCATCTGAAGGATAGTCATGGCGGGTCCAGGTAACGGGGGCGGACAACAGGCGCAGGGCAGGCCCCGCCGGTCGGCCTGGCAACGGCTGTTCTACTGGAGCGCGGTGCTGGCGGTCTGGGGGCTGATCTTCCTGGTCGTCTTCTTCGCCGTCTTCGCGCGCGGTCTGCCGGACACGTCGAGCCTGTACCAGGTCGATCGCCAGCCCTCGATCACCTATCTGGACCGCAACGGCGCCCTGATCGCCACGCGCGGGACGCAGATGGCGCCGCCCGCCGATCTCGACAGCCTGCCCGACTATGTGCCGGCGGCCTTCATCGCCATCGAGGACCGTCGCTTCTACAATCACCCTGGTTTCGACCCGATCGGCATGGCCCGCGCCATGGTGACGAACATGCGCGCCGGCCGCGTGGTTCAGGGCGGTTCGACCCTGACGCAGCAACTGGCCAAGAACCTGTTCCTGACGCCCGACCAGAACATGCGCCGCAAGGTGCAGGAGCTGATGCTGGCCGTCTGGCTGGAGATGAAATTCTCCAAGCAGGAGATCCTGGCCCTGTATCTGAACCGGGTCTATTTCGGCGCCGGCGCCTATGGGATCGAGGCGGCGTCGCAACGCTATTTCGACAAGTCGGCCAAGAACCTGACCGTGGGCGAGGCCGCGCTGCTGGCCGGCCTGCTGAAGGCGCCGTCGCGCTATTCCCCGGTGTCCGAGAGCGAGCGCGCCGCCGCCCGCGCCACCGTCGTCCTGAACGAGATGGAAGAGTCCGGCGTCATCACCGCCGCCCAACGCGAACAGGCCGTGACCCAGCCGGTCATCGTCTCGCGGACGCTTGCGACCCAGCACGCCCAGTATTTCATCGACTGGCTGGACAAGTCGATCCGCAGCCTGGTCGGCGAACCGACCGAGGACATGGTGGTCGAGACGACGCTGGACCTGACGCTGCAGACCTCAGCCGAGCGGTCGGTCCGCCGCATCCTGGACCGCGACGAAGGCAAGGGCGTGCAGCAGGCGGCCCTGGTCGCCCTGGACGGCGACGGCCGGGTGCGCGCCATGATCGGCGGCGCTTCCTATGCCGATAGCCAGTTCAACCGCGCCGTCGATGCGAAACGGCAGGCGGGTTCGGCCTTCAAACCCTTCGTCTATCTGGCGGCGGTCGAGGCCGGCTATACGCCCCAGACCCCGGTGGTCGATCAGCCGATCACCATCGGCAACTGGTCGCCCCGCAACTATTCCGGGACCTTCAGCGGCAACATGACCCTGGCTCAGGCCGTGGCCCAGTCCACCAACACGGTCGCCGCCTATGTCGCCGATCAGGTCGGCCGCGATAGCGTGGCCCGCGCCGCGCGGCGCCTGGGCATCGAAAGCCGCATCGGCCTGGAGCCGGCCATGGCCCTGGGCGCGGTGGAGGTCTCGCCGCTTGAGATGGCCACCGCCTATGACGCCTTCGCCAACGGCGGACGCCGCGTCGACGCCTATGGCATCAGCCGCATCCGCACGCCCCAGGGCCGCGTCATCTATCAGCGCCAGACGGGCCAGAGCGGCCAGGCGATCAACAATCCGTCGCTGTATTACATGAACCAGATGCTACGGGGCGTGGTCTCCAGCGGTTCTGGCCGTTCGGCGGCGATCTCTGGCCGCGACCTGGCGGGCAAGACCGGCACGACCTCGGACTACAAGGATGCCTGGTTCGTCGGCTACACTGGCGGCTTCGTCACCGCCGTCTGGGTCGGCAAGGACGACAACACCGCCATGCGCGGCGTGACCGGCGGCTCGTCGCCCGCCGCCATCTGGAAGGGCTTCATGGAGGCGGCCCTGGCGCGCCTGAACGCCCCGCGCATCCCCGACGGCCCGGCCATGCCCGAGGGCTGGGTCGCGCCCGATCCGGTCGGCGACCTGATGAGCGGTCTGGACCAGAACGGCCTGCCGGTGGAGCCGGTCGATCCTCTGCTGGGCGAACCCTATGTCGAAGACCCGCAGGCGCCGATCCAGCAGCCGTCCTCCAACCCGCCGTTCGTGCGACAGGGCCAACCCCAGCCCGCGCCTCGTGATGGGCCGGCCTCGCAGCCGGACGGGCGACAGCCGCCCGAACGCAAGGGCGACGCCCTGTTCTTCTGATTCCGTCCCCTGCGGCGAACAAGAAAAAGGGAGGCGACCAGGCGGTCGCCTCCCTTTACATATTTCAGGCCTGCGTCAGCGGGGGCAGGACAGGTCGCCTTCCTGACATTGGCTCAGGGTCCGCAGTTGGCGGGTACGCTCGGTCGTCAGACGTGCGACGCAGGTCGAATGCACCATCGGATAGGCGGAGCCGCCTTGCACGCCCGAAGCCTCGAAACGGCATTGCTGATCGCGGAAGCTGATCCAGGTGCGCTGAGCTGTGCGCAACAGGGTGCGGCTGGCCGGCGACAACCGCCCCATCGTTGCAGCATACTGGGTGTTCAGCGCCCGATCCGCCCTCTGCATGCCCTGAGCGGCGTTGGCGTTCATCGTCGCCTGTGACTGGGCGCTGGCGGACGACGCGGCGGCGACAGTGAGGCCGAGCGCGACCGATAGGGTGATCATCGTTTTCATGGGTGTTCCTGAATGGCGTGGCTGTGATGAAACGCGCCTGGCCGACGGAGTTTCCGCCGCCTATCGCCCCACGGCGTGCAGGGCGCCGCCGTAGTCCTTCAGCCATTTGCGCCAAGGCTTGTGATCCCCGACCAGACGTTCGACCACGGACCAGTAGGCCGGGCTGTGGTCGGCGTGGACCAGGTGGGCGACCTCGTGGGCGGCGAGGTAGTCGATGACCGGCGGCGGGGCCATGATCACGCGCCAGGAATAGCGGATGGTGCGGTTGTGTGGGCTGCACGAGCCCCATCGCGACCGGGTGTCGGCGATCGACATCTTCACCGGCTTTTGGCCCAGGGCGCGCAGATGATGGTCGGTGCGTTCCAGCAGGGTGTCGCGCGCCTCGCGCTTCAGCAGATTCTCGACACGCCGCGCATAGGCCTCGCCCTCGCCGCCCGAACGGATGATCGTGCCTTCCTCGACCAGGCGTGCGGCCCCTGCGCCGGGCACGGCCTCCAGCCGCACGGGACGGCCGCGCAGGGAGATGACCTGTCCCGGCTCCAGCGGCCGACCCTTTGGGCGGACCGCCAGCCGTTGGCTGATCCAGACGGCCTTGGTCCGGGCGAAGGCGACGGCCTGGGTCAGGCCACGCTCGGTCGGGGCGATGACCACGGCCTCGCCCGCCCGCGCATCGATCCGCACCGACAGGCGCCGGGCGCGCGGATTGACGGACAGTCTCAGGACGGGACCAGGCCCGCCCCCTTCGTCAAGCGGCAGCCGCTGATCGTTGCGGTACGCCACCGACGGCCTCGTTCTGGGCGATGAAATCGCGGACGCGGGGATAGATCTCGTCACGGAAGCGACGGCCGTTGAACACGCCGTAATGGCCCACGCCGGGCTGGACATAGAGCACGCGGCGATCCTCCGGGATGTTGGGGCACAGACCGTGCGCGGCCTGGGTCTGGCCGACGCCGGAGATGTCGTCCTTCTCGCCCTCGACGGTCATCAGGCCGATGTCGGTGATCTTGGACAGATCGACCTTGCGCCCGCGATGCTCCAACAGGCCGCGCGCCAGCAGATGCTGCTGGAAGACGATGTCGATGGTCTGGAGGTAGAATTCCTCGGTCAGGTCCAGCACCGACAGATATTCGTCGTAGAACTCCTCGTGCTTGTCGACACCGTCGCCGTCGCCGTCGATCAGGCTGTTGAAATAGTCCCAGTGGGCGTCGCGGTGGCGCGCCTCGTTCATCGACATGAAGCTGTAGAGCTGGACGAAGCCCGGATAGACCCGTCGCCCGAAGCCCGAATAGGGCAGGGGCACGGTGTGGATCATGTTCGACTTGAACCAGGTGAAGGGCTTTTCCTGCGCCAGCTGGTTGGTCACGGTCGGCGACAGGCGCGCGTCGATGGGCGAGCCCATGAAGGTCATGGACAGGGGGCGGTTCTCGTCGCCGTCTTCGGCCATCACGGCGCCGGCCGCCAGGACCGGCGGGCCGGGCTGGCACACGCCGACGACATGGGCGCGCCCGCCGATCTCGGCCAGCATCATGCGCACATGGTCGATATAGTCGAAGAAGTCGAACCGACCCTCCAGCACCGGAACTTGGCGGGCGTTGATCCAGTCGGTGACATAGACGTCGTGGTCCTGAAGAAAGGCCTCGACCGTGCCGCGCAGCAAGGTGGCGTAGTGGCCCGACAGGGGCGCGACGATCAGGACGGCGGGCGCGGCGACGGGTTTTCCGGCGCGCTTCAGGTCGCCGATATTGCGCGCGAACCGGACCAGGCGGCACCAGGGGCTCTGCCAGATCACCTGTTCGGTGGCGCGGACGGTCTTGCCGCCGATATCGATGGTTTCCAGCTTCCAGTCCGGCTTGCCGTACCGCCGCGTGACGCTCTCGAACAGTTCGGCCGAGGCGTAGGCGGTGCGCCCGATCGCGGTGTCCGCCGCCGGATTGAAGGGCGAGGTCCAGAAGGTCCGAGCCATCTGGGCGCCGACCCGGAACGGCAGGGCCGATTGGTAGGCGAGTTCATGAAATGCGTAGAGCATGACGATCCGTTACGGCCCATCGCCGTTTGTGCAGGGCAACATATAATGCATCACCCTGCAAAAGGATTATGAGGCGACGGAATAGCCCTTAGTCGGACGCGCTCGAACTACACCCCGTCATCCTAGGCCTTGTGCCTAGGATCCAGACTCCCGGTGTCAAAAAGGTCTGGCGGCTGGCGTCTGAGCATCAACGCCGCGTTCGAGTCTATGGATCCTAGGCACAAGGCCTAGGATGACGACCAGTGAGGCTTTACCCCCGCGCGATGGCGTCCTCGATGATCTTGGTCGTCTTGTCCGGCCCCATCCCATAGGCGACGGCGGTGCGGAACTTGCCGTCCGGTCCCATCAGATAGACGGTCAGGGAGTGGTTCATCGTATAGGCCTCACCCTCGCCGACCTTCTCGTAGAAGGCGCGGTAAGCCTTGGCCGCCGTCGCCACCTGTTCCGGCGTGCCCGTCAGGCCGATGGTCCCCTTGGGAAAGCCGTCGGACGACAGATAGTCCTTCAGCGCCTGGGGCGTGTCGCGCTGGGGATCGATGCTGACGAAGACGATCTGCAGATCCTTGGCCTTTTCGCCCAGCCGCTGCTGCACGACGGCCATTTCCGCCAGGGTCGTGGGGCAGAACTCGGGGCAATAGGTGAAGCCGAAGAAGACCAGGCTCCACTTGCCGTTCATCATCGTCTGATCGACCGGCTGTCCATCCTGGTTCACCAGTTGGAAGTCGCCGCCGACCAGGGGCTGGCCGGTCGATGTGATCTCGGCGCCGTTCGACGCCGGCGTGCGGCCGCTCACAACCACCACGGTGATGATGGCCAGGGCCACGGCGATGGCGATACAGGCGCCCGCGAACAGCAGGATGGAACGACGCGGCATGACGGCCTCTCACGAAACGGATGTGATCGGTCTATAGAAGCGGTGTGACCTCGACAGAAGCCCGCATGGCGCCGCATGGCGCATCATCCCCCCAACGTCTGGCTTCCGAGCCGCTGGACGGGTGGAGTGACGCGCCGCGTCGCGGGCGCGGCTTTTCGCTGCGGACCCTGATCGTGCTGCGCTGGCTGACCATCGTGGGTCAGAGCGCGGCGATCCTGACGGCGTATCAGGGGCTGCATTTCCCCCTGCCGCTCTGGCCGTGCCTGATCGTCATCGCCATCAGCGCGGCGGTGAACGTGGGGGCCATGGCGCGGGTGCGGCGGCTTGACGCCAGCCTGCCGGACGGTCGCCTGACGGCGATCCACCTGGGCTTCGACATCTTCCAGCTGGGGATTCTGTTGGGTTTGACCGGCGGTCTGGAGAACCCCTTCTGCCTGCTGCTGGTCGCGCCCGTGACCATCGCGGCGGCGGCCCTGCCGGGGCGTCAGGCCCTGATGCTGGGTCTGCTGGCCCTGATCGCGGTCGGGGTGCTGTTCTTCTGGTCCGAGCCGCTGCCGTGGCGCCCGCACGAGAACTTCCACCTGCCGACCTTGTATCGGCTGGGCATGGCGATGGCCCTGGTGACCGGGGTGGTCTTCACCGCCGGATACGCCTGGCGGGTGGCGGCCGATGCCGAGAAGCTGGAACTGGCCCTGGCCACGACCCAGGACGTGCTGCAACGCGAGCAACGACTGGCGGCCCTGGGCGGTCTGGCGGCGGCGGCGGCGCATGAGCTGGGCACGCCGCTGGCGACCATTCAGGTCGTCGCCAAGGAGCTTCAGCGCGCCTCGCCCCCCGACAGCGACGCGGCCGAGGACGCCGCCCTGATCCTGCAACAGGCCGAACGGTGCCGGGGCATCCTGACCCAGCTGTCGCAACAGCCCGAGGGCGACGACGCCCTCTATGCCGATGTGTCGTTGAAGGCCCTGCTGGAAGAGGTGGTGGAACCCCACCGCGGCTTCGACCTGGCGTTCGAGGTGCTGGTGAAGACCCCGCCCGGCCAGCCCGCCCCGCGCGTTCGCCGCCTGCCCGAGGTGGTCCACGGCCTGTCCACCCTGGTCGAGAACGCCGCCGACTTCGCCGCGACCACCGTGAGGGTCCAGGCCGTGGTGGACGCCGGCTGGATCGAGATCGACATTCTCGACGACGGTCCCGGCTTCGCCAGCGACATCCTGCCCCGCCTGGGCGAGCCCTATGTGACCAGCCGGCCCCAGGGCAAGGCCCGCCAGGCCCTGGCCGCCCAGATCGCCGCCGCCGCCCGTCCGTCCAAACGCCGCCCTACGGCGGACACGCCCATCGCCCCCAGTCAGGGCGGCATGGGCCTGGGCTTCTTCATCGCCCGCACCCTTTTGGAACGCACCGGCGGCTCGGTCAGCGTGGGCCAAGGGCTTGCTCAGTCCGAGGCCAAGGGGGCGTCACGCGGCGCCCGGGTTGCCGTGCGCTGGGCGCGACCGGCGCTGGAGGTCGCGACATGACCGAATTAGGGCTTAGCGTCGCAGGCGGAACCTTGGCCTTGACCCACACGCTACCCGTCCCGACTTGAAGCGGCAGGAGAGAAACGCATGTCCGAACTAGAAGCCCGCATCGCCGCCCTGCCCGACAAGTCCCTGCTGCTGCTGGACGATGACCAGGCCCTGCGCACCCGCATGGGGCGGGCGCTGGAGGCGCGCGGGTTTCAGGTGACGACCGCCGAGTCCGTCGCCGAGGCGACCCAGTTGCTGCGCGACAAGGCCCCGGCCTTCGCCGTGCTGGACATGCGGCTGGAGGACGGCAATGGCCTGAAGATCGTCGAGGCCGTGCGCGAAAAGCGCGAGGACGCCCGCATCGTCATGCTGACCGGTTACGGCGCCATCGCCACGGCGGTCGCGGCGGTCAAGGCCGGCGCCGTCGATTATCTGTCCAAGCCCGCCGACGCCGATGACGTGGTCAAGGCTCTGTTGGCCACCGGCGATTCGCCCGAGCCGCCCGAAAATCCCATGAGCGCCGACCGGGTCCGCTGGGAACATATCCAGCGCGTCTACGAGCTGTGCGACCACAATGTCTCGGAAACCGCCCGCCGCCTGGGCATGCACCGCCGCACCCTGCAACGCATCCTCGCCAAGCGCGCGCCGCGGTAAAGCCGCGCCTCAGTCCTCGTCGTCGTCCTCGACCACGTCGGGGATTTCCGGGGTGACCACGGTCGGGGCGATGGTCTTGATCTCGCCCAGCTTGGCGCCGGGGAAGGCCAGCATCACCGCCTTGATGAAGGGGTTGGCCTCGACCTCGGCGCGTTCGGCGGCGCGATCCTTTTTCTGGCGTTCGATGACCGTCTCGGCGCCGCCCTGGCCGTTGGCGGCGATCAGCCAGGTGCGCCCGGTCCATTCGCGCAGGCGCGCCGACAGTTTGCGCGCCAGCTCGATCGGCGCCCCCTGGACGCTTTCATAGACGATGGCGCCGGGCTTGAACGAGACCGGCTTCACATACCGTTCCACATCCATCTGAAGCCCGACCTCGCGCTTCTCGCCGATCAGGGCGACGACCTGTTCGAAGGTCTGCGGATCGGGCAGGGCGGAGGCCATGACGGGGCGAGCGGCCAGTTGCGCCGATGTTCCGCCCCCGCCGCCCCCGCCCCCGCTACCCCGAGGCGCCGAGCCGCCGCCCAGCGGTTCGCCCGACTGCAGCCGTTTCAGCGCCTCCTCCGGCCCGGGCAGGTCGGCGGCATAGGCCAGGCGGACGATGGCCATCTCGACCGCATCGGCCGGATTGGGCGCGCGTCGCACCTCGTCCAGCGCCTTCAGCAGCATCTGCCAAGTGCGCGACAGGGTCGCCGCCGGAATGGCCGCGCCCAGAGCCGCCAGCTTCTGCGCCTGGTCATTGGGCAGGCGCGTCGCGTTCGGCCCCAGCATCTTGGCCACCGAGGCGGCGTGGCAATGCTCCAGCAGGTCGTTTGTCACCTGCACCGGATCGGCGCCGAAGCCGTACAGGGTGCGGAAGGTCTCCAGCGCCTCGGGCGTGCGCCCGGCCATGACGCTTTCGAACAGGGCGATGGTCTGGCTGCGGTCGGCCAGGCCCAGCATGTCGCGCACCGTCTCGGTCTTGACCGTCTCACCCCGCTCGGCCTGGACCAAGGCCTGATCCAGCAACGACAGGCCGTCGCGCACCGACCCCTCGGCCGCGCGCGAGATCAGGGCCAGGGCGTCGGTCTCGATCTTCATGCCTTCGCGATCGGCGATCCGGCCCAGGTGCTCGACCAGGATTTCCGGCTCCACCCGGCGCAGGTCGAAGCGCTGGCAGCGGCTCAGGATCGTCACCGGCACCTTGCGGATCTCGGTGGTGGCGAAGATGAACTTGGCGTGGGGCGGCGGCTCCTCCAGCGTCTTCAGCAGGGCGTTGAACGCCTGCGTCGACAGCATGTGGACCTCGTCCAGCACATAGACCTTGTAGCGGGCCTCGACGGGGGCGTAGCGAACGCTCTCCAGGATGTCGCGGATATCGTTGACGCCGGTGTGCGACGCGGCGTCCATCTCCATCACGTCCATGTGCTGACCCGCCATGATGGCGGCGTCGTGCCGGCCGTGGGCGGTCAAGGTCAGCGACGGCCGGTCGATGGTCTCCGTCTCGTTGTTCAGGGCGCGGGCCAAGAGGCGGGCGGTGGTCGTCTTGCCGACCCCTCGAACCCCGGTCAGCATGAAGGCGTGGGCAATGCGGCCGGTGGCGAAGGCGTTGGTCAGAGTCCTGACCATCGCTTCCTGTCCGATCAGATCCTCGAAGGTGCGCGGCCGATATTTGCGCGCCAGCACCTGATAGGCCGCCCCGTCATCAACATGGGCCTCGACGTCGGCATGGGCGGGCTTGGCCACGACGGGCGCCGCGACCGGCTCAGGCGTCGCAGCGGGTGCGCCGAACATGTCGTCGGTGTTCTCGTCGCGCTGAACGACCTCGTCCTCTTCCCAAGGCGGGCCGTCGAGATTCGTGTCGCTGTCCGTCATGCGAGAAGTCTTACAGCGGGTAGGGGACGGGTAGAAGTGATTCTCGGCCCTCGTCTCCTCCCTGCTTTGCGGGGAGGTGGCGCGGCGCGTCTTCGCGCCGTGACGGAGGGGTTCTGCACCGCATCACAGGCGCCTGTGGGACTTCAAGAGCCCCTCCACCGCTTCGCGGTCCCCCTCCCCACAAGTGGGGAGGAGACGCGGGCACAATTGCGGTCAAGCAGCGAGCCGCCGTCGCGAGCGATAGCGCACCAAACGCGCTAAAGCAGCGAGCGACCGCGTCGCGAGCGTTAGCGCAAAAAAGAAAGAGAAGTAGAGACCGCGACCCGAAGGGGAATTCGTTGTGGCTGCTGCCTTCCGGCCCTGACCAAGTTGGCGAAACCTTCGCCCGCGATCTCCGAGCGGAGATATGACGGGTGCGGCCGTCGGAATCAAGAGCTACAAAACCCGCATGGCCCATCAGAACACCTTCGCCGGCAATCCGCTCGATCGCGCCGGCGACCTGCGCAACGATCCCGAATGGCTGGCCCGGCAGGAGGCCAATCCCGAGGCCCAGGCCATGGTCCTGTGGGAAGGCCGTCCCCTGATCGAGGAGACGGCCGACGGGCCGCGCCTGGCCTGGCTGTCGCTGAAACACGCGCGCGACATCGTTCCGGATCGCGATGTCTTTCTGGGCCTGTGGGATGCGGCGCCCGTCTTCGCCATCGAGTTCGAAGGCTCCATCGATCCCACCGACGGGCCGCTGGCCGGCGTCGGCGCCTTTCAGGAGTTGCGCTCGGCAGCGGCGATCCTGCCGGCGGCGGATGCGGCCATGGCGGGCGGGGCAAAGAGCCTGTTCGACTGGCGGCGCAAGCATGGTTTCTGCGCCAACTGCGGCACGTTGAGCGAGAGCGCCTCGGGCGGATGGAAGCGCCGCTGCCCGGCCTGCGGGACCGAACATTTCCCGCGCGTCGATCCGGTCACCATCATGCTGCCGGTCTATAAGGGCGGAGCCGAACCCATCTGCCTGCTGGGCCGTCAGGCGGCCTGGCCCGAGGGGCGGATGTCGGCCTTGGCCGGTTTTCTGGAGCCCGGTGAATCCATCGAGGAGGCCTGCGCCCGCGAGGTCCAGGAAGAGGCCGGCCTGACCGTGATCGCCACCGCCTATCACTCCAGCCAGCCCTGGCCCTTCCCGTCACAACTGATGATCGGCCTGATCGCCGAGGTGTCGGACGACCAGGCCCGACCCGACCAGACCGAGCTGGAATCCGTCGCCTGGCTGACCCGGGCCGAGGCACGCGCGGTGCTGGCCGGTGAGCACTCCACCATCCAGGCCCCGCCGCCCTTCGCCATCGCCCACAGCCTGATCAAGGCCTGGGCGGAGGAGGCATAGACAGATGTCTCTCCCTCCCCGTTCCGGGGAGGGTGGTCGCGCAGCGACCGGGTGGGGGCGGCAAGGCAAGGCTGCACTGATCTGATTTTAAGTTTAGGCCGTGAGACGTCGCCCGGCCCGCCCCACCCGGCTTCGCCTTCGGCTCAGCCCCCCTCCCGCGCAGGGGGAGGGAGAAGGATGCCGTTCAGGCCAGCCGTCGCGCCGCTTCCAGATCGGCCGGATTGTCCACCGACAGAGGCGCTTCGTCGATGACAGCGGCCCAGATCTGCATCCCCATCTCCAGGGCGCGCAGCTGTTCCAGCTTTTCGCGCGTCTCCAGCGGCGACGGCGGGGCGGCGCAGAAGCGATTCAGGGCCTCGCGGCGATAGCCGTAGACGCCGATGTGCCGCCAGATCGGCGCATCGCCATACAGGGTCGAGCGGGTGAAATAGAGGGCGCGGCCCTGACGGTCATTTTCTCCCAGGGCCAGCACCGCCTTGACCACGTCGGGGTTGGTCCGGTCCGACAGGTCGGCTTCCGCGGCGACCAGGGTGGCGATGTCGCAGGCCGGCTCGCCATGCAGGATGGCGGCGCAGGCGACGGCCAGACCGGGGCTGGCGAAGGGCATGTCGCCCTGGACGTTGATGACTGCGTCGAAATCGCCTTCCGGATCTATGGCGTCTACGGCGGCGCGGATGCGGTCCGAACCCGAGGGCAGGGCCGGGTCGGTCAGGATGGCCCGTCCGCCGGCCGCCTCAACCGCATCGACGATCTCGGGATCGCCGGCGGCGACCACCACCGGAAGGCCCGAGGCCTCGGCCTGGCGATAGGCGCGTACGATCATGGGCACATCGCCGATCAGGGCCAGCGGCTTGTTGGGCAGGCGGGTCGCCGCCATGCGAGCGGGTATCATTATCAACGGATTCATCGACTTCCCTGACGCCTGTCTGGCCCGTCGCGTACCGGGCCGGTTGCGAAGGCGGCGCTACCGTGCCAGAGACGCCAACGCAAGATTATGTCCGGGGCGTGTTTTCGAGGGCCCGGCCGGCAGAGGGATTCGACCAGGCGCATGAGCGGCGATCTTAAGTGGAACAAGATTTTCGGTGCGGCTCTGGGGACGGCCTTCGTCATCCTGGTCGTCCAGCAGGCCTCCGGCCTGATCTATCATTCCGAGCCCCCTGAAAAGATGGGCTATTTCGTCGATGCGCCTGAAGAGGTCGCAGGCGGCGAGGCGGCCGAACTGGCGCCCGACTGGGGCACGGTCCTGCCGACTGCCGACCTGGCCGCCGGCGAGGCCGCCTTCGCGCGGTGCCAGGCCTGCCACACTGTGACGCAAGGTGGCGCGGACGGCATCGGTCCGAACCTGTTTGGCGTGGTCGGCGGACCGGTGATGCACCGTCCAGGCTTTGCCTATTCGGACGCCATGGCCAAGCACAAGGCCGAGGCTCCGGCCTGGGGCTATGATCAGCTGGACAGCTTCATCACGGCGCCGGCGCGCTATGTGCCGGGCACCAAGATGTCCTTCGCGGGCATCCGCGACACCCAGACGCGCATCAACCTGATCGCCTGGCTGCGCACGCAAGGCTCGGGCGGCTTCGCCGTCCCGGCGCCGGACCCGACCCGCCAGCCCGGCGCGGCCGCTCCGGCCGAAGGGGCGGAAGCGCCCGTGACCGAAGGCGCCGCCGCCACTGAAGCGACGGGCACGACCCCGGCCGAAGGCGCGCCCGCAGCGACCCAGGCCACACCGGCGGCGCCGCCCGCCGCGACGGCCCCGGCCCCGCCGAACACCTGATCGACTTCGGTCCAGAGACGACAAAAGGGCGGCCCCGACGGGCCGCCCTTCTTCGTTTTCGGCAGGCGCGGACGCCTTAAAGAATCTGCGCCGCCTCGTCGAACGACAGGCGCGGCGACCGGGGGAACAGGTTCTCGTCCGTGCCGTAACCCAGGTTGAGGATGTAGTTCGGCTCGACCTGGCTGTCGGCGAAGAACTCGGCCTTCACGCCCGCCGCATCGAACCCGGACATCGGCCCGACATCCAGACCCAGCGCCCGCGCGGCGATGGTCAGATAGCCGCCCTGCAGCGAGGCGTTGCGGAAGGCGCTCTCGCGCCGCCCGGCCTCGTCGGCGAACCAGGCCTTTGCGCCGGGCGCATGGGGGAACAGCGCGTCCAGGTGCTCGTGGAAATCAATGTCCTGGCCAATGATCAGATTGACCGGCGCCTGCAACGTCTTGGCCCGGTTGCCCTCGCTCATCAGCGGAATCAGGCGCGCCTTGGCCTCGGGCGAGGTGACGAAGACGAAACGCGCCGGACTGGCGTTGACCGCCGTGGGGCCGAACTTGGTGAGATCATAGAGCTTGTGCAGCAGTTCGGGCGCGACGGGGCGGTCGGTCCAGCCGTTGCGCGTCCGCGCCTCGGTGAACAGTTGGGACAGGGCGGCGTCCGACAGCGGGGCGTCGCGTTGAGTGATGGCGTCATAGGCCATGGGATGCGTTCCTGGTTATAATAGCAACGAGTGCAGGTGCTAATTAGGCGTTTCTGCAACAGTTGCAAGTGCAAATATGGCGACGCAAGGTTTCCGATTTCGCGACCAGCTCAAAACCCCTCTGTCGCAAAGCCTGTGTTCGCCCTATCTAGGGGGCATGAAAGACCTGACCCAACTGATGCAGCAGGCCCAGGCGATGCAGCAAAAGCTGCAGGACGCCCAGGCCAAGATGGCCGAAACCAGCGCCGAGGGCTCCTCGGGTGGCGGGCTCGTCTCGGTGTCCCTCAAGGGACCGGGCGAGATCACGGCGATAAGGATCGACGACAGCCTGCTGACGCCGGGCGAAGGCGAGATCCTGGCCGACCTGATCGTCGCCGCCCACGCCGACGCCAAGCGCAAGCTGGACGAACAGAACAACGCCCTGATGCGCGAAGCCGCCGGGCCGATGGCCGGGATGAACATTCCCGGAATGCCGAAACTGTTCTGATGGCCGCCTCCGCCGGGCCGGAGATCGAACGGCTGATCTCCCTTCTCGCCAAGCTTCCGGGCCTGGGTCCGCGCTCCGCCCGGCGCGCGGCCCTGGCCCTGCTGAAGCGGCGCGAGCAACTGCTGGTGCCGTTGGCGGCGTCCCTGGCCGAGACGGCGGAAAAGGTCGTGTCCTGTTCGGTGTGCGGCACGCCCGACACCCGCGACCCCTGCGCCATCTGTTCGGACGGCGCGCGCGACAACGGCCTAATCTGCGTCGTCGAGGAGGCAGGCGCCCTGTGGGCGATGGAGCGATCCGGCGCCTTCAGGGGCCAATACCATGTGCTAGGCGGGCTGCTGTCCGCCCTGGACGGCGTCGGGCCCGAGCATCTGCGTATCACCGAATTGGTCGGGCGGGTGCGGGGAGGCGGCGTGCGCGAGGTCGTGCTGGCCCTGCCCGCCACCGTCGACGGCCAGACCACCGCCCACTATGTCGCCGAACGGATCGGCGGCCCGGACGTCGAGGTCACCTCCCTGGCGCGCGGCGTGCCGGTCGGCGGGGATCTGGACTGGCTGGACGACGGCACCATCGTCCAGGCCCTGAAGGCCCGCCGCCCCGCCTGACGCCGATCAGTTAGACGGCGTCGTCGGCGCGTTGACGTTCGGCGCTTCGCCCGTCGGCACAGGCTCAGCCCGGCCGGTCGCGTCCGTGGGCGCGTCGGCCGCAGGCGGCGTCTGGCTGTCGCCTGCAAAGTCGCGAGTGTCCGCAGCCGTCGGGCCCGTTTCGTCGTTCTGGGCGTTGAAGCCGCCGTTGGAGATCATCCAGATCCCCAGCAGCAGGACCGCCGCCGCCAGCGTCGAGATGACCAGCAGCACCAGGATGCGTGGGCCCTTGCGTCCGCTGCGGACCAGTTCGGCGTCGACCGGGCGGCCGTCGTGGACGGCGTCGGCGGCCTTGTCGTGACGTTCGGGCTCTTGGGGGATCATGGCGTGTCTTCTCCGAGGACAGGTTCAGCCAAACCAACGTCATCGGAACGGCTACGTTCCTGCGAGGCTTGGCGCGCTTCTCATGAGCGGCGACTCTCGCTAGGAACGGAGCATGAACATGCTCGTGCCCATCCTCGCCATCATCGCCGCCGCCTTCGCGGGCGGCTTCCTGTGGGCCTTCATGGGCTGGCAGAGGGCGCAAGGCGCGCTGGCGGCCGCCGAGGCGCGTATCGACCTAGTCGAGGAAAGCCGCGTCACCATGGGCGAGCTGCTCAAGGCCCAGGCGGCTCAATCCGCTCAGGTGGTGGCGGATCAGATGGTCAGCCGCGCGACCGAGACCTTCCGCGCCCAGGACCAGCTGGCGCGCGAGCGGATGGCGGCTCAGCTGAAGCCCGTTGCCGACACCCTGACCAAGTTCCAGGAACATGTCGCGGCCCTGGAAAAGACCCGGTCCGAAGAGACCGGAGGCTTGCGCGAACAACTGACCCAGCTGATGGCGGCGTCCTCGGCGACACGGGACGAGGCGCGCAAACTGACCGAGGCCCTGCGCGGCAACACCGGCCGGCGCGGCCGCTGGGGCGAACAGACCTGCCGAAACGTGCTTGAGGCCGCCGGCATGGCCGGCCGATTCGACTTCACCGAACAAACTTCCAGCGCCGACGACGAGGGTCGCCAGAACCGGCCCGACTTCATCGTGCGCCTGCCCGGCGGCGGCATGTTCGTGATCGACGCCAAGGTGCCCCTGGCCTTCGACGAGGGCGACGGCGACGAAGAGGCGCGCGCCCGTTCGGTCGGCCTGCGCACCGCCGCCAGCCTGAAGACCCACGTGCGCCAGCTGTCGTCCAAGGCCTATCAGGACCAGTTCAAGCCCAGCCCGGATTTCGTCGTCCTGTTCGTGCCCGGCGACGCCTTCCTGGTCACCGCCCTGGACCACGAGCCGGACCTGATGACCCAGGCGATGGCGTCGCGCGTCGTCATCGTCACCCCCTCGACCCTGTTCGCCCTGTGCAAGGCCGTCGCCTACGGCTGGCGGGCGGAAGAACAGGCGGCCAACGCCGACAAGGTCGCCGCCCTGGGGCGCGAGCTTTACAAGCGGCTGTCGGTCATGGGCGGTCACGCCTCGGCCGTCGGCCGCGCCCTGGATCAGGCCGTGGGCAAGTACAATCAGTTCGTCGGCTCGCTGGAGAGCCAGGTCATGGTCTCGGCCCGCCGCTTTGAAGACCTGCAGGTGGACCACGAGGGCAAGGCCCTGCCGGACCTGACGCCGGTGGAGACCGCGCCGCGCGTCATCGCTCGTCCGGAGCTGATCGCCTCGTCCAAATCGGAATAGGGCGCCTTTCTGTGGAAAGGGCGCTTGACAGGTGTCGCGGCGTGATGTCAATGTAGCTTGTCAATTGGACAAGGGGTGTTGACTGATGCGTAAGTGGCGGCCGGTAATCAAGGCGACGGTGATCACGTTCGGCGGCGGGCTGCTGTTCGCCCTTCTGGGCGGCATTGCGGTCGGCTACGCTTCCAGCTCGGGCTGGATCACCTCCGAGCTTGGTGAGCTGATCGTGACCGGCGTCTTCGCCGCCGCCATCATGGCGGGCGCCCTCTGGGTCGGCGCCGAATGGATGCGGGTGATCGACGAGGCCGCGCGCGAGGCCCACAAGGCCGCCTGGTACTGGGGCGGCACGGCCGGCATGTGCGTCAGCGGCGTGGGACTGATCCTGTCTTCCGCCGGACCGTGGCGCGACATCATCGCCCGCCACGTCGGATCGGGCGGCTCCCCCGTCGATTATATGTCCGCCGGCGCCGCCTTGATGATCGCCCCCATGCTGATCGGCTACACCGTCGTCTGGGCCTGGTGGTGGCTGGCGCGGATGCGGGGCTGAGCCATGAACAATCGTCTCAAGGTCCTGCGCGCCGAACGCGACTGGAGCCAGGCGCAGCTGGCCGAACATCTGGGCGTGTCGCGCCAGACCGTGAACGCGCTGGAGACCGGGCGCTACGACCCGTCCCTGCCGCTGGCCTTCAAGATCGCACGCATCTTCGGCCAACCCATCGAATCCATCTTTTCCGACGAGGAGAACCAAGGATGACCGCTGCATCCCAACGCCGTCCCACCCTGCCGCGCCGCCTGCTGGTCGCCTTCGGCGTCGGCCTGGCCATGGGCGTCGCCGGCTATCTGTTCGGCCGAATGGTCCTGCCGGGCCTGATCGGACCGGACAGGCTGGACCTGCGCTGGTCCGACGCCCTGGCGGCCCTGACCGGGGTGGCCCTGATGATGGGCGCCGGCGCGGTGCTCATCGCCAGCCTGGATCCTCGCCGTCTTGGCCGGATGTATCGTCTGGACGAAGCCGCCTCGGCCGAAGAGGTCGGCCAGGTGCGTCTGCAGGCGTCGGTCCTGGGTTTCTCGGGCGTGATCCTGCTTCTGCCGCTGATCTTCGTCCTCGTCGGACTGCCGGGCGGCGTGGCGCTGGGCCTGATCGTCGTGCTGTTCGTCGTCCATACGGCCCTGAACCTCAAGGTCTGGCGCAGCGTCGACGAGCTGATGCGCCGCACCACGATGGAAGCCGCATTCGCGACCTTCTTCCTGGGGCAAGGCCTGCTGTTCCTTTGGGCGGCGGCCGAGCGCCTGGGGCTGGTCTTTACGCTCACCGCCTGGGACGTCTACGCCGTGCTGATGACCCTCTACCTCTTCGTTTCCGCCATCGCCTCCGCGCGTCGCGGGCTGGCCTGACCTCACCCGTTTTCAAAAGGGATCGCACAATGACCTTCTCCAGGATTCTCAAGACCTCGGCCTCCACCCTCGCGCGCGGCGCGGTCGGCGTCGCCGGCGGCCTGGCCCTGTTCGTCGCCATCGCCGGGGTTCCGGCCGACGCCCTGGCCCAGACGACGGCGCCCGCCGCCGCTGCGCCCATCCAAGGCGAAGGCCCCGCCCTGTGGGTGATCAAGGATGCGGATTCGACCCTGTATCTGTTCGGCTCGGTCCACGTCCTGCGCCCCACGACTGGCTGGGCCAGCCCCCGCGTCGAGGCCGCCTTCGACAGCGCCTCGGACATCTGGTTCGAGATCAGCAATCCCGATGATCAGGCCGCCGTCATGCCGCTGATCCAGCAGCACGGCCTGTCGCCTGAAACGCCTCTCTCCAGCCGCCTGACGCCCGAGGAGAATGTTGAACTGGAGGCCGCCGCCCAGGCCATGGGCGCCTCCGCCGCCCAGCTTCAGCCGATGAAACCCTGGCTGGCGGCGCTCAGCCTGTCGGTCGCCCCCCTGGTCAAGGCCGGCTATGATCCCAAGTCCGGCGTCGAACTTGTGCTGAAGACGCGCGCCGAGGCGGCCGGCAAGCCCATCCACGGTTTCGAGACCATCGACAAGCAGATCGGCATCCTGGCCGGCCTGCCCGAAGACGTGCAGATGGCCTTCCTGCGCGAGACGCTGAAGGATTACGAGAACGCCGTGACCATGCTGGACACCATGGTCGAGGCCTGGGCCAAGGGCGACGTCGCCACCCTGGACCGCGTCATGGTCGAGGAGATGAAGGAGGCTTCGCCGGCCCTTTATCAGGCTCTGCTGGTCGACCGGAACACCGACTGGGCTGACCAGATCCAGACCCTGCTCGAAGGTTCGGGAACCGCCTTCATCGCCGTGGGCGCCGGTCACCTGACCGGCGACGACAGCGTCCAGGCCATCCTGCAACAACGCGGCGTCACCGTCGAAGCCGCGAACTGAGAACGGAAAGGAGGCGCGGCGGCACGATCGTCGCGCCTTCACCAATAGACTGGAGCGGGCAGCGGGAATCGAACCCGCACGAGCAGCATGGGAAGCTGCCAGGCTACCACTACATCATGCCCGCGATGGCCTGAGGGCGGTCTATCTTAAGGTAAGACGGGGCTCAAGGCGCGCGCTGCATTCTCTCGCGCATAGCGCTGGGCGATGATGGTGCAGGCGAACAGCTGGATCTGGTGGAACAGCATGATCGGCAGGACGATCAGCGGCACGGCGTGACCGGCGAACAGGATGCCGGCCATGGGGATGCCGGTGGCCATGCTCTTCTTGGAGCCGCAGAACAAAATGACGATCCGGTCGGGCTTGTCGAATTTGAGAAGCCGCCCCGCCATCAGGGTCAGGCTCAGGACGATGGCCAGCAGGAGGATGTTCAGGCCGATGACCTTGGCCAGGTCCATAGGCGCGACCTGGGACCAGACGCCGGCGACGACGCCCTCGCTGAAGGCGGCGTAGACGATCAGCAGGATGGAGCCGCGGTCCACCAGGCCCGTCAGCTTGGCGTGACGACCCAGCCAATCCTTCAGCAGCGGGCGACACAGCTGGCCCACGGCGAACGGGGCCAGGATCTGCAGGCCGATGTCGAGGATGGATTGCAGGTGGATGCCGCCGCCCGCCCCGGTTTCTGGGCCGCCGATCATCAGGGCGACCAGCAGCGGCGTCACGATCACGCCCAGCAGGTTCGACAGACTGGCGCTGGTCAGGGCGCCCGCGACATTCCCTCCGGCGATGGAGGTGAAGGCGATGGACGACTGCACCGTGGACGGCAACAGGCACAGATAGAGCATCCCCGTCAGCAGATCGGGCTGAAGCGATCCCCGCATCAGCAAAATCAGACCCAGCCCCAGCAGCGGAAACAGCAGGAAGGTCGACAGGAAGACCGTGCCCTGAAGCCGCCAGTGCAGCAGGCCCGCGCCGATGGCCGCCGGCGACATCCGCGCGCCATACAGGAAGAACAGAAGGGCGATGGCCGCCTTGACCACCCAATCCATGACCACGGCGGCCTGTCCGCTGGCGGGCAGCAGCGCCGCCAGGATCACCATGCCGATCAGGGCCAGCAGATAGCCGTCGATGGGCAGGCGGGACAGGAAACGGGGCATGGACGGCTCAGGCTGCGGCAGGCTGACGCACAGATAGGCGCATCAGCCCTCGCATTGAACCCGCGTCATCAGGCTCCGGCGCGGTTCTTGACCAGGTCGTCCACCACCGACGGGTCGGCCAGGGTCGAGGTGTCGCCCAGCGACCCGATCTCGTTCTCGGCGATCTTGCGCAGGATGCGTCGCATGATCTTGCCCGAGCGGGTCTTGGGCAGGCCCGGCGCCCATTGGATCACGTCGGGCGCGGCGATGGGGCCGATCTCGTGGCGGACGTGGGCGACCAGGGCCTTGCGCAGGTCCTCGGTCGGCTCGACCCCGTTGTTCAGGGTGACGTAGGCGTAGATGCCCTGGCCCTTGATGTCGTGGGGATAGCCGACGACGGCCGCCTCGGCGACGTCGTCGTGCAGCACCAGGGCGCTCTCGACCTCGGCCGTGCCCATCCGGTGGCCGGACACGTTGATGACGTCGTCCACCCGGCCGGTGATCCAGTAATAGCCGTCCTCGTCCCTACGGCAGCCGTCGCCGGTGAAATAGCGACCCGGATAGGTCGAGAAATAGGTGTCGAAGAAGCGCTGGTCGTCGCCATAGACGGTGCGCATCTGGCCCGGCCAGCTGTCGGTGATGCACAGATTGCCGGACGCGGCGCCTTCCAGCGGCTGACCCTCGGCGTCTACGATCTCAAGCTCCACGCCCGGCAGGGGCAGGGTGGCCGAACCGGGCTTCAGGTCGGTGGCGCCGGGCAGGGGCGTGATCAGGTGGCCGCCCGTTTCGGTCTGCCACCAGGTGTCCACGATGGGGCAGCGGCTGTCGCCGACCACCTCGTGATACCAGCGCCAAGCCTCGGGATTGATCGGTTCGCCGACCGTGCCGAGCAGACGCAACGAGGCGCGCGAGGACGCCTTCACCGGCGCATCGCCTTCGCGCATCAGGGCGCGCAGGGCGGTGGGGGCCGTGTAGAAGATCTCGACCTTGTGCTTGTCCACCACCTGCCAGAAGCGGCCGGCGTCGGGATAGTTGGGCACCCCCTCGAACATCAGGGTCGTCGCCGCATTCGCGAGCGGCCCATAGACCATATACGAATGGCCGGTGACCCAGCCCACGTCGGCAGTGCACCAGAAGACCTCGCCGGGGCGATAGTCGAAGACGACTTCGTGCGTCCAGGCGGCCCAGAACAGATAGCCGCCCGTGGTGTGCAGCACGCCCTTGGGCTTTCCGGTCGAACCCGAGGTGTAGAGGATGAACAGCGGATCCTCGGCGTTCATCGGCTCGGGCGGGCAGTCGGCGTCGACCTTGGCGGCTTCCAGGGCGTAGTCGAAGTCGCGGCCTTCGATCATCGGCACGTCGCGGCCGGTGCGACGCACGACCAGGACGGTATCGACCTTCACCTTCGTCAGGGCCTCGTCGACATTGGCCTTCAGCGGCACATGTTTGCCGCCGCGCAGACCCTCGTCGGCGGTGATGACCAGGTTCGAGCCGCAGTCCTCGATCCGCCCGCACAGGCTGTCGGGCGAGAAGCCGCCGAACACCACCGAATGGACGGCGCCGATGCGGGCGCAGGCCAGCATGGCGTAGGCCGCCTCGGGGATCATGGGCAGATACAGGGTGATCCGGTCGCCCTTCTTCGCTCCATGCGCCTTCAGAACATTGGCCATGCGGCACACCTCGGCGTGCAGTTCGCCGAAGGTGATGTGGCGGCTGTCGGCGGGATCGTCGCCTTCCCAGATGATCGCCGTCTCGTCCTTGCGATGAGGCAGGTGGCGGTCGATGCAGTTGGCCGAGACGTTCAGCACACCGTCCTCGAACCAGCGGATGCGGAAGTCTTCCTTCTTGAAGGAGACGTCCTTGATCTTGGTCGGGGCTGTGATCCAGTCGAGGCGTTTGGCCTGTTCGGCCCAATAGGTGTCGGGCGTCTCGCGCGCCGCGATCCGCGCCGCCTCATAGGCCTCCCGGTTCAGATGGGCCTTGTCGGCCCAGTCGGCAGGGACGGGATAGAGGTCGGGATCAGGCACGCGAGACGTCTCCGGCATCAATCAGAATCCGTATTTGGCGAACAGGATCAAACGGGTCATGTCGCCGCTGGCGCCGGTCTCGATCTCGCGATCCGCGAACATCAGCTCGGCCCCGACATCAAACGCCGTAACCGGCGACCAGATCAAATTGGCATGGATGCTTTGCGCCGAACGGTTGACGGCCAGGCCGGTGAAGCCGGTGTCGTTGTCCACCTTCTGCGCCGACCAGATCAGGCTGGAGCGCCAGCCGGGCGCCCAGACGTGGCGATAGGCGGCGAAGCCGGCGACCACGCCGATGGAGTCCAGTTCGCCCGAAGCGTCCAGCACGGCGTCGTTGGAGAAGTTCAGCCCGACATAGCGGCCGATACCCTCGCCACCGGTCAGCATCAGGCGGATGTCGTCCTTGGACCCGACCTTGATCTTGGTCGAGGCCGACAGGCCCCAGCCGGTCGCGGTGGAATCGATGTTGGTCGCCGGGTTCTCGTATTTCAGCTGGCGCAGCAGGCCGGCGAACTGGAAATCGCCCCACGGACGCGACATGGCGTAGCGGGCGGTGAAGTCCGGCAGGGTGCTGTCGTCGGCGACGATCCGCGCGCCGCCGCTGAACGGCGTCACCGTCGTCTCGGGGTTCTCGACCGAGACGGAGAAGGGACCGCGCGTATAGCGGACCTGGACCTGACGGGCGAAGACCGTGCCTTCGGCCGCGCCGATGAAGTCGGCGGATTCGGGCAGGACGGCGGTGTTCTGGAAGTTGGTCCACTCCTGGCCGATCAGCCAGTTGTCGATGGTGATGAAGGCGCGACGCAGGGTCGGGTTGGCCGGGCTGGTGGTCCGCTGGTCGGCGACGCCGGGCTGAGTCTGGAAGTCCATCTCCATGCGGGTGCCGATCTTGTGGCCCCCGATCATGCCGTCGGTCGTCAGCCAGAAGCGGGTCTGACGGGCGTTGAAATCGGTCGCCGTATCCTCGTCGGCGCCGCCGATGGGGATGGAGCCGGGAATGTGGAATTCACGCAGCGCGTCGCCGTTGACCGGGTCGCCGCCGGAGTAGCGCGTGGCGTAGGCGTCGACCTTGACGAAGCCGCCGAACTTGACCGTGTGGTCGCCGATGCGGAAGCCGTCGCTGGGCGCGGCCGGGGCGGCGGCCTGCTGAACCGGCGCGGCCGGGCGGGTCTCCAGGCGGATGATGTCCTGCTGTTGCGCGGCCTGCTGGGTGCGCGAGGCGACGACCTCGGATTTTAGGGCGTTCAGCTGGGCTTCGAGCTGGGCGATGCGCGCTTCGAGCGCGGCTTGGTCCTGGGCCGAGGCGACGCCGGGCGACGCCAGCAGGGCGACGGCGGCGGCTCCCGCCATTAGGCTTGTCTTGATCATGATGAATCCTCCCGCGCCCATCTAACGCGGGCGTCCCTTCGAAAACCTTTCCGCCTCCAGCCTCGGGGAGCCATTGGCCATTGGTCTAATTTCGACCAAAGTCGAACCGCGCCATGATGGCGACGACGCGGCCGATCAGACGCCGCGCACGGAAGGACGCCCATGGATCGCATCGTCGTCGCCGACGACCATCCCCTGTTCCGCGCCGCCCTGCGCTCGGCCGTCGACAAGGCGGCGCCGGGGGCTGAGGTGGTGGAATGCGCCAGCCTGGCCGAGGCCAAGGCGGCGATGGTCGCCGGGCCGGTCGATCTGCTGCTGCTGGACCTGAAGCTGTCGGACAGCGAGGGCATGGCGGGGCTGGCCGCCGTGCGGGCCGAACAGCCGACCGTGCCGGTGGCGGTGGTGTCGGCCAGCGAGGACGCGCCCGTGGTGCGTCACGCCCTGGGCCTGGGCGCCGCCGGCTTCATTCCCAAGTCCTCGTCCCTGCCCCAGATGGTCGAGGCCATCGCCGCCATCCTGGCCGGCGACAGCTGGGCGCCCGATGTGCCCGAGGCGGACGACGACGATCCGGCCGGCCGCGTCGCCAGCCTGACGCCATCGCAACTGCGTATTCTGGAAGGACTGAAGGCCGGGCGGCTGAACAAACAGATCGCCTTTGATCTCGGCGTATCCGAGGCCACGATCAAGGCGCACCTGACCAGCGTGTTCCGCAAGCTGGGCGTTCACAACCGGACCCAGGCGGTGATCCTGGCCAAGTCGCTGGACCCCAGCTAGCTCGACAAAAAGGCCTTCAGCGCCGCCGGCTTGATCGGCTTGGGCAGCAGAACGGCGCCGGCCGCCGTCGCCTGTTCGTTCAGACCATCGCGGGTGTCGGCGGTGACCAGGGCGATGCGGCGCACGCCGTGGGGGCGCAGCCAGTCGATGACGGCGAAGCCTTCCGGCCCGTCGCCCAGATGCAGATCGACCACGGCGGCGTCGAACGGACCTTGAGCCGCCTTGGCCGCCGCCACGCTGGACACCAGGGTCGGCTTCGCGCCCCAGCGGGTCAGAAGGGCGTTCAGCGCGTCCAGGATCACCGGCTCGTTGTCCACGCACAGCACCCGCAGGCCTGCCAGCGGCAGACGCGCCTCGCGCACCGGCGCGACCTCGGGGATCACGTCGGCGGGGCTGCGCGGCACGGTGATGCGGAAGAGCGTGCCGCGTCCGATGCGCGAGCTCAGCTCCAGCGGATGGTCCAGCAGGCTGGACAGGCGACGCACGATGGCCAGGCCCAGGCCCGCGCCCGGCTCGTCCACCGCGCCGGGCAGACGCACGAACTCGCCGAAGACGGTCTCGTGATCGGAATCGGGGATGCCGCGCCCGGTGTCGCAGACGAACAGCTGCACCGTCTCGCCCTGCCGCCGCGCCCCGACCAGCACGCGGCCGGAATCCGTATAGCGGATGGCGTTGGCCACCAGGTTCTGCAGCATGGACCGCAACAGGTCGCGGTCGGACGCCGCCCACAAGCGGCTGGGCATGATGGTCAGGCGCAGGCCCTTGGCCTCGGCCACCGGTGCGAACTCGCGGCGCAACTCGTCGAACAGACCGCCCAGCGACAGTTTGGTCACATTGGTCCGCACCCCGCCGGCCTCCAGCTTGGACAGGTTCAACAGGGCGGTCAGCAGGCGGTGGGCGCTGTCGATGGCGCGGTCGGCGTTGACGGCCAGGGTGCGGCTGGTCGGTTCCGCCAGCGCCGGCTCCTCCTTCAGCGCGGCGATGAACAGGCGCGCGGCGTGAAGCGGTTGCAGCAGGTCGTGGCTGGCGGCGGCCAGGAACCGGGTCTTCGACGCCGTGGCGTCCTCGGCGACACGCCGGGCCTCGTCCAGCCGGGCGGTGCGATCCGCCACGCGCGCCTCCAGCCGTTCGTTGGCCTCTTCCAGTTCGCGGGCGGCGCGGCGCAGGGCGGTGATGTCGGTGTAGCTGGTGGCGTAGCCGCCGCCGGGGATGGGCGCGCCCGAGGATCGCAGCACCCGGCCGTCGGGCTGTGCGCGTTCGTGATCGTGGGGGATGCGGCGGCTCAGCGCCTCCAGCCGCCGCTCGACCCAGGCCTCGATGTCGTCGGGGCTCTCGCCGCGCTCGGCGTTCAGGCGATAGATGTTGGCGATGGGCAGGCCGACGTGGACGAAGCCGACCGGCAGTTCGAACATGGAGACATAGCGCCGGTTCCAGGCGGTGACGCGCAGATCCTCGTCCACCACGATCACGCCCTGGTCGATGTTGTCCAGCGTGGTCTGCAACAGGTCGCGGTTGAACTGAACGGCTTGCGACGCCTCGTCCAGCATCCGCACCACGTCCTCGGGCGCCCGCCCGACGCCGGCCAGGGCCGCGGCGATGACCCGTCGCGCCGAGGCCGCGCCGATGGCGCCCGCCAGCATCCGTTCCGCCGCACGGGCCAGGGCGGCGTCGGCTGGATCGGCGTCGCGCAGCCGGGTGTCGGTCTCGCGTCCCCAGGCGGAGAAGGCGCGCTCGGCCCGCTCGTCGCCGATGAAGCGGGCGACCAGGGCGCGCAGGTCGCCGACTGAGGCGCCCGACGGCGAAGGCCTGGCCTCCATCCAGTCCGGCCCCAGCCGATCCACGAAGGCGCGGGCCTGGACCCGGTCGATCAGACGGGGCTGAGCGAACCGGGACACCCCGACATAGGCCGCCAGATTGAGCCCCAGGCTGACGAAGACCCCCAGGGCCAGCGGATCCTTGACCCCCAACATGACGTGCAGGTGCCACGGCGCGCCGGGCGCCAGCTGGGGCAGGGCCAGCATGACGATCCACACCGCCATCCCGACCGTCATCCCCGCCAAGGCCCCGTGCGCATGACCGCCGCGCCACAGCACCGCGCCGAACAGGGCGGGCGCCAGCTGAGCCATGGCGGCGAAGGACACCAGCCCCATGGCCGCCAGACCGCGCGACTGATCCGTCGCCTGATAATAGAGCCAGGCCAGCAGCAGGACGGCGACGATGGCCGCGCGCCGCACCTGCAGGATGGTCCCCGCCATGTCCGAGGCGTCGCCCCGCACCCGCCAGCGATCGCGCGCCAGGAAGGGCAGGATCAGGCTGTTGGACACCATGGCCGACAGGGCCACGGCCTCGACGATGACCATGGCGGTGGCCGCCGAGAATCCGCCGACGAAGACGAGCGCCGTCAGCATGGTCTCGCCACGTTCGAACGGCAGGGCCAGCACCAGCAGGTCGGGGTTTACCGCCGGCGCGAACAGGGCGCCCGCCGCCACCAGCGGCAGCACCGCCAGACTGGTCAGCAGCAGATAGAGGGGAAAGATCCAGCGCGCCCGCTTCACGTCCGACGGCTGGGCGCCCTCGACGAAGGCGACGTGGAACTGACGCGGCAGGCAGAAGATGGCCAGGGTCGACAACAGGGTGATGGCGGTGAAGCGCGGCGTGACCTGCGGCGGAGCGGCCAGGGCCCCCAGGCCTTCGATGATGCGCGGCGGCGAGCCTTCGTTGAGCAGCAGGACCAGGGCGAAGACGGCGACGAACAGCAGGGCGCCCAGCTTGACCATCGACTCCAGGCCGATGGCCTGGATCAGGCCGCGATTGTGCTCGGTCAGGTCGGGACGGCGTGCGCCGAACAGGATGGCGAAGAAGGCCAGCACGCCCGCCAGCACCAGCACCGTCAGCCGCTCGGACCCCGCCACCGGCGTGCCTGCGGTCAGCAGGGCGCCGGCCATCGACAGTGACTTCAGCTGAAGCGCGATATACGGCAGCGACCCCAGGATGGCGACGACCGTGACCGCCGCGCCCAGGGTCTGGCTCTTGCCGTAACGCGACGCCACGAAGTCGGCCATCGAGCCGACGTTCTCGCGCCGAGCGGCGGCGGCGATGCGGCGCCACAGCGGGAACAGCAGGGTCAGGCCGATCACCGGCCCGATGTAGATGGGCAGATACTCCCACCCGTCGCGCGCCGCCGTGCCGACCGCGCCGTAATAGGTCCAGGAGGTGCAGTAGATGGCCAGGGACAGGGCGTAGACCGACGGCCCCAACCCCTTGCCGCGCGCCCGCGCCGCCGGTCGTTCCTGATACCAGGCGACGGCGAACAGCACCGCCATATAGGCGGCGACCAGGCCGAGGATCGTCAGGCTGAACATGGGGGCATCTGAACCGGGCAGGGGCTGTTTCACAAGCGAAAGGCGGGCCGTCTCGCGACGACCCGCCCCTCGTTCCGCCTGAAAGCAGGATCAGGCGTTCAGATCGACGTCCTTGCCTTCCTTGACCAGCAGGAAGCCCAGCACGACCGTCGCGAGGGCGACGATGATCGGATACCAGAGACCGGAGTAGATGTTTCCGGTCGCCGCCACGATGGCGAAGGCGGTGGTCGGCAGGAAGCCGCCGAACCAGCCGTTGCCGATGTGATAGGGCAGGGACATGGAGGTGTAGCGGATGTTGGTCGGGAACATCTCGACCAGGGCCGCCGCGATCGGTCCGTAGACCATGGTCACGTAGAAGCCGAGGATGAACAGGATCAGCACCACCATCGGCTTGTTGACCAGGGCGCTGTCCGCCTTGGCCGGATAGCCGGCGGCGGTCAGGGCGGCGGTCAGTTCCGTGTCCCAGGTCTTCTTCTGGGCGGCGAAATCAGCCGTGGTCATGGCGTCGCCCCGGAAGCTGGGGATGACGGACTGATCACCGATGCGCACCTCGGCCACGGTTCCGGCCGGCGCCTCGACATTGGTGTAGGTCACGCCGGCCTTGGCCAGGTGGGACTTGGCCACGTCGCAGGACTGGTTGAACACCGTCTTGCCGACGGGGTCGAACTGGACGTTGCAGTCGGCCGGATCGGCATAGACCACGACCGGCGCCGAGGCGGCGGCGGCGGCCAGGCGCGGATTGGCGGCCTGGGTCAGGGCGTTGAACAGCGGGAAATAGGTCAGGGCCGCGATCAGGCAGCCGGCCAGGATGATCGGCTTTCTGCCCACCTTGTCCGACAGCCAGCCCCAGAAGATGAAGAAGGGCGAGGCGGCCAGAAGCGCGATGGTCAGCAGGATGTAGACCAGGGTGGCGTCGACCTTCATGACCCGTTCGAGGAAGAACAGGGCGTAGAACTGACCCGTGTACCAGATGACGGCCTGACCGGCGGTGAGGCCCAGCAGGGCGATCAACACGATCTTCAGGTTGGGCCATTTGCCGAAGCTGTCCTTCAGCGGGGTCTTGGAGCCCTTGCCCTCGGCCTTCATCTTCTTGAACGACGGGCTCTCAGCCAGCTTCAGACGAATCCACAGGGAGACGCCCAGCAGCAGGATCGAGACCAGGAACGGAATGCGCCAACCCCAGTCGGCGAAGGCTTCCTCACCGACCGCAAGCCGGACACCGAGGATGACCACCAGGCTGAGGACCAGGCCGGCAGTCGCCGTGATCTGGATGAAGGAGGTGTAGAAGCCGCGCTTGCCGCGCGGCGCGTGCTCGGCGACGTAGGTGGCGGCGCCGCCGTATTCGCCGCCCAGGGCCAGACCCTGGATCAGGCGCATCAGCACCAGGATGATGGGCGCCGCGATGCCGATGACCGCATAGGGCGGCAACAGGCCGACGACGAAGGTCGACAGACCCATCAACAGCATGGTGACGAGGAAGGTGTTCTTGCGTCCCCAAAGGTCGCCCAGCCGCCCGAAGACGATGGCGCCGAAGGGCCGCACCGCAAAGCCGGCGGCGAAGGCCATCAGGGCGAAGATGTAGCCGGTCGTCTCGTTGACGCCCGAGAAGAACTGGACGGTGATGATCGCCGCCAGCGAACCGTAAAGATAGAAGTCGTACCACTCGATGACGGTGCCGACCGATGAGGCGAGGATGACCAGGCGATCGCTGCGATCGACGGTGTGTTCCTCTTCCCCAGACGCAATTGGAGCGTCGGTAGCCATGATCCATTTCCTCCCAAGTCGCCGTTATCGGCCGTTCTGCGCATCCCTGCGGATACGTGGACGCCGACATTGACCGAGAGGGAGGCGGCTGGAGAGAGCGACTTTGGTCGAGGATCGCCGGTCGTCAAGGCGACCTTGGGGTCGAGGATCGCCGGTCTATCAGCCGTCGATGGAGATGACCGGCCCTAGTTTGGGCTGGATCTGGCCGCGACGGACGCTGCGACGCTTCAACCAGCCGCGGATGCGGGTCTGGATCGGATTGTCGATGGCGAAGTGGAAGGCGAAGGCGAAGGCGACAGCCGCCGCGACGCCCAGGCCCCACAGGCCCCATTGGGCGGCGACCGGCAGGGGGATACGGGCCTCCACGGCGTTGACCACGCCGAACCAGACAATGCGGATCACCTCGTTGGAGATGAACATGGAGAAGGAGACCATGGCGGCCGTCTCGACCAGTTTGGAGGGTTTCTTCACCGGCACGGCGCCGGCGGCCAGGATGATGATCGAGATCAGGGCCAGGGCGGCCAGGGCGTGCTTGTCGTGAAGCTCAAGCGCGAAGAAGCCGACGGCGGCCAGGACGCCGGCCCAGCCGGCCAGGCGCGGCGCGATCCAGACCTTCTGGGCGAACCAGGCCAGGCACATGCCCAGGAAGAACAGCGGCAGGGCGCGGATGATGCCGTAGCGCATGGGCATCTGATAGACGGGGTAGCCCAGGAAGTGCCAGCACAGCTGGTTGGCGACCAGATAGACGCCGACGCCCATCGCCAGCGCCGACCATGGACCCAGGCGCATCAGGCCGCGAATGATCCAGGGGAAGGCTAGGTAGCAGCCGATCAGGGCCGAGATCGACCAGGTCGGGGCGTTCCAGCCCAGGCCGCCATAAAGGCCATAGGACTGAAGCAGCAGCAACTGGGCGGGCAGTTGGTCCCAGGCGAACCATTCGGGATTGCGCGGCGGGACGCCTGCGGCGGTGGCCAGCAGCACGAACCCGACCAGCGAAAGGCCCATGATCAGGTGGGCGGGCACGACGCGCAGGAACCGCTTGAGGAAGAAGTCGCCCGGCGACAGCCGGCCCTTGTCCACCGCCGCGCCATAGACGCGCATCAGCACATAGCCGCTGTCGATCAGGAAGAAGTTGGTCAGCAAAAAGCCGCCGCGCTCGAAGATCGGATTGATCACGTGCGCCAGAGGTTCAGGACCTGCGGCCTGGAAGTGATGCAGGATGATCAGGAAGGCCACGATGAAACGCAGAGCGTCCAGCCAGCCGCCGCGCGCGATCTGAACTGTCTCATTGCGGGTCGAAATCACGGACCAGGGCATCGTTGGAGCCTCCTTCCGCCGTCTCGCCGCAAGAGCCGCGCCAGATCGCGCGACAGGGGAAATCCTAGCCTCGCACCAGTCGCAGGAACTCTTCGCGGGTGCGGGGGTCGTCGCGGACGACGCCGATCAGGTGGCTGGTCGACAGGCTGGCGCCCGGCGCATTGACGCCGCGCAGGGTCATGCAGCTGTGCTCGGCCTCGATGACGACGCCGACGCCGTGGGGGCGCAGGACGGTCTGGATGGCCTCGGCGATCTCGGAGGTCATCTTCTCCTGGATCTGCAGGCGCCGCGCGAAGCCGCGCACGACACGGGCCAGTTTGGAAATGCCGACGACGCGGTCGGTGGGCAGATAGGCGACGTGCGCCTTGCCCACGACCGGCAGCATGTGGTGCTCGCAGAAGCTGACGAAGCGGATGTCCTTCAGCACGACCAACTGGTCGTAGCCGCCCGTCTCCTCGAAGGTCTTCTCCAGATAGGAGAGGGGATCGACCTCATAGCCCTCGAACAGCTCGCGATAGCTGCGGGCGACGCGGGCCGGGGTCTCCAGCAGGCCTTCGCGGTCGGGATTGTCGCCCGCCCATTCGATCAGGGTGCGGACGGCGGCTTCGGCGTCGGCCTGGGAGACTTTGGAGGCGCGGGGTTCGGTCATGACGGCCTAGATAGCGGGGCGATTGCGGGAAGGGGAGAGGGTCTCGGCCCTCTTTACGAGTCCGGGACGCCTTCAGACGGTGACGCTGGAAAAAAGAGCGTCTGAATAGTGCAATTCGTCTGAAATCGGATCGTGAAAGGCCCCCCGGCGAAGCCGTCAGGTTGGGATGAAAGCTGCGCCGTTCAAGGTGCTGGGAGAGATTTTATCGTCCATCCGGCGCCTCCGACGACCGGCGAACCGGCGTGTAACCTTATCCGTTTCCGTGCGTTACGGCTCAGCTCAAAGCGAGAGGATGGCATGACGGACGGCGAGATCAAGAAAGACCAGGCCGCCTTCGGGATCGCCGGATTGGACGACATTCTGGCCGGGGGCCTGGAACGGGACCGGCTGTATCTGCTGGAAGGCAATCCGGGGACCGGCAAGACGACCGCCGCGATGCGGTTCCTGATGACCGGCGTCGCGCGGGGCGAGACCACCCTCTACATCACCCTGTCCGAGACGGAAGAAGAGCTGCGCGCCACGGCCCTGTCGCACGGCTGGTCGCTGGATGGGATCGAACTGTTCGAACTGGTGCCGCCCGAAAGCCTGCTGGACGAACAGCAGCAGCAGAGCCTGCTGTATTCGTCGGACCTGGAGTTGGGCGAGACCAGCCGGATGATCCTGGAGGCGGTCGAGCGTCTTCAGCCCCAGCGGGTGGTGATCGACAGCCTGTCGGAAATCCGGCTGCTGGCCCAGGGATCGCTGCGTTACCGCCGTCAGGTGCTGGCGCTGAAACACTATTTCGCCAAGCGCGGCGTGACCGTGCTGCTGCTGGACGACCTGACGACCGACGCCAACGACAAGACGGTTCACAGCGTCACGCACGGCGTGATCCAGCTGCAGGAACTGGCGCCGGAATATGGGGCCGAGCGCCGTCGCGTGCGGGTGATGAAATATCGCGGGCGTCGCTTCCGCGGCGGCTATCACGACTTCACCATCAAGACCGGCGGGCTGGAGGTCTATCCGCGCATCGTCGCCTCCGAACATCGCACCCGGTTCGAGCGCGAGCCCATGTCCAGCGGCGTGGCAGGCCTCGACGACCTGTTGGGCGGCGGCATACAGCGCGGTTCCAGCGCATTGATCCTCGGCCCCGCCGGCACCGGCAAGTCGCTGTTCGCCGTCAGTTTCGTCATGTCCGCGATCGCGCGGGGCGAGAAGGCGGCCATGTTCATCTTCGATGAGGAGTTGGGCCTGCTGTTCGCGCGAATGCTGGAGATCGGCATCGATCTGCAAGCCTGTGTGGACGAGGGCTCCCTGCTGGTGGAGCAGGTGGATGCCGCCGAACTGTCGCCGGGCGAGTTCGCCGCCCGCGTTCGGGATTGCGTCTCGAAACGAGACATCAGGACGGTCGTGATCGACAGTCTGAACGGCTATCAGGCCGCCATGCCGCAGGAGCAGTTCCTGGTGCTGCACATCCACGAACTGCTGCAATACCTGAATCGTCAGGGGGCCTCGACCTATCTCACCGTGGCCCAGCACGGATTGGTCGGGGACATGAAGGCGCCGGTGGACGTGACCTATCTGGCCGACACCGTCGTCCTGCTGCGCTATTTCGAGGCGGCGGGGATGGTCCGTCGCGCCATCTCGGTCATCAAGAAGCGCGCGGGCGGGCATGAGAAGACCATCCGCGAATTCGACATCGGGACGGGCGGCCTGGCGGTGGGCGAACCGTTGTACGGTTTCCAGGGCGTGCTGCGCGGCGTGCCCAACTTCGTGGCCCAGGACGGCGAGGGCTTGATGGGCGATCGCTCCGCATGAGCCGTGGTGGGGAGCTGTCCGAACGCGCCCTGATTCTGGCGCCGACGGGACGCGACGCCGTCGTCGCCGCCCAGATCCTGACGGAGGTCGGCACGGTGGCGCAGGTCTGCGACACCGTGGACGATCTTCTGGCGCAAATGATCGAGGGTGCCGCCCTGGCCGTGGTGGTGGAGGAGGTGCTGGTCAACGGCGACCTCAACGCCCTGTCAGCCTGGATCGAAGCCCAGCCGTCCTGGTCGGATTTTCCTTTTCTGGTGCTGAACCGACGCGGCGGCAGCGTCGAGCGCAATCCGGCGGCGCGTCGGCTGTCGGTGACCCTGGGCAATGTCAGTTTTCTGGAGCGGCCGTTTCATCCCACGACCCTGGTCAGTGCGGTCGATACGGCCTTGCGCGGTCGTCGCAGGCAGTATGAGGCGCGCGAACGGATCGCCGAGATCCAGCGCGCGGAGGCCCTGCTGGAACGTCGGGTCGCCGACCGCACCGCCCAGCTGCAGGCGGCCAACCGCGAACTGGCCGCCCAGATCGTCGAGCGGGAAAAGGCCGAGACGGCCCTGCGCCAGGCGCAGCGGCTGGAGGCGGTCGGCCAGTTGACCAGCGGCGTGGCGCACGACTTCAACAACCTGCTGACCGTGGTGCTGGGCAATGTCGAGCAGTTGAGGAAAAACGAGACCGATCCCAAGGTTCTGCGGCGGCTGGACATGATGCGCGAGGCCTCGCAGCGGGGGGCGCGGCTGACGGCGCAGATGCTGGCCTTTTCGCGTCGTCAAAAGCTGGAGCCGCGCGCGGTCGATCTGAACGAGACGGTGCGCAGCATGGGCGACATGCTGCAGAGCGCCATCGGCGGCAGCGTCCATATCGAACAGCCCCAGCTGGCGTCCGACCTGTGGCCGGCGATGATCGATCCGACGCAGATCGAATTGGTCATTCTGAACCTGGCCATCAATGCGCGCGACGCCATGGAGGTGGGCGGATCGCTGACCATCCGCACGGAAAACGCGCGGCTTGATGCGTCCGGCAGACCCGACGAGCTTCCGCCCGGCGACTATGTTGTGGTGTCGGTCAGCGACACCGGATCGGGCATGACCGACGAGGTCCGAGCGCGGGCGTTCGAACCCTTCTTCACCACCAAGGAGGTCGGCAAGGGATCGGGCCTGGGGCTGAGCCAGGTGTTCGGCCTGGCCAAACAGTCCGGCGGCGGGGTCAGCATCGACACCGAGGTCGACAAGGGCACGACGATCCGCATCTTCCTGCCCCGCGCCGACGCCGCGCCGACGCAGGAGCGTGAGGCGAGCGGCGAACTGCTGGCCGCGCGTGACGCCGGCATGGTCGTTCTGGTGGTGGACGACGACGAGGCGGTCAGGAACGTCACCGCCGGCTATCTCAGCGATCTGGGATACGACGTGATCGAGGCCGACAGCGGCGGGGCGGCGCTGGAAACGCTGGAGCATCATGACCGGATCGACGCCATGCTGCTGGACTTCGCCATGCCGGGGATGAACGGCGGTGAGTTGGCGCGCGAGCTGAGGGTGCGCCGACCGGGTGCGCCCATCCTGTTCGCCACCGGATACGCCGACGCCGAGGCCCTGACGGACGTGGGCGAGGACATGATCGTGCGCAAGCCGTTCACCCAGGCCGAACTGGCGCGCAAACTGTCTCGCACCCTGGCGGCCTGATCCTCCGCGAATACGCGTTTGGTTAGCGGCCTGTTAACCATCCTGTCGGCATTTTCTGCCCAGTAACTTTGGGGAGCGTGAGCCGATGAACGGCGCGGAAGTTCTGGACGTCGGGCGCGACGCCATCTGGCTGACGATACAGCTGTGCCTACCGGTCCTGATCGTGGGCCTGGTGGTCGGCGTGGTGATCGGCCTGTTTCAGGCCCTGACGCAGATTCAGGAACAGACCCTGATCTATGCGCCCAAGATCATCGCCATCTTCGTGTCCCTGATCCTGTTCCTGCCGCTGATGGGCGCGCTGTTGGGCGGCTTCATGCGCCAGATCGCGGCCCGCATCGCGGGGATGTAGTGGAGGCTTACGCCACCGCCGATCAGGTCTGGGCCGGGGGGCTGATCTTCGCCCGGATCGCGGCGATCCTGATGCTGATCCCCGGTTTCGGCGAGACCTATGTGCCACCGCGCGTGCGGCTGTCGCTGGCCCTGCTCATCAGCCTGGCGCTGTGGCCGGTGGTGCGCGGATCGCTGCCGGGCCTGCCCGACAGCCTGGGGCTGATGGTGGGATGGATCATCCGCGAGGTGGCCGTCGGCCTGATGATCGGTCTGTTGCTGCGGATGTTCATGACGGCCTTGTCGACGGCGGGCGAGATCATCTCGTTGCAGACGACGTTGAGCTTTTCCCAGACCGCCAACCCGATGCAGGCCCAGCCGGGCACGACCATCGCCGCCTTTCTGACCCTGCTGGGGGTGACGCTTTTGTTCGCCACCGACACCCATCACCTGTTCATCGCCGGGATGGTGGGCTCCTATCGCCTGATCGCGCCGGCCCAGCCGCTGGTGATGGCCGACTTCACACAGATGGCGGTCCGCACCCTGAGCGACAGCTTCATGCTGGGGGTCCAACTTTCGGCGCCGGTGCTGGTGTTCGCCCTGATCTTCAACCTGGCGTCCGGCCTGGTGGCGCGGGTCATGCCGTCGTTCCAGGTCTATTTCGCCGCCGCGCCGTTGAGCGTCATCCTGGGCCTGTCGATCTTCGCGCTGAGCCTGGGCGCGCTGGGCACCATCTTCATCGACCGCTACCGCCGTCTGGCGGAGTATTTCGTCTTCGGAGGCCCGAATGGCTGAAGGCGCGGATCCCGAATCGAAAACCGAAGAGGCGACCCCGCGAAAGCTTGAGGACGCCCGAAAGAAGGGCGATGTCGCCAAGTCGCCGGACGTCGCCCAGGTGCTGGCGCTGGCGGGGGCGGCGGCCGTGATCCTGACGGGCGGCGGCTGGTTCGCCTCGTCCATCGCCGAACAGATGCTGCCCTTCATCGCCGCCCCGCACGAGATGCTGGGCACGCTGAACTCGGGCGCAGGCAATCAGATCATGGTGCAGGCGGTCTGGGCCATCGCACCGTTCCTGGGTGCGGTCATGCTGGCCACCATCTTGGGGGGAGTCGGGGGCAATCTGGCGCAGTCGGGCCTGATCTTCACCGCCGAGAAGCTGAAGCCGAAGTGGTCGGCGGTCAGTCCCATGCAGGGGTTCAAGCGGATCTTCGGACCCGACGGCCTGATGCAGTTCGTCAAGACCTTCCTGAAGCTGATCGCCGTCTGCGTGGTCTGCTGGATGGTGCTGAAGCCGCATTTGCGCGAGTTCGAGAATATGGTGTCGATGAGCCCAATGGCGATCCTGCCGCTGGCGCGCGACATGGCGATGTGGCTGTTCTTCGCCTCGATCCTGCTGTTGGGGGCGACCGCCGGGGCTGATTTCATCTGGCAGAAGATGCGCTTCGCCAAGCGGATGCGGATGACCAAGGAAGAGCTGAAGGACGACTACAAACAGTCCGAGGGCGATCCGCACATCAAGGCCAAGCTGAGGCAGATCCGCATGCAGCGCAGCCGCCAGCGGATGATGGCGAACGTCCCCAATGCGACCGTGATCGTGACCAACCCGACCCACTATTCGGTCGCGCTGCGCTATGAGCCGGACCAGGGCGACGGGGCGCCGATCTGCGTGGCCAAGGGCGTCGATGCATTGGCGTTGCGCATTCGGGAAGTGGCGACCGAACACGGGGTGCCGATCGTCGAGAACGTGCCGCTGGCGCGCGCCCTGTATGCCGCCGTCGAGGTGGACGAGATCATTCCGCGCGAGCATTTCGACGCCGCCGCCAAGATCATCGGCTTCGTCTTCCAGTCCAGAAAGCGTCGGTAAGAGTGCGTCAGGATTTGAGCGTATGATCTGCCCACTGATTCGCGAGGCTGCATGACGCCCACCCGACGCCCTTCGTTCGATCTGCTGTCGGCCGTGATGGCGTTCGGCGTGGTGGCGGCCATCGCCGCCCTGGCCTATCCGGCGTTTCGCGACAATCCCACCTCGGCGCCGGGACTGGTGCTGATCCTGACGGTGGGGATGATCGCGCTGATCGGTCTGTTCGGTTTCCGGCGCGCGGCGAACGCCAAGCCCAGCAGCGACGCGGCCATCGAGGTTTTGGAGGCCATGGCCGAGCCCGCCGCCCTGGTGTGGGATTCAGGCCAGATCCTGGCCTTCAACACCGCCTGGGCCGAGGCCAACGGCGCGACCGGCGCCCTGCCGCGCGGCAAGTCGGCCCAGGCCCTCTACATGGCCTTCGCCCAGGCGCGCAAAGGCGAGCCGGGCCGCGCCATCGTCATGATCGGCGCACGCGAGGTCGAGGTCGTGATCGGCCAGGCTGGCGAGGGACGGTTCCTGATGCGCGCTGCGCCCGACGCCGTCCTGCCCATCGCCTCGGCGCCCGTGCACGCTCCCGCTGCGGCGGCGACCGGAGAGGCCCGCGCGATGGCCGCCGGCGCGCCGTTCGGCTCGGCTGTCATCCAGGGCGACGACCTGTTTTCCGGCCGGGCGGAGGAGGCCAATCCGGCGCTGGGCGTGCTGACCGGGCCAGGCGCTGCGCGCGATGCGGCTTTCGGCGATCTGTTCGATCCGGGCGGCGTCGCCGAGGCGCGGCTGAAGCTGGCGGCCGGGTCGTCCGGTCCGATCGAGCTGATCGCGCGCGCCTATCCCGACAAGATGCTGCACCTGTATGTGGCGCCCGAGGGCGACAAGCGGCGGATCTGGCTGTTCGACGTGTCGGGCCAGAAGTCGATGGAGTTGCAGCTCAACCAGGCCCAGAAGATGCAGGCCGTGGGCCAGCTGGCCGGGGGCGTGGCGCACGATTTCAACAACCTGCTGACCGCGATCCAGCTTCAGCTGTCGGGCCTGCTGGAACGGCACCCGGTGGGCGATCCGTCCTATGAGGGGCTGAACGAGATCCGCCAGACGGCCATTCGCGCGGCCGATCTGGTTCGCAAGTTGCTGGCCTTCTCGCGCAAGTCGACCGTTCGCCGCGAGCGGCTGGACCTGGGCGAACTGGTGGGCGAGTTCGCCATCCTGCTGCGGCGTCTGCTGCGCGAGGACGTGCGGCTGGAGACCGACTACGGTCGCGACCTGCCGGTGGTGCTGGCCGACAAGTCCCAGCTGGAGACGGCGGTGATGAACTTAGCCGTCAACGCCCGCGACGCCATGCGCGGCGTGGTCGAGCCGGGCGCCGGCGTGGTCACCATCGCCACGCGCCGCCTGACGGGCGACGAGGCGCGGGCCCTGGGCTGGGTCGATGCCCCGACGGATGAGGTGGCCCTGATCGAGGTGTCGGACACCGGCCCCGGCGTGCCGCCCGAACTGGTGGACAAGATTTTCGAACCCTTCTTCACCACCAAGGCGGTGAACGAGGGCACGGGCATGGGCCTGGCCACCGTATACGGCATCGCCCAGCAGGCGGGCGGCCATATCACCGTCAGCAATATCGAGGGCCCAGACTCCAGAACCATGGGTGCGGCCTTCCGCATCTTCCTGCCGGCCGCCGGCGAGGCGGAACTGGCCGAGGTCCAGCCGGTCGAGGTCAAGATCAAGACGCCGCGCGACCTGTCGGGCGCGGGCCGCATCCTGTTCGTCGAGGACGAGGACGCCGTGCGCGGCATCGCCGCCCGCCTGCTGCGCCAGCGCGGCTATGAGGTGATCGAGGCCGCCGACGGCGAGGAGGCCCTGTTGCTGGCCGAGGAGCATGCGGGCCAGATCGACATGATGATCTCGGACGTCATCATGCCGGGGCTGGACGGGCCGTCGCTGCTGAAGAAGGCGCGGCAGTATCTGGGCGATGCGCCGGTGATGTTCATCTCGGGCTATGCCGAGAGCGACTTCTCGGACCTGTTGCAGGACGAGGTCGGGGTGTCCTTCCTGCCCAAGCCGCTGGACATCAAGACCCTGGCGGAGCGGGTGAAGCAGGAACTGCACGCGGGCTGAACGCCGCGGCAGGCACCGGTTTCAGGCGGCGCGGCGAAGTGCGGACGGCGCCTTCACATACAGGCCCCGGCGGCCGTTGACGGCGCGGAAGACGACGGTCTCGCCCTCCAGCTTCTCTTCGGCGCCCAGGAACAGGCAGCCGTCGTCGACCAGGCGCCGCTCCAGCCCGTCCAGCAGGCGGGCGCGTCGCGACGGCTCCATGTCTGACAGGACGTTGCGGCAGAAGATGACGTCGAACCGCGCGTCGTCGGTCGGCTCGTCCAGCAGGTTGGCGCGACCGAAGCGCACGGCGTCGGCCAGTTCGGCCTTGACGATCCACTGGTCGTCCATCGGTTCGAACCAGCGCAGCATGGTCTTGGCCGTCAGGCCGCGCTGAATCTCGAACCCTGTGTAGAGGCCCGAGCGGGCCTTTTCGATGGCGCGTTGCGACAGGTCGGTGGCGACCAGTTCGACCGGCACGCCCAGCTCCAGCCCGGTCATGGCGATGGACCAGGCCTCTTGCCCCGTTGAGCAGCCGGCGGACCAGACCTTGATCCGTCCGTCCGGACGCGCCTTGGACAGCGCCGGCAGCAGTTCGGCTTCCAGGATGCGGAAGGGGGTGCGGTCGCGGCGGAACCAGGTCTCGGCGTTCAGCAGGGCCTCGATCACCGACCAGGCCAGGGAGGCGACCGGATTGGCCCACAGGTTCGACAGCAGGGCCTCGACATTGGCGTAGCCCTCGCGCCGCGCGATCGGTCCCAGCCGGTGTTCGGCCAGGTGGATGCGATCCCGCGACAGCCGGTAGCCGGCGCGGGTGGCGAGAAGGGACTGCAGCTTGTCGAAGTCCTCTGGGGTCATGCGGCGATCGCTCCGACCTCCGTCAGCTTGGATTGCAGGATCTCGCCGTCGAAGGGCTTCATGACATAGTCGTCGGCGCCGGCGGCCAGAGCCTCGGCGATACGCTCGGGCCGGGTCTCGATCGTGCAGAACAGCACCTTAGGTCGCTTGCCGCCCGGCATGGCGCGCAGGCGACGCAGGAAGGTGATGCCGTCCATCACGGGCATGTTCCAGTCGACCAGCAGCACGTCGGGCATGGCGCCGGTGCAATAGGCCATGGCCTCGGAGCCGTCCGCCGCCTCGTCGACCTCATAGCCCAAGCCCTCGACGATGCGACGCGCAACCTTGCGGATGATGCGGCTGTCGTCGACGATCAGGCAGGTTCGGAAGTCCAAGATCGATCCCTCACAGACACGCGGCTTTCGCCGGAGGCGCATGGACCCTTTTTATCTCAGACGCCAGTTAATGAGTCGTTGGGAATTGGAAATCAGGCGGGCATTCGGGCGATCAGGGAGACCTTGCCGTCTTCAACCTTTACGCGTAAAGCGCCGCCGGCCTCGGTCACGGTCAGCCACAGCCAGTAGGGCTGGATCCATTGTCCGGCCAAGCCCTCGGTCAGGCGCTCGCCCGCCAGGCCGACAACGGCTTCGGGCTTCAGACGGGCGCGCGCGCCTTCGGCGAACCCTTCCAGATAGATCATGCTGTCCTCGACCCGAGACTGGATCACGGCGACGCCGCCCATCGGAAGGGCGCCCATGGTCAGATAGGCCAGATTGGTCAGGGCGCGGGCCTGGGGCTTGGTGAATTCGCCATCGCTGATGCGCCAGTCCATCGCGGCGCGGCCGCCCTGAACCATGCCGGACACCAGGCCTTCGATCTCGCGCGCCGTGAAACGCTCGCTAGTGGTGGCGGCGCCGAAGGCGACGCGGGCGAAATGCACCAGGGCGACCATCTTGCGCGCACTCTGCTCGATCAGGGCCAGGGCGTCGTCGCGCATGTCCTGAGCGGTCGGATCCTGCATCAGGTCCAGGCCGGAAACGATGGCGCCGGAGGGGCTGATGAAGTCATGGCACAGCTTGGCCGCGATGTAGGTCGCCAGCTCCGTTCCATCGACGGGAAGGTCCAGCGGAGCGGCGTCTGCGTCGTTGGTCGGGGTCATAGGTCTGGCGCGCTCAGGTCACAGTTCGTATCGCGCGCGAAGTTGGAGTGATTTGCTGGTTCATGGAACCGCCCGGATGGTCTATCGACCCGCCAATGACGACCTCCTCCTCTACCGCTCTCGCCCGCGACCTGAAGTCCGGTGCGCTTTCCCTGGCCATCGCCGAGATCGCGGAGGAGGCCGCACGGCTGATCCTGCCCTATTGGCGCGCGGGCACGGCGGTCGAGACCAAGTCCGACGACAGCCCGGTGACCCAGGCCGATCGCGCGGCCGAGGCCCTGATCCTGGAACGGCTGGCGGCCCTGTATCCCGGCGTCCAGACGGTGGCCGAAGAGGCGGCTTCGGCGAACGGCGTGCCCGAAAAGGCCGAAGACTGGTTCTGGCTGATCGATCCGCTGGACGGCACGCGTGGTTTCGTGCGCGGCGGCGAGGCGTTCACGGTCAACATCGCCCTGATCCACGGCCAGCATCCGGTGGCGGGCGTGGTGACGGCCCCCGCGACGGCGACGACCTGGCGCGCCGACAAGCCCGAGGGCGGCGCCTTCCGGCGTCAGTTCGGCGCGCTTCAGGCCGGCGAGGCCCATGCGGGCGAGGACTGGCGGCCGATCCGGGTGCGCGACCGTCCGCAGGAGGGCATGGCCCTGCTGAGCCACAGCGTCACCGACGAGGAGGCGACGCGCCTGGCGGCGCGCCACGGCTGCTCGCGCTGGCAAGGAACGGATTCGTCGCTGAAGTTCTGCCTGATCGCCGAGGGCCGGTTCGACGCCTATCCGCGTACCGGCCCGACCTCGGAATGGGACACCGCAGCGGGTCAGGCGGTTCTGGAGGCCGCCGGTGGACGTGTGCTGGCCGACGACGGCCAGCGGCTGTCCTACGGCAAGACCAAGTTCCTGAACGGCGCCTTCGTCGCCATGGGCGGTTGAGGGCCTAGCGTCTCGCGGTCGCCAGCAGGGCCTCGGCCCGCTCGGCCAGGGCCTCGACGCCCAGTTCGCGCGCCGTCATGGCGGCCTCGCCCAGGATCAGACCCAGATCGGTCGGGGCGTCGCCGCCCAGACGATGCCGCGCGAGCAGGATTTCCGCCATGCCGATCTGATCGGCGGCCCAGTCCAGCGGCGTCGCCGTCGCCATCCGCGCCCGCAGGCGCGCTTCCAGCGTCATCAGGGCGGTCAGGTCCTTGACCGCTTCGGCTAAGGCGACTTCGCGCGCGATGCGACGTTCGCGCACCAGGGCGCCGATGATCAGTTCGTGGCCCTGCGTCAGGGCCTCGGCCTGGGTCAGCAGCATCAGCGGCTGGGCGTCGTCGCCGACGCGCAGCACCTGAATCGCGGCCCAGTCCAGCGGGCTGTGGTCGGAGGTGAATTGATCGGCGGCGGCTTCGAACATGATCCGGCCCTGGGCGCGGGCTTCTTCATGACCAGCGATGGCGGCCAGCGCCGACAGGCCGGCGCCGCAAAGGGCCAGGGCGCGGGCGCGGGTCAGGGGGCGATGATCCGGCGAGGCGGCCTCGACCAGGGCGCCCAGATCGCGGCCGGCCTGATCCAGCAAACGCACGTCGCGCTGGACCACGCCCATCTCCAGTGACAGGGCGGCCCGATCCATCCGCAGGTCCATGTCGTGCGTATCGTCGCTGCGCACCGCTGCGTCCATCAGCACGGCGGCGTCGGACAGGCTGGCGACATCGCCGCTCAGCCGGGCGGTGCGGACCTTGAGCCGGGCGTGGAGTGCGGTCATGCCCGCCGTTATGCGTCGGCTACGCGGCCGACCGACAGCCGCCAGGGTGGCGAGGGCGCGGTCTAGCCGTGCGGGATCGCCGCACAGGTCGAAACGCAGCATCAGCACCGCCGCCTTGTCCATGGCGGCCAAGGCGACCTGATCCTCGCCCACGGCGGTGCGCGCCAGGCTGTCGGCGCAGCGTTCGGCGCGGTCCAGACTGTCGGACGCGCCGCCGCGCCGGGCATGTTCGCGCCAAAGGGCGCAGGCGCGGTGCTCGGTTTCGAAGGGCCGGGCGCAGGACACGCGGCCTGAATCGATCGTCTCGCGCCGCGCCTCGGCCTGCAACAGATCCACGCCGATCAGCTCGACCCAGCCCAGGTCTTCGCTCTCCCGCGCCTGGGCGAAGAGTCGTCGAAGATCGCGGCCGAATTCGAACATGCGCTTGACCTCAGTTATCCCGCTTCGGGACGCAGACTGCGTCTCTCGGGGCGTCCAATGCAAACGCAGCGCCGCGAAAGCGGTTCGGCTTGACCGTATCCCGGTTTTCGTCAGTCCAGGTTCGGCGTCTTCTGCTGACAGCGTTGCAGGGCGGCCCTGGCCTCTGGCGCATCGCCGTTCAGCGACCGCACGGCCGCGATGCGCGCGCGCGTCTGATCGCCCTCGGCGACCGTCGCCGGCTTGCCCGCCGCTGTCGCCGCCTGCATCGCCGCCAACGACCAGTAGAGGGCCGCATCGTACAGCCGCCGCCCCTGCGCGCTCTCGCCGCCTTCCAACTCAGACGCCGCCTGGGTCAGCCCGGCACAGCGCACGGCCTCGTCATAGGAGACCAGCCCCACGGACGGGGCAGCCTGCAGCATGAAGACAGCGCTGGAGAGGGCGAGAAGCGACGACATCCGGCGATCATGGCTCAGCCGCGTGACCAAAGGAAGTCGTTTGGCGCGCCGAAACTCAGCCCCGTTCCTTGGTCTTGGTGAAGGCGATCTTGGGGAAGCGTTCGCCGACGTAGCCGGTCTCCCAGCTCGACTTGGCCAGGAAGACAGGGGCCTGGTCGATGTCGCGGGCCATCTGGGGGCGGTATTTGCCGCTGAAGTCCTCGATGTCGGCGTCCGTGCCGCCCGAGGCTGGAGTGACCCAGCGGGCCTCGGCATACGGCGACGGTTCGAAGATGACGTCCAGGCCGTATTCTTCGCCCAGGCGGTCGGCCATGACCTCGAACTGCAGCTGGCCCACGGCGCCGACGATGAAGTCCGAGCCGATCTCGGGCCGGAACAGCTGGGTCACGCCCTCCTCGGCCAGGCCTTCCAGCGCCTTCTTCAGGTGTTTGGCCTTCAGCGGATCCTTGACCCGCACGCGTTGTAGGATTTCGGGCGCGAAGTTCGGCAGGCCAGCGAACCGCACCACGCCGCTCTCCGACAGGCTGTCGCCCACACGCAGCACGCCATGGTTCGGGATGCCGATCACATCGCCGGCGAAGGCGTCGTCGGCCAGTTCCCGGTCCGAGGCGAAGAACATGATCGGCGCATTGACCGACAGGGACTTGCCCGTGTTCTGCACCTTCAGCTTCATGCCGCGCTTGAAGGCGCCGCTTGCCATGCGGAACATGGCGATCCGGTCGCGGTGGTTGGGGTCCATGTTCGCCTGGACCTTGAAGACGAAGCCGGTGACCTCGTTCGCGCCCGGTTCGACTACCGTCTCGACGGGTGCCGGGGCGTTGCGGGTCTCGGGCGGCGACTCCTTCCTGGCCTTCATCGTCTTGGGCGCCGGGGCCCAATCGCCGATGGCCTTCAGCAGTTCGTCGATGCCGAAGTGGCGCAGGGCCGAACCCCACAGCACGGGTGTCATGTGGCCTTCCAGGAAGGCCTGACGGTCAAAGGCCGGATAGCCGCCCTCGACCAGTTCGACGGCCTCGGCGAGGTTGTCCTGCTCGCCGGCCTCGAAATACTGCGCCGCCTGGTCCAGCGGCAGGGCGTCGGGGTGATCTGGGTCTTCGGCCGAACCGGCGATCTTGCGGGTATAGGGCTGGAAACGGCCGGTCCCGACCTCGACCATGCCGCGCAGGCGATTTCCGCTCTCGGCCGGCCACCAGATCGGGGCCGGATCCAACTGCAGCCGGGACGCGATGTCGTCCAGCAGGGTCATCGGGTCCTGGGCCTCGCGGTCCAGCTTGTTGATGAAGGTGATGATCGGAATGTCGCGCAGGCGGCAGACCTCGAACAGTTTCAGCGTCTGCGGCTCGATCCCCTTGGCGGCGTCCAGCACCATGATGGCGCAGTCGGCGGCGGTCAGGGTGCGATAGGTGTCTTCGGAGAAGTCCTCGTGTCCCGGCGTGTCCAGCAGGTTGAACATCTTGCCGTCGTGCTCGAACGTCATGACCGAGGCGCTGACCGAAATCCCGCGCTCCTTCTCGATCTTCATCCAGTCCGAGCGGGTCCGCCGGTTCTCGCCCCGCGCCCGCACAGCGCCGGCCGCACGAATGGCGCCGCCGGCCAGCAGGATATGCTCGGTCAGGGTCGTCTTGCCCGCATCCGGGTGGGCGATGATGGCGAAGGTCCGGCGGCGAGCCGCTTCTTCAGGCAGGGTCAGAGAGGACATGGCGCGCGACTACCCCGCCACGCGCCGAAAGTCACTCGCTGGCGGTTTCGGGGGCGGATTCAGGCTCTGCGCCCGGCGGTGTTTCAGGCTCCGGCTCGCTGATCTGAGGGGCGTCGGCGTCCTCTGTGACCTCGGGCAGATCCTGACCCGCTTCGATGGCGGCGATCAGACGACTGGCGAAGGTCGAAGCGCTGCCGCCGTGTGGATTGTTGGCCAGCGGCTTCAGGATTGCGATCGCCTCTTCCTTCTCGCCGGTCTGCACCAAGGCGTTGGCGTAGGGAAAGCGCACCGCTGCGAGTTGAGGCGCCCTATCCAGCGCCAGTCCCAGCGTCAAAAGGTCGTTCTCATTTGGATAGCCGGGCTGGCTCTGACGCATCTGCGACAACAGCATCAGGGTGCGATAATCGTTCTGACCGGCGGCATAGGCGCGAGCCAGATAGTCGCGGGCCTGAATCCGCAGAGCCTGCGCCTGGGTGTCGTCGTCGGCCTCGCGCGCCTGCCTCAGCCGTTCCTGCGCCAGATACTGAAGCGCCTCGACGTGGTCAGGATCGATTTCCAGCAGTCGCTGCAGCGCTCGCTCCCCCGCCGGCTTGTCGCCGAAGTGCATTCCGGCGTGACCGGCGGCCATCAGAGCGAGCGGATCATCGCCGTGACGGGCCGCCAATCGGGCTACCTCTTGGCCCAGAGCGGCTCTGTTCTCATCGGGAACGCCGACCTTGAGCCTCTGATTGATGAGCAACAGGTCGTCGGCGGTCGATGATAGCTCCTCTACCGAGATTTCGGCGGTGGGAAACTGACCGCTGATCTTTGTGATGTTCAGCCGCTCGCGCGTGTAGCGCCGCAGGCTGGCGCGCAGTTGTTCCAGGGTCATCCCTGTCGCCTGCTGCATCGCCGTGAGAGAGTCGTCTCCGCCTGCAACGGCCGTCAGATAGGTTTGCAACTGCTGCTGTCGCTCAGGCGTGCTGTAGAACCAGTGGGTGAGCAGCCAGGCGATAGGATAGTAGGTTGCGCGCTGACTGGAGCTGCGGATTTCACCGGGACGTTTCGTCAGCAGAACGTCCAGCGGCAGCCAGCTTTCCGCCATGATCCAATAGGCGCGGTTCTGATTGTAGCCGCCGAGCACGACCTCCCGGTCGCGAACGTCGATGTCCGCCGTCGCGTAATATTCCGCGAAGCCTTCGACGAACCAGGCCGGATAGGAGCCGGGGAAATTTCCCAGCATGAAGTGGTGCGCATATTCGTGCATCAGGACTTCGTCGCCGGAAATGCCGTTTCCGTCGCCGCGAATGGCGACGGCGAATATGTCCTCTTCCGTAGGGAAATAGGTGCCGACGACATTCTCGCCGCTTTGCGGATGGACGCGCAGGAGCGCACTTCGGTTTCGCACCAGATAGATTGGAAGTTTTCTGGGCGGTTCCGTCGTTATGGCCACGCCTGACCGGAACTGCATGACCCGGTCGAAGATCTCCAGCTTCTGGACATAGTCTCTGAGCGCTCGCTCGCCGCCGTCGCTGTAGACGATGAAGCGTTCGCTTTCGGCCCGTAGCCAGTCGGCGCGCGCCGGTTGTGGCGCGGTCGCCAGCATGAACGCCCCCACCGCCGCAGCTGCGCAGGTCAAAAGCCTCGAAGTCATGGATCGCCCCTGAACATCCCTTGGACGCGAAGGTGCAACTTCGGCGCGCCGTCGTCCAGCGCGGCGCACAGGAAAAATAACCCCTCGCCATCAGGGGATATTGGAGTCATGCTCTCTTCTGGAGGAGACGATCAGGCCGTCAGAGTCCGACGCTCCCCTCCCGGATCGATCCGGGATCATAGGGAAAGGACAAAGACGATGGCTGTCATCCATCCTCAAGACCGTATCGCCCATACGCCGCGCGAGCATGCGCCCCTTCATCCGGCCCTGGGGCTGGCGGTCGGGTTCGGCTTTATCGTGGTCGTGGCGACGCTGGTCCACGTGGTGTTCAACGCGGTCTTCTGACTGCGTTTTGGGCCGCGATCAGGCGGCCAGGCGGTTCCAGACGGCGCGGTCGGCCGAGACGGCGTCGAGGCGACGGCCCTTGGCCTGAAGCTGATGCATGACCTGCTGCGGCAGGGCGCAAAAACGCGGCTCGACCAGGTCGGGGTTGCAGGCGACGGCCGGGGCGGCGAACAGGGCGGCGTTCACATCAGGGCTGCGCTGAGCGATCAGCCAGGCCAGGCGGCGCGCGCGCTCGGGATCGTTGCGGTGAAGCAGCGGATCCTCGGCGAACAGTTCGCAGCCGAGTTCGAGCACATAGTCGAACTCCAGCTTCTCGAACCGGCGCGTGTCGGCGGGCGTGGCCGGGCAGGCCTCGTCCAGGTCGAACACGACGTCGTTCAGAAGAAACAGCATGGGCGATACGCTCGACTGGCCGGACGCGAGTTCGTCCGTAAGCTCACAATAGGCGCCGCCGCTTGCGGTCCCGTTCACGGACGCGGTTAAGAGTTTCTGACCAGGCGCGGGGGTCGCACGGCCTGCCTTCGACGAAAAGCGACCGCCATGACGCGACGTGACCCTTGCGGAGCGGCGCGGGCTCGGCTTACCTGATCACGCATTGTTACAGGCCGGCGTCGCGCCGGGGAGAGGCCGACATGACGACCCATGAAGATCGCGCCGGGCTGAAGGTCGCGGGCGAGCTGATCGCCCTGATCGAGCAGGATGTGCTGCCGAGGCTGGGCCTGGATGCGGTGAGCTTCTGGGCCGGGGCGGCGACGATCTTCGAACGGTTCGCGCCGGAGAACCGGGCGCTGCTGGAACGACGCGACGCCTTGCAGGCCCAGATCGACGACTGGCATCGGGCGCGGCGGGGCCAGCCCTATGACGTGGGGGCCTCGGAGGCCTTCCTGAGAGAGATCGGCTATCTGGTCGAGGAGCCGGCGGCGTTTTCCATCGGCACCGAAGGCGTTGACGCCGAGATCGCACAGATGGCCGGGCCGCAGTTGGTCGTGCCGGTGCTGAACGCGCGTTTCCTGCTGAACGCCGCCAATGCGCGGTGGGGCAGCCTGTATGACGCCCTGTATGGCACGGACGCCCTGGGCGATCTGCCGGCCGGCGGCGGCTACGATCCGGCGCGCGGCGCGCGGGTGGTGGCGCGGGCCAAGGCCTTCCTGGACGAGGCGGCGCCGCTGGCCGAAGGGTCGCATGTGGATGTCGTCGGGTGGTCGGTGGTGGACGGCGCCCTGTCGCCGGCGCTGAAGGATGCGGGACAGTTCGTCGGCTTTACGGGCGATGCGGCGGCGCCGGCGTCGATCCTGCTGGCGCACAACGGCCTGCATATCGAACTGGTGATCGACCGCGGCCATCCGGTCGGGCGATGCGATGCGGCGGGTCTGGCGGACGTGGTGCTGGAATCGGCCCTGACGACCATCGTCGATCTGGAGGATTCCGTCGCCGCCGTGGATGCGGCGGACAAGGCCGAGGCCTATCGCAACTGGATGGGGCTGATGCGGGGCGACCTGTCGGCGACGTTTACGAAGGGCGGCGAGACCCTGACCCGCGCGCTGGAGCCGGATCGCCAGTGGACGGCGCCGGACGGATCGTCGGTGATCCTGAAGGGGCGCAGCCTGCTGTTCGTGCGCAACGTCGGCCACCTGATGACCACGCCGGCCATCCGTCTGGCCGACGGGTCGGATGCGCCCGAGGGCATCATGGATGCGATCGTGACCAGTTTGATCGCCCTTTATGACATCAAGGACCTGGGGTCGTTCGGCAACAGCGCGACCGGCTCGGTCTATATCGTCAAACCCAAGATGCACGGGCCGGACGAGGCGGCCTTCACCGACAAGCTGTTCGACGCGGTCGAGGACCTACTGGCCCTGCCGCGCCATGCGATCAAGGTCGGGGTGATGGACGAGGAAAGGCGGACTTCGGCCAATCTGGCGGCCTGCATCCAGGCGGTGAAGGACCGGATCGTCTTCATCAACACCGGCTTTTTGGACCGCACCGGCGACGAGATCCACACCGCCATGCAGGCCGGGCCGGTGGTGCGAAAGGCGGACATCAAGTCGAGCGACTGGATCACGGCCTATGAGGCCCGCAACGTCGCCATCGGCCTGAAATGCGGCCTGTCGGGCAGGGCGCAGATCGGCAAGGGTATGTGGGCGGCGCCGGATCGGATGGCCGACATGCTGGAGCAGAAGATCGCCCACCCCAGGACGGGCGCCAACACCGCCTGGACCCCGTCGCCGACGGCGGCGACCCTGCACGCGCTGCACTATCACGCGGTCGATGTCTTCGCGGTGCAGAAGGCGGTGGCGGAGCAGCCGACGCCGGGGCTGGAGGCCCTGCTGACCCCGCCCCTGGCGCCCGATCTGGCTAATGGCGTCAACTGGTCCGAGGACGAGGTGGCGGCCGAGCTGAACAACAACGCCCAGGGCATCCTCGGCTATGTGGTGCGCTGGATCGATCAGGGGGTTGGGTGTTCCAAGGTGCCGGACATCCATGACATCGGCCTGATGGAAGACCGAGCGACGCTGCGGATCAGTTCGCAGCATATCGCCAACTGGCTGCTGCACGGGGTGTGTACGGCCGATCAGGTCGAGGCCGCCTTCGCGCGCATGGCGGCCAAGGTCGATGGCCAGAATGCGGGCGATCCGCTGTATCGGCCGATGGCGACGAACCCCGAGGCCAGCCTGGCCTATCAGGCGGCGCGGGCGCTGGTGTTCGAGGGGGTGACGCAGCCGAACGGATATACCGAGCCGCTGCTGCATGCCTGGCGGTTGAAGGCGAAGGCCCGCTGAGCAAAATCCGTCACCCTCGGGCTTGTCCCGAGGGCCTACGGCTGATGCAGACGCGGGCTTTGGAGGCGGATCGAGATCGCCGATCCATGCCCTTACCGTGCGACGGATGGATGGGCCCTCGGGACAAGCCCGAGGGTGACGGGTCGTTTTAATCCGTCCGTGCGCTCGACGCTTCCGGCGCATCGGCTTCGTCGTCGGCCATGACATCGTCGGCGGCGTCGTTGGCGGTTTGGGCGCTACGTTGGGGTGCGACTGGGCGGGGCGGGGCGCCGACGCCATAACCGAGCCGCTTCAGGGCCTCGTCGCCCTCCAGGCCGAAGGCGCTGCGGATGCGCAGGTCGGTCTGGGGGAAGGGCACCTCCATGCCGGCGGCGTCCAGGGCGTCGGCGATCAGCCACGTATAGGCGGCGTGCATGGCGGCGGGGCGTTTGACCGCCTCGCGCGTCGGCCAGACCAGAAGCTCGAACGACAGGCCCTTGTCGCCGAAGGCCACCAGCCAGACCTGGCTCTTGCGGGCCTCGGTCTCGGGCAGGGTGAAGGGGCTGGCGCGGGCGGCGGCCAGAACCGCGTCGCGCACCTGGCCCCGGTCCGAGCCATAGGCGACCGAGAAGGGCACATGGATGCGGCGGGTGTCGCCCTTCAGCGTCCAGTTGGTCACCGGCTGTTCGATGAAGCGCGAGTTGGGCACCAGGACATTGACGTTGTCGTTGGTGCGGACGCGCGTGGCGCGCGGGCCGATCTCCATGATGGCGCCGCGAATGCCGATGTCCTCGATCTCGATATAGTCGCCGACCGACACCATCCGGTCGAAGATCAGGAACAGGCCGGAGACGAACTCCTTGACCACGCCCTGCAGGCCCAGACCCACGCCGATGCCCAGGGCGCCCGCGAAGACCGTCAGGGACGACAGGTTCAGGCCCGCCGCCGACAGGGCCGACATGACGCCCACGACGATGATGGCGTAACCCGCCAGCCGCTCCAGCAGATAGACGGCCTGGCGGCTGCGATCCGCCCGCTCGCGCAGGCGGCGCAGCGACCGCGTCACCAGCCAGTGGGCGGCGAAGGCGACCAGCAGGATCACCCCGGCGCTGGTCAGGCCGCCGATCGTCAGATTGGCCCCGGCGATCCGCACGACCTGCGACTGTTCGATGGCCGCGAGGTCCAATTGTTTGATCGGATTGGTCATTGGCTCCAGAGCGCTTGGCGAACGGTCAAGGTTCCACCCTCGCGCCCGAACCGGCCCAACGTCGAGGGGTCAGATGCTGAAATCCTCGGTCGAGAACCGGCCGTCCAGCCAGGCGACGATGCGTTCGGCCGCGTCTTCAGGCGACATGGTGGTGGTGTCCACGACGATTTCGGGGGCCTCGGGCGCTTCGTAGGGACTGTCTATGCCGGTGAAATTCTTCAGTTCGCCGGCGCGGGCCTTTTTATACAGGCCCTTGACGTCGCGCTGTTCGGCGACGGCCAGGGGGGTGTCGACATAGACCTCGACGAACTCGCCCGGCCCCTGCAGGTCGCGGGCCAGGCGGCGCTCGGCGCGGAAGGGGGAGATGAAGCTGACCAGGACGATCAGGCCGGCGTCCACCATCAGTTTCGACACCTCGGCGACGCGGCGGATGTTCTCGACCCGGTCTTCCTCGGTGAAGCCCAGGTCGCGGTTCAGGCCGTGGCGGACATTGTCGCCGTCCAGTAGATAGGTGTGGCGGCCATCGGCGTAGAGACGTTTCTCGACCAGGTCGGCGATGGTCGATTTACCCGCGCCCGACAGGCCGGTCAGCCAGACGACGCGGCCCCTCTGGTTCTTGATCGTGGCGCGCGCATCCTTGTCCACCGATAGCGCCTGCCAGTGGATGTTGTGGGCGCGGCGCAGGGCGAAGTTCAGCAGGCCCGCCCCGACCGTGCGGTTCGAGATCCGGTCGATCAGGATGAAACCGCCCAGATCCTTGTTCTCGACATAGGGGGCGAAGGCGACGGGGGCGTCCAGCGACAGGTTGCAGACGCCGATCTCGTTCAGCTCCAGCCGTTTCGCGGGCTGCTGCTCCAGGGTGTTGACGTTCACCTTGTGCTTGGGCTCGGTGATGGTCGCCCCGACCAGTTTGGCGCCGATCTTCAGCAAGTAGGGCCGGCCCGGCAGCAGGGGCTCGTCGTCCATCCAGACCACGGTGGCCTCGAACTGGTCGGCGGCCTCGGGCGGGGCGTCGGCGCTGGCCAGGACGTCGCCGCGCGAGACGTCGATCTCGTCGGTCAGGGTCAGGGTGATCGACTGACCGGCGACGGCCAAACCTAAGTCGCCGTCGGCGGTGACGATGCGGGCGACGGTCGAGGTCTTGCCCGACGGCAGGACGCGGACGGGATCGCCCGGACGCACGGTCCCTGCGGCGATCTGGCCGGAGAAGCCGCGGAAGTCGAGGTTGGGCCGGTTGACCCACTGCACCGGCAGGCGGAACGGATCGGCCTGGAGGTCGTCGCCGACCTCCAGCGTTTCCAGCAGGCTCATCAAAGGCGGGCCGGCGTACCAGGGCGAATGATTGCTGGCTTCAGTGATGTTGTCGCCGCGCAGGGCCGACATCGGGATGGCGTCGAAGGTCTGAAGCCCGATCTGGTCGGCGAAGGCGCGGAAGTCGGCGACGATTGCGTCGAACACATCCTGGGACCAGCCCATCAGGTCCATCTTGTTCACCGCCAGGATGACGTGGCGAATGCCCAGCAGGCTGACCAGATAGGCGTGGCGACGGGTCTGGGTCAGGACGCCCCGGCGCGCGTCGATCAGGATGACGGCGGCGTCGGCGGTCGAGGCGCCGGTGACCATGTTGCGGGTGTATTGCTCGTGGCCGGGCGTGTCGGCGACGATGAATTTGCGCTTTTCGGTCGAGAAGAAGCGATAGGCCACGTCGATGGTGATGCCCTGTTCGCGCTCGGCGGCGAGACCATCGACCAGCAGGGCGAAGTCGATGTCGCCGCCTTGCGTGCCGACCCGGCGGCTGTCGGCCTCCAGCGCCGCCATCTGATCCTCGAAGATCATCTTGGAATCATAGAGCAGCCGGCCGATCAGGGTGGACTTGCCGTCGTCCACGCTGCCGCAGGTGATGAAGCGCAGCAGGCTCTTGTGCTGGTGGGCGTCCAGATAGGCGTCGATGTCGCGGGCGATGAGGTCGGACTGGTGGGCCATCAGAAATAACCCTCCTGCTTCTTCTTCTCCATCGAGGCGGACTGGTCGTGGTCGATCATTCGGCCCTGGCGTTCCGAGGTGGTGGTCAGCAGCATTTCCTGAATGACCTCAGGCAGGGTCGCGGCCGTGCTCTCGACCGCCCCGGTCAGGGGGTAGCAGCCCAGTGTGCGGAACCGGACCGACTTCATCTGGGGCGTTTCGCCGGGGCGCAGCCGGAAGCGATCATCATCGACCATAATCAGGGCGCCGTCCCGCTCCACCACTGGCCGCTCAGCGGCCAGATAAAGCGGCACGATGGGGATCTGCTCCAGGTGGATATATTGCCAGACGTCCAGCTCGGTCCAGTTGGAGATGGGAAAGACGCGGATGCTTTCGCCGGGGCGTTTCCTGGTGTTGTAGAGCCGCCAGAGCTCGGGCCGCTGGTTCTTGGGATCCCAGCGGTGCTCGGCGGTGCGGAAGGAGAAGATCCGCTCCTTGGCGCGGGATTTCTCCTCGTCGCGGCGGGCGCCGCCGAAGGCCGCGTCGAAGCCGTGCAGCGACAGGGCCTTTTTCAGCCCCTCGGTCTTCCACAGGTCGGTGTGCAGTGCCGAGCCGTGATCAAACGGATTGATCCCGCGCGCGACGGCTTCCGGGTTTTGGTGGACCAGCAGTTCGACGCCTAGATCGGCGGCGGCCTGTTCGCGCATCGCGTACATGGCGCGGAATTTCCACGTCGTATCGACATGCAGCAAAGGGAAAGGCGGCCTGGACGGATAGAAGGCTTTCCGCGCCAGGTGCAACATCACGGCCGAATCCTTGCCGATCGAATACAGCATGACGGGTCGCTCGGCCTCGGCCGCCACCTCGCGCATGATGTGGATGCTCTCTGCCTCCAGGCGCTGAAGATGGGTCAGGCGATGGGCGGGCAGGGCGTTTCGGCTTTCGGTCAGAATGGCAGTGTCCACCAGCGGTGTCTCCGTCGAACGCCGACGTGACAACGCCAATGTGCAGCGTAAGACAAGCGAGGGATACTGCCACGGCCTGAGAGATTTCCCACCTCGCCGTCCACGCCGTCCGAAACAGGCGCTGCGACGTAAAGGAACCAGGGTCGCCAAGCGCGGCTTATGGCTTCAAACGGAAACGCTCATGTCCAGCATGAAATCCCTGATGGCCTCGGCCATCGCAGCTGTCGCCCTGGCCGGCTGCGTGACGGCGCCGTCCCCTTCCGAATATCGCGCGCCACAGCCGGCGAAACCGGTGGATGTCCAGCGCCTGTGGTCCGGGCGCTGGCACGAGATCGCGCGTCTGCCGGATCGGTTGACCGACGGCTGCGTCGCCGGCGCGTCGATCTATACGCCGGTCGAGGGCACGCGGGTCGATGTGCGCGACACCTGTCAGGTCGGCACGCCGCAGGGCAAGGAAAAGGCCATCGGCGGACGCGGAGAAATCCTCGATCCCGGCACGAACGCCAAGCTGAGGGTCAAGTATCTGGCCGGGTTCGTGACCTGGGATTACTGGGTGCTGGACCGTGCGGACGACTACAGCTGGTTCATCTCGGCCGATCCCACGTTCGAACGCCTGTTCATCTATACCCGCGACCTGCCGACCGAGGCCCAGGTGCGCAGCCTGACCGAACGGGCGCGCGGTCTGGGTTATGATGTCAGCCGGCTGGAGTTTCCGGCGCAACCCGCTCGGTAAGGGCCACGATCATGACCGCGACCTCCAAATCCCTGCTCGTCTCGACCGTGTTCGCGGCGACCTTGGGATTGGGGGCCTGTGCGGGCGGCCAGGCCTTGCCGACCGAGGCCGGTTTTGGCCCTAACCCGGAACTGCCCGCGCCGCGTCAGGGCCTGTTGCCGACGGTCAATATCGCGCCTGCGACAAGCTGGCCCCAGGGCGCGACGCCGGTCGCGGCGGCGGGGTTGCGGGTGCAGGCGTTCGCGACGGGGCTGGATCACCCGCGCTGGCTCTATCGCCTGCCCAACGGCGACATCCTGGTCGCCGAGTCGAACGCACCGCCTCCGCCGCAGGACAAGAAGGGCGGATTGCGGGGCTGGGTGATGGGCAAGGTCATGGCCAGGGCCGGCGCCGGCGTGCCCAGTCCCAACAGGATCGTCCTGCTGCGCGACGCCGACGGCGATGGGGTCGCGGAGACGAAGACGGACTTCCTGACCGGCCTGAACTCGCCCTTCGGAATGGCCCTGGTGGGGGAGCGCCTCTATGTGGCGAACGCCGATGCGGTGGTGGTCTTCCCCTATCGGACGGGCCAGACGCGGATCGACGCCGCCGCGATCGTGGTCGTGGACCTGCCCGCCGGTCGCAACCACCACTGGACCAAGAGCCTGGTCGCCAGCCGTGACGGCAGCCGTCTCTATGTCGGGGTCGGGTCCAACTCGAACGTCGGCGAGAACGGTCTGGACGAAGAGGTGGATCGCGCCGCCATTCTGGAGATCGACCCGGCGACGGGGACGCGACGGGTCTATGCCTCGGGCCTGCGCAATCCGGTGGGCATGGACTGGAACCCCCAGACCGGCAAACTGTGGGTGGCGGTCAACGAACGCGACGAGATCGGCGACGATCTGGTTCCCGACTATATGACCTCGGTGACGCCCGGCGCCTTCTATGGTTGGCCGTGGAGCTATTATGGTCAGCATGTCGATGTGCGGCCGCCCGCCAATCCGGCGATGGTCGCGCGGGCGATCCGGGCGGACTACGCCCTGGGCGCCCATACCGCCTCTCTGGGGCTGACGTTCGGCGAGGGGGCGACCCTGTTGCCGCCCGCCTTGCGGAACGGGGCTTTCGTCGGCCAGCACGGCTCGTGGAACCGCAGCGTGCGCAGCGGCTACAAGGTGATCTTCGTGCCGTTCGTGGACGGCCGCCCGGCCGGTCCGCCGCAGGATGTGCTGACCGGTTTTCTGAACGCCCAGGGTCAGGCGCAGGGACGGCCGGTTGGGGTCCAGATCGACCGGCTGGGCGCGCTGCTGGTCGCCGACGACGTGGGCGATGTGATCTGGCGCGTGACCGGTGCTTGAGGCGGACATAAAAAAAGCCCCGGTCGAAACCGGGGCTTTCTTCTATTTGACCGCGATCAGTTCAGCGGTTGGACCGTGATCGCCGGTGCGGCGGGTGTGGTCACGACCGGAGCCGGGGTCGAAGCCGCTACGGGAGCGGTGTTCAACTGGCTGGTGCTCGCCGCCGGAACAGACGGGGCGGCATAGGGCTGAGGACCGGTCGGCGCGGCCGGCGTCTCGACGCGTGCGGCAGCCGGGCGTTCAGCAGCCGGTGCTGCGCGACGGGCGACCGGCTCGGCGCGCGGCTCGGCACGACGGGCGACCGGAGCGGGCGCAACCGGCGTCGGCGTGGCGGTCGGAGCCGGAGCGGTCTCCATCGGCGCGGCCGGCATGACGGGCGTCTCGGCGGCGGTCATCGCGGCGGGCGCGGTCGGCATCGCCGGGACCGCAGCCTCGGTGGACGCAGCGGGCGCGGCCTGTTCGCCGCCGCCCATCACCATGGCGGCGCCGCTGCCCAGCAGCACGACGGCGCCGATCGGGGCCAGGATCATCCAGGTCTTCACCGACTTCTTGGCCTTGGTGTTGCGGGCGTAGCGCGGCACGAAGGTCTCTTCGGTGCGGGCTTCGGTATTGGCGTTGGCGTAGGTCATCGACATTGTTTCTGTCCTCCATAACGTTGATCAACCAACCCGCCGTCTCGCAACGTCGTTCCGCCGCCTGCGCAAAAGCCCCGAAGAAACACCGTTCCTGCCTGGAATGAGGCGACAACCGCGCCCTTTGCGGCCGGATCAGCGGGGAATGCGGCAATAAAAAGCAGGCGCCGCCTCTGGATTTCCCCCGCGTCAACAGAACAAATGGGTCACGGCTGACGCCAATCCGTCGGGCTCGCGAGGGATCGCGGACGGCGCGGTTGACCCGACGCCCCCCCTTCGTCCATCACCGGACAGGGTGGAACACGCATTGACCGGAGACACGGCGCGCATGGGTTTTGTAGCGAATATCCGTCGGGACGTCCGGTTCGCTCGCGGCCTGTTCCGCCTGCTCAAGCGCATCAAGCCGATCGAGCTGGACAGCGATGTCCTGCTCTGTGACGACTTCGAAGAGGCGGTGGACAAGTTCGCCGACAACATCGCCATCGACGACGGTCAGCGCACCCTGACCTATCGCGACCTGGACGCCATGGCCAACCGCTTCGCCCACTGGGCCAAGAACCGGGGCCTGCGTCGCAGCGACACCATCGCCCTGATGATGACCAACCGGATCGAATATCTGGCGGCCTGGATCGGCTTCTCCAAGGTCGGCATCGCCACGGCTTTGATCAACACCAATCTGGGCGGGCAGGGGCTGGCCCACTGTCTGGCCATCTCGAAGGCGTTCAACGTCGTCGCCGACGAGGATTGCTGGCGTCAGATCGAGGAGGCGCGGCCTCTGGTCGATCACAATCTGGCGCTCTGGGTGCTGGGCCTGCCCGACGACCTGGAGACCAGCGACCGTCGCGGCCTGGACAAACCCGTGCGCGGCGGCTCGTCGGTGCGGCCGTCCAAGTCGGCGCGCGAGGGTCTGACCAACCGTGACACCGCGCTTTATATCTATACGTCGGGCACGACCGGCCTGCCCAAGGCGGCGCGCATCCCGCATTCGCGCGCCCGCACCTATATGCGCGCCTTCGCCGGCGCCACGCGTTCGACGCCCGAGGACCGGATCTTCAACGTCCTGCCGCTGTATCACTCGACCGGCGGTCTGGTCGGGGTAGGCGCGGCCCTGCTGAACGGCGCGCGGCTGGTGATCCGCAAGAAGTTCTCGGCCAGCACCTTCTGGCCCGACGTGCGGTCGTCGGGGGCGACCATGTTCGTCTATATCGGCGAGCTGTGCCGTTATCTGGTCAACTGTCCGCCGCACGAGGACGAGACCAAGCACAAGCTGCGGCTGGCGTTCGGCAACGGCCTGCGCGCCGACGTTTGGCCCGACTTCCAGAGCCGGTTCCGCATCCCCGAGGTGCTGGAGTTCTATGGCTCGACCGAGGGCAATGTCTCGCTGTTCAACTTCGACGGCAAACAGGGCTCCATCGGCCGGGTGCCCGGTTTCCTGAAGTCGCAGATCAACATCCGGCTGGTCCAGTTCGACGTCGAGACCGAACAGCCCATTCGAGGCCCTGATGGCCTGTGCCGTCTGGCGCGGGTCGGCGAGGTGGGCGAGGCCATCGGCCTGATCGGCAACGACATCCGCCACGACTTCTCGGGCTATGCCGACAAGGCGGCGTCGCAGAAGAAGATCCTGACCGACGTGTTCAAGAAGGGCGACCGCTGGTTCCGCACCGGCGACCTGATGAAACAGGACGCGGAGGGCTATTTCTACTTCGTGGACCGGATGGGCGACACCTTCCGCTGGAAGGGCGAGAACGTCTCGACGTCCGAGGTCGAGCAGGTGCTGATGGATGCGCCGGGCGTGACCGAGGCCATCGTCTATGGCGTGCCGGTGCCGGCCCAGGACGGCAAGGCGGGGATGGCGGCCTTGGTGGTCGAGGGCAAGTTCGACGCCCAGGCCTTCTCCGACCATGTCGAGGCCAAGCTGCCCGCCTATGCCCAGCCGGTGTTCCTGCGCCTGATCAAGTCGGCGGAAACGACCGGCACGTTCAAGTACCGGAAGGCCGATCTGGTCGCGGACGGCTTCGATCCCGAAAAGACCGGGACGGCGCTTTACGTGCGCGGCGGCAAGACCGGGTATCAAAAGCTGACGGCGGCGGCGCGCACCGCGATCCTGAACGGCGAAGGTCGCATCTGAGGTCAGGAGACGGCGTTCGCGAAACGCCGTCTTAATGATTAACTGACATTGTAGGGCCTGAAATTTCAGGATCTCCCGGCCCAATGTTCCAGATCATCGGAATCGTCCTGCTGTTCGGCATGGTGTTCGGCAGCTATCTTCTGCATGGCGGCAAGATGGCCGTCATCCTGTACACCCTGCCCTATGAAATGATGGCGATCCTGGGGGCTGCGGTCGCAGCTTTTCTGATCTCCAACAGCATCCAGGTGATCAAGGGCACGTTGGGCGGCTTGGGCAAGGCCTTCGCCGGGCCGAAATGGAAGAAGCAGGACTATAAAGATCTGCTTTCGCTTCTGTTTCAATTGACCAAGACGATGAAGTCCAAAGGCGTCGTCGCCTTGGAAAGCCACATCGAAAAGCCCAAGGAATCAGCGATTTTCCAGAAATACCCCAAGGTGCTGAAGGACCATTTCGCCGTCGATTTCATCTGTGACACCCTGCGGATGATGACGATGAACCTGGAGGATCCGCACCAGGTTGAGGATGCGATGGAGAAACAGCTCGAGAAGCACCATCACGAAGCCGCCGGACCGCCGCATGCCCTGCAGGGGATGGCCGACGCCCTGCCCGCCCTGGGCATCGTCGCCGCCGTTCTGGGCGTCATCAAGACCATGGGCTCGATCACCGAGCCGCCGGAAGTTCTGGGCGGCATGATCGGCGGGGCCTTGGTCGGCACCTTCCTCGGCGTGTTCATGGCTTATGGCCTCGTCGGCCCCCTGGCGGCGCGCCTTCAGGCCATCGTCGATGAGGAAGCGGCCTACTACAAGATCATCCAGTCGGTGCTGGTGGCCCACCTGCACGGCAACGCCGCCCAGATCTCGGTCGAGATCGGCCGTGGCGACATTCCCTCGTCCGCCCAGCCGTCCTTCGGCGAGATGGAAGAGGCGCTGAACAACATCAAGGCCGACTGAGTCTGCCGAAACGCAGGCCGGCCGCCGCGATGTGACGCCGCCCTGATCGCGCCTTGCCGGATCGTAACTTGCCCTGACGCGCAAGGCGGCCCTATCGTCCCGGTGCAAGGCGTGCAGCCTCGCGCAAGCTTTCGGAGAAGTCCTCATGCGTATCAAAGCCCTCGTCGCCGCATCGGCTGCGGTCCTGGTCCTGGCCGCCTGCGGCAAGGCGACTGAAGAAAAGGCCGAGACCGCCCCCGCGACCGACGCGGTCGAGGCTGCGGGCACCGCCGAGGAAGCGGCCCTAACGGTCGACCAGGCCGCAAAGGACGCCGAGGCCGCCGCCAACCAGGCCATCCAGAACGACACCGCCGGCACCACGGCCCCGGCGGCAACGACGATGCAGGGCGCGGACGCCTCCGCCGCTGCGCCGTCGCCCGCCGCCCCGGCCGAACCGCCGCACGCGCCCGCCGCCCATTAAGGTTCGGTTGCAAGCCGTCGAACAGGCCGCCTCGACCGAGGCGGCCTTTTTCGTCTGTGCGACGAAGGTGCTAGAGCCGGGTCATGATTTCCGATGACGACGCCTCGCCGCAACTGACCTGGACCGAAGAGGGCGAACCGCGCTCGGGCCGGTTCGGCGATGTCTATTTCTCGCGCGACGACGGGCTGGCGGAGACGCGGGCGGTGTTCCTGGACGGATGCGGCCTGCCCGACGCCTGGGCCGGGCGGGACTGTTTCACGGCGGCGGAACTGGGCTTCGGCACAGGGCTGAACATCGCCGCCTTGCTGGACCTGTGGCGCCGGACCCGGCCCGAGGGCGGGCGATTGCATATCTTCTCCATCGAGGGGTTTCCGCTGACGGCGAACGAGGCGGCGCGGGCCCTGGGCGCCTGGCCGGAGTTGGCGCAGGCGACGCAGGCGCTGATCGACAACTGGCCGTCCGCGACGCCGGGTTTTCACCGTGTGGACCTGCCGGGCTTCGACGCCGTGCTGGACCTGGCGGTCGGGGACGCGGCCTGGGCGTTGGAGCAGTGGTCGGGGGCGGCGGACGCCTGGTTCCTGGACGGGTTCTCTCCGGCGCTGAACCCCGGCATGTGGTCGCCGCAGGTGATGGCCCTGATCGCCGCGCGGTCGGCGCCGGGCGCGCGCCTGGCCACCTTCACCGTCGCCGGCGCCGTGCGCCGAGGCCTGGCCGAGCACGGTTTCGTGGTCGATAAACGCCCCGGTCATGGCCGCAAGCGCGAGCGGCTGGAGGCGCATCTGCCCTCGACCTTTGCGTCTGCGCCGGTTCCCAGCATCGCCGTGATCGGCGCCGGCGTGGCGGGGGCGTCGGTGGTGCGCGCCCTGAGGGATCAGGGCGTCAGGGCCGTGGTGTTCGAGGCCGAGCGGCCGGGCGCGGGTGGATCGGGCTTTCCGGCGGCCCTGGTCACGCCGCGCCTGGATGCAGGCGACATCGGTATCGCCGCCCTGCACGCCCAGGCGGTGGAGCGGGCGGGGCATCTGTATGCCGCGACGCCGGACGCCGTGACGGGTAATGGGGTGCTGCAACTGCCTCAGGCGCCGCGCGATGCGGCCCGGTTCGAAAAGATCGCGCGCCAGCCGATCTGGGCGGAGGGCGCGATGGTCGTGCTGGACGAAGACGCCGCTGCGGCCTTGGCGGGCGAGGCGACGGGGCAGGGTGGTCTGTCGATGCGAGGCGCCTGTGCGGTGCGTCCCGCCGCCGTGCTGTCGGACTGGCTGGGCGATGCGGACATGCGCTCGGAGCGGGTGACGAGACTGGAGCGGACCGACGGCCGTTGGCGGCTGATCGGCGAGAGGTCTGCGGTGCTGGCCGAGGTCGATGCGGTCGTGGTCGCCGCTGGCTGGGGATCGGCTGCCTTGCTGGACGGACATGACCCGGCGCCGCGCCTGTCGCCCGTGCGGGGGCAGGCGGACTGGGTCGAAGGTGCGGTCACGACCAACGCGATGGCTTGGGGCGGCTATGCGGTCCCGACCGGCCAGGGCGTCCTCTATGGCGCGACCCATGACCGGGGCGTCACCGACACGGCGCCGCGCGCAGAAGACAGCGAGAGAAACCTGGCGACCTTGCGCGCGCGCTTGCCGGGTTTGGCCACGAAGATCGAGGCGGCGGGACAGGCGCAGAGGCGCGCCGCGATCCGCGCCACCACGCCCGACCGTCTGCCCCTGGCGGGGGCTTTGGACGACGGTCTCTATCTGCTGGGCGGGCTGGGGTCGCGGGGCTTCTGCGTCGCGCCGGTGTTGGCGGAACATGTCGCCGCCCTGATCCTGAACCGACCTTCGCCCCTGCCGCGAGATCTGGCGGCGCGCGTTTCGCCGAACCGGGCGGCGCTCATCCGCAATCCCCTTGCGCCCTCGTCGCCGGCGAGCGAAGTATGAGCCGGGGGCTGTTTCGGGAGCCAAACATGTATCGTCTCATCCTGTCCTCGGCCGCCGTCCTGGCGTTGTCGGCCTGTGCGCCATCGCCCGGCGCGACGACGGCCAGCCGCGTCGACGCCAACCAGTGTTTCCGGCCCAACCTGGTGCGGAACTTCGCCGCCCCCAACGACCAGACCCTGTATGTGCGCACGTCCGGCGCCGACGTGTTCCAGATCGAGACCACCTTCTGCCGCGACATGACCCGCGCCCTGTCGGTCGCGCTGGAGCCGCTCTCTGGATCGAACCTGTGCGTCGGCGATCAGGCGACCTTGCGCAGCCCGGCGACCGGCCCTGAACCTTGCCGCGTCCGCATCGCCAGGAAGCTGACGGCCGAAGAGATCGCGGCCCTGCCGTCGCGGGACCGGCCCTGATCCGAAAAGCTTTGCAGGACCGTCAGGGAGATTGAATTCTTCCGCACACGGGTATGAAATGATCGTCTTGCCTGGGGAGGGAAGAGAATGATCAGAACAATCGGTCTTGCAGCGATGATGGCCACGGCCGCCCTGGCGTCGCCGGTGGCGGCGGAAAGCTGGGCCGCGTTTTCACGCAGCGACGCCACCGTCTATCTCGTCGATCTGGACGGTTTGACGCCGGTGGACGGCGTGGCGACGACGCGGATGGCGCGGGTGCCGGCGCGCGGCGACGCCGCCAACCTGAGCCATGAAACCGAAGAGGTGATGGTGCGGTGTTCGGACGGTCAATCGCGTTCGGGCGCGACCGTGACCTATGGGCCCGATGGCGCGGAAACCGACCGCTATTCCGAGGACACGCCATGGGAGGCGACGCCCAGCGGCGGCATCTACGGCGGGATCAAATCCTTCGCCTGCGAGGAGATGCGGCCTCAGAACACGGCGTTTCCGACGATTGCGGCCTTCATCGCAGGCGGACGCGGCCAGTAGGCCGCGTCCCTCTCGCTCTTGCTTTATCTGGAGCCTGATTCACGGCATCAGCGGGATCGCGAAGCGATCCATTTCAGCCGATCAGGCTCTAGACGTCGACGGCGGCGTCCAGGGCGTTTTCCTGGATGAATTCGCGACGGGGCTCGACCACGTCGCCCATCAGCTTGGCGAACAGGTCGTTGGCGTCTTCCTCGTGCTCGACCGAGACCTGCAGCAGGGTGCGGGCGTTGACGTCCAGCGTCGTCTCCCACAGCTGCTCGGGGTTCATCTCGCCCAGACCCTTGTAGCGCTGGATCGACAGGCCCTTCTTGCCCGCGTCCAGCACCGCGTTCAGCAGGTCCAGAGGCCCGCGAATGGTCGTGGACTTGTCCTTGCGGCGATAGGTGGCCGGCGCGACGAAGACGCCGTCGAACGCCTGGGCGCGTTCGGCCAAGCGACGGGCGTCCAGCGAACGGATCAGGGTCTCTTCCAGCACGATGGTCTCCTGCACCGCGCGACGGGTGCGGGTGAAGACCACGGCGCCCTGTTCGCCGGGCGCGCCCGTCCAGTCGCCGTCGCCCTCTTCGGCATAGAGGTTCAGACGCACGGCGGCGGCGGCCGATGCGGTCGCCATGTCCGAGGTTTCGGCGAACAGGCCGGCGAGCGCCGCCTGTTCGATGGCGAAGGCCGGGGCGCGCTGGCTGAGACGATCGACGCCGGCGCTGAAGCTCTTGGCCTCGCGCACCAGGGATTGCAGGTCCAGGCCCAGGCGACGTTCGCCGGTCGACAGGTCCAACTCGGCCTCTGACGACCCCTCCTCGATCAGGTAGGAGTCCATCTCGGACTGGTCCTTGAGGTAGCGGGACTGCTTGCCCTTGGCGACCTTGTAGAGCGGCGGCTGGGCGATATAGACGTGGCCGCGCGTGATCAGCTCGGGCATTTGCCGATAGAAGAAGGTCAGCAGCAGGGTGCGGATGTGGGCGCCGTCGACGTCGGCGTCCGCCATCAGGATGATCTTGTGATAGCGCAGCTTGTCGGCGTTGAAGTCGTCGCGGCCGATGCCGGTGCCCAGGGCCAGGATCAGCGTCCCGATCAGCTCCGACGACAGCATCCGATCAAAGCGGGCGCGCTCGACGTTCAGGATCTTGCCGCGCAGCGGCAGGACGGCTTGGTTTTCGCGGTTGCGCGCCTGTTTGGCCGAGCCCCCGGCGGAATCGCCCTCGACGATGAACAGTTCGGACTTGGCGGGATCGCGTTCCTGGCAGTCGGCCAGCTTGCCCGGCAGGCTGCTGATCTCCAGCGCCGATTTGCGGCGGGTCAGGTCGCGGGCCTTGCGGGCGGCCTCACGGGCGGAGGCAGCCTCGATGATCTTGGCGACCACCTGTTTGGCCTCGACCGGGTGTTCCTCGAACCATTGCGACAGGCCTTCGGAGCACAGGGCTTCGACGGCGGGGCGCACTTCGGACGAGACCAGCTTGTCCTTGGTCTGGCTGCTGAACTTGGGATCCGGCACCTTGACCGACAGGACGCAGGTCAGGCCTTCGCGAGCGTCCTCGCCCGTGACGGAGACCTTCTCCTTCTTGCCGGCGCCCGAGCTCTCGATATAGCCGCCCATGACGCGCGTCAGGCTGGCGCGGAAGGCCGACAGGTGGGTGCCTCCATCCCGCTGGGGGATGTTGTTGGTGAAGCACAGCATGGTTTCGTGGTAGGAGTCGTTCCACCACAGGGCGAGATCCAGCTCGATCCCTTCCTTCTTGCCGCGAATAACGATGACGTCCTTCAAGATCGGCGTCTTGGATTTGTCGAGGTGGCGCACGAAGGCCTCGACCCCGCCCTCGTAGTGCAGGATCATCTCGACCGGCTCGGCGTGGCGCTGGTCGGCCAGTTTGATGACCACGCCCGAGTTCAGGAAGGCCAGTTCGCGCAGGCGGTGTTCCAGCGTCTTCAGGTCGAAGTCGATGTGGCTGAAGGTGGTGACCGACGGATAGAAGGTGACCTCGGTGCCGCTCAGGGCCTTGCCGGTGTCCTCGCGGATCGGGGCGTCGCCGGTGATCTCCAGCGACTTGACCGTGTCGCCGCGCTCGAACCGCATCTGATGCGCCTTGCCGTCGCGATAGATCTTCAGCTCCAGCCAGTCGGACAGGGCGTTGACCACCGACACGCCCACGCCGTGCAGGCCGCCCGAGACCTTGTAGGAGTTCTGGTCGAACTTACCGCCGGCGTGCAGCTGGGTCATGATGACCTCGGCCGCCGAAACGCCTTCGCCTTCGTGAATTCCGGTGGGAATGCCGCGGCCGTTGTCGGTCACGGTCACCGATCCGTCGGCGTTCAGGATGACCTGGACCAGGTCCGCATGGCCGGCCAGGGCCTCGTCGATGGCGTTGTCCACCACCTCATAGACCATGTGGTGCAGGCCGGAGCCGTCGTCGGTGTCGCCGATATACATGCCGGGACGTTTGCGCACCGCGTCCAGGCCTTTGAGAACCTTGATGGAATCAGCGCCGTATTCGGGCATGTCGGCAATCGGATCGGTCATGAAGTCATTGGCTCTGAAGTCCCGACCGGGACGGGGATGGAGCGCCAAACCCGGCGCTCGAATCGACCACGGGATCGCACCGCATCGAAGCCCGCAACATATAGGAATTTGCGACGAAAAAGCGAGGATTTCCGCGTGAAAACCTAGTCGCTCTCCAGCGCGCCGCCGGTGACGCGGACGAACTGGGCGCGGCCTTCAAGACCCGCGAACAGGTCGCGTTCGGTGCCGGTCATGAAGGCCTGAAGATCCAGAGCCACGATCTCGTCGAACAGGGCGGCGCGGCGGCGTTCGTCGAGGTGGGCGGGGGCTTCGTCCAGCAGCAGGACGGGGCGGGCCGCCCCAGCGACGGCCTGATCCGACAGGCGGGTGATCTGGGCCAGGATCAGGTTCAGGACCAAGGCCTTCTGCTCGCCGGACGACCCCTCGGCGGCGGGGCGCTGTTTCTCGCGGTGGATGGCCGTCAGGTCGGTGCGGTGCGGGCCGAACAGGGAGCGTCCGGCGGCACCATCGCGGGCGCGGGCCTTGGCCAGGCCTTCGCGGATCGCGGCGGCGATCTCGTCTTCCTCCGCGCCCATCTCGGCCATCTGTTCGGCGGGGCCGTCCAGCCCCAGGTCGGCCTGGGGGAAGGGGCGGTCGCGACGGGCGTCGATGGCGGCCTGGAGCGCGTGCAGGGCGGCGACGCGGGCCAGGGCGGCGCGGGCCCCGGCCTCGCCCAGGCGAAGCTCCAGCGCATCCAGCCAGACCGGATCGGCTTCACGTCCGTCCTGCGCATCGTTCAGCAGGCGCAGCCGTTCGCGCAGGGCCTTTTCATATATCGAGACGCTGGCGGCGTGATCGGGATCGGCGGCGAAGACCAGCCGGTCGAAGAACTTCAGCCGCTCGGCCCGGGCGTCGGAGAACAGCCGGTCCTGCTCGGGCGTGGCCCAGACAGGGCGCAGATAGTCGAGCAATCGCCCCGGCTGGGCCGTCTCGCCGTCGATCCGCACGATGCGCCGCGCTGCGCCCGCCATCTGCACGCCGGTGCCCAGCCGGGTCTCGTTGTCCAGTTCGACCATGACGGCCCAGGCGCGGCCGGTCGCCTCGCCGGGCTCGCGGCGACCCATCTCGGCGGCCGTCGCGCCCCGCAGCCCCTTGCCCGGCGTCAGCAGGCTGATCGCCTCCAGCAGATTGGTCTTCCCCGCCCCGTTCGGCCCATGCAGCACCACAGGCCCGGAGGTCATCTCCAGCCTTGCGCTCGCATAGGAGCGGAAATCGGTGAGGGTGAGGGATTGGATCAAATCTATCCGCTCAGCAGATGCCGTGCCGACGGAGCCACCCGTCAAAGGTAGCGCGCAGGTCATGCACCGAACCCTGCCAGCCCATGCCCACCGAAGCATCCAGATCAAGGGACGGCTTGTCCCAGGCGTCTACCGTGGCGACGCCGGGCCGGTAACGCCAGCCGACGTGTTCACGATTATTGTTCGAGTCATGGGCTATGCCGAACGCTTCGACGTCTCGCCAGCGTGTGAAGCGGACCCCCGCCTCGTCCTTGATCGTAAAGCCTGCTGGGGTCAGCACGATGGTCGGCTTGAGAAAAAAGCGGCGTGTCAGAAGGAGGGCGACATATCCGAGCCATAGCGCCATCGCGACATACATCAGTGCGATGAGCCAGAACGACCAATCGCCTGCAAGTCTCGTCCATACCGTCAGCCCCTGGCCACTTGGAGCTGCCATGGCCGTAATCCAGATCGGCAGGGCGAACAGTGCGAAGAAGCAGCACCAGATCAATAGTAGCGGCCCAAGCGCTTTTCGTGTGTCCGCGCGCACCGTCAAAAACATTGGCAGGTCTGTTCCGTCCTGACCGCCGTCAGGATGCGCCGCGCTTCTCTCTTCTTGAAAGACTAGGGGGGCGGAATGGCGCGATCTCCAATCTTCCAGCGACGCACAAACGGCGTCTGGCCCACCTTGCCAGCCGAGGCCGAAATCGCCATCCAGTGTCGTCGCCGCCGAACTCTTTATGCGTTTTTCGCTACGGAGATCGTCACTGTAGTCCCATCCGACCACACCCTCTTGGCCCACCACGGGCGTTTCGACGCGGAACTTCCTCACCCGTTCCCAGAGAAGGAAATGCTTGCGACCGTTGATCCGAAAGCGGACGCCGCGATGACCAGGGGCGATATAATCTCCCCAGAACAGCGACCGTATCGCTTCGCCGCATAGGGCGAGCATCACCAAACCTGGTGCAACGATTATGACCGCGTCGGTAATGGAACTCGTGAAGGAGCGAAGGAATTCTTCGCGACCCTCAAGGCTCGAAAACCAAGCGTAAATGCCGACGTAAGCGCCAAGACCCAAGAACGACATCACGAGCGGAGTCCAAAGTCTCCACCTCGCCTTTTTGATCACCGTTCCGCCATGCCCATGGCTATCAGACACGCAACGGCATCAGCACATATTGAACGCCCGGATCGGCCGGGTCGAGGACCAGGGTCGGCGAAGCCGGGTCGGCGAAGCGGAAGGCGGCGTTCTCGCCGGTGATCTGGCCGGCGACGTCCAGCAGGTAGCGGGCGTTGAAGCCGATCTCGAACGGTTCGTCGGAATAGCCGATCTCGACCTCTTCCTCGGCCTGGCCGGCTTCCATGTTGCGGACGGTCAGCTTCACCCGGTCGTTGTCGAAGGCCAGTTTCACCGAACGGCTCTTTTCGGCCGAGATGGTGGCGACGCGATCGACGGCCTTGGCGAACAGGGCGTTGTCGATGTCGGCCTGTTTGTCGTTGCCCTTGGGAATGACGCGCAGATAGTCGGGGAAGGCGCCGTCGATGACCTTGGACGTCAGGGACGCCTCGCCCATCTGGAAGCGGATCTTCTGGGCCGAGACGGTGACCTCGACCGGGCCGCCCGCGTCGTCCAGCAGGCGGCGGACCTGATCGATGGTCTTGCGCGGCACGATCACGCCAGGGCCGCCGGCCGCGCCCTCGGGCGCCGGGGTCTCGGCCAGGGCCAGGCGGTGGCCGTCGGTGGCGACGGCGCGCAGCAGGGGCACGCCGGCCTCCGACACCGTGTGCAGATAAAGGCCGTTCAGATAGTAGCGGGTTTCCTCGGTCGAGACCGCGAACCGGGTCTTGTCGATCAAGCGGGCCAGGTCCTCCTTGGGCATGACGTAGGAGGCGCCGGCGCTGTCGGTGGACATGACGGGGAAGTCGCCCGCCGGCAGGACCGGCAGGTTGAAGCGTGACCGACCGGCCGAGACGACCAGGCGCGGATCGTCGCCCGAATAGAGCAGCGAGACCTCGGCGCCTTCCGGCAGCTTTCGGACGATTTCATAAAGGGTGTGGGCGGGCGCCGTGATCTGGCCCTCGACCTGAACCTGGGCCTCGGCCTCGTCGACCATCTCCATGTCCAGATCGGTGGCGGCGAAGGCCAGCCGGTCGCGGCCTGCGGACAGCAGGACGTTGGACAGGATCGGAATGGTGTTTCGACGTTCGACGACGCTCTGGACGTGGCCCAAGGCCTTGAGGAGCGCGGATCGTTCGATGGTCAGCTGCATGTCGTCTCGCCCGGCGCGGCCGATTCGCAGATGGCCGCGGTTAAGTGACCTCGGACACTAGCGGATTGCGCGGCGGGAGCAACGGGTCAGACCCGCTGCTCCACAGCTTCAGCCGCGAAGCTTGCGCGTCAGGGCCTCGACGTCGCGGGCGATCTGGTCGTCCTGCGGCATCAGCTCCTCGATCTTGCGCACGCCGTGCAGGACCGTGGTGTGATCACGACCGCCGAAACGCCGACCGATGTCGGGATAGGAGCGGGTCGTGTGCTGCTTGCACAGATACATGGCGATCTGGCGGGGACGGGCGACCGCACGGGTGCGGCGCTCGCTCAGCAGATCGGCCTGTTTCATGTTGAAGTGGTCGGCGACCGTCTTCTGGATTTCGTCCACGGTGATGCGGCGCTCGGGTCCGCCGCGCATGGCGGCGCCCAGCAGGGTCGAGGCCTCGTCCACCGAGACGGAGGACAGGCGCGATCCGGCGGCGGCGGCCAAGGTGTTCACGGCGCCCTCAAGCTCGCGCATCGAGCCGGGGGTGCGATCCACCAGCTGGGCCAGAACCTCGGGATTGGCCTCGCCCTGAACGACGCCCAGGGCCGACAGGGCCTTGAGACGGTTCTGGGCCACGGCGATCTTCAGCTCGCGGTCGCCCGCCTCGACCGGGCAGGTCAGGCCGGCGGCGAGGTGGCTGCGCAGGCGCGGCTCGACCTCGGTCAGGGCCATGGGCGCGCGGTCGGCCGAGAAGACGATGCGTTTGCCGTCCTCGATCAGGGCGGTCAGGGTCGAGAGCAGTTCTTCCTGGGTGCTCGTCTTGCCGCCCACGAACTGGACGTCGTCCAGCAGCAGCATGTCGGCGCTCCGCAAGCTCTCCTTGAAGGCGGCGGTCGAGCGGTCCTGCATCGCCTTGACGAAGGTGGACAGGAAACGTTCGGCGGTCAGATAGACCACCTTGGCCTCGGGCCGCAGGCGCTGGGCCTCCCAGGCGATGGCGTTCAGCAGGTGGGTCTTGCCGTAGCCGTAGGGGCCGCAGAAGAAGACGGGGTTGAAGTGACCGTCGGCCCAACTGGCGACCTGTTTGGCGATGGCCAGGGCGAAGGCGTTGCCCTGACCCTCCACGAAGCTGTCGAAGGTCAGGCGGTCCTGCAGGCCGGCGGCGCGCACGGCGCGTGCGCCGTCCGCGCTTATGGGGGCGGCGGGCGCGATATGGGGCGTCGAGGCGAAGGCGGCCAGGCGAGGCGCGGCGTCGGCCGCATTGCCTGACAACACGGCCGAGGCCGGCGGGGCCGAACCCACTTCGGCGCGGCAGCGCACCTCAAGGCGGCGGTTCAGGCCGTCCAGCCCCAGCCACAGCTCATTCATGCGGCGCAGGGCGTTCTTGCGCACCCAGTCGCGGGCATAGGCGGTGGGGGTGACCAGGATCAGGCCGCCGGTGTTGTCCAGCCGGACCGCCGACGGGGCGATGTAGGACGAGAAGGGGCCGTCGCCGATCTCGGCGCGCAAACGCAGAGAGGCCTCGCTCCAGATGCGGTCCGGGTCCGTCATTCCCGACGCCTTCGTTCCGCCCGCCATCGCCGTTGCGCCCCCAACCATCTTGCCCGCCCAGTCCAAAACCAAATCCGACCTTCCGCAGCTTCAGGGCGATGGTTCAGGGACGACTTCTCCTGCGCCGAAAAGCGATGCTTTTCGGACGGGGTCGAACCTCTGGACAGACATCTCCCGCCAACGCGAAACCAAGTCCCGCGCCGTCTTCATCCGTGCTGGGATGGAAGTGCGTTAGAGGCCAAAACTTACGCTGCGAGCCGGGTGGGTCAACGCTGATTCGTTGGTCGATTCGCAGTTAAATTGTTTGACTCCGTCAAACCCTGATCCTGCTTGGAATTTCCGGCGAACTGCCGCTCGACGAGCACAGATTTCAAAATTGCACCTTAGCGACACAACGCAAAACGCCGAAGGAGCATGCGCTCCTTCGGCGTTGATATTGCTTCATAATCCCACAACGAAACAGCGACAGCTGCTCCGTCCGCGTCGGATTAAATTTGGCTCAGGCGGCCGACAGCTTCTTCAGCTGGGCGGCCAGGCGCGACACCTTGCGAGAGCCGGTGTTCTTGTGAACGACGCCCTTGGAGACTGCGCGCATCAGCTCGGATTGAGCTTCGACGAAAGCGGTCTTGGCGACGGCGGCGTCGCCACCGGCCAGAGCTTCCTGGAACTTGCGCAGATAGGTGCGGACGCGCGAACGGCGCGCCTTGTTCACTTCGGTACGCGCTTCGATCTTGCGGATCGCCTTGCGGGCGCCGGGGTTGTTGGCCATGTCAAACCTTCGAACGGAAAACGCCGCGGAGCACACGTCCACGGCGCGGAAATCTCAAGAGGGCGGGCATATAGCCGAAAGCCCGGGGGTGGTCAACGCGGAGTCTTCCTTGATCGACTCCCTGGTTGGCCGACGGCGAACCCGGACGTCGCCGTCGCCGACGTCTGAGAGACGGCTTTTCGGACGCACCCCGATCAGCTTCAACGCGCCGGACCACCTAATCCGTCGCGACTTTTTTCGCTGTGTTGAAAGGGTGCAACGCTTTCTGTTTCTTCATGAATTGTGTCGTTTTACGGCCATGTTTGTACCGTCCTGCAGGGGGCTGAATTCGTTTCCCGGACCGTCGTTCTATGACCCAAATCGCGCTTATGTTGTTGGCTCTGGCCCCCACGGCCGGCGTCGCCCAGACCACGGCGGCCCAGACCACCGCAGCCGAGACTCCCCAGGAAGAGCCCACGACGGTGCTGCCGGAGATCGAGGTCACGGCCGCGCGTCGCGGCGTGGCCCTGGGCGGGCAGGAGCCGATCGTCTCCTATGACACCGCCCAGATCCAGGCGTTCGGCGCGACCAACATCGGCGAGCTGATCACCCTGCTGGAAGCCCAGACGCGCAGCGCGCGGGGCGGGTCCCCGGTCTTTCTGGTCAATGGACGCCGCATCTCGGGCTTCCGCGAAATCCGCGGCATCCCGCCCGAGGCGATCGAGCGTTTCGACGTCCTGCCGGAGGAGACGGCGCTGTCCTATGGCTACAGCGCCAATCAGCGGGTGGTGAACATCGTCCTGAAGGCGGACTTCAAGTCCCTGACGGCCTCGGTCAACGTCAGCCGCCCCGAACAGGGCGGGCGTACGACCACCTCCAGCGAGAACAACGTCCTTCGCATCGCCGGGGGCGACCGCTGGTCGCTGGACATCAACGGCACGACCGCCAACACCCTGTTCGAGACCGAGCGCGATATCGACCGTAGCGCCACGGCCGGTGGAGCGACCGGTGAAGAGGCGAACGCCTATCGCACCCTACTGCCCAAGACCGACGAGGTTTCGGTAGCCGGAACCTACAAGCACGACCTGAACGACAAGGTCGGAATGACGCTGAGCGGCAGTTTGGAAGACTCCAGCAGCTTCAGCTACCAGGGCCTGCCCAACCTTCTGCTGAACGTGCCGGGGACCAATCCCTTTTCGCCGTCCGGCCAGGACGAGACCGTGTTCAGCTATCTGGACTTGCCCGGCTCCCTGACGCGCAAGACCGACACCCGCACCGCCGAATTGGGCACGGTCTTCGACGGCTATGTCGGCGACTGGCGCTGGACGGCGACGGGGGAATACAGCCGTGTCGAGACCGACACCTCAACCGGGCGGGGCGTGGACGAGATCGCGCTGCAGGCCTTGATCGCGGGCGATCTGACGGTCAATCCCTTCGGCGATCTGACCAGCCGGGCCACGGTCAATCCACGCGACACCGCCAACTCGCTGGCCCAGACGGCGACGGCCGAACTGGTGCTGAACGGCCGGCCGTACGAGCTGCCGGCGGGGGACATCACCTCGACCTTCAAGGTCGGCGCCGGCTATCAGTCGCTGGACTCCGAAAGCGTGCGCTCCGGCGTCGCCGTGGATCGATCGCAGTCGCGCAACTCGGGCAGCGTCCAGGCCAACTTCGACCTGCCGATCTCGAACGTCGATCGCGGCATCCTGCCCAAGATCGGCGACCTGTCGGCCAATGTGAACCTGGCCTATCAGGAACTGTCCGACTTCGGCGGCGTCACCGCCGTCGGCGCGGGCCTGAACTGGTCCCCGGTCGAGCGTCTGTCGCTGTCGGCCAACTATTCCGACGAGGGCAAGGCGCCGACTGTCCAGCAGTTGAACGACCCGACGATATCGACGCCGAACACCCCCGTCTTCGACTTCCGCAACAGCCAGACGGTCGAAATCAACCAGATCACCGGCGGCGACCCCAATCTGAAGGCCGAGGATCGGCGCATCCTGAAGCTGGGCATGAACTGGCAGCCGCTGTCGGCCCAGGATTTCCGGCTGAACCTGGCCTATACCCGCACCGAGGCGGACGACGAGATCTCCAGCTTCCCCGCCATCACCCCGGACCTGGAAGCGGCCCTGCCGGACCGGTTCGTGCGCGACGCCGACGGCAATCTGTTGTCCATCGACGCCCGGCCGCTGAACTTCTTCAAGCGCGAGCAGCAGGACGTGCAATGGGGCTTCAACTTTTCGCGTCCCTTCGGCAAGCCGAACCCCGTTGAGGCCGGCCAGGGAGCGGGTGGGCGTCCCGGCGGTGGTGGGGCAATGGCAGGTGGCGGCCCACGTGGCCCTGGAGGCCCCGGCGGCGGACGGATGCGCGGCTCGCGCGGGCCGGGGATGCAGCCCGGCCAGGGCATGTTCAACCTGTCGCTGACCCACACCTGGCGCGTTCAGGACGAGGTCGTGATCCGCGAGGGTCTGGCGCCGCTGGACCTGCTGGACGGCGACTCGATCTCCGGCTCGGGCGGTCAGTCGCGCCATGAGGTCCAGCTTCAGACCGGCCTGTTCAAGAACGGGCTGGGCGCCTTCGTCAACGCCAACTGGCGCGCGGGCGCCACGGTCAACGGCGATGCGCTCGGTTCGCCCGACCTGGACTTTTCGGGACGGACGACGGTCAATCTGTTCGCCTTCGCCGACCTGACCCAGCGCACGTCCTGGGTCGAACGCTTCCCGTTCCTGAAGGGGACGCGGATCGGGTTCGGGGTTCAGAACATCTTCGACGACCGGATTTCGGTGACCAGCAGCGACGGCGCCACGCCCGTCAACTATCAGCGGGACTATCTGGACCCGCAGGGCCGGGTCTTCCGCATCAACCTGCGCAAGATCCTGTTCTAGACGAAAAGGGCGAAGGATGGGGGCGGGCTGCGGCCCGCCTTACGGCCAGACGGTCGCCAGCGCGATCATCACGACGGCGACGCCGAGCGCCAGGGGGAAGAACAGACGGTCTGACATCGGCCGACTGTTACCGCCGTGCGCCCGGAGCAGCAAGCCGGGCGACGGCTTGATCCCGGTGAGCCTTGACCGACTTCGGAGGGCGTCCTACCCCGAAAGACCGTTTCCCGAAGGACCGACCGAATGCCGCGCCTGATCCTGCTCCGCCATGGCCAGAGCCAGTGGAACCTCGAAAACCGCTTCACCGGCTGGGTCGACGTCGATCTGACCGCGGAGGGCGAGGCCCAGGCGCGTCACGGCGGCGAACTGATCGCCGAGGCCGGGTTCAAGCCGGCGGTCATGTTCACCTCGGTCCTGACGCGCGCCAAACGCACCGGCGCACTGGCCCTGCAGTCGGCGGGCCTGACCGACGTGCCGGTGATCGAGGACTGGCGCCTGAACGAGCGCCACTATGGCGGGCTGACGGGTCTCAACAAGGCCGAGACGGCCGAGAAGCACGGCGAGGACCAGGTCAAGGTCTGGCGCCGCAGCTATGACGTGCCGCCGCCCCCGCTGGCGCCGGGCGGGGAGTTCGATTTCAACGCCGATCCGCGCTACGCTGGAAAGGCCATTCCCGACACCGAAAGCCTGAAGACCACGCTGGATCGGGTCAAACCCTATTGGGACGCCGAGATCGCGCCGCGCCTGAAGGCCGGCGAGAACGTGCTGATCGCCGCCCACGGCAACTCTCTGCGGGCCATCGTCAAACTGCTGTTCGGCGTGCCGGACGACCAGATCGTCGGCGTCGAAATCCCCACGGGCAATCCGCTGGAGATCGATCTGGACGCGGAGCTGAAGCCCACCGCCGCCCGTTATCTCGACGCCGCCCGCGCCGAAGCGCTGCCGACCGCATCATGAGCTGGAGCGCAGCCGACCAGGCCTTCATGGCCCAGGCCATCGCCCTGGCGACCGGGCGAATGGGCGAGACCTGGCCCAATCCGGCGGTCGGCTGCGTCATCGTCAAGGACGGCCGGGTGATCGCCCAGGCCGCCACCGCGCCGGGCGGCCGTCCCCACGCCGAGGAGCAGGCCGTGCCCGCCGCCGGCGCAGAGGTGGTCGGTTCGACCGTCTATGTCACCCTGGAGCCGTGCGGCGCGAGGTCGTCGGGCCGCAAGTCGTGCGCCCACTTCCTGACCGAGGCCGGGGTGGCCCGCGTCGTCATCGCCTGTCTGGACCCGTCGCCGTTCGCCGCCGGCCGCGGCACAGAACGCCTGCGCGCCCAGGGCCTGACCGTCGAGACCGGCCTGATGTGCGATGAAGGCGCCGACCTGTGCGAAGGCTTCCTGCATCGGCTGGAAACCGGCCGACCCATGGTGCGGATCAGCGAGGACGGCGTCGGCTTCGACGGCCGCTTCGTCGCCTCGCCCAAGGCCGATCTGGTCACCGAGCTGAAACGACTGGGCGAGGCCGGTTACACCCGCCTGTGGACCGGCCCCGGCGAGCTCGCCGAGGCGCTCGACGAGCAGGGCCTGCTCACCGTCTGACAACCGCCTGTCGCTCAAGGGTTTCTTAAGTCAGACGGGCGCACTGTGTCGAAATGGCACTGGCGGAACCCATCGTGAGAAAACGCCTGACGCAGGCGGAGCTGGACCTGGTCTGCGCCCGGCATGACCGGCTGTTCCAGGCCCGCCCCGGCGGCGCCCGTGCGGTCTTCGCCTGGATGGACCTGTCGGGCCTCAGCCTTAAGGGCCGCAATCTCGCCGATGCCGATTTCGCCGCCGCCTGCCTCGAAGGCTGCGACCTGACGGGGGCCAAGCTCGACAACGCCAACTTCTTCGGCGCGGACATGCAGGACGCGATCCTGGCCGAGGCCAGCCTGCGTCGCGCGGATCTGCGCGGGGCCTGCCTGCGCGGTGCGGACCTGTCGGGCGCCGACATGTTCGAAGCCGATCTGCGCGAAGGCACCATCGCCGCCGCCGACGCCAAACTGGGCTTCAAGGTCATCGAGCCGCGCCATCGCGAGGAGACTGAGGCCGTGGGCGCCAACCTGTCCGGCGCCAATCTGCAACGCTCCAAGATGTCGGGCGTCATCGCCATGAAGGCCGACTTCTCGGGCGCGGTGATGAAGGACTGCAAGCTGGTCCGGGCCAATCTGAAACAGGCCAACTTCCGCGGCACGGACCTGGCCGGGGCCGATCTGTCCGGTGCGGACCTGTCGGGCGCCGATCTGCGCGACGCCATTCTGGTGGGCTGCAAGATGACGATGTGGCGCGCCGACGGCGCGGACATGCAGGGCGCGCTGACGGACAACAAGTCCGCCTGCGAATCCGTGGACCGGATGCCGGCCGCCGAAATGCTGCGCGAACATGCGCGCTGGTGCGAGACCGGCGGGTCCGAGGGGCAGCCTTCGGTCTTCGACGGCGTCGATCTGCGTCCGCTGAAGTCGATCACGGGCCTGAACCTGACCGCCCTGTCTGCCAAGGGCGCGGTCTTTTACGGCCTGGACATGGAGGGGGTTCAGCTACAGGGCGCCCAGCTCGAAAACGCCGATCTGAGGTCCGCCAAACTGCGACGCGCCGACCTGCGCGGGGCGCGTCTGAAGGGCGCCCGGTTGAACGGCGCGGACATGCGCGAAGCCCAACTGGGGCCGTTGTTGATCACGGCAGATCGCTTGATGCCGGCCGATCTGACAGGGGCAGTGCTGCGCGGCGTGGACTTGTCCGGCGCCGATCTGAAACGTGCGATCTTGGTGGGCGCCGACTTGGGCCGCGCGACGTTGCACGGCGCCCATACCCGTCAAATCGACTTGACCGACGCCAATTTGACGGGCGTGCGCGGCCTGGTCATCGACCAGGCCGCCTGACGCTTTAAGCGAGCGCCTTCAGTTTCTCGACCAGATCGGTCTTTTCCCAGCTGAAGCCGCCGTCCGCATCGGGTTCGCGGCCGAAGTGGCCATAGGCGGCCGAGCGGGCGTAGATCGGCTTGTTCAGTTGCAGATGCTGACGGATCGCACGCGGCGTGGCGCCGCCGATCAGGTCCAGGATCTTGTCTTCCAGGACCGTTTCCGAAATCTTGCCCGTGCCGTGAAGATCGACGTGGATCGACTGGGGCTTGGCTACGCCGATGGCGTAGGAGATCTGGATGGTGCAGCGGTCGGCCAGACCCGCCGCTACCACGTTCTTGGCCAGGTAGCGGCAGGCGTAGGCCGCCGAACGGTCCACCTTGGTCGGGTCCTTGCCCGAGAAGGCGCCGCCGCCGTGGGGCGCCGCGCCGCCGTAGGTGTCGACGATGATCTTGCGGCCGGTCAGGCCGGCGTCGCCATCAGGCCCGCCGATCTCGAAGATGCCGGTCGGATTGATGTGCCAGACGGTATTCTCGTCGGTGAAGCCTTCCGGCAGGACTTCGAGGATAAGAGGTTTCACGAACGCTTCGACCTCGACGGCCTTGCCTGGTGCATGCTGGGTCGAAAGCACGATGGAGGTCGCACGCACAGGCTTGTCGTCTTCGTACAGGATCGTGACCTGGCTCTTGGCGTCCGGCTCCAGCAGGCTGCCACCGGCGTGGCGAACCTCGGCGAGGCGCTTCAGGATGTTGTGGCTGTACTGCAGGGTCGCCGGCATCAGTTCCGGCGTCTCGTTCGACGCATAGCCGAACATGATGCCCTGGTCGCCCGCCCCCTCGTCCTTCTCGTTGGTCGAGTCGACGCCGACGGCGATGTCGGCCGACTGGGCGTGCAGGTAGCAGGCGTACTCCGCCGTCTCCCAGTGGAAGCCGTCCTGCTCATAGCCGATGTCCTTGACCGCGGCGCGGACCAGCGGCTCCAGGCTGTCGATGATGCCTTGGGTGAAGGCTTCGTTCTGTTCCTTCGTGTTGCCCGGCTGGGTGGCGCGGACTTCGCCGGCCAGAACGATGCGCTGGGTCGTGACCAGGGTCTCGCACGCCACGCGCGCCTCGGGATCCTTGGCCAGGAAGGCGTCGACGACCGTGTCGGAGATGCGGTCCGCGACCTTGTCGGGGTGACCTTCGGAAACGCTTTCCGAGGTGAAGAGGAAGGAGGAACGAGCGGCCAAGAGAGGCTCCTGTCTGTGTCAGGCGATCAGACATATAAAGATATGCTTATATGTTCAAGTGATCTGACGTCGGGCGATAAAACGGAAAGTGCTTCGCACGCCGTGCGGATCGGCTGACAGCGTTGGATTTTAGGGTAAACAGGCTGCGGGGGATCGAATGCCTGACAGCCTGACGACGAGAGAAAGCGAATGTGTCCACCTCGCCGGCCAGGGCCTGGAGGACAAGGAGATCGCCGCACGGCTCGGCATTTCGCCCCGCACCGTCGGCAATCACCTGCACCGGGCCTACGCCAAACTGGGCGTATCGGATCGCAAACTGGCGGCGCGTCGGCTGAGTAGCGTCTACTCAGAGGCGTCGATACTCATTCCCAACACCGGCCCCTATCCGCTGAATGATCCCACGTCGGCCGAACAGTCTGACGATGCGGTTTCCGACCGAACGACGTCCTGGCTTCTGCCGGCTCCGCCCCGCGGCGCTCTGGCGAGAGTGGGGGTCATCGTCGCCGGCGCCGCCATCGCCCTGCTGTTCGCCATCGGGATCGTGACGGCGGGCATGGTGGTTCCATCCCTTTTCGACCGGCTCGCTCCCGCTGAAATGCGCTGACAACACGGCTTAACGGGAGATGAGCCAATGAAGAATATGCACGTCGGCGTTCGCGTGGCGCGGCAGGTCAGAACCACCGAACACGCCGTCGATCAGGCGATGATCGAGGTCTGCCGGTTGGTCCAGACGGCGCTGGAAGGTCGGGTCGAGGCCCGTCTGGCAGCGGAAGTCGGTCAGGACGCCCTGGCCAATATGGTGCGCGGTCTCAGCCAGTTGGCCGAGGTTCGCGGCGCGGTCATCGCCAGTCACGGCGAACTGGCCCAGGTCGCCGACGAACACCAGGTCGGCTGGTATATGGACGGCCCTCGCGAGGACAAGGCCGTGCCTCCGACCGGCGTCGCGCCCTTCGCGATCGCCGCCTGATCGCTGCTGCGGGAATGTGGTCGCCGCTGTCCCTGCTGCTTGAGGGGCTGACCTACGCGGTCATGGCGCTTCTGCTATGGAAAGGCCGCACGCCCGAGCGGATCGTCGTCGTCGCCCTGTTCGCGTTGCAATGGGGCACGCCGTTCGTGGACCATCTGTTCATCGGGCATTTCCGATGGGGGGTGGCGTCGCTGTCGTTCGCCATGTTCTGCCTGCTGGTAGGATTGGCGCTGCGATACGACCGCTGGTGGCTGCTTCTGGCGGCCGGCGCCCAGCTTATAGCCGTCTCGACCCATCTGGCAGGCATCGCCGGTTCCGACGCGCTTCTCTGGTCGATCGTATCGACCCGCATGGTCGTCTGGTTCGAGCTGCTGCTCCTCGCTCTCTTCGGCGTATGGGAGGCGCGCGCCGCCCCCTACGCCCATCCCCAATCACGGCCCGCATCCGGTCGCGCGCCACACAAGGTCACAGTCCAATGAACAGCCAAACCGCCAACGGCTTCATGCCCCTGTTCCGCTCGTGGCTTGAGACGGCCAATCTGGCCCAGCAGGTCGGATCGCAATCCCTGTCGGCCAGCGGCGAGAACCTGCTGGTCGAGCTGGACCTGGCGCCGATGGAGGCGGCCGAAACCACCCTGCTGGATCATGCGCCCAGCACGGCGGTCGAAGCAGTCTGCATGATCGAGATCATTCGCCAGAGCTTGGCGGACGCGGGCCGCTCGGATGGCCGCGACATGCGCGCGCTGGCCGCGATTCAATCGTGGCTCGCGGCCACGGCTCTGGACGCGCCCTCGGAACGGCGGGACGAGGTGGAGCAGTTGCTGAAGAGCGTCAGCAACCGCGCCTGATCAGCCGCGCAGGCCCTTGGCCACGGTCAGAAGGGCGTCGCGTTGAGCGGCGTCCTTGATCCCGCGGAAGGCGGCCAGCAGTTCGGCCACCCCGGGGGCGGCCAGCGCAAGCTCGTCGCCTTCGGCCGTTTCCAACTCGCCCAGCAGGGCCGCGCCGGTCGATTTCAGGACCGATGCGATCTGTAGAAGGCGCGCAGCCGAAACGCGATTGACGCCCCGCTCGTACTTCTGAATCTGCTGGAAGGTCACGCCGGCGCCGGCGGCCAACTGCGCCTGAGTGATACGAAGTTCCTCGCGACGCGTGCGGATGCGGCCGCCGATGGCGATGTCTACGGGATCTACTGCGTCGTTCATTTGGGCCTACGGACAGGACTAATGCGGCGCCATGGCCCCAAAACGCCGACGCCGTCAAGCCAAAGCTGCTCCACTAGGGAGTGCTACGTGTGCTGATCAGTGTGAATTCAACCATTGAGACATGTGACGGTGTTCTCGCCGTCGCTTCCGGCGCGAGCCGCGCTCGGAAAAGTGGTGCCGCTTAGGTGACTCGAACACCTGACCCCATCATTACGAATGATGTGCTCTACCGGCTGAGCTAAAGCGGCCCGGTTGCGACGGACGAAGCAGTCCGCGCGAGACGGGGTCTTTATACGGCCGCATCGCGCTTGCCAAGCGCCGCTTTCAAGATCGTGAGCAATGAGGCTTCGTCGGGCGTTTGGGCCACGGCCGGCGTCAGGCCCAGGGTGACCAGCGGGGCGGCGGCGGCGGCGGAAATGCAGGCCGTGACGGCGCGCGACATTCGGGCGATGTCCTGTTCGGTCAGGATCTTCGCCGCGCGGGGGGAGTGGAGCAGGACCGCGTCGAATATCGTGGGTGCGGCGACGGTCGTGGGTCTGGCGCGGTAGACGGTCAGGGGCTGGATCGAGACGTTGCGGGCGCCGGCATTGGCCAGGGCGGCGTCGAAGTCGCCGGCAGGGGTTTCGGCTTGCGGGGCCAGAACGACGCCGTCGTTCAGTTCGGAGGCGATCAGGCGAGCGAGGGCGTGGAGGTCGCCGGAGGCGGAGCGGATGTCGGCGAAACCGGCGTCGCGGGCGGCCTGGGCGGTCGCATCGCCCACGGCGAAGACCGGGCGGTCGCGTTCGCGGGTCAGGGCGGCGAAGGCGGCGACGCCGTTGATGCTGGTGAAGGCCAGGGCGTTGAAGCGGGCCAGGTCGGGGACGGGCGGGGTCAGGTTCTCGATCGCCAGCAGGGGGGCGATAATCGGCTCGAACCCCATGTCTCGCAGGCGTGCGGCGGTGCGAGAGGCGCCGGGTTCTGCGCGCGTGATCCAGATGCGGGCGGGCTTGGCTTCAGCGACGGGGGCAGTCATCCGTCCAGGGTCGCGGGATCGACCACCTGATCGCCGGCGGAGGCGTGGACCTCGCCGCCCAGCCGCTGGCCCAGGGCGCGGGCGTCGGCTTCGGTCGGTTGAGGCAGGTCGCCGACACGGCGCCAGCGGGCCGAACCGTCGGGGCTGAGCATTTCCGTGGTCAGGTGCAGCGCATCGTTGGCGATCACGGCGTAGGCGCCGACGGCGGTGCGGCACGACCCCTCCAGCGCCATCATGGCCCCGCGCTCGGCGGCGACGGCGATGGCGGTCTGGGGGTGGTTCAGGGCGGCGACCCAGGGCGCGTCGATGTCGGCGGCGCGGGTCTGGATGGCCAGGGCGCCCTGGCCCGGCGCGGGCAGAAAAGCGTCTAGCGACAGTTTCTCGCGAATGTGTTCGGTGACGCCCAGGCGGGTCATGCCGGAGACGGCCAGCAATATGGCGTCGAAATCGCCCTCGGCCGCGCGGCGCAGTCGGGTGTCGATGTTGCCCCGCAGCATCTCGACCTTCAGGTCGGGCCGCAGGGCCAGGGCCTGGGCCTGGCGACGCAGGCTGGCGGTGCCCAGGCGGGCGCCGAAGGGCAGGGCGTCGAAACTGTCGAAGTCGCGGCTGATGAAGGCGTCGCGGGCGTCCTCGCGTGCGGGAATGGCGGCGATGCACAGGCCGTCGGGCTGTTCGGCGGGGACGTCCTTCATCGAATGGATGGCGATGTCGATCCGGCCGGCCAGCAGCGCCTCCTCGATCTCCTTGGTGAACAGGGCCTTGCCGCCGACATCCAGCAGGCGGCGGTCCTGAATGCGGTCGCCGGTGGTGACGATCTCAACCAGGGGAATGGCGGTCTCGATTTCGGCCTCGGGCACGTTCAGGGCGCGGCCGATGGCGCGTTGCATCATGCCGGACTGGGCCAGAGCCAGCTTGGAGCGCCGGGTGCCGATGCGGAGAGGAAAGGTCATGAGCGTTGCGCACCGGTCGCCGGGTCGCTACCTCGACCCGATGGAGAGTTCCGCCGACTATAGCAGCCGCGCCCATGCGGCAACTGGACGGGATGTCCCCCCTCGCCCCGGTCATGCGCTGACGGTGCTGGGCCTGGAGACCAGCTGCGACGAGACCGCGGCCTCGGTCGTGCGCCTGCACCCTTCTGAAATGGGCGGCCGGGCCGAGGTCCTGTCCTCGGTCGTTCACAGCCAGATCGACGACCATGCGGCCTATGGCGGCGTGGTGCCCGAGATCGCGGCGCGCAGCCATGTCGAGATGATCGCCGAGGTCACGCGCCGCGCGATGGCCGAGGCGGACATGGGCTATGACGGGCTGGACGCGATCGCGGCGACGGCCGGGCCGGGTCTGGTCGGCGGGGTCATGGTGGGCTTGAGCTTCGGCAAGGCGGCGGCCCTGGCGCGCGGCCTGCCCCTTGTGGCGGTCAACCATCTGGAAGGCCATGCGGTGTCGGCACGGCTGGGGGCGGAGGTCGCCTATCCCTTTCTGCTGCTGCTGGTGTCGGGCGGCCATTGTCAGCTGCTGGAGGTGCGCGGCATCGGCGACATGAGCCGGATCGGCGCAACCATCGACGACGCGGCGGGCGAGGCCTTCGACAAGATCGCAAAGGCCCTGGGCCTGGGTTATCCGGGCGGGCCGGCGCTGGAGCGGCTTGCGGCGCAGGGCGATGGATCCAAGATCGATCTTCCGCGCGCTCTGCTGGGCCGCAAGGACTGCGACTTCTCCTTCTCGGGCCTGAAGACGGCGGCCTTCCGCATCGCCCAGACGTGCGAGACGGACCAGGACAAGGCGGACCTGGCCGACGCAGTTCAGAACGCCATCGCGCGACAGCTGTCGGATCGGTCCGAGCGGGCGCTGGCGGCCTATGCCGAGACGCATGACCACCGACTTTTTGTGGTGGCGGGCGGGGTCGCCGCCAACAAGACCATCCGCGCGACGCTGGAGGCCACGGCGACCCGGCACGGCTTCGACTTCCTGGCGCCGCCCATGGCCTATTGCACCGACAATGCGGCGATGATCGCCTTGGCGGGGGCTGAGAGGCTAGCCCTGGGGCTGACCAGCGACATCGACGTGGTCGCACGGCCACGATGGCCGCTGGACGAAGCGCGCGCCCTGTCCGATCCTTCGCACAAGCCCGGCCGCAAGGGCGCAAAGGCGTGAACGATAAAGAAGCCTCGGGAGGGCGTATGGAATTCCGCACGGCAGGGGTCATCGGCGCGGGCGCCTGGGGCACGGCCCTGGCGCAGGTCTGCGTCCGGGCAGGGCTCGACACGACGCTGCAGGCGCGCGAGCAGAAGCTGGTCGAGACCTTGCGGGCGACGCGGGCCAACGACCTGTATCTGCCCGGCGTGCCGTTGGCGGACGAACTGAAGTTCACGGCGGACCTGGCGGACCTAGCCGACTGCGACGTGATCCTGGCCGTGCCCCCGGCCCAGCATATGCGCGCCACCCTGACGGCCTTTGCGCCCCATCACCGCGCCGGCGTGCCGGTGGTGCTGTGCTCCAAGGGGGTCGAGCGCGGCACGATGAAGTTGATGACCGAGGTGCTGGCCGAGACCCTGCCGGACGCGCCCGCCGCCGTCCTGTCCGGCCCCAGTTTCGCGGGCGAGGTGTCGCGCGGCCTGCCCACCGCCGTCACCCTGGCCTGCGCCGATGCGGCGCTGGGCCAGGCCCTGCTGAACACCCTGTCGGCGCCGGGTTTCCGGCCCTATCTGGCGACCGATCTGGTGGGCGCCGAGGCGGGCGGGGCGTTGAAGAATGTGCTGGCCATCGCCTGCGGCATTTCCGAGGGCCGCCAACTGGGCCGCAGCGCCCATGCCGCCCTGATCACGCGCGGCTTTGCGGAAATGACCCGTCTCGCCGTCGCTATGGGCGGTCAGGCCGAGACGGTGGCGGGCCTGTGCGGTCTGGGCGACCTGGTCCTGACCTGCTCCAGCCCGCAGTCGCGCAACATGAGCCTGGGCTTGGCCCTGGGCCAGGGGCAGACGGTGGAACAGGCCCTGGCCGGCAAACGGTCGGTGGCCGAGGGTTACGAGAGCGCGCCCGCCGTGCGCGAACTGGCCGCGCGCCTGGGCGTGGAAATCCCGATATCCGAAGGCGTCGCCGCCCTGCTGGCCGGCGAGATCGACGTGGACGGCCTGATCGACGGCCTGTTGTCGCGTCCGCTGAAGGCCGAGCGTGTCTGAGGAAGCCCCGGTCGAGCGCAAGCGGGTCTGGAAGACGCCGCCCGGCGTGGCCCTGTGCGCCGAGGGCGACATCGCCGACCCCGGCTCGCGCGGTTTCGTGCTTCAGATCGGCGAGGCCTTCTTCCACGGCTTCGTGGTGCGCAAGGACGGCCAGGTCGCCGGCTGGGTCGACCGCTGCCCCCATGCGGGCTTTCCCATCGCCATGGAGATCGACCGCTATCTGACGCCCGACGGCTCGCTGATCCTGTGCGGCTGGCACGGGGCCGTGTTCGAGCCGCTGACGGGCGAATGCAAGGGCGGCCCCTGCGCGGGCGGGCGGCTGACGCCCTGGCCCGTGACGGCGACGGGCGGGATCGTCAGGACGGCCTGAGGCCGATCAGCTCGCCAGCTTTCCCTTGGCCTTGGCGGCGCTGAAGACGACCTGCGGATCCGGCTTCTTCACCTCGACGCTGGCGTGTTTCAGGACCGACAGGATGTAGCGGCCGATGTTCAGCCGCGCCGTCTTCTTGTCGTCGGTGGCCACGACGGTCCAGGGCGCGAAGGGGCGATCCGTCTCGTCCAGCATGCGGTCGCGGGCGTCGGAATAGGCGTCGAACCGCGCCTCGGCCTCGGCGTCCAGCGACGACAGCTTGAACTTCTTCAGCGGGTCGTTGCGGCGCTCCTTCAGCCGTTTGGCCTGTTCCTCGCGCGAGATGTCCAGCCAGATCTTGATCAATATGATCCCGTCGTCGGTCAGCATCCGCTCGAAGCGCGGCGCGTCGGTCATGAACTGGGCGTACTGCTCAGGCTTGCAGTACCCCATCACCGGCTCGACCCCGGCGCGGTTGTACCAGGACCGGTTGAAGATCACCGTCTCGCCCGCGCCCGGCAGGTGGGGCACATAGCGCTGGAAATACCACTGGCTGGTTTCGCGGTCGCTGGGCTTGGGCAGGGCGATGACGCGGGTCTGGCGCGGCGACATGTGTTCGGTCAGCCGTTTGATGGCCCCGTCCTTGCCGGCGGTGTCGCGACCCTCCAGCACGATGACCACGCGCGAGCCGTGTTCGATGCTCCAGGCCTGGCTCTGGACGATGGCGAGCTGGATCTGCTCCAGCTCGGCGTCATAGGCGTCTGATTTCTTTCCCATCACGAGAGAGTGGGCCGGATGTGAGATCGGGGCAAGCGGCGCGAGATTACGATCTTCTCATGCGACGCCGCACGGTTTCGGACTAGGGTCGGACACTTGCAGGAGGAGGGATCGCATGACGCTGGATCGTCGAAACGTCATGGCTGCCGGCGCCGCAACCGCCTTGTTGGGCGTCCGACCGGCCGCAGCGCGGACTGCGGCGGCTTATGACGCCGCCCTGGATGCAGCCTTCACCGCCCAGGCCCCGGTCGCTCTCGCCCCGGTCGCTCTGGCCGGCGGGGTTGTGACGCGCGAGGGGCTGGCCTGGTCCGGGGTCCGGGGCGTGCGCCGGTTCGGCGCGAACGATCCGGCGACGCTCGATGATCGCTGGCATTTTGGGTCGAACACCAAGGCGATGACGGCGGCCCTGTTCGCGCGGTTGGTCGAACAAGGCCGAACCCAATGGGATGCGCCCCTGGGCGAACTGTTTCCCGGCATAACGATCGATCCAGGCTGGGATGGGACGACCATCCGCGACTTCATGGGCCACCGGGCCGGGGTCAAGGACGCGGCCGCCCTGGGCATGGTCTTTTTCATAACGGCGCGAGACGATCCGCGATCCCTGCCCGAACAGCGGGCGGCCGTCGTCGAGCGGGTGCTGGGCGCACCGCCGAGCGGCCCCAAGGGCGTCTATGAATACAGCAACGCCGACTACATGATCGTCGGCGTCGCCATCGAAAGGATCACCGGCGCACCTTGGGAAGCGGCGATGCGGGCCGAGGTCTATGGCCCGTTGGGTCTGACGACCGGCGGGTTCGGCGCGCCGATCAACAATGCGACGGGCGGCGCCAATGCCTGGGGACATAGGGGCGCCGGGTCCGGGCGGATCGCCATGGACCCCGCCGATCCGGGCGCGGACAATCCCCTGGCCCTCGGGCCTGCGGGCACGTCGCACATGACGCTGGGCGACTATGGGACATGGCTGGGCGTTTTTCTGAACGAGGGAGCGGGCTGGCTGAAATCCGAAACGGTCGCGACGCTCTCTGCCCCATTGGCGGGCGAGGGAACGCCCTATGGGCTGGGCTGGATCGTTCTGCCGGGACGAGCCTGGTCCAGGGGGCCGATCCTGACCCACGATGGTTCGAACACCCTGTGGTATGCGACGGCCGTGGTGGCGCCGGGTCTGGGCGCGGCCTTCATCGCCTTGACCAACCAGGGCGACGGGGCGGCCGCGACCGGACTGATGCCGGGATTGATCCGCGCTTTCGAGGCGGCGTGAACGTATCGCGCCCGGCGGCGTTTGCCAGCGGGGCCGTTTGCGGCCGGTGACGGGGCGGAATGAAGCGCGATCTGGCGGACATGTGGAATCTGGTGTGGGAGCTCGCGCTGCTGGTCTGCGCGGGCTTTGCACTGTTGAACGTTTTCGCTCCGGCGCAGGACCTGCCGTGGAAGCCGCTGGATCTGGATCGGCCCTTGGGACGGGCCACCACCGCCAAGGTCGCCGCCTTCGACGTGCCGACCGCCGCCTCGCCCCAGGCGGTGAACAGCGCGACGGAGGCCTGTATGCAGGCCTTGCGCAATGCGGGGGTTCAGGTCGAACGGGCGGCCGACCGCGACGACGGCGGCTTCTGCGTCGTGCGTGGGGCGGTGCGGATCACGGGCGGCGAAGTGACGCCTCTCGCGCCCGCCGGCGTCGTCATGCAATGCCCCTTGGCGGTGCGCTACGTGATCTGGGACCGACAGGTGCTGCGTCCGGCGTCGCGCGACATCCTGGGTTCGGCCCCGGCGCGGGTCGAGAACTACGGCACCTATTCCTGCCGCCGCATCTATGGCTCTCAGGACGATCAGGAACGGCCCAGCGAACACGCCAAGGCCAATGCGCTGGATGTCGCAGGCGTCACCTTGAAGGACGGACGGACCGTCAGTGTGCTGAACGACTGGCGCGGCGACGGTCCTGCGGGCGAGCCGGGCTCGCGCTTCCTTCATGCTGTTCGCGACGGCGCGTGCCGTCTATTCTCGACGGTTCTGACGCCCGACTACAACGCCGCCCACGCCAACCACCTGCACATCGACGGCGCCGCACGGGGCATCTGTCGTTAATCTTGAATGCGTCCAGCGCGAATCGCTTTGCTGTTGACCGCCTCGAAAAGCCGGGTGACAACATCAGCACAGTCCGGATTTTGCGTGGGGTCCATACCCGCGTTTCGCTCCTTCGCCTGAACGAGCTGTCCAGAGGACTGTCGGGTCACCCCAAGGGGGATCCGCCTGGAAAAGCGCGTTTACGGAGACGCAGACATGGCGACCGGCACGGTCAAGTGGTTCAACCCCACCAAGGGCTTCGGCTTCATCCAGCCCGATGGCGGCGGAACAGACGTGTTCGTTCACGTCACCGCCGTTCAGAAGGCAGGACTTCAGGGTCTCGATGAGAACGCCAAGGTCGAATACGAGCTGGAAAACCAGCGCGGCAAGACTTCGGCGATCGACCTCAAGCTTCTCTGAGTCGATCAGCCTTCAAGGCTTAGGGACGGGCGCGGGAGTTTCTCCTGCGCCCGTTTTCTTTTTGTGGGGCTACCGCGCTTCGCGCTGCTTGAGCGCATCGTTCCCGGCTACCGCGCTTCGCGCTACTTGAGCGCATCGTTCCCGGCTACCGCGCTTCGCGCTACTTGAGCCCGTTTGGCGCCTCTGCGGCGGTGACCGTCTTCACCCGCTGCGACTTCTGCGCCATCACGATCGCGCCCAGCACAAGGGCGCCGCCCAGGGCCTGGATCGGCGTCAGGGTCTCGCCGAAGATCCACCAGCCCAGCAGGCCCGCGACCACCGGCTGGATCAGGATGGTCACGGCCGTGACGGAGGTCGGCAGCTTGCCTAGCGCCCACGCCACGCCGCCTTGTCCGAAGACGTGCATGATGCCCATGGCGATACAGGCGGCCCAGCCGGCCGCCCCGGCGGGAATAATGTCTTCGCCCAGCGCCAGAGCGACGATCAGCAGCAGGGGCGCGCCCAGCAGGGTGGCCCAGAAGGTGACGCGCATCGCGCCGGCCGTGCGCCGCGCCGCCTTCACCGCCAGGAAATAGCCCGAATACCAGACCGCCACCGACAGGGAGAAGGCGTCGCCCAGCGGAGGATTGGTCCCCTGTCCGCCGTCCGCTCCCGCCGCCATCGCAAAGGCGCCGCCCATGGCCAGGGCCAGGGCCAACAGGAACAGCCGGTGCGGCCTTTCCTTCAGCACGAACCAGCCGAACAGGGTGACGACGACTGGCGTCAGGTTGCACAGCACCGTCGCATTGGCGACGGACGTCATGACGATGCCGTAGTGCCAGAAGCTGAGATCCAGGGCGAAGAACAGGCCCGCCAGCAACGCCCATTTCGACGGGGTCGCGATCCCGCCGGGCTCACGCGCCGCCAGAATGGTCAGCAGCGGCAGGGCGAACAGGAAGCGCCAGAAACCCGCGGCCGCCGGCCCCGTCTCGGTCAACCGCACCAGAATGGGCGCCAGGCCCAGCACGCAGGCGGCGATCAGAAGGACGATCAGGGCGAAGGCGCGAGGCGAGACGCGCTGAAGGGAACGCTGGGCGGGGGCGGACATGGCGCGGCTCTTACGCCGCCCTGCGGCGTCACGCCACAGGCGGCGGTCAGATCAGCGGATCGATCCGCGCCTTGACGTTGACGGCCAGGCCCGGCGCCCGGTCCACATAGTCGATGGTCCCGTCCAGTTGCCCAACCAGGCTCTGGATCATCATCGAGCCAAAACCCTTGCCCGCCAGATGGCCGCCGGCGCCCTCGTCCTCGACCGACAGGCGGAAGTTGGCGCCCTGGTCTTCCATGATGATGCGAAGCGGACCGGGCTTGCCGTTATAGGCGTATTTCTGGGCGTTGATGATCAGCTCGGTCAGGATCAGGCCGATGGTGACCGCCCTTCCGGCGTCGACGCAGACCGGGTCCAGATCCGTCTCGATCACGGCGGTCCAGTCCGGCCCCATGCTGGAGCTGAGATCCACGATCAGGTCGCCGATGTAGCGGGCCATGTCGATGGAAGCGACCTGGTCGCCGAGATACAGCCGGCTATGCACCGCCGAGACGGCGCGCACGCGACGACGCGCCTCGTTCAAGGCCATGGCGGCGGCGCTGCCCGTCTGCTCGCGCGCCTGAAGACCCAGGAAGCTGGACACCAGGGTCAGGCTGTTCTGGACCCGGTGGTTCACCTCGCGGATCAGATATTGCTGCTGCTCCAGCCGCAGATCCCGCTCGGACAGGCGGTCCTGAAGCGAGCGGTTCAGGCGGCGAAGCTGGTCGATGGCGGCATAGTCGGCCAGGGCGTCGCGAAGGCGCGCGGCCGACTCGATCGCAGCCGGGCTCCAGCGGCGGGCGCGGCCAGAGACCGATTCCGACCAGCTCTCGAACGAGGCGCGCGGCGTCAGCACGGCGTTGGGAGCGGTCTTGTCGGCGGTGGAGGGATTGCCGGCCCAACGCACCGTCTCGATCACTTCGGATCGGAACCACAGGATCGACACGGGCTGGTCAATGGGCAGGGTGACGGCCAGAAGCCCGCTGCCATGGATCGACCAGGCCTTGGCCTCGGGCAGGATGGCGGCAAGGTTGTGGGAGGACACGGGGCGCAGACCGGGCTGTTCCGCAGCCCAGGCGGCGATGGCGCTGACCGCGTCCTTGGGCGGGGCATGGCCGAAGATCTGGACGTCGCCATCGCCGACGATGGCCAGGCCGTCGGCGCTCGTCAGCTGCATCAAGGAATCGGCGTGCATGCCCAGCGCCTCGCGCAGCGGGCGGTCCGTCGAAAGCCGCCCGACCAGTTCGTCTTCCATACGGCGCAGGCGGATGCGTTCGCGATAGAGCTCGGCGTCGCCCTTGGCCTTCAGCTGCCGCGCCAGATTGCGCGCCAGGGTCGTGCAGCCGACCCGCAGCTCGTAGGGCAGTAGCTTGGGGGAGGCGTTGTGGCAGGCGATCAGGCCCCAAAGCGCATCGTCGACGATGATCGACACCGAGGCCGAGGCCCGCACATCCATGTTCCTGAGATATTGCAGGTGGATCGGCGACACCGATCGCAGGCCGCTGTCGCTCATGTCCAGCGCAGCCTCGCCGGGCGTAACGGGACGCAAGGGTTGGGGCTTATAGCGGCTGTCGGGAATGACCCGCACGGGGTTACGCAGATAAAGGGCCCGCGCCTGTCTGGGGATGTCGGCGGCCGGGAAATGGTGGTTCAGGAAGGAGCCTGCTCCGTCCGCACGAGCCTCGGCGATCACCTGACCCGCGTCGTCGTCGTGGAAGCGGTAGATCATGACCCGGTCGAACCCGGTCAGCTTGCGAAACGCCTCGGCCGCCCGCTCGCACACCGATTGAACCGTGACCGCCCGTTCCAGCGACGCGCCGGCGGTGTCCAGATTGGCGACCAGGTCGATGCCCAGGCGCGCCTGCTGCGAGCTCTGTTCGACCTCGACGATCATCAGGTCGTAGCCGGCGCCGGCGTTGGGCGCACGGTGGACGACCACGTCGTATTCCAGGCGGTTGGTCGCGCGCCAGCGGCAGGCGAATCCGGTCTCCTGCATCGCCGCCATGGAGCGGATGCGCCGGTCCGTGACATCGCCCAGCACGTCGGCGATGGCGCGATCGACCCAGGTCTTGCGGCCCGTCAGATCCTCGATGGTTCCCGCGCCCTGTCTGATCGTCAGGGTTTGCAGGTCCAGAACCAGCAGGAAGCCGTGCGGCTGGATGGATTGGGGAATATGGATCGGCTCGCGATCACAGTCCGTCAGCGCTGGTTCGACGCGGTCTGTAGCCTCGGTCATGCGGCGGCGTCCTGCGTCTGCGGCTGCAGGGTCCGGTGGGCGAAGGCGAAGCCGTCGAGGCCGCCCTGCACGATCTCGTCGACGGTCGCGCGACCCGAGGCGCAGGCTTGGTCCAGCAAGGTCATGAAGGCGCGCCAGCGGGCGCCGGTCTCTTCGCCATAGGGATCGAGGAAGTCGAGGCCGTTCAGATCCCGGCCCTCGGCCGTCAAACGGCGGCGGATGATGCGCCCGCCCAGCATCGACCCTTCCGCGACATAGACCCAACCCAGGGCGGCCCCAGCGGTCGTCGGCGCGACGGGGCGTGCAGGGGCGGGGACGCGGACGCCCAGCGCCGCAAGATCCTGGGCTATGCCGTCGGCGCGAGAGCGGGGCTCGAACCCTCCGCCGACATCAATGTTCAGTTGTGCGACCAGCGGGTGGCTGACCGGCTCCAGACCCGCGTGGAACCGATGAAAGGCCTGCACCGTCGCGGCGCGGGTCGCGCGGTCGGCCAGACGCGGCTCGATCCGGGCCTCGATTTCCAGCGTTTCGTGGGCGGATGCGGTGGCTTCCCGAAGAGCGAGAAGGGCGGGGGAAGCGATCATGGGCTCCAGACTAACACACTGTCTTGCCTTGTCGATTTTCACAGACGCAAAGCCGCGCTAGAAGGCGCCTCACGGACACGGAACGGCCCAGGGCGCATGGCGTTCAGCAGCCTCGTCCATTTTCATTTTCGCTCGGAACGGTAGGCCCTCATGAAACTGCGCGTGCGCGCCGAGCTCGTCTATCGTTTCGATCCGCCGACGGACGCCATCTACAAGATCCAGGTGGCCCACTGGCCTGGCCAGGACATCATCGAAGAGACCCTGACCTTCGATCCCCCCGTGGATTTCCACGAAGACGAGGACGTCGATTTCGGCGCCCGCACCCTGCGCTGCCACGTCAATGGCGAGGTCACCCTGACCTATGAGGCGGTGGTCGAGAACGGCGTGCTGAAGGGCCTGCCGCCCAGCGTGTCGCAGCACGACTGGGGAGAACTGCCCGCCGAGGTCCTGCCCTATCTTCAGCCCAGCCGGTATTGCCCGTCAGACCAGTTCGGCCGGTTCGTGACGCGCGAGTTCGGCGACACGGCGGGCGGCGCGCGGGTGCTGGCGATCCTGAACTGGATCACCGCCAACGTCGATTACGAGCACGGGGTGTCGGACACCGAGACCACGGCGGCGCGCACCTTCATCGACCGCGCCGGGGTTTGCCGCGACTTCACCCACCTGGGCATGACCCTGTGCCGGGCGTCGGGCATTCCGGCGCGCGCCGTCAGCGCCTTCGCTCACCAGCTGGAGCCGCCGGATTTCCACGCCATCTTCGAGGTCTGGCTGGATAACGGCTGGTGGCTGGTCGACGCGACGGGCCTGGCCTCGGTCGAGGGTCTGGTGCGGATCGCCTGCGGGCGTGATGCGGCGGACATCGCCTTCCTGACCACCCAGGAACGGTGCCAGATGGTGCGCCAGTCGGTGACGGTGGCGGCGGCCTGAGCTGCCGCTACTGCGCCTGCGCCGCCTTGTAGGCCTGCAGCTCGTCGATCACGTCCATCTGGCGCAGCACCTTGTTCTGCGGGTCGATCAGCACATGCGCCCCCGCTGGAACCGCGATCTGGCCCCAGCCGCCGGGCATCGCCACGGTCTGGACGACGCCGTCGATCTCGACGTCCAACGGCATGGGGAATGCCCCGCCGTCGCCCGTGGCCCACGCCAGCCGCAACATCCCGCCCTCGCGCGTCTGCGTGAGCACGGGCAGGGCGGCGTTGTAGAGATAGCCCCGGAAGAACCAGCCATAGTCCTGGCCCGTCACCGTATTGACGATGTTCAGGAAGTCGCCGGTCGAACGATACAGCGGCGCGAAATTGCCCGGCTGGGGATCGGGTCGGCCATAGACCAGGCGGGTCGCCGCCTGGTGAAAGGCTGCGTCGCCGATCAGCATCCGCAGCGAATGGCTGATCAGTGAGCCCTTGTTGTAGATGTCGAGGCCCGGCCCGACATCGCCCTTGTAGACCTCGTCTTCGGTCTTGGGAGCGCCTGAGACGACCGGGCATTTGTTGATCAGCCCCTCGCGCTGATTGGCCAGTTCGCGCTGCATGTAGCGGTCGCCCAGCAGCCAGCGGGCGTAGAGGGGCTGCATATAGCTGCCCAGCCCTTCGTGCAGCCACATGTCGTCGGCGTTCTGGTTGGTCAGCTGGTTGCCGAACCATTCGTGGGCGAACTCGTGCTGAAGCAGCCAGTCATAGCCCCGCCCGTCGATCTTGTAGCCGTTGCCATAGGCGTTGATGGTCTGGTGCTCCATGCCCAGATGCGGGGTCTCGACCACGCCCATCTTCTCGTCGCCGAAGGGATAGGGGCCGACCGTCGCCTCGAAGAAGTCGAGCATCTTCGGGAACTGGGCGAACAGGGCCTGGACCTGCTCGGGCGTGTCCGACTTAAGATGCCAGTAGGCCATCGGAATCATGTTGCCGAACCGGCTGCGATACGCGCCCGCGACCTCTTCATAAGGGCCGACGTTCAGGGCGATGGCGTAGGTGTTGGGCGACTTGGCGGTCCAGTTCCAGGTAGTCCAGCCGTCGCCGTGATCGACCTTGCCCAGGAACCGGCCGTTGGACGGCGCCGACAGTTCGGACGGCACGGTGATGTGCAGATCGACCCGGCCGGGCTCGCCATGCGGGCTGTCGATGCAGGGCCAGAAGATGTCGCACCCCTCGCCCTGGATGGCGGTGGCGATCCACGGCTCGCCCGACGGCGCGGTCGACCACACGAAGCCGCCGTCCCAAGGCGCGCGGGGAGCCACGCGGGGCTGACCGGCATAGGCGACGCGCAGGGCGACGGACTGTCCGGCGGGCAGGGTCTGGGCCAGTTGCACCGTCAGCTGGCCCTGGGGATTGTACCAGCGGTCGACGGCGACCTCGACCCCGTCGATCTGGACCGACGAGATGGTCAGCAGCGTATCCAGATCGACGACCAGGGCCTCCAGCGGGGCCTTGGCGGTGAAGTTCAGCACGGCGACGGCGTCGATGGCCTTGTCGGCGGGAATGACCCTGATCGTCAGGTCGGCCTTGTCGAACCGCATCGCCTGCTGTTCTGGCGTCAACGGCTGGTCGGTGGCCAGGGTGTAGGGGGTCGATTCGCGCGTCGTCGCGGCGGTCGGGGTGGTGGCGCAGGCGGTCAGGGTCAGAAGGCTCGCGGCGGCGAGCAGAACCTTGATGCGCATCGAACTTCCCTTTGGTCTAGCGAGGAAGGCTTAGCGCGGGCCGGCAAGGGCGCAAAGAAAAAGGCCGGTGTTTTCACCGGCCTCTTCCAGAACTCTATGTCGCAGACGCCGATCAGGCGGCGGCGGCTTGCTCGGCCAGCTTGGCGCGAACCTGGCGCTTGATGCGCTGGGCGGCGATCGACAGCTGCTCGTCGCGCGCCTTGACGATGAACACGTCCAGGCCGCCCTTGTAGTCCAGGGTGCGCAGCGCGGCGTTCGAGATTCGCAGGCTGAACGTCTGGCCCAGGCTGTCCGAAGTCAGCTTGACCGTCTTCAGCGACGGCAGGAAGCGGCGCTTGGTCTTGATGTTCGAGTGGCTCACATTGTGGCCGACCATCGGGCCGATACCGGTGAGTTCGCAACGACGCGACATCGTCAGATCCTTAAGATGCGGCGTCCAGCCCGAGCATGGGAGAAGACGCATGAACAGTTGCGCGCAGGAACCTGCCCGCGCGAGAGGGGGCCGTATAAGGGAAGAGGCGGTTCGGCGTCAAGCTGAGTCTGGACGCATGATCCAGACGGTTCGTTCAGCCGTCATTCAAATGCCGCCCTATATGGATCATACCATGAAGACCAAAGCTGAACAGAAGGCCGCCATGTCCCGTCCGTCGCTGATCGACCGCCTGCCCAAGCGGGCGCTCGCCGTCCTGGCCCCGGTCGTCGCCGGCGGCTTCATGCTGGCCTCGCCCGCGGTCGCCCCCGCCCAGACGGCGGCCCAATCCGAAGTGCTGCCCGGCTATTGGGAATACACCACCAGCGCCGTGGGCCAGCGCGACACACTGCAACGCTGCGTTCGCCCCAGCGAGATCAACCGATTCTTCGGCGGCCTGTCGACCAACAAGTGGCGCTGCACCTATCCGACCCGGGTGGTCGGCGACGGCAACGCCCGCTTCGAGGGCACGTGCCAGGACCGCAAGGGCCGCCGCATCGCCGTGCGGCTGAACGGCACCTATACGGACACCAGCTTCAGCTTCCGCGGGGGCGCCCAGATCGTGCGCGGCACCCCCTATATTCCCGCCAGCATCACCGCGCGCCGCATCAGCGCCCAGTGCCCGGCCAACGCCGAGTATTTCTGAGGCCTGCTTCCGGCAAAGCCCACCCCCGCCCGTCATCCTCGCCCTTGTGGCGAGGATCCAGAGACTCAGACATCTGTCGTGAGTCTCGGTATCGCTCGCGCTTGAAGCTTTGCCACACCCGCCAGACCGGGAATCTGGATCCTCGCCACAAGGGCGAGGATGACGACGTGAGGGGGGGCTCTCACGACAAAAAGGCCCCGGATCGCTCCGGGGGCTTTCTTTCGTCCGAGGTCGAAGCCTAGGCGGCTTCGGCGGTCGGGATCGGTCTGTTGGCGCCGACGGGCGTGATCCAGTCCTCCAGCGCGTCGATGACGGCGTCATCGACCTCAGCGTCGAACTTGCGTGCGAACAGCGATGGGCTGGCCTTCAGTTCGGGCAGGTCCGCCAGGGTGTAGGTGCGCGGGCGCAGCTTGATGTCCCCGTCGGGAATCCAGTCGATCATCCGCATGTCGTCGTTGACCATCGGCCCATGGGCGTCGGTGTTCTTCATCACGGTCTGGAAGAAGCCTTCGTCGGCGATGAATGTGTGGCGATAGAAGGCCTTGAACCGGTCCGCCGCCTTGTCGTTGCAGACGAAGTCGCAGAAACGGCGGCTGACCATCATCCATTGATTGCCGATATAGGGCGTGGCGCCGCGCAGGAACGGGCGGCGCAGGATGGTACGCAGTATGCCGCCGGGGCGCTCGAACACCATGTTGCGGACCCGGTTCATGGTGTCGGGGCGGATCGTGCGCTGATCGACCGCGCGGATGAACTCCTGTCCTTTGTGCTTCGTCAGGAAGGCCATGATGTCGGCCTGGGACTTCAACGGGAAATCCTGGCCGCTCAGGTTGATGAAGACCGACCAATCGTCGCTCATCTCCAGCAGCCGCTTCATGCCGCGCAGCTCCGCGTCGATCAGGCTGTAGCCGCCCCAAAGGGCGCGCCGGCTTTCGATGACGTCAGCGTTGGCGTAGGGCGCCAGGAACTGGCGGATCTGCTGTTCCAGCTCGGGGCCGGAGTTGCGATCGACGTGAACGACATACTGGTTGGCCGGATCATAGACGGCGTCGAACAGGCGTTTGAACTGTTCGGGATAGCGGTGAACCAGGATCAGATAGCCGATCATGCGTCCGCCCTCCCCTTGATTGAAAGGGGACGACCCGTCGCGGCGGCGCGCGCGACGGATAGCTCGATGAGCCAGATCATAAGATCGAAGGTTTCGCATGGTGGTCAAACCGGATCCGATCAACCGCCTGCGGGCGGTTCGCTCTCGGCGACCATTCTCCTATTTGGGAAGTCTCGGCTCAAAAGCCATGGGCGCGGGCCGGTGCGGCCTCATTTGGTGGGGGCATGCCTGTTAGGCTGATCTCTCACAGAAAAGGTCGATCACCGTGAAAGAGAGCAAGGGCAAGTCCAAGAAGGTCGCGCCGCCCAAGGCGAACGCGTCCCAGCCCAGCCTGAAGAACCTGGTTCCCGTGCCCGGCAAGTCGGGAAAGCTCGGCAAGTAGGACCCAAAAACAAAAAGGCCCCGGATCGCTCCGGGGCCTTTTCGTTTGTCCGATGTCGAAGATTAAGCGGCTTCGGCGGTCGGGATCGGCTTCTTGGCGCTGAGCGACTTGGCGAGCAGCTCGACGGCGGCGCCCTTGTCGATCTTGTTGGCGGCGGCGACTTCGCGCGCCATGCGGTCCAGAGCCGATTCATAGAGCTGACGCTCCGAATAGGACTGTTCCGGCTGGGTGTCGGCGCGGTGCAGGTCGCGGACCACTTCGGCGATGGAGATCAGGTCGCCCGAGTTGATCTTGGCTTCATATTCCTGGGCGCGGCGCGACCACATGGTGCGCTTGATGCGGGCGCGACCCTTCAGGGTGCTCAGGGCCTTGGTCACGACGTCGTCGGCGGCCAGCGAACGCAGGCCGGCCGTCGCGGCCTTCTTGGTCGGAACGCGCAGGGTCATCTTTTCGTGGTCGAAGGTCACGACATAGACTTCCAGCGACATGCCCGCGACTTCCTGGGTCTCGACAGCCGCGACTTTCCCGACGCCGTGCGCCGGATAGACGACCGCGTCGCCAACCTTGAACTCCAGACCAGTCTTGCTCGTCATAATCGTCCTTTCCCGGTTCAGGGCCGGGCGACGCGAAGGCGCAGAAAACGCAAACAGAATCTCATCCGCCGGATCGCTCCGTCGGAGGGGATGATGTCAGGCGTCAAATGCGAAAACGGATCACCAAACCTCTGGCCGATCCCGTCTGTGGGCGGGATTCTGTCGCAAACACGGGCGGCGCGAAGATTTCGACCGCCCGATCCAATGAAACAGAACCTATCACAAATCTGCGGAATTTCAAAACGTCCACAGGGCGGACGCGGATTTGCGGCAAGGCTTGAGCGCCGCTGGGCTCTAGGTCAGGAACCCTTGCCCGGCTTGGTGCTGAAGTATTTCTCGTATTTGCCGGTCTCGCGTTCGTACTGTTCGCGATCGGCGGGGGGCGTGCCCTTGACGGTGATGTTGGGCCAGACCTTGGCGTATTCGGCGTTGACCTGAAGCCACTTGCCGTCAGGCTCGTCCTCGGTGTCGGGCACGATGGCGTCGACGGGGCATTCCGGCTCGCACACGCCGCAGTCGATGCATTCGTCGGGCGCGATGACCAGGAAGTTCTCGCCCTCGTAGAAGCAGTCCACCGGACACACCTCCACGCAGTCCATGAACTTACATTTCACGCAGGCGTCGGTGACGATGTAGGTCATTGGGCGAAGAATGGGGGCAAGCTGTGAGCGGGAGGCCTGCGACATGGCGGCCACGCAACCAACTGTCAACAGCAGGGCTTAAGGCGAGAGACGTTCGCAAGCGGGTTCGACGCCGCTTGACAACAGTCAGGCTTAATCGCAACTGTATTGATTGCATATCCACCGTCCCATCGACAGGAACTCTCCCATGCGCACGCCCTTCATGAAATACGCCGTCGCCGGCGCTCTGGCGCTCAGCCTCGCCGCAGGCGGCGCGGTCGTGGCCCAAGCCGCCCTGACCAAGAACCCGGCCGAAGTCACCGCCGGCGCCTACGACCTGGAATCCAGCCACGGCAAGATCACCTGGTCGGTGAACCACTTCGGCCTGTCGACCTACACGGGTCAGTTCGTGAACGTGAAGGCCGAGCTGAAGCTGGACCCGGCCAATCCGTCGGCCTCCATCCTGACCGCCACCATTCCGCTGACCGACGTGGCGCCGAACGACGACCAGCTGAAGGCGCACCTGCAGACCGCCGACTTCTTCGACACCGCCAACCACCCGACGGCGACCTTCGTCTCGCGCTCGGTGACGGTGGATTCGGACGACGCCAACGAGGCGACCGTGGTCGGCGACCTGACCCTGCGCGGCGTGACCAAGCCGGTCACCATCGAGGTCGAGTTCAACGGCGCCGGCACCGTCATGGGCGCCTACAAGTCCGGCTTCGACGGAGAAGCCACGATCAAGCGCTCGGACTTCGGCATCAACTACGCCCTGCCGGCCGTGTCGGACGAAGTGAAGCTGCACATCGAAGGCGAGTTCGTTCTCAAGCAGTAAGGATTTTCGCGCCGCCTTATGGCGTGATGATCAGAGAATAGAGGGCGCGGGCTTCTTCAGGCGGCCCGCGCCTTTCGCCTATGGCGTCCACCGTCAGGGTGGTGACCCGTCCCGCCTGGACGAAGGTCAACAAGTCGCCGGGGTGGACGCAGCGGCTGGGCTTGTCCAGCCGTGTCTCCCGCCCCTGATGCGTCAACCGCACCGCGCCCCGCTCGACCAGATCGGCGGCCAACCCCCGCGTCTTCACGAACCGCGCGCGCCACAGCCACAGATCGATGCGACAGGCCTCCTCGCTCAAGCCGTCGCCTTTCGACGTGGGCGACGACGCTTGGGCCGCGCAGGCGGGGCTTCCGTCAGAACCGCAAGCGCAGCGAACGGTGAATCCTTCACCGGTTTGGGCGCTGCGCCCGGCTTGTCGGGCTGGCGGGCGCGTTCGGTCTTCAGTGCGGCGATGACCTGTTTCGCCTGATCGGCGGTCCAGCCCAGGTCGGTCAAGGCTTCGTCCGACAGCCTGCCGTGGTTGGCGGCGCGTAGGTCCGCCATCTTCTCCAGGGTCTCGACCGGCCCCAGCCAGCGGCCGGCGACGCGCAGGCCGTGGGCCGAGAGCAGACGCGGCGAGGGCGGTTCGGGCGGCGCGGGGATCAGGTCGGGCGTCGCGGGGATCAGCGGCGCGTCCAGGAACCCTTGCGCGAAATGGCGAGCGCGGGGCTTCTGAAGGCCGGGCAGCCAGACGGAATGAACCCCGACGCGGATGGCGAAGCTTTTCAGCGTGCGGCGCTCGACCTGGCTGAGCGCCGCCAGGTCGCGCTCCACGTCGCGACGGTCGATCAGGCCCCCGGCCTCGATCAGGCGGAAAGCGATGCCGCGCGGCAGGCCCTTGAGAGCGCCGGATTCCACGGCCTGGCGCAGGCGGCGCAGATCCCGCAGGGCGCGGCCCGCCTCGGACGCCAGCCAGGCCTCGATCCGGCGTTTGGCGCGCTCGCGGGCGGGCGTCGGACCCAGCTCGCCCAACAGGCGGACGACGGGCGAGAACGGATCGGCCCCTTGCGGCGTCGCCACGATCTGGGCGGTCAGCACGCCGCGCCACAGGACCGCGCCGTCAGGCGTGACGGCGAAACCGTCGTCGGTCTCGGCGGCCAGACGGCCCAGGCGGCGGTTGATCTCGGGCGTGACGGCGCGAACCGCCGCCTGACGCAGGGTGCGGTCCTCCAGGGCCGAGGCGCCCTTTTCCATCTGGAAGCGGACGCCCTCAAGCTGACCCACCACCTGGCCCTCGACCGTGACCTCGCCGTCGTCGGCGACGCCCGCGAACGCATCGTCACGCACGTTCAGGGCGCGCATCAGGGCGGTGGTGCGACGATCCACGAACCGGGCGGTCAGCCTCTCGTGCAGGACGTCGGACAGCCGGTCCTCCAGGGCACGCGTCTTGTCGCGCCAGCCCTGGGCGTCGTGGACCCAGTCGGGGCGGTTGGCGATGTAGGACAGGGTGCGAACGGCCGAGAGCCGGGCCGACAGCTGGTCGATCTGGCCGTCGTCGCGATCCACGAAGGCGAAGCGCGGCCCCATCCAGTCGTCGGTCAGCCGTCCCCGCTTGCCGGTCAGGGCGTGGAAGACGTCCTTGGCCAGCCGCGCGTGTTCGTCCAGCGTCGTCTTCTGGAAGTCGGGCAACTGGCACGCCTCCCACAGCCGCATGATGGCTCCGCGCGAGCGACCGATGCGGGCCACCTCCTCGTCCTTGATCAGGCGCCGCAGCAGGGTTTCGTCGAGCGCTTCGCCGGTCAGGCTGAGACCGCTGCGCTGGGGCGTGACGGTCAGGGACCGCAGCAGGTCGGGTAAGGTGTCGAAGTCGAGCTTGGCGTTGCGCCATTCGGCGGCCTCGACCGGATCGAACCGGTGCTCGACCACCTGTTCGACCAGGTCGGCGTCCAGGTCCTCGGCCTCGGCGGTGACCCCGAAGGTGCCGTCGCGCAGGTGGCGCCCGGCGCGGCCGGCGATCTGGCCGATCTCGTGCGCGTGCAGCCAGCGGGTCCGCCGCCCGTCGAACTTCCTCAAGCCCGCAAAGGCGACATGGTCCACGTCCATGTTCAGACCCATGCCGATGGCGTCTGTGGCGACCAGAAAGTCGACCTCGCCCGACTGATACAGGGCGACCTGGGCGTTGCGGGTGCGGGGGCTGAGCGAGCCCATGACGACGGCGGCCCCGCCCCTCTGACGCCGGATCAGTTCGGCGATGGCGTAGACCCGCTCGGTTGAGAAGGCGACGATGGCGCTGCGGCGGGGCAGGCGGGTCAGCTTCTTGGATCCGGCGTAGGACAGGGTGGACAGCCTGTCGCGCGTCACGATCTCCACGTCCGGGACCAGGCGGCGGATCAGGGGCTCCATCGTGCCGGCGCCCAGGAACATGGTCTCGAACCGGCCCCGGGCGTGCAGCAGGCGCTGGGTGAAGACGTGGCCGCGCTCGGGGTCGGCGACCAGCTGAATCTCGTCGATGGCCAGGAACTCCACCGACCGCTCCAGCGGCATGGCCTCGACGGTGCAGACGAAATAGTGCGGGCGCGGGGGGACGATCTTTTCCTCGCCCGTGATCAGGGCGACGGCGGCGGCGCCTCTCTGTCGGACGATCCGCTCGTAGATTTCACGGGCCAGCAGGCGCAGCGGAAGGCCGATCATGCCCGAGGCATGGCCCAGCATCCGCTCGACCGCCAGATGGGTCTTGCCGGTATTGGTGGGCCCCAGGACCGCAGTGACGCGGGACGGGGCGAGGCCTGAGGACCGGTCGCTCATTGCCGCCCTAAGGTGGAGACGATTCTCCTCCGGCTCAAGCGTCGCCGGCGCGCATTCCCATACGAACCAGGGCGGACAGGCTTGCGGCTTCCATCTTGGTCATCACCTTGGCGCGGAAGATTTCGACGGTGCGGGGGCTGATCTCCAGTCGCAGCGCGATCTCCTTGTTGGAACAGCCCTCGATCAGGGCGTCGAAGACCTGACGTTCTCGGGCGGTCAGGGTGGCCAGCCGCGAGGTCGCCGCCTCGCGCGCCGCGCGGTCGGCTTCGCGGCTATTCAGCGACATGACGCAGCCGCGTACGGATTCCAGCAGGCGGTTGGGATCGAAGGGCTTCTCGATGAAATCGACGACCCCGGCCTTCATCAGTTGAACGGCCAGGGGAACATCGGCATGGCCGGTGATGACGATTACGGGCCAACTGTCGCCCCGCAACTCTCGAACCTTGCGAACCAGGTCGGTTCCATTGAGGCCGGGCATGCGCATATCCGTCACCACGCAGGCGCTCTTGTCGGGCGGCAGAGCTTCCAGAAAATCGCTGGCGCTGGAAAAGGCGCGTGCCCGGAACCCTTCGGCTCGCAACATCAGCAGGAGGGCGTCCCGCATGGCCGGGTCATCGTCGACGACGAAGACGGAATGCTGGATCATGCGGTCTCAAGCTCCGGAACGCGGGACAGGCGGAAGGCGAAAGCGGCGCCGCCGAGGCGACTGCGCCCGACGACGAGTGCGGCGCCGTGGCTCTCGACGATGGATCGGGTCACCGACAGGCCCAGCCCCATGCCGCCGGCTTTGGAGGTGATCATCGGGCGAAAGATGCGGTCCACCTGGTCGTCCGCTATGCCTGCGCCATTGTCTTCCACCGTGATTTCGTAACCTTCGGCGGCCAGGGAGCGACCCTTCACCGAAACCAGACCGCTGGCCCGACCGGCGGCGGCGTCCACAGCGTTGCGGACCAGGTTGGCGACCGCCTGCTGGAGCTGGATCCGGTCGGCCAGTACGCGGTCGTCGCCCTCATCCATCTGAATGTCGATCGCGACGTCGGTGTCGCGGCTTATGAGGGCGAATATCGGATCCAGATCCGCGATCATCAGCGCCGCGCGTTCTTCGGTGAAGGTGCGTGCGCCGGTGGATATCCGCTCGCGCATCCTGCGAACGATCTCTCCGGCGCGCAGCAGCTGGGCCTTGGCTAGGTCGAGAGCCCGGCTGGCGCTATCGCCGATCAGCCCCGCCCTGGCCAGGTCCGTTTGACCCGCGTGCAGATAGACGCTTGCCGCGGTCAGAGGCTGGTTCAGTTCATGCGCCAGCGTCGCCGCCATTTCGCCCATGGAGTTCAGTCTCCATACCCTGCTGAGCTGTTCGTTCAGGTCGTGCTGTCGGTTGCGCATCGTATCGGCGAGCGTCTGATCGGCGAGCGCCAGCACGATGCGTTCCGGAGAGATGTCGTCGGGCAGGATGTCGGCCTGGATCGTGAGCGGAAGGCTTGTTCCATTCGGGCGTCGGGCGGTCCACCAAGCGGGAGGCAGGGCCGACCCGTCGCCGCCTTCCTGCGCTTTGAGCAGGGCCACCTCGTCGAACTCCGGCACGAAGGTTTGAAACGGACGACCCAGCGCCTCTTCATGGGAAACGCCCAAAATCTCGGCTGCGGCGGGCGTGACGCGTTGAACCATGCCTCGATCGTCCAGCGTCACGACAGGGACGGATTTTAGTATCGCTTTGAGCAGAGCTTTGCGAACCGCAAGATTTTTGGTCAGGGCGGTCTCGGCGTGAAGGGCCAGCGCCAGGCGATTGCACACTTCGCCAATGAGCCAGGCAATAATAGCGAACAGGATGGTGTTGGTCATGGCATCCAGCAGGCTGTCCCATCTCAGCAACCAAAGGTTGACGCTGATGGACAGTGCGATCGACAACAAGATCGCTGGCCGACCTGCGAGCAACGCGGTAGCCATAACGGCGGGCACCATAGGCAAATAGTATAATTGACCGAATGGCTTGAGCGCTGTGCTGATTCCGACCGCCAACAGGACCGATATGAATGCGACTAAAGCACCGCCACGCAAGGTTGTTGTGCATCGCAGCACTTGGTTCAAGCGAACCGTTCGCAACATGGGTGCGTTTCGAAACTGCACTATGACTTAACTCGATAGCATGAGGCTGATTTTGACTGTCTCGTCGCCGCTTTTTTGACCTATTTGTTATAACGGCTATTCATTGCTTGAAAACCTGTAATTCCGGGGGTGACTGTTCGCCGTGCCCATTTGCCGCGCTTGGCGATCACCGTCCGCGAATAGGCTCGCCATTGTTACGCATTCCTACCTACGGCGTGGTTCAGAAATAATATTAACCAGCGCCTCATCCTTAAGCTTCAGAATGCAGAAGCTTCAAGGATACCCATGTCTCAGTCGCCCCTCCTGATTGCCACCATCGCCGCGGCAGTATGCTTCGCCGGTCCAGTCGCGGCCCAGTCGTTCGGCTTGGATGTCGGCGTGGCCAGCCAGTACACGGGCAAGGGACTGGGCAAGAGCAACGAGAAGGTCGCGCCCTTCGCCAAGGCCGAGGTCGGATTCGGCGACGGCTACGCCAGCGTCTTCGTTTCTGACGCAGCGGGATCGCAAGGCTTTGATATGGAAATCGTCAGCATGGTCGGCTGGCGCTCCAAGGCGGCCGGCCTCGACTTCGACCTGGGCGTTGTGAACCGAGATCTGCCCGGCGCGCGCGCCGGTGTCGATGACAACTACTGGGAATATCAGGCCGATGCTTCGCGCAAACTGGGCGCGGTCGCCACGCGCCTTCGGGTCAATTATTCGCCCGACGGTTTCGCCGCCACGAAGGAAGCTTGGTGGCTAGAGCTTCAAGGCACGGTCGCCGTGGCCGCCAACACCAAGGTTTCAGCCGCCGTCGCCAACCGCATGGCGGACGGCGGGGTCGACTACAACGCCTGGAACGTCGGCGCCAAGCACAAGCTGACCGACGCCTTCGCCGTCGATCTGCGCTGGTACGACACCGACCGCCACAGCGTGGGAGAGCCCTATGAGGGCCGTCTCGTCGCCGCCGCCACCTATTCGTTCTGAGTTACCGATCCATCGGGGGATGTTGAGTTGAAGATTATCGAGAATATGCCCGTCGGCCGTAAGCTGTTCGTGGCCTTCGGTCTGGTGCTGGCTGCGATCGCCATCATGGGCGCTGTTGTCGTGACGAGCCTGCTCAGGCTGGAAGCGGCGGGTGAAGCCCGTACGATGGAGAATCAGGCGAACCGCACCACCGCGACCGCCGAATTCTACATGGCGCGCCAGGAAAACGCCTTCCGCGGCTATCTGCTGTCTCAGGATCCCTACTACCTCGAACGCCTGGACGCCCACCGTGCCAAATTTCTCGCCGCGATGCAGGACTTGCGCGGCGAATTGCCGGCGGACCGCGCTGCGCCGATCGACACGGCCATCGAGGCCAACGCGACCTGGTACAAGAATGTCGTCGAAGCCGGCGTGGCCATGGTTCGCGATGGTCGAGGCGCTCAGGCGGTTCAGATGGTCGGCCGCAATGGCTCCGCCGACACCTATGTCGCCCCCGTCGAAGAGACGATCGACTCAATCAAGAGCAACAACGACATCTTTAGACAGGCGTCGGCCGAGAAGCAGGCTGCGGCCAGTAAGTCGGCCATGATCGGCCTGATCGGCGGTCTGACCGCCGCCCTGGCGATCGCATTGGTGGCCGGCCTGATCGCGACCCGCGCCATCGTGCGGCCGATCTTCTCGATGATCGGCTATATGCAGAAGCTGATGGCTGGCGACACCGCCATTCAGATCGTCGGCGCCGACCGCAAGGACGAGTTCGGCAAGATGGGCCAGGCCATCGTCGCCTTCCGCGACGCCGCCGTCGACAAGGTCCGTGTCGAGCAGGAAGCCGCGTCGCATCGCTCGATGAGCGAACAGGAGCGCGTCGCCAACGAAGCCGAAAAAGCCCGCGTCGCCGCCGAGGACAAGGTTGCTCTGGACGCCTTGGCCGACGGTCTGTCCGCCATGGCCAATGGCGACCTGACCCATCGGTTCACGGTCGAGGTCGCGCCCCGTTCGGAATCGCTGAAAGCCGACTTCAACGCCGCCATCGCCCAACTTCAGCAGGCCATCTCGGTCGTGGTCGGCAATGTGTCCGGCATCCGTTCCGGCGCCAGCGAGATCAGCCAGGCCGCCGACGACCTGTCGCGCCGCACCGAGCAGCAGGCGGCCTCGCTTGAGGAAACCGCCGCCGCCCTGGACGAGATCACCGCCACGGTGAACAAGACCGCCTCGGGCGCGCGTCAGGCCTCCGACGTGGTTCAGGCTGCGCGGGGCGACGCCGAAAAGAGCGGCATGGTCGTTCGCGACGCCGTCTCCGCCATGCAAGCCATCGAGGGCTCGTCCAACCAGATCAACCAGATCATCGGCGTGATCGACGAGATCGCCTTCCAGACCAATCTGCTGGCTCTGAACGCAGGCGTCGAAGCCGCTCGTGCGGGTGATGCGGGTCGCGGGTTCGCGGTCGTGGCCTCAGAAGTCCGGGCTCTGGCCCAGCGGTCGGCCGAAGCGGCGAAAGAGATCAAGACTCTGATCTCGGCCTCGACGGGTCAGGTCGGCGCCGGCGTGAAACTGGTCGGTGAGACCGGCGAGGCGCTGCAACGGATCGTGGATCGGGTCGCCGAGATCGACAGCCTGGTCACCGAGATCGCGGCTTCGGCCCAGGAGCAGGCCGTCGGCCTGGCCCAGGTCAACACCGCCGTGAACCAGATGGATCAGGTGACTCAGCAGAATGCGGCCATGGTCGAACAATCGACGGCCGCCAGCCATTCGCTGGCCCAGGAGGCCGAAAGCCTGCAGGCCTCGGTCGCCCAGTTCCGCGTCGGATCGACCCATCAGGCCGCTTCGCATGCGCCGGTTCGCAAGCATTCCGCCCCGCCTGCGCCCAAGCCGGCGAGCCGCATGGTCGCCGCGCTGAAAACCATCGGACGCGGCGGCGCGGCCCTGAAACCGCAAGCCGCCGCCGTCGAAGACGGCTGGGAGGAGTTCTGATGAGCGAGACCCTGATCCTGGCCGAGGTGCTGGACCTGAATGCAGCCGAGCCCTTGAAGGCTGAACTGCTGGCTCTGCGAGGTCACGACCTGACGCTGGACGCCTCGGCCGTCGAGCGTCTGGGCGGGCTGTGCCTGCAAATCCTCATGTCGGCCCGCAAGACCTGGGCCGCCGACGGCGTCAACCTAAGCTTAGGGTCTGCGTCCCAATACTGGACAGAACAGTGGGCCGCCCTAGGCGCGCCTGACTTCAACACCGAGGGGGCGTTGGCATGACCAAGACCGTTCTGACGATCGACGATTCACGCACCATGCGCGACATGTTGCTGATGGCGCTGGAAGACGCAGGCTATACCGTGATCCAGGCCGTCGATGGCGTGGACGGGCTGGAGACGCTGGCCGCCAAGGGCGCCGATGTCATCATCACCGACATCAACATGCCCCGCATGGACGGTTTCGGCGTCATCGAGGGCGTGCGCGCCGATCCGAACCATCGCACCACGCCGGTGCTGGTTCTGACGACCGAGAGCGACGCCGAGAAGAAGGCCCGCGCCCGCGCCGCCGGCGCCACTGGCTGGATCGTCAAACCCTTCGACCCCGCAAAACTGGTGGACGCCGTTCGCCGCGTCGCCGCCTGATCACCCGACGGACCCGCACCTAATGGACGCCTTCGAAGCCATCAAAGCCACCTTCTTCCAGGAATGCGACGAACTGCTCGCCGACCTGGAAGCGAAGTTGATGCTGCTGGAACAGGGTCAGACCGACCTGGAGACGATCAACGCCGTCTTCCGCGCCGTCCATTCCGTCAAAGGCGGGGCAGGTGCGTTTGGACTGGAGGCGCTGGTCCGGTTCGCCCATGTGTTCGAAACCCTGATGGACGAACTGCGTGCGGGACGTAAGCCCTGCGATACGATCACCATCAAGACCCTGTTGCGCGCCTCTGACGTGCTGGCCGACCATATCCAGGCGGCCCAGGGCCTGATCCCGCAGGTCGACGAGGGCCGTTCCGCCGCCCTGGTCGCCGAGCTTGAAATGCTGACCCACGGCGGTGAGGCGCCGCCCGCCGTCGAGGACGAAGACGACGACTTCGGTTTCATGCCGATGGCCTTCGACATGCCGCTGGACGACCCCGTCGCCGCCCCCGAGCCTGAACCTGAGGCCGTCGGCTGGCGCATCGTGTTCAAGCCGATGGGGCGGATGTACGCCAACGCCAACGAGACCGGCCTATTGCTGCGCGAACTGGGCCGCCTGGGCCCGACCACGGTCGTTCTGGACGATAGTGAAACACCTGCGCTGGACGCCCTGTCGGTCGAGGACGGTTGCCTGACCTGGACGGTCGATCTGGACGCCGCCGTCGAGGAAGCCGTCGTGCGCGAGGTCTTCGACTTCGTCGAAAGCGACTGCGAACTGACCATCACGCCGCTTGGCGCCACTCTGGGAGGCGCATCGGACATGAGCGCAACGTTCGAAGACGAACCGGCGGCGGTCCTGCCGGCCGGCGACGATCTGGACATCGCCGCCCTGCTGGCCAAGGCCGGCGGCGCGGTGGTGGACACGCCGTCCGCGGCGATCCCGTTCGCGGCCTTCGAGCCTGAACCCGCGCCCGTCGTGGCGGCCCCGGTCGCTGCGCCAGCCCCTGCGCCCGCCGTTTCTGCGCCGCCTCCCGCCGCCGCACCGATGGCGGCGGCGCCGGTGACCATCCGCGTCGATCTGGATCGGGTGGACCGCCTGATCAACGTGGTCGGCGAGTTGGTCATCCAGCAGGCCATGCTGTCGCAACGCGTGCTGGAAAGCGGGCTGGCCCGTTCGTCCGGCATCGCGCTCGGCCTCGAAGACCTGGAACTGCTGACCCGCGAGATCCAGGACAGCGTAATGGCCATCCGCGCCCAGCCGGTAAAGTCGGTGTTCCAGCGCATGCCGCGTCTGGTCCGCGAAGTCGCCGACATGGTCTCCAAACAGGTCCGCCTGGTCACCGTCGGCGAGGACACCGAGGTCGACAAGACCGTGGTCGAACGCTTGGCCGAGCCGATCACCCATATGTTGCGCAACGCCATCGACCACGGGCTGGAAACGCCTGACGAGCGTATCGCCGCCGGCAAGTCGGCCGAGGGCACGGTGCGTCTCGCCGCCCTGCACCGCTCGGGCCGGATCGTGATCGAGATTTCCGACGACGGGCGCGGCATCAATCGCGAACGCGTCAAGAAGATCGCCATCGACAAGGGACTGATCGCCGCCGACGCCCCCCTGACCGATGAGCAGATCGACAATCTGATCTTCGCGCCGGGCTTCTCCACCGCCGCCGTCGTGTCCGACATCTCGGGCCGGGGCGTGGGCATGGACGTGGTCAAACGCTCGATCCAGGCCCTGGGCGGCCGCATCTCCATCAGCTCGGTTCCAGGCAAGGGATCGACCTTCACCCTCAGCCTGCCGCTGACGCTGGCGGTGCTGGACGGCATGGTGGTCGCCGCCGCCGAACAGACGCTGATCGCGCCCCTGCCGACCATCGTGGAAAGCCTGACGCCCCAAGCCGCCGACCTGCATTTCGTCGGTGGGGTGGACCCCGTCATCCGCTTCCGCGACCGGTTCCTGCCGCTGATCGACGTGGCCCTGATCATGGGTTTCCGCGAGCAGCCGATGAACCCGACCGACGGCGTCGCCGTGGTCGTCGAGACCGAGAGCGGCCAGCAGGCGGCCCTTCTGTTCGACGCCATCCAGGGCCAGCGCCAGGTCGTCATCAAGAGCCTTGAGACCAACTACCAGCAGGTCGAGGGCGTCGCCGCCGCCACCATTCTTGGCGACGGCCGCGTGGCCCTGATCCTCGACGTGGACGTCATCGTCACCGACATGCGCCGTAAATCCATCCGTCCCGATTTCAAGCTCGCGAGCTGAACCATGACCGAAGCCAAAGATCCCCAGCGCGAACTCATCGCCTTCCGCATCGGCAGCCAGGAATTCTGCGTCGACATCATGTCGGTGCGTGAAATCCGTGGCTGGACGCCCGCGACGCCCTTGCCCCGTTCGCCGGGATATATGAAGGGCGTCATCAACCTGCGCGGCACCGTCCTGCCGATTATCGACCTGGGCGCGCGCTTCGGCCTGACGACCTCGGAACCGACGGCGCGTCACGTCATCATGGTCGCCCATATCGGCGGTCGGATGGTCGGTCTTCTGGTCGACGCCGTGTCCGACATCCTGCAGATGAGCGAGGCCTCGGTCCAGCCGACGCCCGACGTCGCGAGCGATCAGGTCAAGACCTTCGTCAAGGGCATCTTCTCGATCGATGGCCGCATGATCAGCCTGATCGAACTGGATTACATCCTGCCCCAGATCGAGGCCGAAGCCGCATGAACGCCGCCGCCGGTCGGGGATCCATCGTCGAGGGCGAGTTCGTCTTCACCGCCGATGATTTCCGTCACATCGCCGAAATGCTGCATGCCCACGCCGGCATCGCCCTGAACGAGGGCAAGGCCGCGCTGGTCTATTCGCGGCTGGCCAAGCGCCTGCGCATTCTGGGCCTGACCAGCTTCCGCGACTACTGCGCCCTGGTCGATGGCGTGGACGGTGTGGACGAGCGTCAGAAGATGACGGCCGCCCTGACGACCAATGTCACCCGCTTCTATCGCGAGCCGCACCATTTCGACGACCTGCGCGACAGGGTCATGCCAGAACTGGCCGCCCGTGCGCGGGCCGGCGGCCGCGTGCGCCTGTGGTCGGCCGCCTGTTCGAACGGACAGGAGCCCTATTCGATGGCGCTGACGATCCTTCAGGCCCTGCCCGAGGCGGCGGACCTGGACGTGCGGATTCTGGCCACCGACATCGATCCCAATATGGTCGCCCAAGGCCATGACGGCACCTATTCCGAAGAGGCGCTGGAGCCGGCGCCCGTCACCCTGTGGCGCAAATATTTCGACCGCGCCGAGCGCGGCCAATGGACGGCGGGCCAGCAACTGAAGCGCCTGGTCAGCTTCAAGGAGCTGAACCTGATCGGCGACTGGCCGATGAAGGGCAAGTTCGACGTCATCTTCTGCCGCAACGTCGTCATCTATTTCGACGACGCGACGCAGGAGCGGGTGTGGAAGCGGTTCACGCCGCTGATGAACCCCGGCGCGACCCTGTATATCGGCCATTCGGAGCGCGTCTCCGGCCCCGCCACCAGCCAGCTTCAGACCGCCGGCCTGACCACCTATCGCCTGGGCGGTGCGGCATGATCCCCGCGCTGAATCCTGTTCGCGTCCTCGTCGTCGACGATAGCCTGACCATGCGGGGCCTGATTTCGGCCGCGTTGAAGTCTGACCCGGAGATCGAGGTGGTCGGCACCGCCGCCGATCCCATCGAGGCGCGCGCCGCGATCAAGGCCCTGAACCCCGATGTCATCACTCTGGACGTCGAAATGCCCAATATGAACGGGCTGGAGTTCCTGGAAAAGATCATGCGGCTGCGGCCCATGCCGGTGGTCATGGTCTCGACCCTGACGGCGGCCGGGACCGACGTGACCCTGGCTGCGCTGGAAATCGGCGCAGTGGACGCCGTGGCCAAGCCGGCGGTGGCCAGCGTGGACGCCTTCCATGATCTGATCGGCAAGGTGAAGACCGCCGCCCGTTCGCGCGTGCGCGCACGCGGCGACACCCCCGCCGCCGCCCAGGCCCCGGGCGGCTATCATCCCGATCCCAATCATATCCTGGCCATCGGCTCGTCCACCGGCGGCGTCGAGGCCCTGCTGACGGTGCTCAGCGGCTTTCCGGCCAACTGTCCCGCAACGATCATCACCCAGCACATGCCGGCGACCTTCACCGCCAGCTTCGCCGCCCGTCTGGACCGCGTCTGCGCCCCGAACGTGACCGAGGCCGTGGAGGGCGCCCCGCTGCAGCCGGGCCATATCTATGTGGCGCCCGGCGGCGCGACCCATCTGGAGGTCTCGTCTGGCATGACGCCGCGGTGCCGCCTGGTTCCCAGCGATCCCGTCAATGGCCACCGTCCCTCCGTCGATGTGATGTTCGAGTCCGTCGTCCGCCTGAAGCGCCCGATGACCGGCGTCATCCTGACGGGAATGGGCCGAGACGGCTCCAAGGGCCTTCTCGCCATGCGCGAAGCCGGCGGCCGAACCCTGGGCCAGGACGAGGCCACCTGCGTCGTCTACGGCATGCCGAAAGCCGCCTTCGAACTGGGCGCCGTGGAGCGGCAGTTGCCGCTGCACCGCCTGTCCCCCGCCATCCTCGAACTGTGCGCCAATCAGGCCGCGCGGTCAGTCGCCTAACCGGGAGCGTACCTCATGCCCGCCGCCGCCTCACTTCACTGCCTGGTCGTGGACGATCAGATGACCATGCGTTCGCTGGTCCGCACCAGTCTGCAACAGCTCGGGGTTCGCGAGATCCGCGAGGCCGCCGACGGCGAGATCGCCCTGCGCGACATCATCTCCAAGCCCGCGCACCTGATCATCTCGGACTACAACATGCCGAACCTGGACGGGCTGGGCCTGCTGCGCGCCGTGCGCGCCCACCCGCCCACGTCCAAGACCGCCTTCATCATGTTGACCGGCCGGGCCGACCGCGAACTGGTCCAGCGCGCCGTGCAGTTCGGCGTCAACAACTATCTGGTCAAGCCGTTCACGGTCGCTCAGCTCAAAGGCAAGCTGGAAGCCGTCTTCGGTCCCCTGACATGAGCTTCGCCGCCCTGAGAGAGAGCGTGGAAAAGCGCGTACACGTCGGTCAGGGCGAGCACCACATCACGTCCGATCCCAACGTCGTGCTCAGCACCATCCTGGGCTCGTGCGTCGCCATGTGCCTGCGGGATCCGCTGGCCGGCGTCGGCGGCATGAACCACTTCCTGCTGCCGGAAGGGGCGGGGGCGGGGACCGACGCAGGGCGTCGTTACGGCGCCTATGCGATGGAGCTTCTGATCAACGACATGCTCAAGGCCGGCGGCCGTCGCGAGCGCATGGAGGCCAAGCTGTTCGGCGGCGGCCGCATGTTCGACAGCTTGCGCGACGTGGGCCGCGCCAACGCCGACTTCGCCGAGAAGTTTCTGCGCGACGAAGGCATTCCGGTCGTGGGCGGCAGCCTGCGCGGCGACGGCGGACGACGCCTGCACTACTGGCCCGTCTCCGGCCGCGCCATGCAACGCGCGGTCACCGACACTGTCGCGCCCAAGCCCGTGCCCATCGTCGCGCCGGTCGATACCGGCGCCCTGGAACTGTTCTGATCATGAGCGCCCCTCCCGAACATGCCGACCTGCTGGCCGCCGTCGCCGACGAACTGATGCTGGTCCGCGAAGGCATCGACGGGATCGAAGCCCTGGTCAGCGATCTGGTCCGCCGCGCCCCGCCCGAGGAACGCCCAAACGCCCTTACCCAGGCCCAGGCCCTGGACGCCCTGACCCAGAGGCTGGAGGCCCTGTCCGGCGTCCTGCGCATGCTGGGCGGCGGCGCCAGTCCGTCCGAGGCCGTCAGCCGGCTGTCGCTCGCCGACATGGCCGGTCGCCTGCGGCCCGCCGCCGGCGAGCATCGCCCGGCCTCCACCGCCGACGCCGGCGACCTGATGCTCTTTTGATGACATGGCCCAGGGCGATCGGGTCAATCTGGCGCACACCACGGTTCTGCTGATCGACGATCAGCCGACGTCTCTGGATATGCTGGGCTCCATCGTCCAGGGCTTCGGCTGCAAGGAACAGATCAAGTGCGCGTCAGCCCAGGCGGCGACGGAACTGTTGGCCCGCCGCGCCGTCGATCTGATCCTGATCGACTGCATCATGCCCGACATGGACGGCTATGAGTTCGTGCGCTGGCTGCGGCGCGACGCCCCGACGCCGACCCGCTATGTGCCCGTCATTATGATCCTGGGCCACGCGTCCCAGGCGAAGGTTCAGCAGGGCCGCGACTGCGGCGCCAGCTTCGTGGTCGCCAAACCCCTGTCGCCCTCGCTACTGCTCAAGCGCGTCATCTGGCTGGGCGCCGAGGACCGCGATTTCGTCGAGGCCGAACACTATGTCGGACCCGACCGCCGGGTGCGCAACTATGGCCCGCCGGCCGGAACCGACGGTCGTCGCGAAAGCGACCTGTCCGGCGAACTGGGCGCCGCCGTCGAAGAAAACATGGGTCAGGACGACATCGACATGCTGATGAAACCGATGAAGGTCAGCCTGTGAGCCGAGCCAGATGACCAAGCCCACCATCCGCAAGGTCCACACCTCGCTCCAACGTCAGATGGCCCGCCCCGGCGGACGGCTGATCGTCGAGGCCGAATCCCGCGCCAATCAGGCGCTGGAGGGCCAGCGCGATCACGTCTTCGATCTGCTGGCGACCAACATCGACGCCATCGACGCCCTGTGCGTCAGTCGTCCCGACGACGCCCCGGCCCAGATCTACGCCTTCGCCTCCGCCATGGTCGATATGGCCGGCTATTTGGACGTCCCCGCCTTCTTCGAGGCCGCATTCAGCCTGTGCGAGATCGCCGACCGCATGCGCGCCGCCGGCGTCTGGTCCTGGCCATCCGTCGAAGTCCACGTCCGCGTGCTCAGGCTGACCCTGGCCGACGACGGCAAGGCCACGCCCGGTTCCGAACGCCTGCTGGAAGGCCTGCGCGCCCTGACCGCCCACGTCCCACCGGCGAGTTAACGGCCAAGCCTCATGCCGCGGAACAAGCGTGAAACGAATCAGGACCGAATCGCCGACATAGCCCCATTCGTCCTTTGTTCACCGCGACATCTGGTAGGTTAAGGTGCCTTAACCACAAGCCTGCTCCCAGCCGCATCGAACCCCAAACCAGACTTTTTCGCCGTTAGCGGCGACACCCACTTTTCCAAATCCCCCCAAGACGCTAGGTCACCCCCGTGGCCCCGTAGCTCAGCTGCATAGAGCAAGGCTTTCCTAAAGCCGAGGTCGGGGGTTGGAGTCCCTCCGGGGTCGCCACCTCTATAGATTTCATCAATGAGAACATGCCGCTAAGGGCGAAGTGTCTAACCGGTTAGACGCGGCCTGTGCTGGTTTAGCCGTTCTTTGACACAGCCATCGCGCCGTCTTCCAGAGCCGGGATCTGCTATGCCCCGCCTGGCCTGCGCAAATGACGCAGTCCCAGTTTCGAATGCGGGTGAACCATTTCGCGATCAGACGGTTAGCCAAGCTAGACTTCAGGAGAGGGCCGGTATGAGCACCCACGGACTATCAGGCGCGGTCATTCGACCGCTGCACGGCCTATTGCTGGCGTTTCCGATCGCCCTGTTCACCTTCGCCCTGTTCACCGACATCGCCTATCTGAGGACGGCCGAGATCCAGTGGACCAACTTCTCGGCCTGGTTGATCACTGGCGCCTTGGTGTTCGGCGGGTTGGCGGGCGTCTTGTCCATCATCAATTTCGTTTTCGGACGGTCCCGCCGCGCGCTGATCCATCTGGTCGCCCTGGCCCTGGCCTGGGTGCTAGGCCTGGTCAACGCCTTCAAGCATAGCCAGGACGCCTGGAGCTCTGTCGGCGCCTTCGGCGTGATTCTGTCGATCCTCTGCACAATCCTGGTCCTCGTCGCCGGCTGGACCGCCTATGCCGCGCGGGAGAGCGTCCGATGAACAAGAACCTGCTCGCCGCAAGCGCCGCGACCCTCGCCATGGCCTTGACCGTCGCCTCGTGCGGCAACGCCAGCGATCCCAAGCTGAACCAGACCGGCGCCACGCCCGATCTTCCCCAGGTCAACGAGACCCTGGTGCCGGCGATGAAAATCAGCCCGCCCGCCGGCTGGAACGGCGAGACGCCGACCGTGCCGGCAGGCTTCACCGTCAGCGCCTTCGCGACCGACTTGAAGATCCCCCGCCAGATGCTGGTCCTGCCCAACGGCGACGTCCTGATCGCCGAGGGGCGCGGCGGCCACGCTCCGCCCTTGCGGCCCAAGGACGTGATCGCCGGCGTGATCAAGAAACAGGGCAACACCAAGATCAAAGGCGGCAACCGCATCACCCTGCTGCGCGACGCCAACAATGACGGTATCCCCGAACTGCGGACCGTCCTGGTCGAGAACCTGGATGCGCCCTACGGCCTGGCCTATGTCGATGGGTCTCTCTACGTCGCCGAACAGGGCGCGCTGGTGCGCTTCGCCTTCCAGCCGGGCCAGACCGGCATCGCGACGCCAGCTGAGCGGGTCACCGAACTGCCTTCGCGGATCAACCACCACTGGACCAAGGCCCTGACCGTCAGCGCCGATGGGACCAAGCTCTATGTCGGCATCGGCTCCAACTCCAACGTCGGCGAACGCGGTATGGCCGTGGAGGAAGAGCGGGCCGTGGTCTGGGAGATCGACCGGGCGACCGGCGCGCGCCGGACCCTCGCCACCGGCATCCGCAACCCGACCGCCCTGGCGATCGAACCGACGACCAGCCTGTTGTGGTCGGTGGTCAACGAGCGCGACGAGTTGGGCCCGCAACTGGTGCCGGATTACCTGACCCAAGTGAAGGACGGCGCCTTCTATGGCTGGCCCTACAGCTATTGGGGCCAGAACCGCGATCCGCGCGTGATGCCGCAGAATCCGGAGATGGTCGCCAAGGCCGTCGCGCCGGACTACGCTCTTGGCTCGCACGTCGCGGCGCTGGGCATCGACTTCGCGCGCAATGGCGGCTTCGGCGGTGCGTTCGCCAACGGCGCCTTCATCGGCATGCACGGCAGCTGGAACCGCCAGGATCCGTCCGGCTACAAGGTCGCCTGGGTGCCCTTCAACGGCGGTCGCCCCGCCGGTCCGCCGGTCGATTTCGCCACCGGCTTCCTGAAGAATGGCGAAGCGCGCGGCCGCCCGGTCGGCGTGGCCTTCGACGCGAACAAGCGCGTGCTTCTGGTGGCCGACGACCTGTCCAATACGGTCTGGCGGATCGCACCGCAGAGGTAGCCATGGTGACCAGTCCAGAGACCATCTGGTCGCCCTATTGCGGGCCGGCGCCCGAGGCCGGTGACTGGCGCTGGAATCTTGACCCGGTGCTTCTGCTGATCATGGCTGCGGCAACGATGCTGATCGCTTTGCGCCTTCAGGGTACGAGGCGCGCGTTTGGCTTGGCGGCGATAGGGGTGCTGGCGGTTGGTTTCGTGTCACCCCTGTGCGCGCTCAGTTCGGCGCTGTTTTCGGCCCGGACCGTGCACCACGTCCTGCTGGTCGCCGTCGCCGCTCCCCTGATCGCTGCTGCCCTGCCGAGACGTGGCTATGGACCGCTGGTGCTGGCGACGGCGGTTCAGGCGGTCATCTTCTGGGCCTGGCATGCGCCGGGGGCCTATGCCGCCGCCCTGTCGAATGATGGCGTCTATTGGGTGATGCAGATCAGCTTGTTGGCCAGTGCGACGTGGTTCTGGGCGGCGGCGCGGGCGGCCACGGCCCCGGCAGCGGTCGTGGCGCTTCTGGCGGCGATGCTGGCGATGGGGCTGCTGGGAGCGGTGCTGACCTTTGCGGGTCAGGCCGTCTATGCGCCGCACGCCTATACCACCTTGGCCTGGGGCATGACGCCGCTGGAGGACCAGCAGGCGGCCGGGCTGATCATGTGGGCGCCGGCGGCGGCGCTGTATCTGTTCGCAGCCCTGTGGCGGCTGGGTCGGATGATCGGGCCTGATGTCGAGGCGCGGGCGGCGTGATCGAGAAGCTCTTTACGCAACTGCTCGAATGGGCGGCGGGGCACCATGACGAGGGGCGGTATTCGCCTGTCGGCATCCTGTTTCACTGGGTCATGGCGGGTCTGGTGATCTTCCAGCTCGGCTGGGGCTGGTGGATGGGACGTCAGCCGGTCGGCGGCGCGATGATGGCCGCCTATGACCTGCATTTCGCGGTCGGTGTGCTGATGCTGATCCTGGTGATCGGCCGGCTGTCGTGGCGGCTGCTGGCGCCCGATCTGATCAATGATGCGGACAAGCCGGGGTGGGAGAGCATGGCCGCCCATGTCACCCACTATGTCTTCTACATCTGCCTGTTCGGCTTGCCTTTGTCCGGCTGGGCCATGATCTCGGCGACGGATCGGACGCGGCAGCTGGAGACCTTGGGTTTTATCAAATGGCCGCTGCTGCCGCTTCAGGACCTGTCGAACACCCAGCTATGGGCGATCGAGGCGGCGGCGGAATGGATGCATTGGGGCCTGGTCGTGACCCTGTTGCTGATGATTCCGATCCACGCGGGCGCGGCGCTCAAGCACCATCTGATCGATAGGGACGACGTGTTTCACGCGATGCTGCCGGTCGTGCCGCTGCGTCAACGGAAGCGGACCCGGTGGCAGCGGCGCTGGCGGGCGCTGGAGAAGCGGGTTGCGTCGACAGCCAGGACGCTATGGCGCGGGCTTCTGGGTCCGAAAGCGATTTGACGGCGGCGGCCATGACCCCACGCGGATCGTTGCGGCGCTCGCCCGACTTCCAGCGGTCGATCTGTTCCAGGGTGTAGGCGACGGGCTGGCCCGCGATCTGGGGATTGCCGCCCTGACCGGACCCTTGACCGTCCAGGCCATGGCAGGAGGCGCAGGCCACGATGCCGCGTGAGGCGTCGCCCTGGCGATAGATCGCAGGCGCGGGGGCTGCGGCCGACGTCTGGGTTTGCGGAACGGGCAGGGACGCATAGTAGGCCGCGACTTCGCGCCGGCCTTTCTGGTCCAGAGCCTTGGCGATCCTAGTCATGGCGTCGTCGGGGCGCAGGCCTGAGGCGTAATCTTCCATCTGTTTTTGCAGATAGCCGGCGTCCAGGCCCGCCAGACGGGGCGCCGCCACGCCGTCTCCGCCGCCGTCCAGGCCGTGGCAGGTGAAACAGGCGTTGGCCGCGCCGCCGGCGCCGCCGCTCATGGCGATCACCTGGCCATTGGCCGTGAAGGCGCGATCCGTCTGACCCGACGTGGAGTCGCAGGCGGTCAGGCCGGTCAGCAGGACAAGGGCGGAAAGAGGCGCGCGCACGGCGATGCAACACCTGCTTATGGCGGAGGTTCCACCCGACCACGCAAGGCGTTCCGTGTCGCAGTCGGGAACCTCCGTCCGACAAGGGGATTGGTCTGGCGAAGCTTTGGGGGGCGGATGGGTTTTCGGACGACGGGCGAGGCGATGGGGCGGCGGGCGATGGCCGGCGCGCTGGCGCTCGCCCTGTGCGCCTGCGTGGACAAGGCCGACCTGCCGCGGCCGATGGTTCAGGCCGACCCGGCCGCCGGACTGGCGGTGATCGAGGAGGTCGGTTGCGCCGCCTGTCACAATATTCCCGGCGTCGCCTGGCCCGAGGGACGGTCGGGGTCGAACCTTGCCGGTTTCGGCGCGCGGCCCCTGATCGCGGGACGCCTGCCGAACCAGCCCGATGTCCTGATTCGCTGGCTGATCGACGCGCCGTCGATGGACCCCGGAACCGCGATGCCGCCTATGCCCCTGACGCAAGACCAAGCCCGCGACGTCGCGGCCTATCTGTACACGCTCGATGAAGACTGAAGCTCCTCCCGGAATCGCCGGATGGCCCCCGCCCGTGCTCGATCCAGCCGGACCGTTCGCCGGGCCGATCCAGACCGTGGCCTGGGTGCTGTTCGTCATGGCGGCGGTGGTGATGGTCGTCGTGCTGGTCGCGCTGGGCGTCGCCCTGTTCGGGCCGCGCAAGTGGAAGCGGCGGGTTGGGGGCGAGCGGCTGATCTGGATCGCCGGCCTGGCCTTTCCGGTGGTCGTGCTGACGAGCCTGCTGATCTACGGGCTGACCACGACGGCGCGGGTGGCCGATGCGCCAAAGCCCGGCGAGATGCGGGTGCGCGTCACGGGAGAGATGTGGTGGTGGCGCGTCGCCTATCTGGACGGCCAGGGTCGCGAGATCGTCCAGGACGCCAACGAGGTGCACATCCCCGCCGGGCAGCCGGTGGTGTTCGAGCTGGAAAGCGCGGACGTGATCCACAGCTTCTGGGTGCCTCGCCTGGGCGGCAAGACCGACATGATCCCCGGCCGTCGCAACTTCATGCGGCTGCAGGCCGATGCGCCCGGGACCTACGGCGGACAGTGCGCCGAATATTGCGGCGGGCCGCACGCCCTGATGGGGCTGGTGGTCGTGGCCCATGCGCCGGACGACTATTCGGCGTGGCTTGAGCGACAGTCGCGGCCGGCCGCCGCCGTGCCGTCGGCCCAGGGACCGCTGGCTCTGATCGACCAGGGGCGCAACGTCTTCGCCGCCTCGGGCTGCGCCGCCTGCCACACCATTCGCGGGACCGAGGCGAATGGCTTGGCCGGCCCGGACCTGACCCATGTCGGATCGCGCCAGACCCTGGGCGCCGGCATCCTGCCGAACAATCAGGGGACGATGGCCGGCTGGATTTCGGACAGCCAGAGCCTGAAGCCGGGCAATCGGATGCCCTCCTATGCGGTCCTGTCGGGCCAGGACGTGCGCGCCGTCGCCGCCTATCTGGAAAGCCTGAAATGAGTTCGGAAACCGGGTTCGATCCTGAACTCTACAAACGCTTCCCCACGACCGAAGCCCGGCCCGAGGGCGAACTGGAGCAGTTGGAAGAGGTCTGGTGCGGCCCGCGTCGTCCGTGGGAATGGATCACCGCGATCAACAACAACTATATCGGCGTCTATTACGTCGGCGCGGCCATGCTGTTCTTCGTGCTGGCGGGGGTGCTGGCCCTGCTGATGCGGACCCAGCTGGCCCTGCCGATGACGGGCTTCCTGGCGCAGGAGACCTACAACCAGATTTTCACCATGCACGGCACGGTGATGATGTTCCTGTTCGCCGTCCCGGCGGTGGAGGCGCTGGGCGTGCTCTTGTTGCCCCAGATGCTGGGCGCGCGCGACCTGCCGTTCCCGAGGCTGAGCGCCTACGCCTTCTGGGCCTATCTGGTCGGAGGACTGTGCTTCTTCGCGTCGCTGTTCTTCGGCCTGGCACCGAACGGCGGCTGGTATATGTATCCGCCCCTGACCAGCATGGCCTATTCGCCAGGGATCAACGCCGACTTTTGGCTGCTGGGCATCGGCTTCATCGAGATTTCGGCCATCGCCGGCGCCATCGAGATCATCGTCGGGGTGCTGAAGACGCGCGCGCCGGGCATGACGCTGGACAAGCTGCCGATCTTCGCCTGGGCCATGCTGATCTTCGCCTGCATGATCATCATCGCCTTTCCGTCGATCATCCTGTCGACCCTGCTGCTGGAGTTGGAACGCGCGCTCGGCTGGCCCTTCTTCGATGCGGCCAAGGGCGGGGACCCCATGCTGTGGCAGCACCTGTTCTGGTTCTTCGGCCACCCCGAGGTCTACATCATCTTCCTGCCGGCGGCGGGGGCCATGTCGACCCTGATCCCGGCTGTCGCCCAGACAAAGCTGGTCGGCTATCGGCTGGTGGTGCTGGCCATGCTGGCGACGGGATTCATCAGCTTCGGCGTCTGGGCGCACCACATGTTCACCACGGGCATGCCGCAGATCTCGATCAACTATTTCAGCGCCGCCTCCATGGCCGTCAGCGTGCCAGCGGGGGTTCAGGTCTTCGCCTGGATCGCCACCCTGGCGGCCGGAAAGATGCGGTTCAACACCCCCGGTCTGTTTGCGGTCGGGGGGCTGGTGATCTTCGTCATGGGCGGGCTGACCGGGGTGATGGTCGCCATGGTCCCGTTCGACTGGCAGGCCCACGACAGCTATTTCATCGTCGCCCACCTGCACTACGTCCTGATCGGGGGAATGGTCTTCCCCCTGTTCGCCGCCATCTACTACTGGACCCCGATGTCCAGCAGCCGGCCGCTGAGCGAGCGGTGGGGCAAGTGGATCTTCTGGCTGATGTTCGTGGGCCACAACGTGACCTTCATGCCGATGCATCTGACCGGGCTGATGGGTATGCCGCGCCGGGTCTATACCTATCTGCCGGATCGGGGCTGGGACCTGCCCAACATGATCTCGACGGTCGGGTCCTTCATGTTCGGCCTCGCCGTGGTGTTGTGGATGATCGACATGATCCGCAACTTCCGCCCGTTCGGGAACAAGGACGCGGGCAATGTCTTCGGCGGGCCGGGGCTGGAGTGGCTGCCCTCCGGCCGGTATTCGCTGCGCTCTGTCCCGGTGATCAAGAGCCTGTATCCCGTCTGGGACCAGCCCGACCTGGCCCGCGATGTGGAGGCCGGTCGCTACTTCCTGCCCGGTGCGCCGCGTGGCGAGCGTGAGACGATCGTCACCAGTCCCCTGAACGCCGAGCCGCAGTATCTGCTTCGGATGCCTCGCCCCTCCAGCTGGTATGTCTGGGCTGCAATCTTCACGGCGGGCTTCTTCCTGATCCTGACCATCCAGGCCTATCTGGCGTCTGTGATCAGCGGTGTGCTGGCGCTCTACTGCATTCTGAAGTGGTGCTGGCGGCTGGATCGACCCCACCCGCAGGCGACGGTCGATATCGGCGGCGGCGTGCGCGTGCCCACCTATGTCTCGGGCCCAAGCAGCCATGGCTGGTGGGCTATGGTCATCACCCTGATCGTGGCGGGCATGGTGGCCCTGATGGCGGGATTCTCCTACATCTTCCTGTGGAGCCGACGGCCTGACCTGTGGCAGGCGCCGCCCGAGCTGTCGTCGCTGCTTCTGGTGATCGCCCTGATGGCTGCGGCGGGGCTGCTGGCCTGGCTTTCGGTCAAGGCCCTGGCCCTTGATCGTCCGCGTAGCGGAATGATCGCCGCCGTCTTGATGCTGCTGGCCAGCCTGGCCATCCTCGGCGGCTGGGGCGTTGATTTCACGGCCTGGTGGGGCACGGGCCTGCGTCCCGACGTGAACAGCCAGGGCGCGACCGTCTTTGGCCTGTTGGCCTGGCAAGGGATGTTCGCCGGCATCTGCGGCCTGATGGGTCTGTTCGCCTTGGCGCGTTGGAGCTTCGGCCTGCTCTCGCCGCAGCGGCCGGCCACCTATCAGCTGATCGCCTTGTTCATCGGCTTCTCCGCCGCTCAGGGCGTCTACGCCGCCGTACTGACCCACCTGTTCCCGGGAGGCTGATATCAAGCGCTGGCTGATCCTGACGGGCGGACTGCTGATCTGGGCGGCCCATTTTCTGGGCGTCTATCTGATCACCTCCGTGGCGGACGTCGCCGCCACGTCCGATGATCCCGCATGGTTGTTGGCGGGAATCGTCTTCAGCCTGGTGTGTCTTGCTGGCGAGGTTGGGCTGGGCCTGCTCGTGGCGACGATGCTGCGTCGCCATCCTGCGGACCCGCGCGAGCGTTTCGAACTTCAGGTCGCTCTCGGCGCCTGCGTCATCGCCGGCGTCGGCGTATTCTTCCAGACCCTACCAATCATCGTGCGCTGAGCAGGCAAGGGAAGCCCTGCGTCAGCCCGGCTCTCTGATTTTGACGCTTAGCATGGCGGCGACGCTGTTCTGAGCCGTCGCCGCCGTCTCGATCATAGATCGACGGGTCGGCCAGACTCTTCTTCCTCAAGCGTCACGGCGACGTCGGCGTTGGCCGACAGGCGCACCTTGTCGCCCTCGACCCCGGCGACGAAGCCGTTCTCGATATAGTGGTGATGGCCCGCGTGGGCGCCGGACCCTTCGCGTCGGGTCAACTTGATACGGTCGCTTTCGGCGCGATCGACGACGCCGACGTGAACGCCGTCCGCGCCGATCACTTCCATGCCTTCCTTGATCTCACCCATAGCCGTGTCTCCTCGTTGACATGATGTCGAGGGATGAGCGCGGGCGAGCGGGAATAAGTTCCCGGATATGGTCAAGTTCGCAGGAGGGTGGCCAGTCTCCCTCTTTCCCGGTCGTGCCGGTGAAAGAGGGAGGCTGATGGTGGAGCTTAGCGGAGTCGAACCGCTGACCTCTTGCATGCCATGCAAGCGCTCTACCAACTGAGCTAAAGCCCCGGACCTGTCGGTCTGGTTCGCCCGGTTCATCTTGCGATGGCCCCCGGCGAGGCGGCGGAAACTATGTCAGGGCTTTTCTACGATCAAGCCCGTTTCGAGATTTATTTTCACCGCGTTCCCGGAGGTGAAAATACGCAGATTTTTCAAACCGAAGTGGCTGGAAAAGCCTGCTGTCCCGCCGCGCTTCCCTAACGGGAAATGCGGCGGGTGCAACAAGAATCTGAGCCTGATCGCAAGAAGCCCAGAGGAAGCCGGGCCTCAAGTAGCGCGAAGCGCGATAGGCCCACGAAACAAGCCCTCAAGTAGCGCGACGCGCGATAGGCCCAGAGAGGTTAGTCGTCGTCGCGCGACGGCTTGGCGATCTCGTCGTCGATCGAGTCATCGTCGTCGTCTTCGATGAACGGCACGGAGTCTTCATCGTCGTCGGCCAGATCGTCGTCGCCGTCGGTCGCGCCCATGCCGGATTCTTCCGACGCATCGGCTGGAACGTCCTCGTCCTCGTCGTCCGGCGTCAGGATGGGCTCGTGGCCTTCCTCGTCGATCTCGGGCGTCTTGACGTCTTCTTCCTCGTCCTCGTCGCCGTCGACCTTCTTGTCCTTGACCTGGTCTTCAGCCTCGTCGTCTGCCGGATAGCCGGGGCGAGCGCGGCGGCTGCGCAGCTTCAGCGCTTCTTCCGGATCGAATTCCGTCGCGCATTTGGGGCAGTGGGCGGGTCTACGGTTCAGGTCGTAGAATTTCGCCTGGCAGTTGGGGCAGACCTGCTTGGCGCCCAGTTCTGGATTGGCCACGTGAGGACACTTTCAACGGGTTGAATTCGGGGCGGTCCCTTGCCACCCCTTGGACCCGCTGTCAAAAGCCATCTTTCGCGCCGCCCGCGCGGCCGTTTCGACAATACAGCCTGAAACGGGTGAATATGCCTTCCCAACTGACCGCCCAACTGACTGCGAGCCGTTCGTCCGCCTTGACTGGCAAGGTCCGCGCGCCCGGCGATAAATCCATGTCGCACCGGTCGATGATCCTGGGTGGAATGGCGTCGGGCGTGACCGAGGTCGAGGGCCTGCTGGAAGGCGACGACGTTCTGGCGACCGGCCGCGCGGTCGAGGCCTTCGGCGCCAAGGTCGAGCGGACGGGCGACGGCAAATGGCGGATCGAGGGCGCGGGCGGCTTCAAGACGCCGGTGTCGGTGATCGATTGCGGCAATGCCGGGACCGGGGTGCGCCTGCTGATGGGGGCGGCGGCGGGCTATCCGCTGACGGCGACCTTCGACGGCGACGGCTCTCTGCGGAAGCGGCCGATGAAGCGGGTGACCGGGCCGCTGGCCGACATGGGCGCGGCGTTCGATTGGCAGGCGGCCGAGGATCGGCTGCCGGTGGCCCTCACCGGCGGAACGCTGAAGGCCATCGACTATGTGCAGACGGTTGCCTCGGCCCAGGTCAAGTCGGCCATCTTGCTGGCCGGGCTGAACGCCGAGGGCGTCACCTCGGTGGTCGAGCCGGAAAAGAGCCGTGACCACACCGAGCGGATGCTGCGCGCCTTCGGCGCCGAGGTCGGCGTGGAAGAGGTGGGCGAGGGTTGGAAGGTGACGCTGAAGGGTGGTCAGCCGCTGACCGGAACCTTCGTCGCCGTGCCGGGCGATCCGTCTTCGGCGGCCTTCCCCCTGGCGGCGGGGCTGATCGTGCCGGGGTCGGAGGTCACGGTCGAGGGGGTGATGCTGAACACCCTGCGCACCGGCCTTTTCGACACCTGGATCGAGATGGGCGCCGACCTGACCATATCGAACCGGCGCGAGGCCGGCGGCGAGGAGGTCGGCGACATCACCGCACGTCATTCGGCCCTGAATGGCGTTGTCGTGCCCGAGGCGCGCGCCGCCTCGATGATCGACGAATATCCGATCCTGGCGGCGACGGCGGCGTTCGCCGACGGCGTCACCATCATGCGCGGCGTGGGCGAAATGCGGGTCAAGGAGAGCGACCGGATCTCGCTGATGGTCGAGGGCCTGCGCGCCTGCGGCGTCCAGGTCGAGGAAGAGCCTGAGGGCTTTATCGTCACTGGCGGAGGGGTTCGCGGCGGCGCCACAGTCCACACCGCCCACGACCACCGCATCGCCATGAGCCACCTGGTCCTGGGCCTGGCCGCCGAACAGCCGGTCTCGGTCGACGAACCCGGAATGATCGCCACCAGCTTCCCCGGCTTCGTCGAGATGATGAATGGGCTGGGCGGACGGATCGCTTGACCAAATGTCGCCTATAGACGACAATCGCCAGGTGAGGCTGGAGTTCGCTCTCGCATTCGACCGATGGCTGCTGAATCTTCGGGATCACAGAGCGGTGGCTCGCATCACGACCCGTCTTGAGCGTTTGTCCCGCGGTCATTGGGGTGATGTGAAGCCGGTTGGCGAGGGCGTCAGCGAACTGAGGATCACCTATGGTCCGGGGTATCGCCTGTATGTGCTGAAGCGAAACGAGGCCTGGGTCATTGTTTTGGCCGGAGGCGACAAGTCCAGCCAGAGTCGCGACATCGTCGAGGCGAAACGGCCGGCCAAGGAGTATCGAGATGAGTGAGGCGACGATCGCATTTGATCCCGCACGGTATCTGAATTCGCCGGAAGCGGTGGAGGAATATCTGATCGCTTCCTTCGAGGAGGCCGCAGAGTTCGGCGATCCGCGCATCATCACCAACGCCCTGGGCGTCGTCGCGCGCGCCAAAGGCATGACGCAGATGGCCAAGGACGCCGAACTGTCGCGCACCGCCCTTTATCGCGCGTTGAGCGAGGAGGGCAGGCCCGAGCTTTCGACCATTTTCAAGGTTATGCAGGCGCTCGGTCTTCGTCTTGCCCCCGTTCGCGTGGATTCGGCCGCTTGACGCCTCTTATCATCGCCGTCGACGGACCGGCCGCCTCTGGCAAGGGGACCATCGCCGCGCGCCTAGCCCAGACCTATGGACTGCCGCATCTGGACACGGGGCTGCTGTACCGGGCCGTGGGGATGAGGGTGCTGGAGGACGGCGGGTCGCTGGATGACGAGGCGGCGGCGGCCGAGGCGGCGAGGGGGCTGGATGCAACCGGTCTGTCGGACGATGCGCGATTGACGACAGGCGAGGCGGGAGAGGCGGCCAGCCAGGTCGCCAGCTTCGCCGGAGTGCGCGCCGCCTTGCTGGAGTTGCAGCAGGCGTTCGCGGCCCAGGCTGGCGGGGCGGTGCTGGACGGGCGTGATATCGGCACGGTGATCGCGCCGGACGCCCAGGCCAAGCTGTTCGTCACGGCGACACCGCAGGTCCGTGCGACGCGCCGCTGGAAGCAGCTGACGGCGCGCGGATCCGACATCGCCTTCGAGGCCATGCTGGCCGATATTCAGCGTCGCGACGAGCGCGACGCGGGGCGGGGCGCGGCCCCCATGGTCCAGGCCGACGACGCGGTCTTGCTGGATACGACCGACATGGGTATAGAGGCGGCCTTCGATGCGGCCCGCCGTATCGTCGAGGCGGCGCGCGCGAAACACGGTCTTTAGGCCGTCCATCGCAAATCCAACGCTCCCATCCTCGGCTTCCGCGGGCGTTTTGATCGTTCTGAACGGCCTCGCATCCTGACGACCTGCCTATCCTTTCCTCTCGCCTCGGCGCAGCGCCTTGCTGTGTGAGGGGCGTCCACCTCGCGCGGGGCCGTTCGGTCGCGCGCCACAGCCCTACCGGAAACACCAGAGCTTCATGTCTGATACTCTCAATCCCACACGCGACGACTTCTCGGCGCTGCTCGACGAACAGCTTCAGGGTCGCGACTTCGGCGAAGGCCAGGTCGTTCACGGTCGCGTCGTCGGCATCGAAAAAGATATCGTCATCATCGACGTCGGTCTGAAGACCGAAGGCCGCATCGCCATGCGCGAGTTCGGCCAAGGCGACGACGGCGCCCTGCCCAAGGTCGGCGACAACGTCGAGGTTTACCTGGAGCGCGTCGAGAACGCCCTGGGCGAAGCCGTCATCAGCCGCGACAAGGCTCGCCGCGAAGAAGCCTGGACCCGTCTGGAAGTCGTGTTCGCCGAAGGTCAGCCGGTCAACGGCGCCATCGTCGGTCGCGTCAAGGGCGGCTTCACCGTCGACCTGGGCGGCGCCTCGGCCTTCCTGCCCGGCTCGCAAGTCGACATCCGTCCGGTCCGCGACGTCGGTCCGCTGATGGGCAAGGAACAGCCCTTCGCCATCCTGAAGATGGACCGTCCGCGCGGCAACATCGTCGTCTCGCGTCGCGCCATCCTGGAAGAAGCCCGCGCCGAACAGCGCACGGAACTGGTCGGTCAGCTGGCCGAGGGTGAAGTCCGCGAAGGCGTCGTCAAGAACATCACCGACTACGGTGCGTTCGTGGATCTGGGCGGCATCGACGGCCTGCTGCACGTCACCGACATGTCGTGGAAGCGCGTCTCGCACCCGTCGCAGGTTCTCGCCGTCGGCGACACCGTCAAGGTCCAGATCGTCAAGATCAACCCGGACACCCAGCGTATCTCGCTGGGCATGAAGCAACTGCAGTCGGACCCCTGGGACGGCGTGGAAGCCAAATATCCGGTTGGGGCCAAATACACGGGCCGCATCACCAACATCACCGATTACGGCGCCTTCGTGGAGCTGGAAGCCGGTGTCGAGGGCCTGGTGCACGTCTCGGAAATGTCCTGGACCAAGAAGAACGTCCACCCCGGCAAGATCGTCTCGACCTCGCAGGAAGTCGACGTCGTGGTTCTGGATGTCGACGCCTCCAAGCGCCGCATCTCGCTGGGCCTGAAGCAGGCTCAGGACAATCCGTGGGACGCCTTCGTCGCCAACAACCCGATCGGCTCGACCGTCGAGGGCGAAGTCAAGAACGCCACCGAGTTCGGCCTGTTCATCGGCCTGGACAACGACATCGACGGCATGGTGCACCTGTCCGACCTCGACTGGTCTGTGTCGGGTGAAGAAGCCATCCAGCGCTACCGCAAGGGCGAGATGGTCAAGGCCAAGGTCCTGGACGTCGATGTCGAGAAGGAACGCGTCTCGCTGGGCATCAAGCAGCTCGGCGGCGATCCGATCGGCGAGGGCGACACCTATCGCCGTGGCCAGCAGATCACCGTCACCGTCTCGTCGATCGAGTCGGGCGGCATCGAGGTCAAGTTCGGTGAAGACGATGCGCCGGTGACGGCCTTCGTCCGCAAGTCGGACCTGTCGCGCGATCGCAACGAGCAACGTCCGGAACGCTTCGCCGTCGGCGATCGCATCGATGCGATGATCACCGCCGTCGACAAGGCCTCGCGCCGCGTCTCGGTGTCGATCAAGGCGCTGGAAATGAAGGACGAACAGGAAGCCATCGAACAGTTCGGCTCGTCCGACTCCGGTGCTTCGCTGGGCGACATCCTGGGCGCCGCGCTGAAGAACGCAGGCACCAAGGACTAAACGCTCAAGCAGCGGAGCGCCGCGCGCTCTGCGGTAGCGTAAAAAGATGAGGGCGGCGGGAGCGATCCCGCCGCCCTTTTCTCTGTCTGGGACGCTGCTGTGTCCGCTGGCGGACACATTTCTTGCGAATGGCGCTCATCATTGGCGGATAGGGGCTTTTTCGAGAGCCGGTCGAAGGTTAGGGTGCGGCTTCTGGATCGACGGCGGGCGAGACGGCCTGTCAAAACGCGCTGGCAGGGGCATCGATGATCAAGTCCGAACTGATCGAAAAGCTGGCGATGGAAAACACCCACCTGACCCACGCGGAGGTGGAGCGGTTGGTCAACGTCATCCTGGGCACCATGACCACGGCCCTGTCCGAGGGCGGCCGGGTCGAGTTGCGCGGTTTCGGCGCCCTTTCGGTTCGGTCGCGTCCGGCGCGGGCCGGACGCAATCCCCGCACAGGCGAGGCCGTCGAGGTGCCGGCCAAGGCCGTGCCCTTCTTCAAGAGCGGCAAGGAGCTGCGCGAGCGGCTGAACGCCTCCGGCGACGCGTGATCCTGCGTTTCGCCTTCTGAAGACCATCCAAGGAAAGTCCCATGAGCCTGCTGTCTGAGTTTCGCGAGTTTGCGGTCAAGGGCAATGTCGTCGACCTGGCGGTCGGCGTGATCATCGGCGCGGCGTTCAACGGCATCGTCAAGAGCCTGGTCGATCAGGTCGTCATGCCGCCCATCGGCCTGGTGACCGGCGGCATCGACTTTTCCGAGCTGGAATGGGTCTTGCGGGCCGAAAACCCGGCGACCGAGGCGATCGAGAAGGTGGCGATCCAGTACGGCGCCTTCCTGAACACGGTGATCCAGTTCCTGATCGTGGCCTGGGTGGTCTTCATGGTGGTGAAGGGGATCAACGCCCTGCGTCGTCAGCAGGCGGCCCAGCCGGATCCGGCGCCTGCCGCGCCGACGGCGACGGAATCCCTGCTGATCGAAATCCGCGACGAGCTGAAGGCCCGCCCCAAGGTCTGATCAGGCCTTGGAAACGCGGCCGCGCGCGGTTGCGTGCGCGGCGGACGGCCGGCTCAGGCGCGCCTGCGCGGGCGGATTGCGCGAACAGATGCCGTAGTCGCCGTCGAATGGGGTGGGCGCCCAGGCCGAGGCCAGCGCCGGATCGTCGATGATGGCGTGGCAATGGCCCCAGCCGCCTTCGCGCCGCGCCGTCGTCGCCAGGTCTCCCAGGGCCGTCAGCATCTGCGGCGTGACCATCTGCAACCGCACCTTGGCGGCGCCCATGTCGCGTGCATTGTCGATCAGGGTTTGCGTCAGCACTTCGATCGCATCCTGCGCCGTCTCCAGCGCGACCAGGTCGATGATGTCCAGGCAGGGCGGCTCGATCAGGCTGGTCTTGGTCATCTGCGCCATGGCGGTCGCAACGATCCGGCCCTCGCGCACACAGGCCAGCAGCAAGGGCTTCAGCGTCAGGTCGGGATCCGCCATGCGCCAGCGCAGGGTCTCGGGGCTGCGATCCGCCAGCAGCCGATCCTCGGACGCCAACCGCCGCCAGAATTCGGCATAGGGCGAGCCGTCCGACAGGTCGCGCAGCACGGTCACCTGCGGCGGCAGGGAGGGGGCCGTTTGTCGAAACACCCGCCCATTCATCAGCTGCTCGCCCAGACGGGCGGCCGTCTGCGCCGAGGTGCGGCCAAGAAGGCTGCGCAGCACCCGACCCTGGGCGCAGGCCAGCCGGTCCGTCACCCACGACAGCTTCAGCCCATGGGTTTCGGTCGGCCAGGGTTTGAGACCGAACAGACTGTAGAGCGGGGCCGAACGCGCATTGGCGTTGAAGGTGTAGCGGGCGAACAGGCCGGGCTGTCTGAGGAAGCTGCGGATCAGCGCGCGGCTGGCTCCCTTGCGGCTGGGCGGCACGATGATCGAGAAGCCGGTCGCGCCATAGAGACTGCGCGACCCGTGTCGGAACCGCTGGACGAAGTTGCCCACCATGGCCACGGCCTCGTCCCGGTCGTCGGCGACCACCCAGCCCGCCGGGGCCGCGATGTCCTGACGCGCCGGATTGGCCTCCAGCCAGCGCCAGCCGGCCGGCGACCTTTCTGGCCAGCCGACGTCGCGGTGCAGCCGGTTCAGGGCGTCATGGTCGGATCCGACTATGGGTCGAACGGACATCGGGCGCTCCTTCCCATTATGAAACCGGCGGTCTCTCCTGGGGGTGAGGCGTGCAGAATATGCGCCAGTATATATCACTCAAGGTTGTGTCTGGCGATACGTCTTCGCGGCACGCTGTCCCATAACGGCCTTAACACTTGTTCGGATTCGCCCGCTGTGCTGGGTATGCGCCTTTCGCGCGCCCGATAGCGGCGCGGCAGTTGGGAGTGAGCCGTTGAATATGACGGACATGGGGGGCGCGCGACTTACGCGCTGCGTTACGAAACTTCGACGTGGGGTGGCGGCATGAACATCGTCGTCGCTCTTGGGCTGATCATCACATTCGCAACCGGCGTGCCGGTGCTGATGCAGATACTCAAACACCATCCGCGCGGACTGATCATCCTGTTCTTCGCCGAGATGTGGGAGCGTTTCTCCTACTACGGCATGCGCGGCATCCTGATCTTCTTCCTGACGCAGCACTTCCTGTTCGACGATGCGATGGCGGGGTCGACCTACGGCTCCTACACCTCGCTGGTCTATCTGCTGCCGCTGCTGGGCGGCATCATGGCGGACCGCTTCATCGGCACGCGCAAGGCTGTCGCTTTCGGCGCCCTGTTGCTGGTCGCCGGTCATGGCATGATGGCCTTCGAGGGGCGTCCGGCGACGGAAACCCTGACCTACGCCGGCCAGACCTATCAGATCGACGCCGAAGGGCGCGGCGCAGCCCGCGAAGTGGCGATCGTCATCGATGGCCAGAAGTACAGCTTCGAACCCGCCGAGAATGGCATCGCCATCCAGAACCTGCCGGCGACCTCGACCCTGCCGGCCGTCATTCCGACCGCCGACTACAAGATCGAGACCACGCGCGACATGGCGGGCGTGAATGTCTTCTATCTGGCGATTTCGCTGATCATCATGGGCGTCGGCTTCCTGAAGCCGAACATCTCGACCATCGTCGGGCAGCTTTATCCGCAGGGCGATCCTCGGCGCGATTCCGGCTTCACCCTCTACTATTACGGCATCAATCTCGGGGCCTTCTGGGCCGCCGTGCTTTGCGGCCTTCTGGGACAGACCGTCGGCTGGTGGGCCGGCTTCGGCCTGGCGGGCATCGGCATGGCGCTGGGCTGGGTCGTCTTCATGCTCGGCAAGCCGCTGCTGCAAGGCAAGGGCGAGCCTCCGGCCGACGCCGATCTGAAGAAGCCTCTGCTGGGACCGATCAATCGCGAATGGTCGATCTATCTGCTCAGCACCCTGGGCGTGGGCATCGTCTGGTTCATGGTCCAGCGTAATGCGCTGGTCGGTTGGGTTCTGGGCGCTGCGACCGTCGCCTCGCTGCTGTTCATCCTCTACGTGATCGTCAAGGTCTGCGAGAGCAAGGCGCAGCGCGAGCGGATGATGCTGGCGATGGTGCTGATCTTCGGATCGGTGGTCTTCTTCACCCTGTTCGAACAGGCCGGCACCTCGCTGAACCTGTTCGCCGATCGTAACGTGGACTTGAGCATCACGCCCCAGGCCTTCCAGTTCCTGGGCGTCACGGTGGGAACGCCGGCTCAGCTGGACGCCGCAGGCATTACGCCGAGCGGCTTCTGGATCGACGCGACGATCACGGCTGCCCAGACACAGTCGTTCAACGCTGGCTTCATCCTGATCTTCGCGCCCATCATGGCCGCGATCTGGGCCTTCCTGGCCAAGCGCAAGCTGGATCCCAATCCGACGATGAAGTTCGGTCTGGGCCTGCTTCAGGTCGGCTTGGGCTTCATGATCGTGGTGTGGGGCGCCGGCATGGCCAACTCGGCCTTCCAGATGCCGCTGCTGCTTCTGGGCCTACTCTATCTGTTCCACACGACGGGCGAACTGTTCCTGTCGCCGGTGGGCCTGTCCGAGATCACCAAACTGTCGATGGCCAAGGTGGTCAGCTTCATGATGGCGGTCTGGTTCCTGGCCAGCTCCATCGCTCAATACGTCGGCGGCTGGATCGCCGGCCTGGCGGGCACGGAGACCGTGGGCGGCCAGGTGCTGAACCCCGGACTGGCGCTGCGGACCTCGCTTGAGGTGTTCAGCATGCTGGGCCTTTGGGGCATGGGCATCGGCGTGGCCTTCATCGTCATCAGCTTCTTCATCAAGGGCTGGTCTCATGGGGCCAACGACGGCGACGATCATCCCGGACCGTCGTTGAGCGATCGGGGCCAGGAAGACGGCAACGTCGCTGCGCCGCGGACCTCCACCGTCGGCTGATCCTCTAGGGTCGAAATGAAGAAGGGCGGCGTCCTCGCAGACGCCGCCCTTTTTCTTGCCCGGACCTTGGTCAGAACGTCTTGCGGACGCGCAGGGACACGAAGGTGCGGGGATCGGCGGCGCTGTCCTCGACGAAGGCGATCGCGCGTGTCTCGCGGTCGGCGAAGACCGTGCGGCGCTGGGTGAAGTCGTCCCACAGGTTCAGCTGGGCGCGGATCGACAGGGTCGGAGTGGGTTTGTACTCGGCGAACATCTCGAAATAGTCCGTTCCGCGCCACGCCGAGACCTGGTCCGGCGAATAGTTGGGCTGGCCCAGATAGGGCAGCCAGTTGACGCCCCACTGCAGCTTCCAGCTGGTGATGTCCTGCTCGATGCCGACGTTGGCCTGGGTTGCCCGGACACCTGAGATGGGGCGTTCCTCGCCTGTGGTCGGATCGGTGACGGCGGTCTTGTTCCAGTCGTTCTTGAAGGTGAAGCGCGCCCCGGACAGTCCGAACTTGTCGAGCGGCAGCGTCACGTTCAGCGACAGCTGATCCAGCGTGCCGTCGCCGATATTGCCCACCGCCGACAGGCCGTCCGCCAGAGGAATGCGATCGATGGCGTCGATGATCTCGTCATGGCGATAGCCGATGGAGACGATCCCTTCGCCCCAGAAGCGACGTTCGTAGGTCAGTTCCGAAATCCAGCGCTGTTCCGGCTCCAGATCGACGTTGCCGCCATAGACGTTCTCCTCGTCCAGATCGGCCGAGGCGGCGAAGTCGGAGAAGTCGAGCTGGCCCAGTTCGCGCTCGAAACGGAAACGCAGCTGGTTGTTCGGCATCGGCGTCCAGGTGGCCAGGAAGCGGGGCTTGGCGAAGAAGAAGCTCTTTTCCTGGTTCGCATCGCCCGACTGGCTGATGGTCGAGGCTTCCAGCCGCAAACCGGCTTCCAGCGTCAGATCGGGATGCAGCCGCCAGGTTCCCTTGGAGAAGGCTTCGCCGCGTGTTTCCTCGACCTTGATCGAGGCGCTGGGCAGGGGAATGGCGACGCCGCCCTCGGTATAGGCCTGGTCGGTCTGGCGCATATTGTAGGCGATCTCGCCGCCGGTCTCGATGGTCAGTTTGGGCGAGCGCTCGTGACGGACCAGGGCGCGCAGGATGGTTTCCGAGCTTTCGCCCTCATAGGCGAAGACCTGCTCAGGCGCGTCCACGCCGTTGTTCAGAACGTTGTAGGTGGAGACGCCGTCCCAGCTGCCGAACTCGTGCATCAGCCGGGTTTCCAGCTTGAAGCGTGCGTTCAGAGGCCGCTCCCAGGTCACGCCGAACTCGCCGCCGTCGCTGTCCTCGCTGTCGAGGCTTTCGCGGAAGGCGGTGGCGGATCGGCTGGTGTTGTAGCCCTGCCAGTCGTTGATCCCGTAGCGGGCGGTCAGGTCGACCTTGCCGCCCGCGAGCGGGCCGGCATAGGTGCCGCGGATGGAGTTTCCGCCGCCGTAGCCGTCGGTATCGGTCAGTTCGTCGCGCAGAACATTGCCTGCGGCGTCGCGGCGGATCAGGCGGCCCGGTCCATTGGAATCGCTCATGCTGATGCCGTCAGACAGGGTGACGCCCCAGCTTCGGGCGCCGTTGCGGGCGGTGAACTGATAGCTGCCGCCATACAGGTCTTGACCCGATCCCTCGAACTGGGTGGTGTTCCAGGTCAGGATCGACTGACGGCTGCTCTCCGTTTTCAGGATCACGTTCACGACGACCGAGAAGCCCTGCATGTCGATGCCGGGCGCGCCGCCCCGGATCAGCTCGATCCGCTCGACCTGGCTGGCCAGGGTGCGGCTCAGCACGTTGGACCCGGCGTCGTTCTTTGACGCCGGTCGGGCGTTGTTGATCAGGACGTTGCCGACCGCGCCTTCGAAGCCGCGCGCCCCGGAACCGTCATCGACCGAGAAGCCGGGCACGCGGTTGACCATATCCAGCGCGGTGTTGGGGCGCTGGGTCGCGAAGAAGTCGGGGGTGAAGACCAGCACGCCGCGCTGGCTGGCGTCGGCCAGCGGCGCCTCATTGGTGGGGCCGGTCGGGACGGGCGCCTCGGCGACTTGCGGTGCGTCACCTGCTAAGGCTGGGCCCGCGAATGCGGCGCCGGCAGTGAAGAGCAGGGCGGTGCTGGCCAGCAGCAGGGTCTTGTTCATGGGGTTCCCCTCGGTTCGTTGGCGAGAGGTGTGCCGATCCGGCGTCTTCATCTCCAGTTACAAGGCGGCAAGGTGGATTAAATCGACGACATCATTACAGCGATTTCATTACACGTGAGACAGTAGAACATCTTACAGCGATGTAATGATTAGCCGTTCATCTTCCCTGTTGTTGTCCCTACTCGCCGCCGCCGCGCTGGCCGGCCCGGCCTCGGCCCAGGAGGTCTCCTCCGACGCGGTCGAGGACGTCGTCGTCACGGCGCGCCGGATCGAGGGTCCGATGTGGGAGGTGCGGCGCGGCGACAGCGTGCTGATCCTGGTCGGCTCGATCGACGGCTTGCCGCGCGACATGGAATGGCGCACCGACGCCCTGATCTCGGCGGTCGAACGGGCGGATCGGGTGTTGTTTCCGGTCGAGGGGCGCGCGTCCCTGGCGGATGTCGGGCGTCTGCTGTGGCGGATGCGAACCCTGACGCGCCTGCCGGGCGAGCGCACTAGTGCAGACTATCTGTCGCCCGAGCTTGAGGCCCGGGTGGAAGAGGTGACGGGCGAGGGCCCCAGCCGCAAGAGCATGCTGATGCTGTCGGCGGATCTGATGGAACATGGCGGCTATGCGCGTCGGGCGCGGCCGGTATCGGAGGTGGTGCGTCGCGCCGCCCGGACCAACCGCACCCCGGCCGAGCCGGTCGGCGTCTTTCGCGGCGACGAGATGGTGGACAAGATTCTGACCACGCCGCCCGAGGCCTATGTGGACTGTATCACGGCGGCGGTGACGGCGGCTGAGGCGCATCCGGAAGAGGCCGCTCAGCGCGCCGAGGCCTGGCGACTGCGCCGTGTCCCCGCCGTATTGGCCTCGTCGTTGGATCAGGCGACCAACGCTTGCTCCTACTGGGCGGTGATGGGGCAGGGCGAGACGCTGCGGGGCATCTGGAACACGGCGGTGGACGAGGCTCTGGCCGAGACCGGCGTTACGGTCGCCATCGCGCCCTTGCGGCTGCTGGCCGAGCGGGGCGGCGTGCTGGATCGTCTGGAGGCGGACGGGGTGGAACCGCTGGGTCCCGAGTGGCGTCCGTCCGCCCCCTGACGGGTCTTAGCTAGCGGGAGCCGGCGCGCGTTCCGGCACAGCGTCGCGGGCGGCCTCGCCGATATTGTCGGCGGCGTTGCCGACGCTTTCGGCCGCACCGGCGATGGCGTTGGATTCGACCGCTTCGTTATTGTTCATGTTCATCAGGAAATAGCCGATCACCAGAACGGCCAAGAGGCCGATGATCAGGGCGACGATGGCACCCATGCCGCTGCCGCTGCGGCGCTCGACGACGGTCGTGGGGGCGGCGGTGGTTTCCGTGATGCGTTCAACCCGGCCATCGGGATGTTGGACTTCGCGTTCGGTCGGCATGGATGTTCCCTCTCCAGTGTGGCGAGGAAACACCCTGTGTGGCGATACGGTTCCGCTGGCTCAGACCGCCGTGCCGCCGACCGTCAGACCGCCGATCTTGAGAGAGGGCTGGCCAATGCCGACGGGCACGCCCTGGCCGGCCTTGCCGCAGACGCCGACGCCGGGATCGAAGGCGAAATCGTCGCCGACCATCTGGATGCGGGTCAGGGCCGTGGCGCCGTCGCCGATCAGGGTGGCGCCGCGGACGGGGGCGGTGATCACCCCGTCCTCGATCAGATAGGCCTCGTTGCACTGGAAGACGAACTTGCCGTTGGTGATGTCCACCTGGCCGCCAGAGAAGTTGGCGGCGTAGAGGCCGCGCTTGGTGTTGGCGATCATGTCGGCCTTCGAATCCTTGCCGCCCTCCATGAAGGTGTTGGTCATGCGGGGCATGGGCATGTGGGCGAAGGACTGACGCCGGCCGTTGCCGGTGGCGGCGACGCCCATCTCACGCGCCGACAGCCGGTCGTGCATCAGGCCGACCATGATCCCGTCCTCGATCAGGACGGTGCGCGAGGTCGGCGTGCCCTCGTCATCGACCGACAGGGAGCCGCGACGCCCGGCGATGGAGCCGTCGTCCACCACGGTGACGCCGGGGGCGGCGACCCGCTGGCCCATCATGCCATTGAAGACGGAGGAGCCCTTCCTGTGGAAGTCGCCTTCGAAGCCGTGGCCGATGGCTTCGTGCAGCAGGACGCCGGGCCAGCCGGCGCCGAGGACCACGTCCATCTCGCCCGCCGGGCAGTCGATGGCGTCCAGATTGACCAGGGCCTGGCGCAGGGCCTCGTCCACCTGGGCCTGCCAGCGTTCGGGCGCGACCCAGGTTTCGAACCCGGCCCGGCCGCCGGCGCCGGCGGAGGCGCTCTCACGCTTGCCGTTCTGTTCGACGGTAACGGAGACGTTCAGCCGGACCAGGGGGCGGATGTCGCGCACCACCCGCTCGTCGGCGCGCAGGATCTCGATGGCGCGGCGTTCGCCGACCAGAGAGGCCGAGACCTGGACCACGCGCGGATCGCGGGCGCGGGCCCAGGCGTCGATCTCGGCCAGCAGGGCGATCTTGTCGGAGAAGGCCGGAGAGGCGAGGGGATCGACTGCGTCATACAGTTGCTGATTGGTGGCGCGCGGCCCCTCGGCGACGCGAGCGGCGTGGCCTTGCTTGGCCAGGGCGGCGCTGTCGGCGGCGCGACGCAGGGCGGCCGCCGAGATTTCGTTGGCGTGGGCGTATCCGGCGGTCTCGCCCGCCACGACCCGCAGGCCGAAGCCCTCGGTCGCGTCATAGGCGGCGGACTTGAGCCGGCCGTCGTCGAATACCAGGCTCTCGCTCTCGGACCGTTCCAGGAACAGCTCGCCGTCGTCGGCGCCGGCCAGGGCCGTCTTTAGGATCGACAGGGCTTCATCGGTATCGACGCCGGCGGCGTCGAGGATGGGCGGCGGAGAGGCGTGAACGGTCATGGCCTGTAGGTAGGGGCTGCAGGCCGTTTCGTCACCTGCCGAAGCGCGCGATCTTTCGGATCAGTCCAGCGGCTGGGGCCGGGTCACGACCGGGGCGTCGGGATCGCTGGCTGCGGGACGCGCGGCGGTCGGGGGCGGCGTGGACGGCACGACCACCAGCGGCTCGGTCTGGACCGTCGGTGCGGGCGTCGCTGCGGGCTGGGCCGCAGTCGGCGCGGGTTGGCGCGGCGTAGCGGTCGCAGGGCGAGGCTGAGCGGTCGGCGTGGTCGACGGCGTCGTCGTCGGTGTCGTGCGGGCGGCCGGGGTCGGCGCGGTCTGAGCCTGGACGGGGGCCGGCGCGGGCGCAGTTGTGGCGGGCGTCGGCGTTTCAGCCTGAACGACGGGGGCTGCGCCCGTCGGGACCGTCTCGGCCGGCGGCGTGGTCAGCGGCGCCTCGGGAACCACGGCGGCGGTCGTCGCCGGCGCCGGCGTGGAGGCTGGACGCGTGGCGAACCAGACGCCGCCGCCGATCACCAGCAGGGCGGCGACGCCCGCACCGACATAGATCGGCAGGCGCGAGGGCTTGGTCGGCGCACGGGCGAAGCTGGGCGTGATCGGGGGCGCCGGCGTTGCGGCGACCGGGGCCGGCGTCTGGACGGTAGTTTCGGAGGCGACAGGCGGCGTGGCGACAGCTTTGGCCGCGACCGGCGCGGCTTCCGCCGGCTTCGGCGGGGGGGCAGGCGCGGCCTGCGGCGTCGGCAGCGGACGCACGGTCAAGTCCGCAGCGGCCGATTGCTGGGGCTGTGGCTGGGGAAGGGGCTGCGGCGCGGGCTGGGGCGGCGTCGCGGTCTGAGCCGGACGGGCGGTGGGGATCAACGACCCGCCCAGGATGCTTCCGGTTTGCGGACGCGGCGGCCTGGGCTGCGCGGGCGCCCGGCTGGGGACCGCCGCCTGACCCTTGGCGGGCGCCACGCCGGAGGCCAGGCTCTGGGTCTGGATCGAGGCTTGCTGCTGTTGCGGCGAGGGCTTGCGCGGCGGCGGATTGGGGATGCGGTCCAGCGGATTGGGCGCGACCGGCACCGGCCCGACGTGGAAGGTCGTCGCAGGCATGCGTCCCCATGTCACCGGCTTGCGGGCGAAGGGCTCGGGCGGGGTCTTCTGGTCGTCGGACATTCTATTCCATTCGCTGGCGATCTGGCCCGTTTCGTGACGGATCAGTTCTTGAGCCGATAGCCGGTCTTGAACATCCACATGACGATGGCAAGGCAAACGGCGAAGAAGCCCAGGGTGGCCGCCACGCTGATCCCTATCGCGACATCGCCCTGACCATAGAAGGCCCAGCGGAAGCCCGAGATCAGATAGACCACCGGATTGAACAGGGTCACCGTGCGCCAGCCGTCGGGCAGCATGTCGATGGAATAGAAGGCGCCGCCCAGGAAGGTCAGGGGGGTGACCACCAGCATTGGGATCATCTGAAGCTGCTCGAACCCGTTGGCCCAGACCCCGATGATGAAGCCGAACAGGCTGAAGGTCACCGAGATCAGGATCAAAAAGGCCATCATCCAGAACGGATGCAGGATCTGCAGCGGCACGAAGAAGGCCGCCGTCGCCAGGATGATGAGGCCCAGCACCGCCGACTTGGTCGCCGCCGCCCCCACATAGGCCAGCACGATCTCAAGCGACGACACAGGCGCCGACAGGATCTCGTAGATCGTCCCCGTGAACTTGGGGAAGTAGATGCCGAAGCTGGCGTTGAAGATCGACTGGGTGAACAGGCTGAGCATGATCAGGCCCGGCACGATGAAGGCGCCGTAGGGCACGCCGTCCACCTCCTGCATTCGACTGCCGATGGCGCCGCCGAAGACGACGAAATACAGGGCCGTGGTGATGACCGGCGTGACGATGCTCTGCCAGACGGTGCGCAGGGCGCGCGCCATCTCGAAACGATAGATCGCCCAGACGCCATATCCGTTGAAGGTCATGCCGCGGCTCCGTTCTGGTGGACCAGGCTGACGAAGATGTCTTCCAGCGAGCTCTGGCGGGTGTTCAGGTCCTTGAAGCCGATGTTCAGCGCCTCAAGCCGGCGGATCAGCGACGGCACGCCCGTGTCGTCGGCGTTGGCGTCGAAACTGTATTCCAGTTCGCCCCCGTCGTTTTTCAGCGTCAGATCCCAGTCGGACAGGTCGGCGGGCAGGGCGGTCAGCGGATCGATCAGGTTCAGCGTCAGGGTCTTCTTGCCCAGCTTCTTCATCAGGGCCGACTTCTCCTCGACCAGGATAAGTTCGCCCTTCAGGATCACGCCCACCCGGTCGGCCATCTCCTCGGCCTCCTCGATATAGTGGGTGGTCAGGATGATGGTGACGCCGCGCTCGCGCAGCTTCCTGACCATCGCCCACATGTCGCGCCGCAGCTCGACATCGACCCCGGCGGTGGGTTCATCGAGGAACAGGATGTCCGGCTCGTGGCTCAGGGCCTTGGCGATCATCACCCGCCGTTTCATGCCGCCCGACAGGGTCATGATCTTGGCGTCGCGCTTGTCCCACAACGACAGGTCCTTCAGCACGCTTTCGATGAAGGCGGGGTTCGGCGCCTTGCCGAACAGGCCCCGGCTGAAGGTGACGGTGGCCAGCACGGTCTCGAAGGCGTCGGTGGTCAGCTCCTGCGGCACGAGGCCGATCTTGGTGCGGGCGGCGCGGAAGTCCTTTTGAATGTCATGGCCGTCGGCGACCACCGTCCCCGTCGTGGGCGTGACGATGCCGCAGACGATGGAGATCAGGGTGGTCTTGCCGGCGCCGTTGGGGCCCAGCAGGGCGAAGATCTCGCCCTTTTCGATGGTCAGGTCGATGCGCTTCAGCGCCTGAAGACCCGACTTGTAGGTCTTGGTCAGGCCGTCGATCTCGATTACGGGCATGGGCGTTCCTTTCCGGCGGCGCGGCGGCGTCGGCCGGGGTGTGGCGGCAATATGGCGTGCCTTATGCCTTACTCAAGGGGGCGCCCGACTCAAGTGTGCGACCGACACAAGGAACGTGCGGCTCAAGGGGCGCCAAGTCGTTGTTAACCGGATTGGCGCACGGTGCAGGCCGTCCCTTCGTTGGCGGGAGCTATCGTGTCGTCCCTGTCCGCCGCCCACCGCGCCGCCCTGACGGCGGTCGTCCAGGCCTGTCCCGACAAGTCGCTGGCGACGCTGGGGGCGGCCGTCGCGGCCTTGCGTGGGGACAAGGCGGACGAACTGGCGATCATCGTCAGGGACGAGGCTCGCGATCGCGCCCGTCGCGCCACGGCTTTCGGTCCCCTGCTGCCCCTGTTCCATCCGCGCGAGGACGGCGCGCCGGCCCTGACCTTTCCAAGGATGATCCTGGCCCGTGTGTGGCGACAGGCGATCCAGGGCGAAGAGGCCTTTTTGCCGCTACTGGACGGCGCCGTCACCATCGACGGCGAATGGACCCTGGCCGCCGACCGGCTGTGCGCCAAGGCGGCGGCGGTGCTGCGCGACCGGCCGCGCGAGGTCTGGCCCGAGTTTCAGCGTCCGGCGGAGGGCGAGCCGCCATCGACGCCGGCTGAGCTGGCCGGCTGTTTCGACCTGACGCCGTTGGCGCGGTCCGCCTTGCCGCGGTTGCCGGTGTGGCTGGAGCGGCCCGACGACAATCAGCTGGCGGGGCTGAGGCTTCTGATTCAGGACTGTCTGGAAATGTCGCCCGACGGCGGGCGGCGGATGATCGACATCCTGTTCGCCCATGTGGCGGACGCCGAGCGGATGTTGCGGGTGGTGACGCGCACCAGCCGCTTGGCCGACCGCGAAGTCACGCTGAGCCATTCCGATATGGGCGTCTTCGTCGAACGGTTGCTGACCTCGGTGCAGGCGCGGGTGCAGAAGATCGCCGCCGTAAGGCCGTCGATGGGCGAGGCGGCCATGCTGGGCGTCGTGGACGACGTGACCTGGTGCGCGGGCGTCTTGTCCGAGATGGACATGAGCCTGCAGGTGCGGCCCGATTCCAGCTGGGGCAAGACGGCGCGGATGGCGCGGGTCCAGGTCTCGGGCCAGTTGTCGGGGCTGATGAAATCCACCTCGGCCGCCGTCCATGCGGCCTTGCCGATGAAGCGCCGCGTCATCACCGGGCGGATGACCCGTCTGTGCCCATGGCTGGAGGCGCCCAGCGACGGCGAACCCATCGAGGCGGCTGCGGCTCTGCTGGCGGCGGTGGCGGCCCTGCGCGGTGCGGCCGTCACCTTCGGCTGCGAGGCCGACCGGTCGGCGTTGAAGATCGAATTGACGGACTATCTGTCCACCTGGGCCAACGAGGCGCTGGACAGTGTGGCGGACGGAGAGGCGGAGAATGCCGATCACGTGCTGCGTCTGGTCGGCGTGACGGCCCGGTTCCTGACCCTGATCGAGGCGCTGGAGGCGGCGCGGGCCGTGCGGCGGCGCGCGGCGTCGGCGGAAATGGCGCGCCTGGGCTGAAACGACGCCTCGCCCGTCGTTCATTGATAGGCTAGACGGCCAGGATGATCGCCTTCTGGATGATGACGGGACTGGCCGCGGCCTTGGCCGCCCTGCTGGTGTTGACCGGCGCACGACGCGGCGCCGATCCGGCTGCGGGGGCCGAGACCCAGGCCGGCTCGCGCGAGATCGAGGAATTGGATCGGCTGAAGGCGCGCGGCCTGCTGGACGACGCGGCCTATGCGGGCGCACGGGCCGAGGCGGGGCGGCGGCTTCTGGCCATGACGACGACTGCTGCCCCCGTGGCTGGGCGTAAGGATCGGTTCTGGGTGCTGGGGGGGATCGCCGTGACGGTCGCGGGCGCGCTGGGCCTCTATGTCTTCACCGGATCGCCCGGCCTGCCGGACCAGGCCTATGAGCGGCGCGTCGACGACTGGGCGGCGAACCTGGAGGGGCTGGAGCCGGCGCAGCTCGCCGCCGTGACGGCGCGGGTCGTGCGCGAACGGCCGCAGGATCGTCAGGCCCTGGCCATGCTGGGCGCGGCGCGTTATGCGGCCGGCGATCCCCTGGGCGCGGCGTCGGCCTTCCGTCGGTTGGTCGCCCTCGACCCCAAGGACGCCCAGGCCTGGGCGCGACTGGGCGAAAGCCTGGTGGTCGCCAATGACGACCAGATCGGCGGCGACGCCGAGGCCGCCTTTCGCGAGGCGCTGAAGCTGGACCCGGATCAGCTGGGCGCGCGCTTCTTCCTGGGAGAGGCGGCCCTGCGGCGGGGCGACGGGGCATCGGCGCGCACCCTGTGGACGCCGCTGATCGCCGCGCTGGACCCGGCCGACCCGCGTCGCCTGGACCTGGAGCGGCGACTGCCGAAGGACGGCGCGCAATGACGCGTTGGTCGCGCGCCGCGTCGGCGGTATATGCCGCCGATCCGCCCTCCGAACCCGGAATGTCCGTCGCATGAGCTGGCTGCCCAAATCGCCGAAGGCGCGTCGTCGCCTGTGGGTCGTCGCCGCCGTGGCGCCGATTCTGGCGCTGGCGGTCGGCCTGTCGCTGTGGGCGATGCAGGACAGCGTGACCTTCTTCTACTCGCCGTCCGAGGCCACCGCCGACAAGGCGCCGGAGGGCCGCAACATCCGCCTGGGCGGACTGGTCGAGGCCGGCAGCGTGCAGAAATCCGGCGACGGTGTCGTGGCCTTCGTCGTCACCGACAACGCCGCGACGACCCGCGTCGTCTATCACGGCGACCTGCCCGACCTGTTCCGCGAAGGGCAGGGGATCGTGGCGCAAGGGGCGTTCGGGGCCGACCGCACCTTCCACGCCAGCCAGGTACTGGCCAAGCACGACGAGAACTATATGCCGCGCGAGGTCTCCGACCGGCTGAAGGAGAAGGGCGAGTGGCGGCCGGACGCAGCGCCGACCACGGCCGCGGCCAGCAAGACCGTTCCCCTATGATCGCTGAGCTTGGGGCCTTCGCCCTGGCGCTGGCTCTGGCGCTGTCGATTCTGCAGACGGGCCTGTCGGCGGCCGGGCGCGCGCGACGCAGCCCGGTTCTGGCGGGCGCGGCCCAAGGCGCGGCGCTGGCGGCGGCGGGCGCGGTCGCCCTCAGTTTCGCGGCGCTGATCTACGCCTTCGCCGTGTCCGACTTCTCGGTCTCCAACGTCGCTGCCAACAGCCACACCGACAAGCCGATGCTGTACAAGGTCGCCGGGGCATGGGGCAGCCACGAGGGCTCGCTGCTGCTGTGGTGCCTGGTGCTGACCGTCTTCGGCGGGGCGCTGGCGCGGGCGCGCGGCCTGCCGTTCGGGTTGAAGGCGTCAGCCGTGGCGGTGCAGGGGGCGCTGGGCTCGCTGTTTTTGGCCTTCGCCGTCTTCACCTCCAGTCCCTTCACCCGCCTGGACCCCGCGCCTTTCCAGGGGGCGTCGCTGAACCCCCTGCTGCAGGACCCGGCCCTGGCCGTGCATCCGCCGCTGCTCTATGCGGGTTATGTCGGCTTTTCCGTCTGTTTCTCTCTTGCCGTCGCCGCCCTGATCGAGGGGCGGGCGCAGACGGCGTTCTGGCCGGCGTGGGGGCGATGGGTGCGGCCTTGGGCTCTGGCGAGCTGGGCCTTCCTGACGGTCGGGATCACCCTTGGGTCGTTCTGGGCCTACTATGAGCTGGGCTGGGGCGGCTGGTGGTTCTGGGACCCGGTCGAGAACGCCTCCTTCATGCCCTGGCTGGCGGGCGCCGCCCTGTTGCACAGCGCGGTCGTGACCGAACGGCGCGGGGCGCTGGCGGGCTGGACGGTCTTTCTTGCGTTGCTGGCCTTCACCTTCTCCATGCTGGGCGCTTTTTTGGTGCGGTCGGGCGTGCTGACATCCGTCCACGCCTTCGCCGTCGACCCCCAGCGCGGCCTGATGCTGCTGGCGATTCTGGGCGTGACGGCCGGCGCCGCCTTCGCCCTGTTCGCCTGGCGCGCGCCGCAGCTTAAAGGCGGCGGAATGTTTGCGCCCGTCAGCCGCGAGGGGGCGCTGGTGCTGAACAACCTGTTCCTGACGGCCGCCGCCGCGACCGTCCTCTTGGGCACCCTCTATCCCCTGATCCTGGAGGCCGCGTCCGGCGCGACCATCTCGGTCGGCCCACCCTATTTCGCCGCCACCTTCACGCCGCTGATGATGGTCGCCTTCATCATCCTACCGGCCGGGCCGCTGCTGGCCTGGAAGCGCGGCGACCTGCCCGGCGCGATGCAGCGCCTGGCCGTCGCGGCGGGTCTGGCCATCGTCTCGGCTCTGGCGGCCTATGCGCTATGGGAACCGAAGAAGGCGCTGGCCGCCGCAGGGATCGGCCTGGGCGCCTGGTTGATTCTGGGATCGCTGGCCGAGGTGGCCGAACGCGCGCGGCTATTCCGGGCCTCGGCGGCCGAGACCCTGCGTCGGCTCAAGGGCCTGCCGCTGGGCGCCTGGGGCATGAGCCTGGCGCACCTGGGCCTGGGCGTCTTCATCCTGGGGGCGGTGGTCGAGACCGGCTTCAAGGCCGAGACGGCGCGCGCCCTGTCGCTGGGCCAGAGCGTCTCCGCCGGACCCTGGACCGTCACCCTGGACGAGGTCCGCGTGGTTGAGGGGCCGAACTATCTGGCCGAACAGGGCCGGCTGACGGTGCGGCCGACCGATGATCGCGGCCGGGCCAGCACGGTCACGGCCGAGCGCCGCTTCTTCCCCGCCGGCGGTCAGACCACGACCGAGGTCGGGCTGAATTTCCGGGGTCTGGACGACGTCTATGTCGTGATCGGCGAACGGGCGGGCAGTCCGCAGCAGCCGGCCTGGGTCGTGCGCCTGTACTGGAACCCCTGGGCGCGACTGATCTTCCTGGGGCCGATGATCATGGCCCTGGGCGGCGTCCTGTCCCTGCTGGATCGTCGGCTGCGGGTCGGCGTCGGTCCGCGACGGCGCAAGACGGCATGAGGCGTCTGTGGACCCTTCTCGCCGCGCCGGTCCTGGCACTGATGCTGACGGCGGCCGAGCCGCCTGCCGCGCCCGACAGGCCCTTGCCTGATGCGACCCAGGAAGCCCGCGCCCAGGCCCTGTTCAAGGATGTCCGCTGCGTCGTCTGCCAGCACGAGGCCATCGCCGACAGCCCGGCGGGTGTGGCGGGCGACATGCGCCGGCTTATTCGCGAGGAAATCGCGGCCGGCGCCTCGGACCAGGCCGTGCGCGACGACCTGGTGCGGCGCTTCGGCGACTATGTGCTGTTCACCCCGCCGGTGCGGGCGGGGACCTGGCTGCTGTGGTTCGGGCCGTTCGCCCTGGTGCTGCTGGCGATCACCGTGCTGATGCTGCGCGCACGCCGCCGGCCGGTGGAGGCCGCGCTTCTGACGCCCGAAGAGGAAAATCGGCTGGACGAAGTTCTGCGAAATGAGAAGCTTCGCCGCGATCTGGACGCAACCTCGCCTCACGACGGGCGCTAGTCGAGATCAACGATCGGCGGCTGGGATTGGCGTAAACGCCGTCCGGCCTATATCAATCGCGAAACCGGCGCCCGCATGGCGCTGGACAGAGGATCGCAAGGACCACGATGCTGAAGCGCAAGGAGTTCATTCTCGGGGCCGCGGCCGGCCTGACCCTGGCGGCGGCGGCGACCGCCGGCGGCGTCATCAACTGGCCCGGCGCGCATGCGGAGCCGCAGGCGGTCAACCGGATCACCCCGGTTCCGGCCAACGGCGACAGCTTCACGCCCCCGCCGGGCGCGCCCAGCAGTTTCGCGACCATCTTCGATCAGGTCTCGCCCGCCGTCGTGCAGATCGACGTGACGGTCAAGGTCGATCAGCCCCAGGGCGGCGCCTTCACCATTCCCGGCCTGCCGTTCCAGTTCGTGCCGCCGCAGGGCCGTGGCGGTCCGGGCGGTGATGAGCCGCAGACGACCCAGGGCGCCGGTTCGGGCTTCTTCATTTCTCAGGACGGCTTCATCGTCACCAACAACCACGTCATCGCCGACGCGACCGAGATCAAGGTCAAGATGTCGGACGGCCGCGAACTGCCGGCCCGCCTGATCGGCCGCGATCCCGGCACCGACCTGGCCGTCATCAAGGTCGAGGGCAATGACTTCAAATACGTCAGCTTCGAAGAGACGGCCGAGCCCCGCGTCGGGGACTGGGTTATCGCCATCGGCAACCCCTTCGGCCTGGGCGGCACCGCCACGGCCGGCATCGTCTCGGCCAAGGCGCGCGACATCGATCCGTCGGGCTACAACGACTACATCCAGATCGACGCCGCCATCAACCGGGGCAACTCGGGCGGCCCGACCTTCGACATCCACGGCCGCGTCATCGGCGTGAACTCGGCCATCTATTCGCCCACCGGCGGATCGGTCGGCATCGGCTTCGCCATTCCGGCGGATACGGCCAAGACGATCACCGAACGCCTGATGCGCGGCGAATCTATCGAGCGTGGGTATCTGGGCGTCCAGATCGGCAACCTGACCGACGAGTACAAGGAAAGCCTTGGCCTTCCGGCGACCACCAAGGGCGCATTTGTCGTCGAGGTCACGCCGGATGCTCCCGCTGCGCGTGCGGGTCTCCAGCCGGGCGATGTCGTCGTGAACCTGAATGGTCGCGCCATCGAAGGCTCAAGCGAACTGACCCGCGCCGTAGGCTCGGCGAAGCCTGGTGACACCCTGCGTCTCGAACTGCTGCGTGAAGGTCGTCGTCAAACTGTGAATGTGCGCGCGGGCACGCGCCCGGCCAATCTTGAAACCGCCGCGACAGATGAGGGCGAAGGATCCGCTACACCCAACAATCCCAGCGCCCCAGCAGGCGAAGTGGTCGAAGGCCTGACGATTGCGCCGGTCAGCGCGGCTCTGCGTAGTCGTTTCGATATTCCCGAGGGCGTTCAAGGAGTGGTCGTCACCGGTGTAAGCCAAGAGTCTCGCGCCGGTCGTCTCGGCTTCCAGCCAGGTATGGTCATCATCCAGGCCAATGGTCGCAGCGTCGGCTCCACCGCTGACTTCAAGGGTGCGGTGGAAGCGGTCAAGAGCGCCGGGCGACCGGGCGTTCTGCTTCTAGTGCGGACGCCTCGTGGCAACAGCCCGATCGTTCTTCCGCTGCAGGACAAGAACTGATCGGCATTCTGACTAAGCCTTAACTCACCCTATCGCCGCCGATGCGCTACCATCGGCGGCGATTTTGATTCCGGGAGGGGTTTCGATGCGGATTCTGGTGGTCGAGGATGACGCCGAGGCGGCGACCGCCATGGTGCGGGGCCTGTCCGAAGCCGGACATGAGGTGACCCACGCCGTGGACGGGGCCTTCGGCCTGCTGGAGTCGCAAAAAGGCGGCTACGATGTCTATGTCGTGGACCGGATGATGCCGCGCCTGGACGGCGTCGGCATGGTTGAGACCGTCCGCAAGGGCGGGGACCAGACGCCGGTCCTGTTCCTGTCGGCCCTGGGGGAGGTCGAGGACCGGGTCACGGGCCTGAAAGCCGGCGCCGACGACTATCTGGTCAAGCCCTACGCCTTCGCCGAGCTGATTGCGCGCGTCGAGGCCCTGGCCCGCCGTCGCGAGACCGGCGGCGTCCAGACCGTACTGAAGGTCGGCGACCTGGAGATGAACCTGATCGCCCGCACGGTTCATCGCGGCGCGGCCGAGATCGACCTGCAGCCGCGAGAGTTCCAGCTGCTGGAGTTCCTGATGCGCCACGCTGGCCAGTCGGTGACCCGCACCATGCTGTTGGAGAAGGTCTGGGAATATCACTTCGACCCCCAGACCAACGTCATCGACGTCCACATCAGCCGCCTGCGCTCCAAGATCGACAAGGGCTTCGACCGCGCGATGCTGCAGACCGTGCGCGGGGCGGGGTATCGGTTGGAGGCGTGATCAACTCTCCCTCCCCTTTATGGGGAGGGACGATCGCGCAGCGATCAGGGTGGGGAAGTGCCCATGTCTTCGGAGACATATCGCGCCCGCGCGATGCGTAAGGCCATGACCCCGCCGGAAGCCCGGATGTGGGCCAATCTTAAACTACTTCGAGCCGAAGGTTTCCACTTTCGCCGTCAGGCGCCCTTCAAGGGCTATTCCTGGACTTCGTCTGTTTCACGCACCGTCTGGTGATCGAGGTCGATGGACAGGTGCATCAGTTGGATGAACAGATACGCCATGATCGGATCAGGGATGCGGTCCTGGCGAAAGAGGGGTTCGTCACCTTGCGCTTCGACAATGCGGCCATCCGCGACAGCATCGGCGATGTGATGGATTTCGTCGTGGCCAGGCTCAAGAACTCCCCCACCCTGGCGTCGCTGCGCGCCGCCGTCCCTCCCCATAAAGGGGAGGGAGAATAGTTGCGCCTTCCCTCCCTCCTTCGTCGCACGCCCTTTCGGTTGACGCTGCTGTTCCTGGCGCTGTTCGTGGCGGCGGCGGGGGCGATCTTGGCCTATGTCTATTTCGCCTCGGCGTCCGAGGCTCAGGGCCGGGCCAAGGCGGATGTGGAGATCGAGCTGGGCGCCCTGACGGCGATCCACGGCACGCGCGGAATCGACGCCCTGAACCAGGCGCTGGTCGAGCGGTCGATCCGGGGCGGGCCGTATCTGTATCTGCTGACCGATGCGGCCGGAAAGACGATCACCGGCAACATCACCGAATCGCCCATCGACATCGACCTCAGCCTGCCGGCCGGAGCCAGCGACTGGGAGAGCTTCCGCCTGACCGACACGGATGCGCAAGGCAAGGTCCAGCGTCGGCGCTCCATCGGGGTGATCACCACCCTGTCGGGGGGCGAGCATCTGTTCGTCGGTCAGGACATCGGCGACATCGAGGAATACCTGGCCCGGCTGACCCAGGCCCTGTGGGGCGCCATGGCGTTGGTCATGCTGCTGGGCCTGGCGGGTGGTCTCTACATCAGCCGGCGGGTGGAGAAGTCCATGGCCGGGCTGAATCAGGTCGTGCAGGCGGTGCAGGAGGGGGACCTCAAGGTCCGCGCCCCCGTCCGCAACACCGGCGACGAACTGGACGAGCTGGGCCAGGGTCTGAACACCATGCTGGACCGGCTGGAGGCGTCCATGTCCTCCATCCGCCACGCCGGCGACGCCATCGCGCATGATCTTCGCTCGCCCCTGACCCGGATGCGAGCCAAGCTGGAGGTGGCGCTGATCGACGCCGAGGCGGGCAAGATCGACGGGGTCGACGCCCTGGGCATCGCCCTGGACGAGGCCGATCATCTGCTGAAGACCTTTAACACGGTCCTAGCCATCGCGCGTCTGCAGGCGGGCGGGGCGCCGGACCCCAGGCTAATGGACGCCGCCGACCTCGCCGCCGACATGGCCGAACTGTACGAGCCGGCGGCCGAGGACAAGGAGATCGACTTCTCGTCCGAGGTCGAGCGCGGTCTGATGATCGAGGGCAACCAACCCTTCCTGGCTCAGGCCCTGGCCAATCTGATCGACAACGCCATCAAATACACCCCGGCCGGCGGGGCGGTGAAGCTGCGTGCGCGCAGGCGGTCGTCGGGCGAGATCGAATACTCCGTCACCGACACCGGCCCCGGCGTGCCGGAGGAAGACCGCGAACGCGTGGTCCAGCGCTTCGTGCGTCTGGACAACAGCCGCACCGAACCCGGTTCGGGCCTGGGCCTGTCGCTGGTGACGGCGGTGGCCGAGGCCCATGGCGGCCGGGTGGTTCTGGACGAAGGCCCCGGCGCCTATGGCGATTTCGGGCCGGGGCTGCGGGTGGCGTTGGTGCTGCCGCCGGCTTCAGTTCCAGCCTGAACCCTTCATTTCCGCTTATCCCGGCGAAAGACGGGACCCAGTTCTTTGGGCGCTTGGACTTGTGGGCGCGCGCGAGATCGTGGTCCAACGCATTGCCGAGCGAAAGCACTGGGTCCCGGCTTTCGTCGGGATGAGCGGAAGATTTGATGCCCGATACCGAACCTTCAACCCAGGTCGTTCTGGGACGTAGCATTAAAGCCGCCGGCCCGGTCGCGAGCCCCGTCGCCGCCGACCGCCTGCTGGAAAGCTTGGCCGAAGCCGCCGACACCGACGGCTGGCGCGATACTCTGGACGCCGCCTGGCCCGCTCTGGCCCCGGTCGCGGGCGCTTCCCCCTATCTCGCCGGCCTGATGCGTCGCCGCCCCGCCCATCTGCGTCGGCTGCTGGAACAGGATCCCGCCGCCAGCCTCGCCCAGATCATCCGCGACACCGATGCGCTGGACGCTGAACCCGACGACGTCCGCGCCCCGCTGCGGGTGCTCAAGGCCGACCTTCACCTGCTGACCGCCCTGGCCGATCTCGGCGGCGTTTGGGATCTGGATCAGGTCACCGACGCCCTGTCGAACTTCGCCGACGCCTCGTGCCGCGCCGCCCTGCGCGCCGTCGCCGCCGAACAGAGGGCGCGGGGGCGGCTGGTTTCGCCGCCCGGCGATCCGCGCGGGCCGATCCCCGGCCTGTTCGGCCTGGCCATGGGCAAGCACGGGGCCAACGAGCTGAACTATTCCTCCGACATCGACATCTCTCTCTTCTTCGAGCCGCGCCTGATGGTCCTGGCCCTGCGCGAGGGCGAGGAGATGCAGGACTTCGCCAACCGCGTCGGCAAGGGCCTGGCCAATCTGCTCAGCGAGCGGACCGCCGACGGCTATGTCTTCCGCGTCGATCTGCGGCTGCGGCCCGACCCGTCATCGACCCCGCCGGTGGTCGCCGGACCCATGGCCCTGGCCTACTATGAGAGCGTCGGCCAGAATTGGGAGCGGGCGGCCTTCATCAAGGCGCGGCCGGTGCTGGGCGACATGCGCGCGGCGGGCCGGTTCCTGAAGGCGATGATCCCCTTCATCTGGCGGCGCAGCCTGGATTACGCCGCCGTGCTCGACATCCAGTCGATCAAGAAACAGATCCACGTCCACAAGACCGGAGAGGGGCTGCACGCCGCCGGGGCCAATCTGAAGCTGGGGCGCGGCGGTATCCGCGAGATCGAATTCTACGCCCAGACCCAGCAACTGATCCTGGGCGGGCGCGATCCGGGCTTGCGCAAGCAACGCACGTTGGAGGCGCTGAAGGCGCTTGCCGACGCCGACCACATCCCCCAGGCGGTCTGCGAGGAACTTTCGGCCGCCTATGTCGAACTGCGCGGGCTGGAGCATCGGGTGCAGATGCTCGACGACGAGCAGACCCACCGCCTGCCCGAGGACCGCGAGCGCCGCGCCGCCGTCGCCGCGCTGGCCGGTTCCGCGCTGGCCGGTTCCAGCGATCTGGCGGCCTTCGACGCCCATGTCGAGGCCCTGCTGGTGCGGGTCAACACCCGCTACGGCGAGCTGTTCGAGGGCGGCGAGGATCTGGATTCCAGCTACGGCAGCCTGGTCTTCACCGGCGTCGAAAACGATCCCGAGACGCTGGATACCCTGCGTCGCATGGGCTTTTCAGAGGCGCCGTCCGTCGCCGCTGCCATCCGGTCCTGGCACCACGGCCGCATCCCCGCGACGCGGACGGCGCGGGGACGTGAACTGTTCACCCGCCTGGCGCCGCGCCTGCTGGAGGCCCTGGCCCGTTCGGGGGCGCCGGACGACGCGTTTCGCCGTTTCGCCACCTTCTTCTCGGGCCTGGCGGCTGGGGTCCAGGTCCAGGCCCTGTTCCTGAACCAGCCCAAACTGTTCGAGATGGTGCTGGGGGTCATGGCCTTCGCCCCGCGCCTGGCCCGTACCCTGGGGCGGCAACCGGCGGCCCTGGACGGCGTGCTGGATGCGCGCTTCCTGGTCGATCTGTCGGAAGAGACCGGCCTGACCGAACAAATGCTGCGCGAAGCCGGTGAGACCGAGGACTTCGAAGGCGCCATGAACGCCGTGCGCCGCCTGCACCGCGAACAGATGTTCCGCATCGGCATCCACGCCATGACCGGACGCGCGGGGCCGGAGGCCGCCGGTCGCGCCTATGCGGCCCTGGCGGACGCCGCCATGCTGACCCTGTCGCCGGCGGCCCTGGCCGAGACCGAACGGCTGGGCGGCGGCTTGCCCGGCGCGGTGGCGGTGGTGGCCTTGGGCAAGGCCGGCTCGCGCGAGATGACGGCCGGGTCGGACCTGGATCTGATGACCCTGTACGAGGCGCCGCCGGAGGCCGTGTCCGCGATCAAGGGCTGGACCGCCGATGTCTTCTACGCCCGCTTCACCCAGCGGCTGATCGCGGCCCTGTCGGCGCATACGGCCGAGGGCGGCCTGTATGAGGTCGACATGCGGCTGCGCCCCACCGGCTCCAAGGGACCGGTGTCGGTGCGGCTGAAGGCCTTCGACGCCTATTACGCCCGCGAGGCCGAGACCTGGGAGTTCATGGTCCTGACCCGCGCCCGCGTCGTATGGGCCAGCGATGCGACGTTCGGGGCCCAGGTCTCGGCCGCCATCGAGGCCGCACTGCGCCGTCCGCGCCCCGGCGTCGATATCGCCGCCGATGTCAGGAAAATGCGGGCGTTGATGGATCGCGAACGTCGCCCTCACGGCTTCTGGGACTTGAAACTGTCGCCCGGCGGCCAGGTGGACGCCGAGTTCGCCGCCCAGTTCCGCCAGCTTCAGGCCGCCGCCATCGGCGAACCCCTGACGCTATCGACGCTGGAGGCCCTGCACGACGATTCGGTCCTGGCCGAGGCCTGGCGGGTGCAGCAGCGGCTGGCCCACCTGCTGGCCGCCGCCTTCGAGGGGCGGGTCGATCCCGAGGCCGAGCCGTCCGTCTTCCAGCTGCGTCTGGCCGAGGCGGCGGGGGCTCAGGACTTCGAGAGCCTGAAGACCGAACTGACAGATCTGCGGGCGCGGGCGCGCAAGGCCTTCGAGCGCGCCGTTCCTGCGGGCCGCGACGGAGATTCGGAGACGCCGCGTTCAATCTCCTGACAGGGCAATGTCAAAGGATCGCGCCACGCGGTCCATGGAGATGATCGAGATGAGAAAGACTTTTCTGACCGGCCTGAGCGTCATCGCGCTGGCCGCCGTCGCCGGCGTGGCGACCGCACAGGTTCCCCCCGCTGGCGCAGCCGCTCCGTATCAGGCGCGCGGCGAAGCAAACCGTCAGATGACACGCGCCGAGTTCGTCGATACGCGCGTCGCCCGGCTGACCGCGCTGGATGCGAACCGCGACGGCACGGTCAGTGTCGAGGAACGTCAGGCTGGCATGCAGGCCCGCCAGGCCGAACGCGCCGACGCCCGCTTCGCAAAGCTGGACGCCAACGCCGACGGCTCCATCAGCCGCGCCGAGTTCGACGCCGGCCATACCGCGCGCCCGGATCGCGGCCCGCGCGTCGAACGCGCCGGCAATCGTGAGGGGCATCGCGGCGGTGCGCGCCACGCCATGCGCGGTCCCGGTCGTCCGGGCGCCGAAGGGCGTGGCCCCGGCCGCGAACGCGGTCCGGTGGTGATCTCCGACGTCGCCGCCAAGCTGGGCGAGCGCTTCGACAAGATGGACGCCAACCGCGACGGCGTGATCTCGGCCGACGAGCGCCGCACGGCCATGACCGCCCATCGTGCGGAGCGTCAGGCCCAACGTGCGGAACGCCGCGCAGCCCGTCCGGCGCAACAACCGGCTTCCCCCGCCCCGGCTTCGGAGTAAGAACGGTGTCGGGGTCGGCCGTCATGCGCGAACCGGTCCCTTTCGTCAGCAGCGGAAGAGGCAGGTTTGGTCGCGATCGTCGACCCCGACGAGGATCTGGTGCGCCGTGTGGGTCAGGGCGACCCGGCGGCGGCGCAGACGCTCGTCGCGCGCAAGCTGCCGCGTATTCTGGCCCTGGCCCAGCGGATGCTGGGCGACGCGGCCGAGGCCGAGGACGTGGCCCAGGAGGCCATGCTCAAGGCCTGGCGTCAGGCGCCGAAATGGGCGCCCGGCAAGGCCAGGTTCGACACCTGGCTGCACCGGGTGGCGCTGAACCTCTGCTACGATCGGCTGAGACGACGGCGCGAAATCCCGACCGACACGCCGCCGGATCGCCCCGACGAGGGGCCGGCGCCCGATCGGGGGCTGCTGGCGGCCGAGACAGGCGTGCGGGTCGATGCGGCGCTGAAACGGCTGCCGGACCGTCAGCGCGAGGCCATCGTCCTGTGCCATTATCAGGAGCTGTCCAATATCGAGGCGGCCGCCCTGATGGAGATCAGCGTCGAGGCGCTGGAGAGTTTGTTGTCGCGCGGTCGTCGCGCATTGCGTCAGGCCCTTTCGGACATGGCTCCGGCCGGGTCGCCGAGGGCGGGTAGAGGAGACGGACGATGAAGGCGGAACGGTTGCACGAACTGGCGGACGCCTACGGCGCCGACCTGCGTCGGTGGCCCGCGTCCGAGCGCGCCTTCGCCGAAAGCCTGCTCGCGGCCGATCCGTCGCTGAAGGCGGTGCTGGACGAGGCGGCGACGCTGGACGCCCTGCTGAACGCCGCGCCGGCGCCGGTTCCGTCCGCCGCCCTGACCGCGCGTATTCTGGCCGCTGCGCCCAAACGCAAGGCACATGGCCGGCTGGGGCGGGCGGTCTGGTATCTGGGGGCCGGATGGGCCGCCGCCGCCTGTGCGGGCGTGGTCGCCGGGGTCGGCCTGACCACCCATCTGAGCGCCGACGCGCGGGCCGATGCGGTGCTCTATCAATCCTCGCTGACCGGCGTGGACGACACCGAGGTTCTGGGATGACGTCGAAGACCCTGAAGATCGCCCTGGCCGTCTCGGTGGCGTTGAACGTGTTCGCCGTCGCGGGCGCCGTCACCTATGTCGTCAATCGCGACAGGATCGAACGCAAGATCGAGGATCAGAGGCGACCCGGTCGCGAAGGCCCGCTGGCCGAGGTGCTGGGCGATCTGGACCCTGCCGTCCGAGACCGTGTGCGCACGGCCCTGCGGGAATCCGCCCTGGCGGCGCGTCCCGATTTCGAGGCGGCGCGGGCGGCGCGGCGTGAGGCCATCGACGTGGCCGGTCAACCGACGCTGAACGCGGTGCGCGTTCAGACCCTGCTTGACCAATCCCGGGCTGCGGAGATGCGCGGCCGGACACGGCTGGAGAACGGCGCCGTCGCCGTGCTGGGCACGCTGACGCCCGATGAGCGCAAGGCCCTGACGCCGATCCTGCAACGCAAGGGCGACGCCCGCCGCGCCATTGTGCGCGGCGAACGAAACGATCGTCAGCAGGACCAAAGTCCGTCCCGCTGACGGCCTGACAGATCAGCCTTTCTTGGACGCCCGGAACGCCGCGACGGCGTCCACGGTCGCGCGGACCTTGGCCTCGATGGCGGCCCAGTCGCCCGACTTGACGGCCTCGTCGGTCACCAGCTTGGAGCCCATGCCCGCCGCCACGATGCCGGCGCCGAACCATTTGGCGATCGAGGCTTCGTCGGGGTCCACGCCGCCCGTCGGCATGATCTTGACCCAGGGCATCGGTCCCTTGACCGCCTTGACGAAGTCCGGCCCGCCGACCGACGAGCCGGGGAACAGTTTGACGATGTCGCAGCCCAGTTCGTGCGCCTCGCCGATGTCCGTCACCGAGCCGCAGCCCGGGAAATAGGCGACCATGCGACGGTTGCAGACCTTGGCCACGTCGGGGATCAGGCAGGGGCTGACCACGAAGCGCGCGCCCCGGTTCAGATAAAGCGACGCCGTGCCGGCATCGACGACCGAACCGATGCCCAGGACGACGTCCGGGTCGGTCTTGATCAGTTCGCGATTGATCTCGCCGAACAGGTCGCAGGCGAAGTCGCCGCGATTGGTGAACTCGACCACCGGCGCCCCGCCGCGCGCACAGGCGCGAATGACGTTCAGACTGACCTCGGCGTCGGGGTGATAGAAGACCGGGCACACGCCCTGGGTCTCCAGCGCCTGAAGCACGCTGACGCGATCATGGGCCATGGACGGTTTCCTCTGCGATAGGTTTCGCGTCCGACCTCCGATGTCGCGGACGCAAGGTCAAGTCAAACCGCGTAAGCGACCGTGGGCCAAAGTCGCCAGACGCGCGACTATGGCGCTGTCCACATCGAACAGCGGGTCCAGCACCGTGAAATGGTTCAGGCCCGGCAAGGCCTCGAACCGTGTCTCGGCGCCTTGAGCGCCCCATCGCGCGGCCATGGCTTCGCTTTGGCTTAGGAACGCGTCGCTCTCGGCCCTGCCGACGATGCAGTCCAGAACGACGCCGGCGGGCGCGGGCCAATGGATCGGCGACAGGGCGCGCGCCTCGGTCGGGGTCAGGCCCAGGGCTGCGTTCAACGAGGTCGGGATCAGAGGCTCCAGGTCGAACACGCCCGAGAGGGAGACGGCGGCCGAGGCGCGCCCCTCGGACAGCAAGCAGGCCGCCAGATGGCCGCCCGCCGAATGGCCGCTGACGACAGGGCGGGCGCCGGTGCGGTCGTGGATCAGATCGACGGCGGCGCGCATCTGATCGACGATCCGGCCCAGCCGTACGGTCGGCGCCAGGTCATAGGTCGGGATGGCGAAGCTGACGCCACGGGCCAGCAGGGGCGGGGCGAGAAAGCTGAACCAGCCGGCGTCCAGCGCCTGCCAGTAACCGCCGTGGATGAAGACCACGACCGGCGCGTCTTTCCCTGCGTCGAACCAGTCGATCCGTTCTCGACCACCGAGACCGTATTGCAGGACTTGTGGCGGATAAGCGGCGCGGGCGGCATCCGATCCCGCCTTCCAGCGCGCCATTACGGCGGGGTGGTCGGGGACCAGGGCGCGGTTGTTGTATTGCGCCTCCAGAACGGCGTCTGTCTCTTGCGGCTTACCCGTCACGTCTCGATCCGCTAGGAACGCCTCCGAACCAGAGGACTGATCCGCCATGATGACCGCCATCTTCGTCTTCATCAAATGCGAGCTGGGCTACGCCAACGAGGTGGCGGCTGACATCGTGGACAATGTCGAGAACGTCTCGGAGGTCTATTCGACCTCGGGCCAGCACGACCTGCTGGCCAAGTTCAACCTGCCGCGCGACACCGACATCGGCACCTTCGTGACCAAACAGGTCCAGACGCGGCCCCACGTGCGCGACACCTTCACCGTCATCACCTTCTCGCCCTTCCTGCCGAAACAGGCCTAGAACTTCCGGGCGTCGGCCTTGCGCTTGACCTCGTCCTTGCGCTCTTCCGCCTCGTCGTCGTCGCCGACCTTCTCCTCGACCGTGGCCGAGAATCTCTGGAAGGCGCCCAGGCCCACCAGCACCAGGACGGCGGCGATCAGCAGGGCCGAGGGATAGAGCAGCAGGGCCACGTCCTCGCGCGCCGTCTTGAACACCACCACCAGCGCCTCCAGGAACAGGGCGATGACGATGGTGGACAGGAACTTCGTCAGGCTGCGCCGGGCCTCGGCGGCGCTGCGTCGTTCGTTGCCGCGTCGCACCTCGTCCTCGAAGATGTATTTGGCCACGTCGAAGACGGCGATGGCGACGATGACATAGCCCAGCATGTCCAGCACGGCGTCTGCCCCGGACTGATCCGGGCGTCCGATCCCTTCCAGCGCGTCCTTCACGCCGAACCCGATCAGGGCCATGGCCGAAAGCAGCAGCAGAAGACTGGCGAAGCCGAAGACGGCGCGGGTCAGATAGGTCATGGCGGTGCAGCTCCCTGGCGGCTGTCAACGCGCGAACGGCCAAGCTGTTGCAGGCTGGCCGCAAAGCGTGCGGCGGGGTGACGACGGTCGCCGCCCCGGCTAAACGGAAGGGATAGGGAGAACCACATGACGCGATCCAACGCGCCCGCCTATCTGACCGGCTTCGGAAATCATTTCGCGACCGAGGCCGCGCCCGGCGCCCTGCCGGTGGGCCAGAACTCGCCGCAGAAGACGCCGATGGGCCTGTACGCCGAACAGCTGTCGGGCACGGCCTTCACCGCCCCGCGCGCCGAGAACCGCCGCAGCTGGCTGTACCGCCTGCGCCCCTCGGCCCAGCACGGCCCCTATGTCGCCTTCGACCAGGGGCGGGTCCGCTCCGGCCCGTTCGACGAGACCCCGCCCAATCCCAACCGGATGCGTTGGGACCCGCTGCCCATCCCCGAGACCCCGACCGACTGGGTCGAGGGCCTGGTGAGCTATGGCGGAAACGGCGAACCCGACGCCGGCGCCGGAGCGGGCATCCACCTGTATGTCGCCAACCGGTCGATGACCGACCGGGTCTTCTATGACGCCGACGGCGAGCTGCTGATCGTGCCGCAACAGGGCGCCCATCGGTTCGTCACCGAAATGGGGGTGATCGAGGCCGAACCGGGTCATGTCGTGTTGATCCCGCGCGGCGTTCGCTTCCGCGTCGAAGTCGACGGCCCCGTTCGCGGCTATGTCTGCGAGAACTACGGCAGTCCGTTCCGCCTGCCGGACCTCGGCCCAATCGGCTCGAACGGCCTGGCCAATCCGCGCGACTTCGAAACCCCGGTCGCGGCCTATGAGGACGTGGATCGGCCGACCCAGTGCGTCCAGAAATACGGTGGACGTCTTTGGGCCACGACCTTCGACCACAGCCCGCTGGACGTCGTCGCCTGGCACGGCAATCTGGCCCCCTGCCGCTATGACACGGCGCGGTTCAACACGATCAACACCGTCAGCTACGACCACCCCGATCCGTCGATCTTCACCGTCCTGACCAGCCCGTCCGAGACGCCGGGCACGGCCAATATCGACTTCGTCATCTTCCCGCCGCGCTGGATGGTGGCCGAGCACACGTTCCGCCCGCCCTGGTTCCATCGCAACGTCATGAGCGAATTCATGGGCCTGGTGACAGGCGCCTATGACGCCAAGGCCGGCGGCTTCGCACCGGGCGGCGCGTCCCTGCACAATCGGATGAGCGGCCATGGTCCCGACCAGGCCAGCTACGACGGCGCGGTCAAGGCGGAGCTGAAGCCGCACAAGATCGAAAACACCCTGGCCTTCATGTTCGAGACGCGCATGCCGATTCGCGTCACGAAATGGGCGTCCGAATCACCGCAGATGCAGCTCGACTACGACGACGTCTGGTCAGGTTTCACCAAAGGACAGATCTCATGATCCGCGTTTCCCTCATCGCCGCCGTCGCCCTGCTGGCCGCCGCATGCTCGCCTCAGACCACGACGAGCGCCGGCTCCGACGCCCCCATGCAGAGCGCCGAGGCCTCGGCCTGCGCCACGCGCGGCGGCACGATGAAACAGGTCGGGCGGATGCAGTCCTGGCAGTGCGTGGTGTCTTACGCCGACGCCGGCAAGCGCTGCACCGACGGCGATCAATGCCAGGGCGACTGCCGCATCGAGGGCAACAGCGGCGTCGCGCCCGGCGCAGCGACGGCCGGCGTCTGTCAGGCCACCAGCGACCGCTTCGGCTGCAACACCCCGGTCGAGGACGGCAAGGCCGGCCCGACCCTCTGCATCGACTGATCCTTCAGGCACGAAAAAGCCCCCGTCGCGAACGACGGGGGCTGATCCATCCGTAAACGGATTTACTGCGTCGCCAAACCTTACTGGGTCGAAGGCGTGTTGTTGGTGGTCATGCCGCCGTCGGCGTTGCCGGCTTGCTGCTCGACCATGTCGGCCTTGCGGTCGGCGTTTTCCTCGACCTGATCGGCCTGGGCGTTAAGGGCGCCGGCTTCAGCGGCGGTCGGAGCCGCTGCGGCTTGCGATTCCAGTTGGTCGGCGCGGGCTTCACCCGTCGCTTCGATGGCGTCGGCCTGGTTTTCAGCGGCCTTGTCAGCGGCGCTTTCACCGCAGGCGGCGACGCCGGCGAGCATGAAGACCGAAGCGGCGGCGATGGCGAACTTTTTCATTTGAGTTTCCTCTCCTAGGTGGAAACTCGAAAACGCCACGGCGACGGTTCGGTTCACGCCGCCGTGAGATTTTCGTGATCGCCCGCGTTTTCAGTCTTCGGATTGGGCGAAGGCCACACGCGCCGCACCCAGCAGGGCGGCGTGTTTGTGCATGATCACCTTGGTCGGAATATCCGCCATGTAGTCCTTGAACCGGCCCTTGCGTTCGAACCGCTGGCGGAATGGGCTGGCCTTGATGAAGGGCAGGATGCGCGGAACGATGCCTCCGGCGATATAGACGCCGCCGCGCGCGCCGGTGGTCAGGGCGATGTCGCCGGCCACGGCGCCCAGGATGGCGCAGAAACGGGCCAGGGTGGCGCCGCACGGGCTGTTCGGGTCCGCCATGGCCGTCTCGGTGATCTGGGCCGGATCGTCGATATGGGTCTCGCGACCGTCGATCTCGGCAAGCGCGCGGTGCATGTTCAGCAGGCCGGGGCCGCAGATCAGGCGCTCGATCGACACCCGGTCATAGCGACGACGCAGGATGCGCAGGATTTCGTCCTCGACCGGATCGCCGGGGGGGAAACAGGCGTGGCCGCCTTCCGACGGCATGGCCATCTCCTTGCCGTGGGCGTCGCGCACCAGGGCGGCGACGCCGAAGCCGGTGCCGGGGCCCAACACGGCCACGGTTGAGTGGGGATCGCCGTCCACCGGTCCGCCCAGGCTTTCCAGCTGGTCTTCCGGCACGATGGGCGCGCCCCAGGCCAGGGCCTCGAAATCGTTGATCAGCTTGACCGGCTTCAGGCCCAGGGTCTGAAGCTCGGTCTCGGACACCGCCCAGGGCGAGTTGGTCAGGTCGATGGCGCCGTCGGTGACGGGGCCGGCCACGGCGATGACGCCGCCCGTCGGCTTGACCTCGCAACCGTCCACGAAGGCGGCGACGCCTTCCAGGAAGGTCGGATAGGTCTCGGCCGGGAAGCTCTCGTGATGGTCCAGCACGGGCTTTCCATCGACCATGCGGGCCACGGCGAAGCGGGCGTTGGTGCCGCCGACATCGCCGACGAGAAGGGTCTTGTCATTCATTTCAGGCGTTTCCTGCGCGCGGTTCGGTGGATCAGGCGTCCACGGTCCGGTCGACGAAGTTGGGGTTGGGCGGCGTGTCGTCATGACCGCGAGAGCCGGTCGGCACGGCGAAACAGACGGTCGCCCCCTGTTCGGCCGTGGTGACGACGTGGCGGAAGGCGCCGAACAGTTCGCGGCCATAGCCCCAGGACGAGCCCTCGGCGTTTGCGGCGGAACGGGCGGCGAGGGGGCGGGCGGTCAGGTCGGCGATCCCGACCGTGGTCAGGACCCCGGCCTCGGCGTCCAGACGAATGATGTCGCCGTCCTTCACATGGGCCAGGGGACCGCCGGCGAGGGCCTCAGGCGACACGTGTATGGCGGCAGGGGTCTTGCCGCTGGCGCCCGACATGCGGCCGTCGGTGACGAAGGCGACCTTGAACCCCTTGTCCTGGATGATCGACAGGGCGGGCGACAGGCTGTGCAGTTCGGGCATGCCGTTAGCCTTGGGCCCCTGGAAGCGCAGGACCACCACGACGTCGCGGAACAGTTTCCCGTCCCTGAAGGCCTGGAGCGCGTCTTCCTGGGTTTCGAACACGGCGGCGGGGGCCTCGACGATGCGGTTTTCGGGTTTGACCGCCGAGATCTTGATCACGGCGCGGCCTAGGTCGCCCTGGACCAGGCGCAGACCGCCCTCCTTGTCGAAGGGGTTGGAGGCGGGGCGCAGGATGTCGAGATCGAGGCTTTCCTTGACCCCGTCGCGCCAGACCAGTTCGCCGTCCACCATCGACGGTTCCTGGAAATAGGCCTCGATGCCCTGACCCATGATGGTCGTGACGTCGGCGTGGATATGCCCGGCCTGGGCCAGCTCGCGGGCCACGAAGGCGACGCCGCCGGCGGCCTGGAAGGCGTTCACATCGGCCGAGCCGTTGGGATAGACCCGCGCCAGCAGCGGCGTGACCGACGACAGTTCGTCCATGTCGGTCCAGTTGACCAGCACGCCCGCCGCCCGCGCCATGGCGACCAGGTGGATGGCGTGGTTGGTCGAGCCGCCGGTGGCCAGCAGAGCAACGATCATGTTGACGACGGACTTCTCGCTGATGACGTCGGCCATGCGGCATTCGCCGCTGCGGGCCAGTTCGACCGCCCGCTTGGCCGCGGCCGCCGTCAGGGCGTCGCGCAGGCCGGTGTCAGGATGGACGAAGGCCGTGGACGGCATGTGCAGTCCGCCCAGCTCCATCATCATCTGGTTGGAGTTGGCGGTGCCGTAGAAGGTGCAGGTGCCGGGCGAGTGGTAGGAACCGATCTCGCTTTCCAGCAGGGTGTGGCGATCAACCCTGTTCTGGGCGTACTCGGCGCGGACGCGGGCTTTCTCCGCGTTCGGAATGCCCGACGGCATCGGACCGGCGGGGGCGAAGACGACCGGCAGATGGCCGAACGCCAGGGCGCCCATGAACAGGCCAGGCACGATCTTGTCGCAGACGCCCAGCATCAGGGCGGCGTCGAAGGCGTCATGCGTCAGGGCCACGCCGGTGGACATGGCGATGACGTCGCGGCTGAACAGCGACAACTCCATGCCGGGGCGCCCTTGAGTGACGCCATCGCACATGGCGGGGGTGCCGCCGGCGACCTGGGCTGTGGCGCCGACCTGACGCACCGCCTCGCGCACCACGCCGGGGAAGCGTTCGAACGGCTGGTGGGCGGACAGCATGTCATTATAGGCCGTGACGATGCCCAGGTTGGGCTTGGACCCGTCCATCGCCGTCAGCTTGTCGGCGATGGTCTGGCCGGCGAAGGCGTGGGCCCAGTTGGCGCAGCTAAGCTTGGCGCGGCCGGTCCCGCTGTCGCGGGCGGCGTCCATGCGACGGATGTAGTCGGCGCGGGTCTCGCGGCTTTTCTCGACGATGCGGGCGGTGACCGCGGCGACCGTGGGGTGCAGGGCCATGTCAGCTGGCTTCCGTATACAGAACTTCGAGGGGGACGCCGGCGGCGATCAGGGCGGCGATGGGCTGGATCTTGGGATCGCCTTGGGCCTCCTGTTCGAAGACGCGACGCTTGGCGGCGCCCTTCAGGCCCAGGATCACCCGGCCGGCGGACATTAGATAGGCCAGGTTGATCGACAGCCGCTCCAAGGTCGGCGCCATGCCGTCGCGACCGTGGGGCACGCCCAGAACCGTCGGCTTCAGCGTCGGCGTCAACAGGGTCTTCAGCGTCGGGCTTTCCGGGAACATGGAACAGATATGGCCATCCTCCCCCATGCCGAGAAGGACCGCGTCGAAACGCCCGCCCGCATCGGCCAGAGCCTTGGCCGCGACTATGCCCGCGCGGTCCACCGTGACCTCGGGAGTATAGAGGGGGATGAAGCGCGCCGCAGCCGCCTTGTCCTGCAACAGCACGTCGCGGATCAGCCGGGCGTTCGATTCCGGCGAGGTCTCAGGCACATAGCGCTCGTCCACCAGGGTCACGGCGATCTTCGACCAGTCCAGATCGGTCGCGGCGAGACGACTATAGACCGGCGCGGGCGTCGAACCGCCAGGACCGGCGAACAGGGCGCGGCCATTGTCGCGCACGGCGGCGCCCAGGGTCTCGGCCAGGCGCGCGGCGATGGCCTCGGCCCAGGCGTCGACGGTGGGGAAGGCTTCGATTTCAGACATCGGTGGTGTTCCAGTCGCGGCCAGTGCGCATCATCAGCATGTCGGCGCTGTCGGGGCCCCAGGTTCCGGCGACGTATTCGTCGGGCTTCAGGCCGGATTCGGCCCAGGCCTCGGACACCTCGTCCACCCATTTCCAGGCCTGCTCGGCCTCGTCGCGGCGCACGAACAGGGTGGAGTCGCCCGCCATCGCATCCAGCAGCAGCCGCTCATAGGCGATGCGGCGGCGCGGCGGCGCGGCGGACTTGCCGTCTACACCCCACGACAGGCTCATCTTGATCGGTTGAAGCTGCATGCGGCGATCCAGGCCGGGGCGCTTGTTCATCACCGTCAACGAGATGTCTTCCTCGGGCTGCAGCTCGATGATCATGCGGTTAGCCTGAACCTCGCCGCGGTCGTCGCGGTCGAAGATCGAGTGGGGCACCGGCTTGAACTGGATGACGATCTCGGTGCGCTTTTCGGGCAGGCGCTTTCCGGTCCGCATGAAGAAGGGCACGCCTGCCCAGCGCCAGTTGTCGATGTCGGCGCGAACGGCGACGAAGGTCTCGGTGTCCGACGGCTGGCCGCGCTCCTCGTCATAGCCCTTGGCCGCCTTGCCCTCGGACACGCCCGCCACATACTGACCCCGCACCGTGACGCGCTCGACCTCGTCCACCGTGACGGGCCGCAGCGACCGCAACACCTTGACCTTCTCGTTGCGCACCGAGTCTGGGTCCAGGTCGCTCGGCGGCTCCATCGCCACCAGGCACAGCAGCTGCAGCATGTGGTTCTGCAGCATGTCGCGCAGGGCGCCGTATTCGTCATAGTAGGGCCAGCGGTCGCCGACCCCCACCGTCTCGCCGATGGTGATCTGGACGTGATCGATCGACAGGTTGTTCCACAGCGGCTCGAAGATGGTGTTGCCGAAGCGCAGTGCGATCAGGTTCTGGACCGTCTCCTTGCCCAGATAGTGGTCGATGCGGAACACCTGGTCTTCGCTGAAGGCGTAGGCCACGGCGTCGTCGATTTCCAGGAAGGACTTCAGGTCGCGCCCGACCGGCTTCTCCAGCACGATGCGGCAGTTCTTGTCCGCCAGGCCCGCCGCCTTCATCGCCGTGACGATGCGGGCGTAGAGCGAGGGGGAGACGGCCAGGAACGACGTGACCTCGCCGTCGCCGACCTTGTCCTTCAGGGGCTTGAGGCTGTCGGGCGAGGTGGCGTCCACGGCCAGATAGTCCAGACGAGCCTTCATCCTGGACCAGCTGGTTTCGTCCCAGGCCTGGTCGGCCTCGGCGCGGGCCTTCACGGCCTCATGCACCTTGTCGATATAGTCGTCGGCGCTCTCTTCCGAGCGGGCGGCGCCGATGATCTTCAGCCCTTCGGGCAGCAGGCCGTCGTGTTCGAGGAAATACAGCGACGGCAGCAGCATGCGCATCGCCAGATCGCCGCCGCCGCCGAACAGAATGAGAGCCGCCATAGAATTTCCCTCGACTGTCCCATTTGTCGGGACGCACGCCTTTACGGCCTAGCCGCTGTCTTTGGCCGCTTCCGCACGCGAGGCCAACACGTCCAGCACGTCCTGAAACACCATGTTACGGGCGTGGAGAAGAACGAGCAGGTGATAGATCAAATCCGCAGCCTCGCTGGCGAGTTCCTCGTCAGGGCCTGCGACGCCGGCCAGAGCGGTCTCTACACCCTCCTCGCCGACCTTCTGAGCGATGCGTTTGGGCCCTTGGGCGATCAGTTTGGCGGTCCAGCTTTCGGACGGGTCGGCGGCGGCGCGCACGGCGATGGTCTGTTCCAGCCGAGCGATGCGGCCCACGCCTGGCGCATCGGCGTCGCCGAAGCAGCTGGTCCGGTTCAGGTGGCAGGCGTTGCCGACAGGCCGGACCGACAGGACCAGAGCGTCGTTGTCGCAGTCGGGCGTTATGCCCACGACATGCAGCCGGTCGCCCGAGGTCTCGCCTTTCCTCCACCGACCTCCGCGCGAACGCGAGAAGAAGGTGGCTTCGCCGGACTGGATGGTCTCGTCCAGGGCCGCACGGTCCATATAGGCCAGGGTCAGGACCTGAAGCGTGGCGGCGTCCTGCACCACCACGGGAACTAGGCCGTCGCCCTTGGCGAAATCGATGGTGTCGGGGTCGAGGATCATATCCGCATCTCCAGGCCTTGGTCAGCCAGGTATCGTTTGAGGTCGGGAATGGCGATGGCGCCGGTGTGGAAGACGCTGGCGGCCAGGGCGCCCGATACGTAGGCCTGGTCGAACACATCCTTGAAATGTTCCGGCGCGCCGGCGCCGCCCGAGGCGATCAGGGGGATGGTCAGGCGCGCGCGGGCGGCGGACAACTGTTCGATGTCGTAGCCGCGTCGAACCCCGTCCTGGTCGATGCAGTTCAGCACGATCTCGCCGGCCCCCAGGCTCTGCGCCTCACCCAGCCAGTCGAGTGTGCGCTTGCCGGCGCGGCGACGCGCGTCGGGATCGCCGGTGTATTTGTGGACCACCCATTCGCCGTCCTCCAGACGACTGTCGACGCCGACCACGACGCACTGCCCGCCCAGCCGTTCGGCCATCTCGGCGATCAGTTCGGGGCGTTCCAGGGCGGGAGAGTTGATCGACACCTTGTCCGCCCCGTGATCCAGGCAGCGGGCCGCCTGTTCGACGGTGCGGATGCCGCCGGCGACGCAGAAGGGGATGTCCAGCAGCCGGGCGATGTCCTTGATCCAGCCATAGTCCAGCGTCCGGCCCTCGGGGCTGGCGGTGATGTCGTAGAAGACCAACTCGTCGGCGCCCGCGTCGCGGTATCGGGCGGCCAGTTCCGCCGCGTCGCCCATGTCGGTATGACCGACGAACTTCACGCCCTTGACCACCCGGCCGTCCTTGACGTCCAGGCAGGGGATGATCCGCCGCGCTGTCACGACCGTTTAGCCGTCGCGATGGCTTCGGGCAGGGTGAAGCGGCCTTCGTAAAGGGCGCGGCCGACGATGACCCCGTGACAGCCCAGAGCCTTTACCGCCGCGATGTCTTCCAGAGACGAGACCCCACCCGAAGCCTGGAGCACCAGGTCGGGACGGCGCTGACGGATTTCCGCCAACAGATCGAGGTTCGGTCCGGTCATGGCGCCGTCGCGGCCGACGTCGGTGACCAGCAGATGTTTGGCCGTCCCCTTGGGATAACGATCCAGCGCCTCCCAAAGGGTGACGCCCGACGACTGGGTCCAGCCCTTTAGGGCGGGGACCGGAACGCCATTCTCGATCTTGACGTCCAGGGCCAGAGTGATCTGCTCGACGCCGAAGCCTTTGAGCCAGGCGGCGACGTCGTTGGGCTGGGTCACCGCCAGGGAGCCGACGACGACGCGCGACACGCCCGCGTCCAGCAGCTTAGCCACGTCATTGGCGCCGCGGACGCCGCCGCCTGATTGAATCTTGACGTCGATGGCCTGGGTCAGTTCGCCGATCAGGCCGTGCTGACGCGCCTCGCCCGCCTCGGCGCCGTCCAGATCGACGATGTGGATCCACTGCGCGCCCTCGGTCGCGAAGGCGGTCAGCCGGGCGGCCGGCTGTTCGTCATATTGCGTCACCTGGTCGAACTTGCCGTGCATCAGACGCACGCAGACGCCGTCCTTCAGGTCGATGGCGGGGTAGATCAGCATGATGGATTCTCGGGCAGGCCCAGGAAGTTCCTGAGGATGGTCGCCCCGGCCTCGGCCGAGCGTTCGGGGTGGAACTGACAGCCCCAGCGGTTGGCGGATCTCACCATGGCCGGCACGGCGCCGCCGTAGTCGGCGCGGGCCAGTGTGGCGGGGCCGTCGGGACAGACATAGCCGTGGACGAAATAGGCGTAGGCGCCGTCGGCGACCCCCTCCAGCAGCGGGTCGTCGCGGTCGCGTGTCAGCCGGCTCCAGCCCATATGCGGTACGGGCAGGGCGCCCGCCGGCTCGAGCCGAGACACGGCGCCCGGGATGAAGCCCAGAAGATCGACGCCCTCGCCCTCCTGGCTGGCGCCGAACAGCAGTTGCTGGCCCAGGCAGACGCCCAGCAGGGGGCGGGAAAAGGCGCGGATGGCCTCGACCAGTCCCAACTCAGAAAGGCGCCCCATGGCGTAGCCGGCCGCGCCGACGCCGGGCAGGATGACCCGTTCGGCCTCGGCGATCACGGCGGGATCGTCGGTCAGGCGCACGACGGCGCCCAGCCGTTCCAGCGCGAACTGGACCGAGGCGACGTTGCCGGCGCCATAGGCGATGACGGCGACTTCCATCAGCCTTCTCCCCTCGGGGTAGAAGGTGGCTCGCGGAGCGAGACGGATGAGGGGGCTGCCAGACGCAGATCCGCTCTTGCCGTCAGTGGGGCCGACAGAGCCCCCTCATCCGAGCCCTTCGGGCCCACCTTCTCCCCCGAGGGGAGAAGGAATGCGGGTGCGCCCATCACAGCACCCCCTTGGTGGACGGCACGGCGTCGCCCTCGACCCGGATGGCCTGGCGCAGGGCGCGGCCGAAGGCCTTGTAGACGGCTTCTGTCTTGTGGTGGTCGTCCTGGCCGGTGACCTTGATGTGGACGGCGGCGCCCATGGCCTCGGCCAGCGAGCGGAAGACGTGGGCGGTCAGGTCGGTGCGGTAGTCGCCGATGAAGGGGGTGTCGAACGTGCCCTCGAACAGCGGATAGGGGCGGCCGGACAGGTCGATGGAGACCGTCGCGTTGGCCTCGTCCATCGGCAGGACGAAGCCGTAGCGGGCGATGCCCTTGCGCTCGCCCAGCGCCTGTTTCAGCGCCTGACCCAGGGCGATGGCGCTGTCCTCGATCGTGTGGTGCGGGTCGGTGTGCAGGTCGCCCTCGCACTGGAGGCGCAGGGAGAAGCCGCCGTGGGCCGCGATCTGCTCCAGCATGTGGTCGAAGAAGCCGACGCCGGTCTCGATCTTGATGGGGCCGGGGGCGTCCAGATCGACGGCGCAGACGATGCGGGTCTCTTTCGTATCGCGCACGGCCTGGCCGACGCGGGCGGGGCGGCGCTTGGCGGGCGTCAGGCCGAAGGCGGCCAGCAGCCGGTCGTTGACTTCGGGCTTGATCGAGACGGGCAGGCGCAGGCGTTCGCCCGACAGGTCGGCGGCGACGCCATAGGTCGTCAGGGCAGCCAAGGCGGCGGCGGGGTCTTCCGGCCGGGCCATGACGATGGGGCCGACGCCGGGTTCGACCGGCATCTGGCGGCCCAGTTCGCGGGCGATCCGCTCGCGCTCGCGCCGGACCGAGGCGATGCGCTCGGCGGTCTCGATCATCCGCGACGGGTCCAGCGCCTGTTGCGCCAGCCGCACCAGGGGTTCGGGCAGGGCGTAGGGCTCGAGCACCGAGGCGAGGCGGGCCAGGGTCGGGGCTTGGGCGATGGCGGCGCCGACGCGGGCGCCGGCCAGGCCATAGGCCAGGGACAGGCTTCGCAGCACGACCAGGTTCGGCTGGTCGGCGACGACGGTAGCGGCGGAGACGCTGTCGGAGAATTCGATCAGGCCCTCATCCACCACCAGCAGGGCGGGGGCGACGCGGGCGGCCATTTCGGCGACGGCCTCGGGCGAGCCGAGGGCGCGGATGACCACGACTGCGGGTTCGCCCCTGCCCGGATAGATGGCGGCGAGACTGTCATAGGGCTCGGCCTTGGGCGCCTCGACCGAACCGCCGTCGCGGGCGGCGAGGCGATAGGCCAACTCCAGCCCGTGGGTCAGGCCGCGGACCGGCAGAACCTGGTCGGCTGGCACGGCGTAGATCGCCGCCATGCGGGCGGCGAGGGCGGCAGGCTCGCCGGGATAGCGGTCCAGGCCCTCGCCGCCGGAGACGAGCGGGGGATAGGGGGCGGGCAGGGTCATCCTTCGGCCCTCAGGTCGGCGGCGCGGGCGTGGGCTTCGAGGCCCTCCATCCGGGCCAGGCGGGCGGCGATGGGCGCAAGCGCGCGGGCGCCGGCCTCGGTGACCAGCTGGACCGACATGGTGGTCATGAAGCTGGATGTGGTGACGCCGCCCAGGGTGCGGGCGCCGCCGTCGGTCGGCAGGACGTGGCTGGGGCCGGCGGCGTAGTCGCCCAGGGTCTCGGCGGCGAACCGGCCGACGAAGACGGCGCCGGCGGCCTTGATGGAATCCACCAGGGGCTCGGGATCGTCGATCTGGATCGCCAGGTGTTCGGGACCATAGAGGTTGGCGACCTCTGCGGCAGCGTCGAGATCGCGCACCAGTATGGCGCGGGCCTCGTTCAGCGAGGCGCGGGCGATGGCTTCGCGCGGCAGGGTCGCGACCTGGGTCTCAACCTCCGACAGGATGTAGTCGATGGTGGCGCGGCTGGTGGAGACCAGGATGACCTGGGCGTCGGCGTCGTGTTCGGCCTGGCTGAGCAGGTCGGCGGCGGCGATCTCGGGCGCGGCGTCGCGGTCGACGATGACCATCAGCTCGGACGGGCCGGCGGGCATGTCGACGGCGGGGCCGCCTGGCAAAGCCGACGCCTGTTTCTTGGCCTCGGCGACATAGGCGTTGCCGGGGCCGAACAGCTTGTCGCAGGCGGGGATGATCCCGTCCTCCAGCTCGACGCCGAAGGTCAGGGCGGCGATGGCCTGGGCGCCGCCCATCAGCCAGATGGCGTCCAGACCGGCCTCTGCGGCGGCCAGGATCATGGCGGGGTGGACGCCGCCGTCTTTATTCGGCGGCGTGACGGCGACCCGTTCGCCCACGCCCGCGACGCCGGCCGGGATGGCCAGCATCAACAGCGACGAGAACAGGGGGGCGGTGCCGCCGGGAATGTAGAGACCGGCCGAGGCGATGGGACGCCAGGCCAGTTTGGAGCGCACGCCGGGGGTGGTCTCGATGAAGGGGGTGTCCTCCGGCTTGGTCGCCTGGTGGAAGACGCGGACATTCTCGGCCGCCATGCGCAGGGCGCGCACGTCGCCGGGCGGCAGGGCGTTGCGCGCCTCGGCCACCGCCTCGGGCGTGATGGCGATGCGGCGGGGCGGCGCCTTGTCCAGCTTCAGGCACCAGTCGGCGACGGCCGCGCCGCCGCGCATCCGCACGTCGTCCAGGATGGTGCGTACCACGTCGGTGACGTCGCCGGCGGTGCGCTGGGCAGGGCGGGCGAGGGCCGCCTTCTTGCCGGCGGCGTCGAGGGAAGACCAGTCGATCAGTTTCATCACATCATCTTCTCGATGGGCAGGACCAGGATGGCCGAGGCGCCGGCGGCCTTCAGCTTCTCCAGCGTTTCCCAGAAGACGGCCTCCTGGCACACGGCGTGGACGGCGACCGCGTCGTCGCGGCCCATCAGGGGCATGACGGTCGGCGAACCTGCGCCGGGCAGGATGGCGGTGATCTGGTCCAGCGAGGCGCGCGGCGCGTTCAGCATGACGTATTTGGCGCCCTGCGAGGACACGACGCCGGACATGCGCTCGATGATGCTGTCCAGCAGGTGTTGCAGGCCGGGCTCGGGCGCGACGGGGGACTGGATCAGGACGGCCTGGCTTTCCAGCACCGTATCCTTGGCGCCCAGGCCGTTGGCCTCCAGGGTCGCGCCGGTCGAGACCAGGTCGCAGATGGCCGCGGCCAGCTTCAGCCGGGGCGCGACCTCGACGGCGCCGCGCATGACGACGATGTCGGCCTTGACCCCCCGCTCGTCCAGGAAGCGGCGCAGGATCTTGGGATAGGAGGTGGCGATCCTCAGGCCGTCCAGCGAGGCCGGGCCGTCATAGGCCAGGGTCGGGGGGGTGGCGATCTTGAGGGTGCAGCGGCCGAAGCCCAGGGGCATGACGACAGAGGCGTTGGCGCCGCCGTTGCGGCCCTCCTCCAGCACGTTCTCGCCGACGATCCCCAGGTCGCAGACGCCGTCGGCCACGAAGGTGGGGATGTCGTCGTCGCGCACGCGCAGCAGGTCGATCGGATAGTTCTCGACCCGGTACAGCAGGTCGTTGTGACCCTTGACCCATTTCAGACCCGCGTCGCGGATCAGGTCGAGGCTGCGGTCGGCCAAACGGCCGGATTTCTGGACGGCGATGCGAAGCCGGCCTTGGACGGTGCTCATGTTCGGATACTCAGTTCGTGTTCTTCAGGCGGTCCAGGGCGAGGCGATAGCCCTGGTGCGGCATGTCTTTCAGATAACGGGCGACGCGGACGACGGTGGTGGGGCTGGCGTGTGCCTCGGCCGCGATCTCGCGATAGGATTTGCCGCCGGCGTCGAGCAGGCGCGCCACCTGCCAGCGCTCGGTGAAGGCGCGCAGTTCCGCCGGGGTGCAGAGGTCGGCGAGGAAGGCGTCGATCTCCGCGCGCGTCTGCATCGACAGCAGGGCGTCATGGAGGGCGTCGCGGGCGGGCGGGGTCGTCATGCGCGTTCCACTATGCTGTAACGGTGGAACGGTCAAGGGGGTGTGCGTCTCCTCCCTGCGAAGCGGGGAGGGGGACCGCGCGTAGCGTGGTGGAGGGGCTCTTGAAGTTCCAAGGGCGCCTGTGATGCGGTAAAGAACCCCTCCGTCACGGCGCAAGCGCCGCGCCACCTCCCCATCGCTTTGCGACGGGGAGGAGACAGGACGGGCGGCGCGCATTATCTCCCGTCTCATGACCAAGATCCTGATCATTGGCGCCGGCCACGCCGGCGGCTCCGTCGCGGCGTTTCTGCGGCAGTACGGCCATGAAGGGCCGATCGTGCTGATCGGCGAAGAGGATGCGCCGCCTTATCAGCGGCCGCCCCTGTCCAAGGCCTGGCTGAAGGGCGAGGCCGATCTGGAGACGCTGCTGCTGCGGCCGCTGAGCTTCTATGAAGAACAGAGGATCGAGTTTCGGCCCTCGACGGTCGCCGTATCGGTGGACCCGGAGGCGAAGACGGTCGCCTTCCACGACGGATTGAGCGAGACCTATGACGTCCTGGTCCTGGCGACCGGGTCGACGGCGCGCAAACTGCCGGTTCCGGGCGGGGACCATCCCGAATTGCTGGAGCTGCGGACGCTGAAGGACGCGGAACGGCTGAAGGCCGTGCTGGGGCCGGGCAAGCGGCTGGCGGTGGTCGGCGGCGGCTATGTGGGGCTGGAGGCGGCGGCGTCCGCCCGTGCCCTGGGCGCCGAGGCGGTGGTGATCGAGCGGATGGACCGGGTGTTGGCGCGGGTGGCGTCGGAGACCCTGTCGGCCTTCTTCACCGCCCAGCATCGGGCGCACGGGGTCGAGATCCTGACCGGGGCCGAGGTGGTCGCAGTCGCGCATGACGGCGTGACCCTGGCGGATGGATCGGTGGTGCGCGCGGACGCGGTGCTGGTTGGCGTCGGGGCGTTGGCGTGCGAAGGCCTGGCGCGGTCGGCGGGCCTGAGATGCGACGACGGGGTGGTGGTGGATGAGCAGGCGCGCACCAGCGACCCAGCCATCTTCGCCGTCGGCGACATGACGCGGCGGCCGATACCGGTTCACGGCGGGATTTCGCATCGGCTGGAGAGCGTGCCCAATGCGTTGGAACAGGCGAAACAGGCGGCGGCGGCCATCGTCGGACGACCGGGGCCGGCGGCCGAGGTTCCGTGGTTCTGGTCCGATCAATATGACTTCAAGCTGCAGATCGCGGGTTTGCCGTTCGACGCGGACCGACAGGTGGTGCGCGGCGATCCGACGGCGGGGGGCTTTGCGGTGTTTCACCTGAACGGCGACCGGGTGGTCTGCGTCGAGGCGGTCAATGCGCCGCCGGAGTTCATGGCGGGCAAGCAGTTGATCGGAAAGGCGACGGCGGTGGATTTGGAAAAGCTGGCCGATCCGGCGATTTCGATGAAGGCCGTGGCGGCCTGATTGTCTCCTCCCCACATCGTGGAGAGAGGGACCGCGCGTAGCGTGGTGGAGGGGCTCTGAAAGTCCCACAGACGCTGGTGATGCGGTGAAGAACCCCTCCGTCACGGCGCGAAGAGCGCCGCGCCACCTCCCCATCGCTTTGCAATGGGGAGGAGACAGGTCCGTCGTCGCCGCAGTGCAACAAAACTGTTGCGCTTTTCGTTTGGGGACGATCAAGCTGCGACTTCAACGCGGCGGGGGCGAATGACGAGAGCTTTCGACGAAATGACCGGCGGCGCATCAGGTGCGATCCGCGACAGCTACAAGACCCTGGCAGCGTGGCTGGAAAACGCGCCGGCCGATCTGCTGCAGGCGCGCTCGCGCCAGGCGGAGCTGTTCTTCCGCCGTATGGGCGTGACCTTCGCCGTCTATGGCGACGAGGAATCCAACGAACGCCTGATCCCCTTCGACGTGGTGCCGCGCATCATCGGGGCGAACGAATGGAGCGGGCTTGAGACCGGGCTGAAGCAGCGGGTCACCGCCATCAACGCCTTCCTGAAAGACATCTACGGCGCCCAGGAATGCATCAAGGCCGGAATCGTCCCGGCCGACCTGATCCTGACCAATCCGCATTATCGGCCCGAGATGCAGGGCCGCCGGCCGCCGGGCGACGTCTGGTGCCATATCTCGGGCGTCGATCTGGTGCGCACGGGCGAGGACGGCTTCTACGTGCTGGAAGACAATTGCCGCACGCCGTCGGGGGTCTCCTACATGCTGGAGAACCGCGAGATGATGATGCGGCTGTTCCCCGATCTGTTCGCGGAACATGCCGTGCGGCCGGTCGAAATCTATACTGACATGCTGCTGCGGTCGTTGCAGGCGTCGGCTCCGGCGGGCGCAGGGGCGGACCCGACCATCGTCGTCCTGACGCCGGGACCGTTCAACTCGGCCTACTATGAGCACAGCTTCCTGGCCGACAAGCTGGGCGTCGAGCTGGTCCAGGGCACGGACCTGTTCGTCAACGACGACACGGTCTTCATGCGCACGACCGAGGGGCCCAAACGGGTCGACGTCATCTATCGCCGCATCGACGACGACTTCATCGATCCGCTGACCTTCATGCCGAACTCGACGGTCGGGGTGCCGGGGCTGATGTCGGCCTATTTCGCCGGACGGGTGACCCTGGCCAATGCGATCGGTACGGGCGTGGCCGACGACAAGGCCGTCTATACCTATATGCCCGAGATCATCCGCTTCTTCACCGGCGAGGACGCGATCCTTCAGAATGTGCCGACGTGGCGTTGCCGCGAGGCGGATGCCTTGAAAGAGGTGCTGGATAAGCTGCCGGAATTGGTGGTCAAGGAAGTGGGCGGATCGGGCGGTTACGGCATGCTGGTCGGGCCGACCTCGACCAAGGCCGAGATCGAGGCCTTCCGCGCCAAGCTGATCGCCGACCCCGACGACTTCATCGCCCAGCCGACGCTGAGCCTGTCGACGGCGCCGACCCTGAACGGCGGGGATCTGTCGCCGCGGCACGTCGATCTGCGGCCGTTCGTCCTGTCCAGCCCGGCCGGGGTGCGCGTCGCGCCCGGCGGCCTGACGCGGGTCGCGCTGAAAGAGGGGTCGCTGGTGGTGAACTCCAGCCAGGGCGGCGGAACCAAAGACACCTGGGTGCTGGATGTTTGAGGCGATCACACTGTCTCCTCCCCGCCATGCGGGGAGGGGGACCGCCGGCGCAGCCGGTGGTGGAGGGGCTCTGGACGCCGCACGGACGCCGGTGATGCGGCAAGAACCCCTCCGTCACGGCGCTGAAGGAGCGCCGCGCCACCTCCCCATGAATGGGGAGGAGACCTGAGATGCTCTCACGCACTGCAGACAGCCTTTACTGGACCGGCCGCTACATGGAGCGGGCGGACTTCCTCGCGCGCATTCTGGAGGCCGCCATTCGCCTGGCCGCCCTGCCGGCCAAGGATCAGGCCACGGTCACGGCCTGGGCGGGCGCCATCGCTTCGTCGGGCGTCAAGAGCGGCTTCGACGCCTCGGGCCGGACCATTTCGGAGAAGTCGGTCCGCGAATATCTGGCCTTCGGCTACGACAACTCGACCTCGATCAAGGCCTGCATCACCAAGGCGCGGACAAATGCGCGCTCGGTGCGAACCGCCCTGACCATCGAACTGTGGGAAGCGATCAACGGCGCCTGGAACGGCCTGAACGAGCTGGGCGAACCGACCAAGCGCGACGATTTCACCAACTTCCTCGACTTCGTGAAATCGACGTCCCTGGCGGTCGAGGGCGCCTCTTCGCGGACCATGTTGCGCAACGACGCCTACTGGTTCCTGCGGCTGGGCATGGCGATCGAGCGGGCCGACAACACCGCGCGCCTGCTGGACGTCAAATACCACCTGCTGCTGCCGCCCGGCGAACGGGTGGGCGGGCAGCTAGACTATTTCCAGTGGACGACGCTGTTGCGCGAGGTCTCGGCCCTGACCGCCTATCGCTGGGTCTATCGCGAGAGCGTGCGACCCTGGCTGGTGGCGGACCTGCTGGTTCTGAACCGCCAGATGCCGCGCTCGCTGGCGTCGTGCCAGGGAATGATCGTCAGCTATCTGGAGCGGCTGGCGACCGACTATGGGCGGCGTGGCCCGGCCCAGCGGCTGGCCTCCAACCGCCTGACCCAGTTCAACGAGGCCAAGATCGAGGACATCTTCCAGTCGGGCCTGCACGAGTACATCCAGGGCTTCCTGAACCAGAACAACGCCCTGGCTGCGGCCGTCCAAGAACAGTATCTGGTCTGACATGCGGATCCGGATCGACCACTCCACCCGCTATGCCTACGCCCGCCCGGCGCGGTTCATCGTGCAGATGCTGCGACTGACGCCGCGTTCTTGCGAGGGCCAGCAGGTGCGCGACTGGCGCATCGAGACCGACGTGGACGCCCGCCTGCGTCGCAGCGAGGACGCCTTCGGCAATGTGGTCCACAGCCTCTATACCGAGCGGCCGACCGACGCCCTGACCATCCGGGTCACGGGCGAGGTGGCGACGGTGAACACGGGCGGCGTGGTGCGAGGCCAGGCCGAGCGGCTGTCGCCCATCGTCTTCCTGCGCGAGACGCCGATGACCAAGCCGGATGCGGCCATCGACGACTTCGCCCGCTCGATCCCGGAAGGCGCGACGCTGGGCCGGATGCACGCCCTGATGGGCGCGCTGAAGCAGGACGTGGCGTTCGAGGTCGGCTCGACCTCGGCCAGCCACACCGCCGCCGAGGCCTTCGCCCAGAAGCGGGGCGTCTGCCAGGACCACGCCCAGATCTTCATCGCGGCGGCGCGCCGGATGGGGGTTCCCGCCCGCTATGTCTCGGGCCACCTCAGCCGTCAGGACGGCCAGCACGACCAGGACGCCGCCCACGCCTGGGCCGAGGCCTGGGTCGAGAACCTGGGCTGGGTCGGGTTCGATCCGGCCAACGGCATCAGCCCGACCGAACACTATGTCCGTGTCGCCGTCGGTCTGGACGCGCGCGGGGCCACGCCGATCCGGGGCACCAGCTATGGCGGGGGGCATGAGACCCTGACGGTCGCCCTGAATGTGCGGCCTGTGCAACAGACCCAACAACAACTGCAGTCGCGCGGATGGCCCTGATAGGCATGTCGCACGAATCTGTTAGCGTCATCGGATTCGCAGCGCGGGGAGCGAATAGAGCGAAGTGACCTATTGCGTAGGCATGCTGGTGGACGAAGGGTTGGCGATGATCGCCGACACGCGCACCAATGCGGGCGTGGACAACATCTCGTCCTACCGCAAGCTGCACATCTACAAGTCGGCGGGCGAGCGGCTGCTGGCGGTCGCGACGGCGGGCAATCTGTCCGTGACCCAGACGGCGCTGGCCATGGCGGCGGCGGGGGTGAAGCTGCCCGACTCGGTCGATCTGGAAACGCTGGAGACCGCCCCGACCTTGTTCCGCGCCGCCCAGATACTGGGACACGCCATGGCCATGGTGCGCGCCACCATCAACACCCCGTGCTCGCCGACGGCCGATGCGCTGAACGTCAACGCCTCCATGCTGCTGGGCGGCCAGATCGCGGGCGGCAAGATGGGGCTGTATCTGATCTACGGTCAGGGCAACTTCATCGAGTGCGGGCCGGACACCCCCTATCTGCAGATCGGCGAGCTGAAATACGGCAAGCCCATTCTGGACCGCGCCCTGCACAGTTCCACCTCGCTGTCGGAGGCGGTGAAGCTCGGCCTGATCTCGTTCGATTCGACCATTCGTTCGAACATCGCCGTTGGGCCGCCGCTGGACCTGATCGTAATGCCGCGCGACCAACTGACGGGGATGGAGCGGCGCATCGACGTCGACGATCCCTATTTCCGCGACCTGGGCCGTCGCTGGTCCGAGGCCCTAGCCTCCGCTCACAAGGCCATGCCCGATCCGACCTGGCTGGACCTGGATAAGACGCCGGCCCCGAGGACGATGACCGTCGTCGGCTGATTAAGATTGCGATTTGTTCGCAATTTCCCTTGTGCGACATATTGAAGCTGGTTATTGCGACCGCATCGCAAAATCAGACCAAAAGGTCGCAACATTATGTCCGACTCCCGCGCCGCCTCCCTCCGTGCGCTCCTGTTCGCATCCAGCGCCGCCGGCATGCTGGTTTCCGCCCCGGCTCTGGCCGCTGACGTGATCGCCGAGGACGGCGTGGTCGTCACGGCGGACCAGCAACAGCCCGCCAACCTGGGCACGATCGACGTCAACGGTCAGCGCGTCAGCCGCGAGCCGCAGTCCTCCAAGTTCGTCGCGCCCCTGGTCGATACGCCGCGCAGCGTCACCATCATCCCCCAACAGGTCATCGAGCAAATTGGCGCGACCTCGTTGCAGGACCTGCTGCGCACCTCGCCGGGCATCACCTTCGGCGCAGGCGAGGGTGGTCAGCCCTTGGCCGACCGTCCGTTCATTCGTGGTCAGTCCTCGGGCAACAACATCTTCGTCGACGGCATCCGGGATTCGGGCGGCCAGCAGCGCGAAGTCTTCAACCTGGAACAGGTCGAGGTCATCAAGGGGCCGGACTCGGCCTATTCTGGTCGGGGTTCCGGCGGCGGTTCGATCAACCTGTCGTCCAAGTCGCCGAAGCTGGTGGACTTCACCAATGTCTCGCTGGGCGGCGGCACGGACAGCTACTGGCGCGGCACGATCGACCAGAACTGGGCCATCAGCGACACCGCCGGCTTCCGCATCAACGTCCTGTCGGCCTCGGGCGATGTGGCGCGCCGCAACGCCGTCGATTACGACAAGCTCGGCGTCGCCGCCTCGTTCGCCGTGGGCATCGACACGGATACGACCGCCACGCTCAGCCTCAACTACCTCGACAGCAATCAGATGCCCGACTACGGCATCCCGCTCTACACCAAGCGGGGCGGCGCGACGGCGCCGCGCGAGAATGCCGAGGGCATTCTGAACGTGCCTTACGACACCTTCTACGGCCTCACTGCGCGCGACTATCTGAACAATACGGTCAAGAGCGCCACCCTGGTGCTGGAGCACCGGCTGACGCAGAACCTGACGCTGCGCAACAGCACCCGCTATGCCGAGACGCTGAACGACTATGTCGTCACCAACCCAGGCGACGGGGGCGCCGCCGTCCTGATCGGCGACACCTGGTGGATGAAGCGGGGCCTGAAGTCGCGCTGGAATCCGGTCGATACGACCGCCAACGTCACCGAACTGTTCGGCACGTTCAACACCGGCGCGATCAAGCATAATTTCAGCGTGGGCGCCGAGTTCAGCCACGAGGTCAACAAGAACGCCTCCTGGACCGTGACGTCCCTTACGGGAACGGCCTGTCCTGCGCCGCTGACCGGCGTGGACTGCACCCCGCTCTACAATCCCAATCCGAACGATCCCTGGACGGGTACGAAGGTTCGCGGCGCCGTCACTTCTAACACGACGGACACCAAGGCCATCTATGGCTTCGACTCCATCGAGATCGGCGACAAGTGGCTGGTCAACCTCGGGCTGCGCTGGGACGACTATTCGGTGGACGGCGTCGCCTCCACCGGTGCGCCGGTCGCCGAAGCGTCGTGGGACTTCGTGAACTATCAGGTTGGCGTCGTGTACAAGCCAACCCGCCAAACCAGCATCTATGCGTCCTACTCGACCTCTTCGACGCCGCCCACGATCAGCGGCGGCGACGGTAACTCAAGCGCCACGCCAGCCCAGGCTGTGCTCGATCCGGAAGATACGACCAGCTATGAGGTGGGCGCCAAGGCCAGCCTGTTCCGCGACCAGCTTCAGTTGAGCGCGGCGGCCTTCCACCTGAGCCGAAAGAACGCCAATGTCGTGGTCGGTCCGGCGCCGACGGATCTGGGTCAGGTCGGCGAAATCCAGGTCGATGGCTTCGAGCTCGGCATCTCCGGCAACATCACGCCCCAGTGGCAGGTGTTCGGCGGCTACACCTATCAGACGAGCGAACTGGTCAAGGGCGCGGTCACCTTCCCCGTCCCGGGAGGCCCCGCTGTGCCCAGCCCGCTGGAGGGACAGGCTCTGGGGAATACGCCCAAGCATAACGTCAGCCTGTTCTCGACCTACAAGATCACGTCGAGACTGACGGCTGGCGGCGGCGTCTATTATGTGTCGCGTTCCAACGGCGGCAATCAGGGCGGCGCCGGTGGCGGCACGAACGCCATCTACGCCCCCGCCTATACCCGCCTCGACGCCTTCGCCTCCTATGACCTGACGGATCGCGCCACCCTGCAACTGAACGTGCAGAACGCGGCGGACGAGGACTACATCATCCGCACCAACGGCGTTCACCACGCCGATCCGGCGCCGGGGCGTTCGGCTATCTTGGCCCTGAACCTGCGCTTCTAAAGGCCGCCTACGCAGCCTATCCTGACGGCCCCGCGATCCCCCGCGGGGCCGTTGCCTTTTTTCCGAGCGAGGCCGTCGTGCTGCTGCAAATCCCGGAAGTCTTCTCCAAGGCCGAGGTCAAGGCCCTGCGCGAGCGGCTGGACGCTGGCCCCTGGGCCGACGGCAATATGACTTCGGGGCATCAGTCGGCGACGGCGAAGAAGAACCTGCAACTGCCCGAGGATTCGGAGGTCGCCGAAGAGGTCTCGGCCCTGGTCGTTCAGGCGTTGAACGCCAATCCGATGTTCGTGGCCGCCGCCCTGCCGCACACGATCTTTCCGCCCCTGTTCAATCGCTACGAGGGCGGGGGCGAGTTCGGCCTGCATGTGGACAACGCCATCCGCCAGGCGCGCGGGGGCGGGGCCTTACGCATTCGCAGCGACCTGTCGGCGACCCTGTTCCTGTCCGAGCCCGAGGATTACGACGGCGGCGAGCTGATCATCGAGGAGATGTACGGGTCGCAGTCGATCAAGCTGCCGGCAGGCGACCTGGTGCTTTATCCGTCCAAGAGCCTGCACAGCGTCACGCCGGTGACGCGCGGCGCGCGGGTGTCGTCCTTCATGTGGATGCAGAGCCTGGTCCGCGACGACGCTGACCGCGAGACGCTGTTTCGCCTGGACATCGCCACCCAGCGGGTCGGACTGGAGAAGGGGCCCAAGGATCAGGCGGTGATCGAACTGACCGGCGTCTATCACAATCTGCTGCGGCGCTGGGCCGAGGTCTGAGGCGCAAGGTGTCGCGGCGCTGCTGAATGCTATTGCAACCCGTTCGCAACAATGGCACAGCGACGGCGTGACCGAACTCGCCACACAGCGTCAGGCCGAAACCGCAGCCAAGGGCCCCAAACCCAAGGCGGCGCTGAACGGCGCGCGGTCGTTCTGGCTGAAGCAGCTTCATAGCTGGCACTGGATTTCGGCGGCGGTCAGCCTGGTGGGCATGATCCTGTTCGCCGTCACCGGCATCACCCTGAACCACGCGGCCTCGATCCCTGGAAATCCGGTGACGGTCGAACAGACCGCGACCCTGCCGGCGCCCCTGCTGGCGCGGCTTGAGGCCTTCCCGCAAGAGACGACCGAATCCGTCCCTGACGCCGTCGCGCGCTGGGCGTCCGAGGCGATGAAGGTCGAGATCGCCGGCAAGCCGACCGAGACGACGCCTGAGGAAGTCTATGTCGCCCTGGCCATGCCGGGCGGCGACGGATGGGTGACCATCGACCGTTCGAACGGCGCTGCCCTGCACGAGAAGACCACCCGTGGCTGGATCGCCTACCTCAACGACCTGCACAAGGGCCGCAACGCCGGCTCGGTCTGGTTCTGGTTCATCGACGTCTTCGCCGTCGCCTGCACCATTTTCGCCCTGACGGGGCTGGGCCTGATGTTCCTGCACGCCAAGGGTCGGCCCTCGACCTGGCCGCTGGCGGCGCTGGGCCTGCTGATCCCCGTCGTCATCGCCCTGATCTTTATTCACTGACGAGTTTTCCGATGCGCCTGCTCCCCATCGTCATCACGACCGTCGGCCTCGCCGCCGCGGCGCCCGCCATGGCCGCCGACCTGACGGTGTCGGTCGAGATTCCGCGCCTGAACACCGCCTCCTATCACCGACCCTATGTCGCCGTGTGGATCGAGAAGCCGGACCAGTCGGCCGAGCGGACCCTGGCCATCTGGTACCAACAGACCCGCAACAACGAGGGCGACGGCAAGGACTGGCTGAAGGATCTGCGCACCTGGTGGCGCAAGGGCGGTCGCGCCATGAGCCTGCCGGCCGACGGCGTGTCGGGCGCCACCCGCGCACCGGGTCGCCAGACCATCACCGTGCCCGCCGCGCGTCTGCGCAACCTGCAACCCGGACAGTACAACATCGTCGTCGAGGCGGCCCGCGAACTGGGCGGCCGCGAGGTCGTGCGCGTGCCCTTCCGCTGGGGCGCCGCCAACACCGGCGCCGGAACCGGCTCCACCGAACTGGGCGCCGTGCGCGTCGCCGTCTCTCGCTAAGGAACAGACCCATGAAGAAGACGATCGCCCTTCTGACTCTCGCCGCCGCTCTGGCCGCCCCCATGGCCGCCCAGGCCCACCGAGCCTGGCTGGCGCCGACCGCCACGACCCTGTCGGGCACGGACGCCTGGGTCGGTTTCGACGCCGGCATGTCGAACCAGGTGTTCAACCCCGATCACGCCGCCATGCGCCTGAACGGCCTGGCCATCACGGCGCCGGACGGTTCGGCGGTTCAGCCCGAAAACGCCATGCAGGGCCGCTATCGCTCGACCTTCGACGCCCACCTGACGCAGAACGGCACCTACAAGATCGCCAATGTCTCTTCCGGCATCATGGCCAGCTATAAGCTGAACGGCGAGCAGAAGCGCTGGCGTGGCGCGGCGGCCGAATATCCGGCGGCCCTGCCGCAGGGCGCGACCGACGTGCAGGCGACCCGCACCGCCAGCCGCATCGAGACCTTCGTCACCCTGAACAACCCGACTGACACGGTCTTCACCAATGCACGGGACGGTCTGGAAATGATTCCGGTCACGCACCCCAATGATCTGGTCGTAGGCGAACCGGCGACCTTCAAACTGTCGAAAGACGGCTTGCCGGCGGCCGGCCTGGAAGTGACGGTGGCGCGTGGCGGCATCCGCTATCGCGACAATCCCGAGGAATCGACGGTGACCACCGGGGCCGATGGCGCCTTCACCGTGACTTGGCCTGAAGCGGGCATGTACTGGCTGAACGCGTCAGTCCGCACCCCGGCTGAAGGCGACACTATCGCTTCGAACGCCTCCTATGTGGCGGTCGTGGAAGTCCTGCCCTAAGCGAAGGGTATGTCAGACACACCCTTCTCGCGCGGTTCCCGCGCCGCCCCGCCCACGGTCAATCTCGGCGACGCCAGCCCCCTGGCGGACCGCGCCGACAACCGGGTTCTGGTGCCCGTCATCGAGGGTGCTCCCCCCCGTCCGCCCAGCGACCTGATCCGCTCGCTGGGCGGAGAGACGATGGGCACGACCTGGAGCGCGCGCGTGATCGCGCCGCCGGGCGTGGGCGAGGCCGCGATCAAGGATGCGATCGAACAGGAACTGGCGGCCGTCGTCGCCCTGTTCAGCCCGTGGGAGCCGTCCAGCGAGATCAGCCGGTTCAATAATGCGCCGGCCGGGTTCTGGGCGGTGTCGCCGCCGTTCTGGGATCTGCTGGATGCGGCGATGACCCTGGGCGACGAGACGAACGGGGCGGTCGATCCGACCCTGGGCGCCCTGGTCGATCTGTGGGGTTTCGGTCCGCCGGGACCACGCTCGGCCCTGCTGCCCGTGCCGTCCGACGAAGAGATAACCGCGGCCATGGCCGTGTCCGGCTGGCAGAAGCTGCGGCTGAATCCCGATGCGCGCGGCGTGATGCAGATGGGCGGGATGAAGCTGGACTTCTCCGGCATCGCCAAGGGCCATGCGGTGGACCGTGTGTCCGACCGGCTGATGGCGATGGGCGCGACCTCCCACCTGATCGAGATCGGCGGCGAGTTGAAGGGGCGCGGCGTCAAGCCGGACGCCCAACCCTGGTGGGTCGAGATCGAACGGGTCGAGGGTTCGCCTGCGCCTCACACCGTGGCGGCCCTGCTCGATTTGGCCGTGGCGACCAGCGGCGATTATCGCCGGGCGTTCCGGCATGACGGCCGGCTGTATCCCCACACGATCGACGGGTCGACCGGCCGTCCGGTCAGCAACAATCTGGGCTCGGTCACGGTGTTGCACGCCTCGGCCATGATGGCCGACGCCTACGCCACGGCGCTGACGGTCATGGGGCCGTTCGAGGGGCCGGAATATGCCGAGGCGCTGGGCCTGATCGCCCACTTCGTCGAGCGCACCGAGCGCGGGCCGGTCGAGCGGATGACGCCGGCCTTCGCCGCCCTGATGGACGACCCCGCCGGAGATCGGCCGGGGTGACAGCCGATCCGCAGCGCTGGCTGTGGGCGGCCGGGGCCTTGGCGCTTTGGCTGGCCCTGATCGCCGTGATCGTCTGGCGCAAACGCCGGGCCAGGGAGGCGGCGCGTGCGCGCTCCGACGCCTTTGCGGGCGCTGGGACCGGGGCGGGCGAGGGCCAGGCGTTGCTGATCGCCTTCGCCAGCCAGACAGGCTTCGCCGAGGAACTGGCCTGGATGACGGCGCGCGCCTTGAGCGACGGCGGCGTGGGCGCGCGGGTGTCGTCCTTCGCCGATCTGGACGTCCAGACCCTGAAGGCGACGGACCGCGTGCTCCTGATCGTCTCCACGACGGGCGAGGGCGATCCCCCCGACAGCGCGGCCCGGTTCGTGCGTAAAGCCATGGGCGAGACGGCGGACCTTTCAGGCCTGCGGTTCGGCCTGCTCGCGCTGGGCGACCGTAGCTACGACCAGTTCTGCGGCTTCGGCCATGCGGTGGACGGCTGGCTCAGGCGGGCGGGCGCCGAACCCCTGTTTGACACGGTCGAGGTGGATAACGGCGAGGCCGGCGCCATCCGCCACTGGCAGCACCAGCTGAACCAGATCACCGGCAGCGTCACCGCCCCCGACTGGACCCCGCCGTCCTATGATCCCTGGCGGTTGGTCGAACGGACCCTGGTCAACCCCGCCAGTCCGGGCGGCGAGGCGTATCATCTGGCGTTCGAATCCGTGGGCGCGGCGCCCGACTGGTCGGCCGGCGACATCGCTGAGATCGGCCTGCCCGAGCGGGACGGCGTCACGCCCGGCTCGCGCGAATATTCCATCGCCTCCCTGCCGTCGGACGGCCGGGTCGAGTTTCTGATCCGTCTGATGCGCCACCCTGACGGCGCGCCCGGCCTGGCCTCAGGCTGGCTGACGCAAGACCTGGCGCTCGGCGGCGAGATCGGTATGCGGCTGCGCACCAACCGCAGCTTCCATGGCCCGACGGACGAGACGCCGATGATCCTGATCGGCAACGGCACGGGGATCGCCGGACTGAGGGCGCACCTGAAGGCGCGGACGGCGGCGGGCGGAGCCTGGCTGCTGTTCGGCGAACGGACGCAGGCGCACGACGCCTTCTTCGATGCGGAGTTGCAGGCCTGGCGGGCGTCGGGCGTGCTGCGCCGGCTGGACCGATGCTTCTCGCGCGATCCGGGCGACGGGCGGTATGTGCAGGATCTGGCGGCGGCGGCGGCGGACGAACTGCGCGACTGGATCGCGCGCGGGGCGGCGATCTACGTCTGCGGCAGCCTGGAGGGGATGTCGCAGGGCGTGCATGCGGCGCTGGAAAATGCGCTGGGCGCGGACGTGGTGCTGACGATGCTCGAAGACGGCCGCTATCGGCGCGACGTCTATTAATCTTCGGCTGATTGGTTTCGATGATTGGGCCGTGCCGCCGCCAGAGCAGCGATGCTGGCGAAGCCGAGGAAAGCCGTGATCGAATATTCTGCATAGAATGGCGCCAGATAGGTGCGCCAGGCCTCGCTGCCGAAGGTAGGCCATGGGTCCACGAATGCGCGAACGAGGCAGTTGTCGACAAAGAGCCAGACGGCAGGAGTGACGATCAAAACTGTAGCCACGACAACGGCGGGAGCCAGCGCAAGGCGTCTTCCAAATAGCCATGCTCCGACGACGACCAGGGTGCCGATCATCCAAGCCGCCAGCATTTCCGGACGACCATAGAGTGGCAGCAACCAAAAGGATCGGGTGAGCGGCAGGCTTGGCCATACTGCCAGAAGCGCGACATAAAGAACGACGGAACAAGCCATTCCGCATACGCCGGTCAAAAAGATCGCGCGCTTTGTCTTCATATTATCGGCTTAACCCAGTCGCCCCAGCAGTTCCGCCGCGAAGGCCGAAAGCGTGTCGTCGCGCGCGCCCATGATGATGATCCGGTCTCCCGGCTGAGCGATCTCCACGATCCGGTCGCCGCAGGCCGCACGCGTCGCAAGCGCCTCGGCCTGACGCCCAGCGGCGCGGACGCCCGAGGCGATGTCCTCGGACCCGACGCTGCGGTCCGTGGTGCCGCCGTAATAGACCGGCTCAGGCATCAGCAGCACGTCGTCCTCGCGCATCAGGCCGGCGAAGCCGTCGATGAACTCCGACTTCATCAGCTTCAGCGGGCCGAACCCGTGGGGCTGGAACAGGATCAGCAGGCGGCCGTCGAAGGCGTGCAGGGTCTTCAGCGTGGCGGCGATCTTGTCGGGGTTATGGGCGAAGTCGTCGATGACGGTGATGTCGCCGGCCGTCCCGACCACCTCCATGCGGCGACGGATGCCGGCGAAGCTTTCCAGCGCCTTGACCGCCTCGCTGGTCGGCACGCCCAGCGCCCTGGTCGCGCCCAACGCCGCCAGGGCGTTGGCGACATTGTGGGCGCCGGGGACGTTCAGCACCACGTCGTGCTCGCTCCAGCCTTCGATCAGGCGGAACTTCATCCCGGCGGGCAGGGGCGTCAGGTCATGGCCGGACAGGTCGGCCTTTTCCTCGCCCAGGCCGAAGGTGATGGCCTTGCCGGCCGGCAGCGTCTGGGCCAAAGCCGCCGTCTCGGGATTGTCCAGGTTCAATACGGCCGTCGTCGCGCGGCCGGTGAAGCCGCCGAACAGGTCGCGCAGCTCCTCCATCGACTTGTGGTCCAGCGAGATGTTGGAGACCACGGCGACCGTCGGATCATAGCCGGCGATGGAGCCGTCGCTCTCGTCCACCTCCGACACGAACAGGTCCGGTCCGCCAATCAGGGCGCTGGCGAACGGATGATCCGCGTCGGCGAAGTTCTTCATCACCGCCCCGTTCATGACGGTGGGTTGGCGGCCCGTCTGATGCAGGATCCAGGCGATCATGCCGGTGATGGTGGACTTGCCGCTGGTGCCCGCCACGCCGACCGAGGTCGGGGCGGCGTTGAAGATTTCGCTGAGCAGCTGGGGCCGGGTCTTGATGGTCGCGCCCGCGCGTTTCGCCGCGCCGATGTCGGGCACCGTCTCCTCGATGGCGCCGGTGGCGATCACCGTCTGATCGGCGCGGGTGACGCCTGACCCGTTCTGGGGGTGCAGGGTGACGCCGTGGGCGCGCAGCCAGTCGAACTTCTCGGGCGTGCGGCCCTGGTCCAGCGCGCGGTCCGAGCCTTCGATCGCGGCGCCGCGCGCCTGAACGATCATCGCCAGGGGCAGCATGCCCGACCCGCCGATGCCGCAGAAGAAATAGGAGGCGTCTTGGTTCATGCCCCCTTAGAACAGGGGATCGGGCCGGTCCGCCAGTGGGGATCGCAAAAACGACGAAGAAGGCGCGCGTGGCCACCAATAGCTTCAAGATCGGCGTGGTCTGCGCCAGTTCGCGGTTTTCGAAGGAACGCGCCGAGGCGGTCGAGGCCTGGATGGCGCAGAACCATCCGGACCGCGACGTGGCGGTGGTGTTTCACCCCGCCTGCTTCCTGAAACACGGCCATTTCGCCGGCGACGACCGGGCGCGGGCCGACGCCTTCGTCGAGTTCGCCAACGACCCGCGCATCGACGCCATCTGGTTCGCACGCGGCGGCTATGGTTCGTGCCGCATCGCCGATGCGGTGATCCCGCGCCTGGACGCCGTGGCGCGCAAGAAGCGCTACATGGGCTATTCCGACGCGGGCAGCCTGCTGGCCGGGATGTACAAGGCCGGGTTCCGGCATCTGGCGCATGGGCCGATGGCCTCGGATTCGGTGCGCGATGACGCGACGGCGCGCGGCGCTCTGTCGTGGCTGACCACCGGACGGACCGACTGGATCGAGCCGTCGCTGGCGACCGATCCGCGACCGGCCGTCGCCTTCAACCTGACCATCCTGAACGAGCTGACCGGCACGGCGCTGGAGCCCGACCTGACCGACCACGTCCTGATGCTGGAGGAGGTTTCGGAGGCGGCCTACCGGATCGACCGGATGATGTTTCATTTGACGAGCCAGGCCAGCATTCGCCGTGTGGCCGGGATTCGCCTGGGACGTGTTTCCGATGTCACGCCAAACGATCCCGATTTCGGCCAGACTCCGGAGGAGATTGTTCGATACTGGTGCCTGAGATCGGGCATAGCCTTCCTCGGAAGCGCCGATATCGGGCACGACGGCGCCAACAAGGTGGTGCCCTTCGGTCGCCCGTGAGGCGAATGGCGCGCGGCGTAAAAGACACAGTCTCGCCACGATCCGCAGACCCGCCGTCGCCGCCCCCTCGACAGCCGAGGCGTCTCAACGTCAGATGCAGGTCCGCGAGGCGTTAGGACTTCGTTAGCCAAGGCGTTGGGGGACGCCAAGGTTTACGCCTTCTGCGATGCGGCGGTTCGTTCGGATATCGGGGGATGCCCGGACGAGCCGCCTGATCGCCCTTCCATCCATCGACGTACAGGCCGCTTGGCCTTAAGGATCGCGGGTGCGTTTTGACGAAAGATTCATCGATGAACTGAAGGCCCGCCTTCGGCCGTCCGACGTGATCGGGCGGACGGTGAAGCTGAAACGTCAGGGGCGCGAATACGTCGGCCTGTCGCCCTTCTCGAAGGAGAAGTCGCCGTCCTTCTTCGTCAACGACGACAAGGGGTTCTTCCACGATTTCTCGTCCGGCAAGCACGGCGACATCATCTCCTTCCTGCAGGAGACGGAGCGGCTCAGCTTCGTCGAGGCGGTGCAGCGGCTCGCCGGCGAGGCGGGCATGCAGCTTCCCGCCGAGGATCCCAAGGAGGCTGAGCGCGAGCAGAAGCGGGCGGGCCTGTCGGACTGGATGGAGCTGGCCCAGAAGTGGTTCGCCGCAAACCTGCGCCGCACGCCGGGCAAGGCGGCGCGCGAATATCTCGAAAAACGCGGCCTGCCCGAAGATCAGTGGGAGCGGTTCGGCCTAGGCTATGCGCCCAACGACCGCGAGGGGCTAAAACAGGCCCTGATCCAGCGCGGCGCCAAGCCCGCCGAACTGGTCGAGGCCGGGATGCTGATCTCGCCGGAAAGCGGCGGCCAGCCCTACGACCGGTTCCGCGACCGGCTGATGTTCCCCATCCTGGACGCGCGGGGACGGATCGTCAGCTTCGGCGGCCGGGCCATGAACCCCGACGACCGAGCCAAATATCTGAACGGCCCGGAGAGCCCTCTCTTTCACAAGGGCGCGACGCTCTACGGCCTGCCCGAGGCGCGGCGGATATTGGGGGCGGAGAGCAAGAACGACCAGGCCATCATCGTGGTCGAAGGATACATGGACGTCATCGCCTGTCAGCGCGCGGGCCTGCCGGCCGTGGCGCCGATGGGCACGGCCCTGACCGAGGAGCAGATGGAACGGCTGTGGCGGGTGTCGTCCGAGCCGGTGCTGTGTTTCGATGGCGATGCGGCCGGCCTGCGCGCCGCCTATCGCGCCATCGAGCGTTCCCTGCCGCTGCTGAAGGCCGGCCGGTCTTTCCGGTTCGCATTGCTGGGCGCGGGACAGGATCCCGACGACATCCTGCGCGACAAGGGCGCGCCGGCCCTGCGCCAGGCCCTGGCCGACACCCACGGTTTCGCCGAGGTGCTGTTCCGCCGCGAGCAGGATCTGGAGCCGCTGGACACGCCGGAACGCAAGGCCGGATTCAAGGCGCGGCTGCGCAACACCGCCTCGGCCATCCAGGACAAGGATTTAGCCGAACAATACCGCCGCGACCTGTTCGACCGCTTCGACGCCCTGTTCCCTCGCAGCCCTCAACGCGCGCCCTGGACGCCGGGGCAAGGCAGGCGCGGTTTCGGCCCGCCGCCCAAGCTGGGTCAGACGGCGGAAGGGGCGCAGGCGATGCAGTCGCTGTTCCGCGCCATCGAGCCGGTGCCTGCCGCCTTGGCGCACGGCGCCATCGACGATCCCGAACGGATGGACGACCATCTGGAAGAAATCGCGGCCCACGGTTTCGGCGACAAGGGGCTGGATGGCCTGGCCCAAGAGCTGGTTCGCCTGCGTCTGTCGGGACATAGCCTTGACTCTGCCTCCCTGCGACGCCATCTGGCGCAATCGGGTCATGATGCCTTAGTGCGCGAGGTCGAGAAGGCGGCGGCAAAGTCCGGCGCGCCTTTCCTGGCCGCAAATGCGCCCCTCGCCGAGGCAAGGGTCCGATGGTCGCAGGCGTTCGACGCTTCAACACGCGTAGCCGCGTTGGAGGACGCCTTGGCTCATGCACGTGATGTGCCTGGGCAGGATGAGGCGTTTCGCCGGCTTAAGGCCGAGCGGGATGCGCTTCGCCGTGCGATCAAAGCCGGGACGATTTGGGAAGACAGCGCGGGCTCGTAACCTTACGGCCCGCCAGGCATTGTATTTTTCGTCGGGGCGGATTGATCACCCCCTCCGGCTGGAGACAGACTGACTATGAACGCACAGACCGAGACGCAGGAAACCGAGGCTTCGACCGATGGGCCCCTGCTCGATCTGACCGACGCCGGCGTCAAGAAGTTCATCAAACAGGCCAAGGCTAGAGGCTATGTGACGATGGAGGAACTGAATAAGGTTCTGCCGTCCGAAGAGGTCACGCCCGACGCCATTGAAGACACCCTGGCCATGTTGTCCGAGATGGGCGTCAACGTCGTCGAGGCCGAGGAGGACGCGCAAGAGCAGCAGTCCACCGACGTCGCCGCCGCCGCCGGCACCGCCGTCGCCGAAGCGCCCGCCAAGGCCGCCTATGACCGCACCGACGATCCAGTGCGGATGTATCTGCGCGAGATGGGCTCGGTCGAACTGCTGAGCCGCGAGGGCGAAATCGCCATCGCCAAGCGGATCGAGGCCGGCCGCGACGCCATGATCTCGGGTCTGTGCGAAAGCGCCCTGACCTTCGAGGCCATCATGGTGTGGCGCGACGAGCTGGAGAACAACCGCATCCTGCTGCGCGAGGTCATCGACCTCGACGCCACCTATGGCGTGCTGAACCCGTCGTCCCTGCCGGGCGCTGTCCAGCCCGAGGCCGAAGAGGCGGAAGAGACCGAGGAAAAACCGGCGGCCGAGGCCAAGCCTGAAACCGACGACGATGATGACGACGACGATTTCGACGACGGCGGCGGCATGTCGATCTCGGCGCTGGAAGCCGAGCTTCGCGACGGGGTGATGGAGGTCCTGAACCTGATCGCCGCCGACTTCGGCGCGTTCCGGGCGTTGCAGGACAAGCTGGTCCAGACCCGCCTGAAGGGCGAGGTGCTGAGCGCCAAGGACGAGAAGGCCTATCGCGCCCTGACGCTGTCCATCTCGGACCGTCTGAAGACGATGAAGCTGAACAACAACCGCATCGAGGCCCTGGTCGAGCAGCTTTATGCGATCAACAAGCGCCTGATCGGTCTGGAAGGCCGCCTGCTGCGCCTGGCCGACAGCTACGGCATCTCGCGGCCTGAGTTCCTGAAGGCCTATTTCGGCGCCGAACTGGACCCGACCTGGACCGAGCGGATCAAAGAGCAGGGCGTGCGCTGGACCAAGTTCAGCGACAATGAAGCCAGCCAGATCGCCACCATTCGCGCCGACGTCGCCGCCGTGGCCCTGGAAGCCGGCCTGCCGATCGACGACTATCGCCGCATCGTTCAGACGGTTCAGAAGGGCGAGCGCGAAGCCCGCCAGGCCAAGAAGGAAATGGTCGAGGCCAACCTGCGCCTCGTCATCTCCATCGCCAAGAAATACACCAACCGCGGCCTGCAGTTCCTGGACCTGATCCAGGAGGGCAACATCGGCCTGATGAAGGCGGTCGACAAGTTCGAGTACCGCCGCGGCTACAAGTTCTCGACCTACGCCACCTGGTGGATTCGTCAGGCGATCACCCGCTCGATCGCCGACCAGGCGCGGACCATCCGCATCCCGGTCCACATGATCGAGACGATCAACAAGATCGTGAGGACATCACGCCAGATGCTGCACGAGATCGGCCGCGAGCCGACCCCGGAAGAGCTGGCCGAGAAGCTGGCCATGCCGCTGGAGAAGGTGCGCAAGGTCCTGAAGATCGCTAAGGAGCCGATCAGCCTCGAAACGCCCATCGGGGACGAGGAAGACAGCCACCTGGGCGACTTCATCGAAGACAAGAACGCCGTCCTGCCCATCGATGCGGCCATCCAGTCGAACCTGCGCGAGACCACCACCCGCGTGCTGGCCTCGCTGACGCCGCGCGAGGAGCGGGTGCTGCGCATGCGCTTCGGCATCGGCATGAACACCGACCATACGCTGGAAGAAGTCGGCCAGCAGTTCTCGGTCACCCGCGAACGGATCCGCCAGATCGAGGCCAAGGCGCTTCGCAAGCTGAAGCACCCGAGCCGGTCGCGCAAACTACGGTCCTTCCTGGACAGCTGATATGATCAGGGGCGGCTCCGACGGGGCCGCCCTTTTTCTTGGCAGGCGACATGGGTCGAAAGCACGTCAATCTCGGCACGGCGCCCGCCAAGGCAGATCTGCCGCAGAAAGTCTGCGCCGCCTGCGGCCTGTCGTTCGCGTGGCGCAAGAAGTGGGCGCGGGACTGGGCGCAGGTGCGGTTCTGCTCGGACAGGTGCCGGGCAAAGGGTGCGGCGGAAAACCCGCGGTAGATGGCTCTCCGCCTCGTGACCGCGCGCGATCAGGGAATCAGATAAGCGTCCTGGCGATGTTTGCCGTGTCCCGCGCCTCACCCTTCCTGATCGCCCTCAGCGTCGTGCTGATCCTGAGCGGCTGCGTGCGGCGACCGCCCGAGCCGTTGCGGCCGTCACCCTATCCGTCGCGCACCGAGGCGCCCCTGGTGGGGGGGCTGGTGGATCGGGCCATCGATGGGGGCACGCAAGGCGCGGTGGTGCGCGAGGGGCGAGATTTGGGCAGGTGTCTGGCAGAGCTGAACGCCGCGCGGGTGCGCTTCAGCCCCGTGCCGGATCGTCAGAACACCGCAACCTGCGGCCTGAGCCAGGGCGGAGTGCTGGGCGCCGACATGGGCACGGTGGCGCGGTTGGCGCCCGGCGATGCGGAGATGACGTGCCAGACCGCGCTGGCCCTGAGCATCTGGCGTCGGCAGTCGCTGGAGCCGGCGGCACGCGAGATCCTGGGCTCGGACGTAGTCCAGATCGACCACATGGGCGCCTATGCCTGTCGCAACGTGAACAACGGGGTCGGATCGAACCGGATCAGCGCCCATTCCCAGGCGGCGGCGCTGGACTTCGCCGGGGTGCGGCTGAGGGACGGGCGGCGGATCACGGTGACCAATGGCTGGAACGGCGACACGGCCGAGGCGCGGTTCCTGCGCCGCATCCGCGACGACGCCTGCCGCATCTTCGGCACGACGCTGAGCCCCGACTACAACGCCGTTCACTATGACCACCTGCACCTGGAGGCGACGGACACGCGGTTCTGCCGCTAACGCAACGGTTTCGCCTGAGGCGGATTACGCCCCTATGCGCGGTGAGCTGAAGACCTATCAGGCCAAGCGGCGGTTCGGCGAGACGCCCGAGCCGAAGGGCGCCAAGGGCGGCCGGGGCAAGGGCGGTTTCCGCTATCTGATCCAGCGCCATGCGGCGACGCGGCTGCATTATGATTTCCGCATCGAGGCGGACGGGGTGCTGAAATCCTGGGCCGTGACCAAGGCGCCGTCGCGCGACACGGCGGTCAAGCGGCTGGCGGTCGAGGTCGAGGATCATCCGCTGGATTACGGATCGTTCGAGGGGACCATTCCCGACGGCAACTATGGCGCCGGCACGGTGCAGATGTGGGACGTCGGAACCTGGGAGCCGCAGGAGCCGGACCTGGAGGCGGCCTGGGCCAAGGGCCAGATCAAGATGATCCTTCACGGCGAGCGGCTGAAGGGCAAATGGGCGCTGATCCGGTTGAAGAGCGACCGGGGCAAGCCGTCCAAGCGCAACAACTGGCTGCTGCTGAAGGAGAAGGACGACTTCGCCGTGGCGGGGGAGGGGGACGCCTTAGCCGAGATCGACGCCTCGGTGACGACCGGGCGATCGCTGGCCGAGATCGCGGACGGGACCAAGGAATGGACGGCGTCCAAGCCGACCGGGCGTAAAGGGCCGGCCAAGCCCAGGCCGTCAAAGGCGGCGACCAAGGCGACCAAGCCGCCGGCCTTCGTGCCGATCCAGCTGTGCAAGGTGACCGACCATCCGCCGGGCGGGACGGGCTGGGCGCACGAGATCAAGTTCGACGGATACCGCATCCAGATCGGCGTCGGCGGCGGTCGGGCGGTCTTGAGGACGCGCAAGGGTCTGGACTGGAGCGACCGGTTCGCGGACCTGGCGGCGGACGCCGCGACCTGGCCCGACGCGGTGATCGACGGCGAGCTGTGCGCGCTGGACGACGATCATATGCCGGACTTCGGGGCGTTGCAGGCCGCGATCTCGGACGAGAAGACGGGGGGGCTGGTCTATTTCGCCTTCGACCTGCTGTTCGAGGGGGCGGAGGATCTGCGCAAACTGCCGCTGTCGCATCGCAAGGCGCGGCTGCAGGCCTATGTGGACCGGATCGGAAAGGCGGGGGCAACGCGGCTGCGCTACGTCGAGCATTTCGCCTCGACCGGGCAGGCGGTGCTGGAGAGCGCCTGTCGGATGGATCTGGAAGGGGTGATCTCCAAGAAGTTGGACGCGCCCTATCACGCCGGGCGGTCCTCGACCTGGCTGAAGTCCAAATGCCGGGGGCGCGACGAGGTGGTGATCGGCGGCTGGTCGTCGGAAGGCGGAACGCGGTTTCGGTCCCTGCTGGTCGGGGTCAAGGACAAGGGCGGCCTGCGCTATCTGGGCCGTGTCGGGACCGGCTATGGCGAGGCGGTGACGAAGACCCTGGTTCCGGCGCTCAAGGGCGTGGCGGCGGACAAGTCGCCCTTTGTCGGGACAGGCGCGCCCAAGGCGGCCAAGGACATCCACTGGGTCAAGCCGGTGCTGGTCGCCGAGGTCGAGCACGGCGGATACACCGAGGCGGGCTCGCTGAGGCAGGCGGCGTTCAAGGGTCTGCGCGAGGACAAGGCGGCCGCCGAGGTGACGCAGGCACCGCAACCGCCGACGGAGATGGGCGAGGCCGACACGAAGGCGACCACGACGGTGCGGGCGGCGGCAAAGCCGGGCAAGGTGGTCGTGGCGGGCGTGACGATCTCTAGCCCCGACAAGGTGCTGTGGCCCGCCGTCGGCGACCGGCCGGCGATCACCAAGGCGGACCTGGCGCGCTATTACGAGGCGGCGGCCGAGCGGATCCTGCCCCATGTGGCGGACCGGCCGACCTCGATCATTCGCGCGCCCGAGGGGATCGGCGGCGAGACCTTCTTCCAGCGCCACGCCATGGCGGGGTCGAACCCGCGGCTGAAGCTGATCGACGTCAAGGCGCGCACCCCTTATGTCGCCGCCGTCGATGTGGGCGGCCTGGTCGCCATCGCCCAGTCGGGGGGGCTTGAGCTGCACCCCTGGGGCTGTGCGCCGGGCGCGCCGGAGGTCCCGGACCAGATCACCTTCGACCTGGACCCCGACGAAGGGCTGGATTTCGCCGACGTGATCGCCGCCGCCAAGGGGGTGAAGACGAAGATCGAGGCCCTGGGCCTGGCGGCCTTCGTCAAGACGACCGGGGGCAAGGGTCTGCACGTCGTCGCGCCGATCAAGACCGACGCCCGGTCGCGCGTCACCTGGGATCAGAACAAGGCCTTCGCCAAGGCGGTGGCCGAGGCCATCCGCGCCGAGGCGCCGGACCGGTTCACCACGACCCTGGCCAAGAAGGCGCGGGGCGGAAAGATCTTCATCGACTATCTGAGGAACGGGCGGATGGCGACGGCGGTGGCCCCCTGGTCGCCACGCGCTCGGCCGGGGGCGGGGATCGCCTATCCGCTATCGTGGGGGCAGGTGAGGGCGGGGCTGGACCCGGCCGCGTTCAACCTGTGGACCTATGAGGCCCTGCTGAAGAAGCCTGATCCGTGGGCGGATTTTCGCAAGGCGGCGGTGAGCTTGAAACCGGCGCTGAAGGCGATGGGCGTCTGAAATCCCGCAGGGTGGAAGGTTCAGACTCCCTTTGCGAAAAAACACCGTCTGAACTGTGCAATTCGTCTGAAGTCGGGGACGGTTTCAGGTCGTCCAGCGCCTCCATCCGGGCCATCAGGGCGTCGCGGCCGGCGTAGTCGCCGGGCGTCAGGGCGGCGGCCTCCAGGGCGATGACGCCAATCTCCCGCGCGACGTCCGTGGCGCGTTCGGCCATGTCGGGGTCTTTCGGTTTCGGCTCGGGCTTCGGCGCGGATGGGGGCGCAGGCGGCTCCGCCTCGCGCGCCAGGCGGGTCAGATGGGCGTGCAGCCGCACCCACCGCGCGGCCTCCATCGCGCGCCCGGCCTGGACCGCCCGGCCCATCCGCACCAGGGCGTGGGCCGCCATCTCGGCGAAGTCGGGCAGGCCCTGCGCCGTCTCGAACGGCAGGTCGATGGGGTCGTCCATCGGCAAGGGAGAGGGATCGTCCTGATCCTCGCGCCGCCAGCCTTCGTCCCTGGCGCGGGCGCGAAAGGTGCTGACCCCCATGCCGTAACGGGCGCTGACCGCCTCGGCCGTGTCGCCCTCCAGATAGGCCTTGCCTGCCGCCTGCCAGGCCTCTTGCGACAGGCGGCGATAGCCGCGATTGTGGCCCCGGTCGGCGTTCCGCGCGACGGCGTCGCAGGCCGCGAGGGCCGGCGGCCGCAACAGATGCATCGGCAGGCCGTGCGTGCGCCAGAACCGCACCTCGGCCTCGGCCGAGCAGTCCAGGTGAAGCGCGTCGCGATACGCCTGTTCCAGACCCGCCGCGCGCAGGACGCGGATCTGATCCAGCCCCTGCTGCGTGGCCGCATCGTAAAGCGGGTCTCGCGGCCCATCGAACCCGCCGCCCTCGCCGTCGTCATAGGCCTGATCGTCGTGCATCCCGTCCCCCGGCTGTCGCCCACGCCCGATCCCAGGACGCGCCCCCAGTCTAAGGCCGTCCCGAACCGTGATAGGGTAGAGGCCGTCGATTTCGCGAAAGCCGAGGGATTTCAACGGGGCGGGAGGGGAGGTCGTGTATAGGAAGGGGCGCTAGCTGTGCATCCGTCCCTCTCCCGTTGGGAGAGGGCTTGAGGCTCGCAGAGCGCAGCGATGCGTTAGCCGAAAGGGTGAGGGTCGTGCGTCTGCGGCGAGGTCCGACCCTCACCCTTTCGCGTTTCCAATCGCTTCGCTCTCGGACGCTCAAGCCCTCTCCCAACGGGAGAGGGAGCACACGCCTAGGCCCGCTTCTTGCGGGGTGCAGCCGGGGCGTCGGCGGCGGTGACCAGATGCCCCTTCCAGCCGGGCGGCGGCAGGAACTTGCCGGACTTCTCCTCGCGCGTGCCTTCGCGCGCCACGCGAGCGGCGTCGCGCAGGGCCTTCAATGTGGTTTCGCGGTCGAAGATCGTGTTCATTTCGGACCCCAATCTAGCAGAAGTCGCAACGACCGTCCCTCTCCCGTTGGGAGAGGGCTTGAGGCTCGCAGAGCGCAGCGATGCGCCAGCCGAAAGGGTGAGGGTCGTGCGTCTGCGGCGAGGTCCGACCCTCACCCTTTCGCGCAAGTCTGATCGCCTGACGGCTCTCAGGCGCTCAAGCCCTCTCCCAACGGGAGAGGGAGGCCGCTGGCTAACGTCAGGCCCGCTTCTTCCGGGTGCAGCCGGCGCAGCGTGTCTTGTGGTACGCCCTGACACCCTTGCGTTAATCGTTAGCCAGGCTGTTGGACAACAAATGAAGGATACACTCCGAAACTCATTTTTCTACCTTGTCTATCCCAAGCTAGGCTTTAGTGGTTCGCCTTCCAGTTGCGATCACGTTTGGAGTTGAAGTGCGAAGCTACCACGTTCCCATAAAGCCGACTGCACCAGACACCGGAGCAACCCAGGAGTTTGTCCACTACCAGCTTGGTGTTGGAGAGGTGCTTTTCATTGCAGGTCCGAACGGCGTCGGTAAGTCGTCTCTGATCCACGTTATTGGACGGTCATTTGGCCAAGATTCAGAGATATTTTCTGGCCACAGACAGATACACTTTACGTCCGACGATACTGAACAGACAGGAATGAGCTTGCAGCAGCTGCAGGTTCAAATGATGCAACACAATCAGGCGTCCAATCGATTTCGAAATGCATGGAGCGAGCAGCATCTGAAGTCTGTCGTCAGGCGTGTACTAAATCAGCAAGCTCAGGATAACGATGACATTGTTTCAGATTCAATTGAAACCGGAAGATCGACATCAGACATAGCTTTAGAGAAGCCGAGAACTATATCGGTTATTAACAGCATATTTGCTGATTCCGACTTGGCCGTTAGTATTTCATTAAAAGAAGGAATGCTTCGTGCTTCGCGGGATGGTGGAGAGCATTATGGTATTGATCGGTTGTCAGATGGTGAGCGTGCTGCATTACTTGTAGTAGGTGCAATACTTGTCCGGCCAAAAAATTCAGTGATTGCAATCGATGAGCCTGAGAAGCACTTAAATCCACTGATATCAGCGGCCTTAATTGCTAGGACGATTAGAGCTAGGCCTGACCTTTCATATGTAATCGCGTCTCACGATCTAAATCTCATAGAATCGACAAAGCCAAAAAATATAATATATGTAAAAAGTTCTGAAGTAGTTAACTTAGATGTTAACAGTGAGAACAGAACGTTTGATATACAGGTATTGCCTGGTAATTCGGATGTTCCGGAGGATGTGCGCAGATCGGTCTTGGGTGCGCGGAAGTCTCTGCTCTTTGTTGAGGGAGATCACAGCACTGACTACGCCTTGTACAAAAATATATTCGATAATTTCTCAGTGGTTCCTCGTGGCGGTTGGGAATCAGTCGCTCAGTCGGTGAAGGTTTTGGAGGCAAGCCCAACATACCACTGGGTTCAAGCGGCAGGTCTTATCGACAGAGATGGTCGAGATTCGAGTGAAGCTGATAAGCTTAAGTCCGATAAGATATTCTGCATCCCGGTTCCGACGATAGAAAATCTTTATCTACATCCAGCAATAATCCGGATAATGGCTGATAGCATTCATTCTATTTATGGCGGTCTATCTGTAAAAGACAGAATAAAGCAAGCTGATGAAGCTGGAAGGAAGGCACTAAACAAAGACAAAGAAAATATAGTCGCCAGGATTGTAGTCTGGAGAGCGAATAGGGAACTTTCTTCGCGGAAGCCTTCGGTTAAGTCTATAAAGTCAGGTCTTAAGCTTATAAGCGGAGTGGATGTTGGTCAAATTCACCTGTTAGCAAGTAAGGAGTTCGACGACAAGATGTCGGATAACCGAACGTTGCGTCCAACTTATCAGTTGCCTGTAAAAAACACCGGCGTACCTAACGACGTCGTAAAGGCACTAGGATTTCCCGGATTTGATGAATTCCGAATGGCGGTGGTGACCGCTCTGGAGGCCAGAAACGTATGCGGCCTTAAGTTGCGCAGGGTCTTGGCTAAGACCCTGCCGACAATCAACTAGTCACACCTTCACCTCCACCACCCCGCCCCCGGCCCGGAACTTGGCGCTCATCTCCGCCATCCCAGCCTCGGCGTCCACCAACGAACCGCCCGCATCGTTCTGCGCCGCTGCGTCCCTGCGGATGTCCTGGCTGATCTTCATGCTGCAGAACTTGGGGCCGCACATGGAGCAGAAGTGGGCGGTCTTGTGGGCTTCCTTGGGCAGGGTGGCGTCGTGGTATTTGCGGGCGGTTTCGGGGTCTAGCCCTAAGTTGAACTGGTCTTCCCAGCGGAACTCGAACCGGGCGCGCGACAGGGCGTCGTCGTGCAGGCGGGCGGCGGGGTGGCCCTTGGCCAGGTCGGCGGCGTGGGCGGCGATCTTGTAGGTGATGACGCCGTCCTTGACGTCCTGACGGTCGGGCAGGCCCAGATGCTCCTTGGGCGTGACGTAGCAGAGCATGGCCGTGCCGAACCATCCGATCATGGCCGCCCCGATGGCCGATGTGATGTGGTCATAGCCGGGGGCGATGTCGGTGGTGAGGGGGCCAAGCGTATAGAAGGGCGCCTCGTGGCAGTGTTTCAGCTGCTCATCCATGTTCGCCTTGATCTTGTGCATCGGCACGTGTCCGGGACCCTCGATCATGACCTGGCAGCCCTTGGCCCAGGCGATCTTGGTCAGTTCGCCCAGGGTGCGCAGCTCGGCGAACTGGGCCTCGTCATTGGCGTCGGCGATGGAGCCGGGGCGCAGGCCGTCGCCAAGGCTGAACGACACGTCATAGGCGCGCATGATGTCGCAGATGTCCTCGAAATGCTCGTAGAGGAAGCTCTCCTTGTGGTGGGACAGGCACCATTTGGCCATGATGGAGCCGCCGCGCGAGACGATGCCGGTGACGCGTTTGGCCGTCATCGGCACGAAGGGCAGGCGCACCCCCGCGTGGATGGTGAAATAGTCGACGCCCTGTTCGGCCTGTTCGATCAGGGTGTCGCGGAACACCTCCCACGTCAGGTCCTCGGCGACGCCGTTCACCTTCTCCAGCGCCTGATAGATGGGCACGGTGCCGATGGGGACGCTGGAGTTGCGGATGATCCAGTCGCGGATGTTGTGGATGTTGCGGCCGGTCGACAGGTCCATGACGTTGTCGGCGCCCCAGCGGGTGGCCCAGACCAGTTTGTCGACCTCGTCGTCCACGGACGACAGGACCGCACTATTTCCGATGTTGGCATTGATCTTCACCAGGAAGTTGCGGCCGATGATCATCGGCTCGACCTCGGGGTGGTTGATGTTGTGCGGGATGATGGCGCGGCCGCGCGCGATCTCTTGCCGGACGAACTCGGGGGTCACGAAGTCGGGGATGGATGCGCCGAAGTCTTCGCCGTCGCGGATGCAGGGGGCGGACTGCTCGCGGCGCAGGTTCTCGCGGATGGCGACATATTCCATCTCGGGCGTGATGATCCCGGCCTGGGCGTATTCGTACTGGGTCACCGGGCGGCCCTCGACGCCCTTGAACACCTTGTGGTTCGAGACGTCGAAACGGGGGGCCAGGTTCTTGCCGCTGGCGTGGCCGTTGTCCTCGGGCTTGACCTCGCGCGGGTTCGCGACGGGGGCGATGTCGCCGCGGTCCAGCTGCCAGCTGGACTTGACCAGGGGCAGGCCCTGCTTGATGTCGATGGTCACCGTCGGGTCGGTATAGGGGCCTGAGCTGTCATAGATGGTCACCGGCGGTTCGTTGGCCGAGGGGTGGACGGCGACCTCGCGGAAGGGGACGCGGATGTCGGGGTAGAGCTCGCCGGCGACATAGACCTTGCGGCTGCCCGCCCGTTCGCCCGTGGGGATGGTTCCGGTTTCGCGCATGACTGCGTCGCGCGCGTCCTTCAGCGCCAGATCCACATTGGGTTCTTCGGGCAGGACGGGCGGGGTGACTTGGATGTTCATGGCGGCCTCAAACGGTTGAGGTCTGCCGACGTCGGGCGGAACGGTCCTGTTGCGTGGACCCGTAAGCGTTTCCCATCCCTTCGCCGGCATGACCCGGATCAGGTTCGACGGGTCAGGCGGCTACGCCAATCTCAGCCGCTCGATTGCGACCCCCCGGAGAACGAAGGGACCATAACCCAGGCTCAGGGCGCGGACCAGCCCTTGACCGAGATGGACGCCGCGCGCGGGTCGGCGTCGAAGCGGAGGTAGGCCTGGGCGTGGCCGTGGCGCGGGACGTAGTCGAGGCTGGCGGTCGCGGTCTGGTCGCCCAGGACGCCCTCGATCTCGACGGCGGCGGCGGTGTCGTCGCCGTCGTTCTGGACGCGGATGGTGGCGACGTGGCCGGCGGCGGTGGCCTCGACCGCGACGATGCGAGCGCTGAGGGCCGGGGGCGCGGCGGGCTGAAGCGCCTCCCACACCACGATGCCGATGGCCGACAGGGTGACGACGGCGCCGACCACGGCCATCACCCATTGCAGGACGGGGCGGCCGGGGTCTACGGACTTGGCTTTGGCGGACGATTTGGCGGGCATGGATCCTCAGACCAGAAGGCGGGCGGCGGCGGCGCCGATGGCGGCGGGAAAGCCCAGCACGATGGCGATCTGGACCACGCCCTGCACCGACAGGCCGTCCGTGCGCCCGAAGACATAGAGGGCGAACAGGCTGATCCCCAGGGCGATGGCGTAGCCGGGCAGGGTGAAATGCATGAAGGCGTGCAGGGGCCGATCCGCCTCTTCCTGACCGGCGAACCCGGCGTTGAAGACGATCAGGTGCAGCAGCAGCAGCGAAAGGGCGATCAGGGCCAGGACATGCAGGGCCGTGGCCTTGTAGGCGATCAGGATGATCTCCTCGGTCGGGGCGATGTTCAAAGCGAAGAACAGCGCGCCCGCCGCCATCAGGAACAGCTCGCCGAAATAGGAGGCCGCGTCCTCGTCGGTGTCGCCGCCCCCATCCCCACTGAGTTGACGTCGCGCCAGAAGCGCCCCCATGGCGCCGGGCACGGCCTGCAGCGCGACCATGCCGATGGCCTCGTGCGGCGGGGCGTTCCACTGGACCACGCCGAACAGGATCAGCAGCACCGAGGCGGTGACGAAGCCGACGGCCAGGGCCACGGCGGTGTCGAGGATGTCGTTTCGAAACCCGCGCCGCTTTGAAAAGCCCGCATAATAGGCCAGGCCGTACAGCAGGGGCAGGCCGGCCAGGATGAAGGTCAGCAGCCGCCAGCGCTCCATGGCCACGCCCTGCTCCCACATCTCCATCGTCATCAAGAGCGGGATGTTGAACACCAGGGCGCCGGCGAAGGCGCGGGCCAGATCGCGGACGTAGGCGCGTTCCTTGCGCAGGTCGATCATGGCGGCGGCGGTCATGGGGCGGCAACGCTTGATGGTCGGCTTTGGCTCCTTGGGCCTGTCATGCAGCCGCGCTATCAAGGCAGGGAACAGGAGCCGTCCCCATGCATCTCGCCCGTTTCGCCCGCATCCGCCTGGCCCATCTGCCGACGCCGCTGGAGCCGCTGCCCCGGTTGTCGGAGGCGCTGGGCGTGGATCTGTGGATCAAGCGCGACGACTGCACCGGCCTGGCGGGCGGGGGCAACAAGACGAGGAAGCTGGAGTTCCTGCTGGGCGCGGCGTTCGAGCAGGACGCCGATACGCTGGTGACGCAAGGGGCGGTGCAGTCGAACCATGTGCGCCAGACGGCGGCGGCGGCCGCCGCGCACGGCCTGGCCTGCGAGATCATTCTGGAGGAGCGGACGGGGTCGAAGGCCAGCGACTATGTCGGCAACGGCAACGTGCTGCTGGACCGTCTGTTCGGAGCCAGCATCCGCAGCGTGCCGGGCGGGACGGACATGGTCGCCGAGCTGGAGACGACGGCGGACGCCGTGCGGGCGCGTGGCGGCAAGCCCTATGTCATTCCCGGCGGCGGTTCGAACCCCATTGGGGCCCTGGGCTATGTCGATTGCGCGCGCGAGATCGTGGTCCAGGCCGACGAGATGGACCTGGAGGTCCACCGGATCGTGACGGCGACGGGCAGCGCGGGCACCCACGCGGGCCTGGTCGCCGGACTGGCGGTCATGGGGGCGGACATTCCGGTGCTGGGCATCGGGGTGCGGGCGCCGAAGGAGAAGCAGGAGGCGAACGTCTTCAAACTGGCCGAGGAGACGGCCGCCCTGCTGGGCCAGCCGGGGCGGGTGACGCGCGAGAGGGTGGTCGCCGACTGCGACTATGTGGGCGAGGGCTACGGCCTGATCGACCAGGGGGTGATCGACGCCCTGACCCTGGCGGCGCGGACCGATGGGATCGTGCTGGACCCGGTCTATTCCGGCAAGGCGATGAAGGGGCTGATCGCCCTGGCGCGGGCCGGTGAATTCCGGGGCGAGACGGTGGTCTTCCTGCATACCGGCGGGGCGCAGGGCTTGTTCGGCTATCAGAGCGAAATCGAGGGGGCGCTGTCGGGTCGGTGAGCCGGGTGGACGCGCGCGAGGCGACGCTGGCGTTGCTGGCCGCCCGTGCGGAGGACGCGACCGTCTGTCCCAGCGAAGTGGCGCGGGCGCTGACCGTGGCGACCGGGGACTGGCGCGAGGCGATGCCGGAGGTTCATGCGGCGGTGGATCAGATGGTGAGCGACGGGTCGGTGCGTCTGAGCTGGAAGGGGCGCAGGCTGGAGGTCAGGGGCGGGCCGTATCGCATCGGGCGCGGTGGGGGTTGAGGCAGCCGCAACGATTGCGGTTTTCGAGAATACGGATAACACATGTCTATGGCTGAGCTTCCTCAACATGTTGCACGAGCACACCCTGCGGTCCTTACGGCAATTTTTGTCGTTGGCGGAATTGCGCAGGTAGTCCTGTCCGGTGCGTCCCTTCCGCCCCTTGCGCGAGGACTTCTGACCGCCTTGCCGATAGCCGCCACCTGCCTTTGGTGCTGGTCGGTTTTTTTCGTGGCGAAAGCATCCAGCACGACCTCCCCTCCACCGTCATGGACATGGCTGTTTGCGGTCCCGCCGATCATCCCGATCATTGCAGTGCTGGCCGACTGGTCCATGAATAACAGTCCTGTCTCCCTGGCGTTCTTCATCGTCTTTTTCGTCGTCCTATGGTTCGCCGCTCAGGCATTGGAAAACGCAGATGCCCTCACCGACCATGCGCCAGCCGGACGGATAACGGTGACGATGTTCTTTATGTTCTTCGCCTTGTTGGGTGTTTGGATATTGTGGCCGAAAATCAGGCGCGTTGAGGCAAGACGCGCGTCTGCTTCCTAAGATTTTTGGACGTTATCGCGCTGGACCCGATCTATTCCGGGAAGGCGATGAAAGGGCTAATCGCCTTGGCGCGGGCCGGACAGTTCCGGGGCGAGACGGTGGTCTTCCTGCACACCGGCGGGGCGCAGGGGTTGTTCGGCTATCAGAGCGAGATCGAAGAGGCGCTGCTGAAATAGGGGCGTCGAGGGCTTCAATCGGATGATCGAAGCCCCTTTTTGCGTCGGCTCAGACCTGGGCCAGGCCGCCGTCGACGAAGACTTCGCCGCCGGTCATGAAGCTGCTGTCGGACGAGGCCAGGAAGGCGGCGACGGCGCCGGTCTCCGAGGGATCGCCCATGCGGCCCAGTACGGTGGAGGCGCCGATGGCGGCGAGGCCTTCTTCGCCCAGAACCTCGGTCGCCAGTTCAGTCGTGGTCGGTCCGGGGGACAGGACGTTGACGCGGATGCCGGTCCCCTTCAGATCCAGCGCCCAGCTTCGCGCCAGGTTGCGGATGGCCGCCTTGGTGGCGCTGTAGATGCTGAAGGCGGGGGTGCCCATGATGCCGGTGCTGGACCCGGTCAGGATGATCGAGCCGCCGGCCGACATCAGCGGCAGGGCCTTCTGCACCGTGAAGATCGTGCCCTTCACATTGACGTCGAAGGTCTGGTCGTAGTGTTCGGGCGTGATCTCGCCCAGCGCGGCGAAGGCGCCGGTCCCCGCATTGGCGAACAGGATGTCGAGCCCGCCGCGTTCCGCCTTCACCGTCGCATACAGTCGGTCCAGGTCGGCGGGATCGGTGATGGACCCGACGATCGCGCGGGCGTTCGGACCCAATGCGCCGACGGCCGCCTCAAGCTGCGCCTGGCGCCGTCCGAAGAGATAGACGAAGGCGCCTTCCTCGACGAACCGTTTGGCCGCGCCCAGTCCTATGCCGGTTCCGCCGCCCGTGATTACCGCCGTCTTGCCTTGTAGCCTGCTCATGATGTGCTCCTTCATTGAGGTTGCACTGAGCTGAGGCTCCACCCACCTATCGACAAGTATGCACCATTTGGTAAGTGCCTAGAAAATGTCGCTTGATCATCCAGAAACTTTTGCTGACCCGGTGTCGGTCCCGCCCTCGACGCCGGTCTGCACCCCGACCTTGCCCGGTTTCACCTGCGGGCTGGACGCCACCCTTCGTGTCGTGTCCGGCAAGTGGAAGCCGCTGATCCTGTACTTCCTCGCCCAGGACGGCCCGACCCGTTACGGCGAGCTGCGGCGTGCGATCCGCGACGTCAGCGACAAGGTGTTGATCCAGCATCTGAAGGAGCTGGAAGCCGACGGTCTGGTGAAGCGCACCGACTACAAGGAGGTGCCGCCGCGGGTGGACTATGGGCTGACGCCGCTGGGCGTCAGCCTGGCGCGGGCGCTGGTGCCGCTGTGCACCTGGGGCGTGGAGAACATGGCCGAGGTGACGCGCCTGTTCGCCCAGCGCGATCCGGCGAACGGCAAGTGCGCAAAAGCATGAGCAAGATTCTGGGCGTCATCGGGGGCATGGGGCCGGCGGCGACGGTGGCGTTTCTGGAGCGGGTGCAGGCGTTGACGCCGGCCCAGGGGGATGCGGAACACATAAGGGTTCTGATGGATATGAACCCTCAGGTGCCGGACCGGAACACGCGTCCGGGCGAGGCGGAGGTGGTGCTGGGTCAGATGGCGGCGCGGCTGGCGGCGGCGGGGGCGCAGGTGATGGCCATGCCGTGCAACACCGCCCATGCGCAGGCGGGCGGGATACGCGCGGTGTGTGAGGCGCAAGGGTTGGGCTTCATCGACATGATCGCGGCGACGGCGGATGCGGCGGTCGTGTCGGGTGTGCAGCGGATCGGGGTGCTGGCGACGCCGGGCGGGGAGCGGCTTTATCGGGCGGCGTTCGCGACGCGCGGGGTCGAGGCGGTGCTGCTGGACGGCGCGGATCGCGAGGCCTTCATGGGTTTGGTCTATGGGGTCAAGCGCGGCGATGTGGGCGAGGCGGCGCGGGCGGGGATGTTGCGGCTGGCGGGCGTGTTGGCGGATGCGGGGGCGCAGGCCTTGATCGCGGGGTGTACGGAGGTTCCGTTGCTGCTGCGGGCGGAGGATGCGCCGGTGGGGCTGACGGACTCGGCCGAGGTGCTGGCGCGGGTGTGCGTGGGGGCGTGTCTGGGTTGAGGTTCAAACCTCTCTGCCGTCACCCTCGGGCTTGTCCCGATGGCCCACATTTCCGCGAGACTTGCGGGTGATGGGGGCCTGACTGGGCTATGCGTTTCAGGGCTGAGAGCGCATCCGCTGTGGGCCCTCGGGACAAGCCCGAGGGTGACGGTCTTGAGTTCAACGCGAGGACCAAGGGCGGTTGCCGCTTGCCCCGCGCGGCCGGCCTGCCTAGTCATGCGCGGTGTCTATTCAATCCCTTATCATCGATTGCGACCCCGGCGTGGATGACGCCGTGGCGTTGTTCCTGGCCTTTGCGGCGCCTGAGCTGAACCTGCTGGCGGTCACCACCGTGGGGGGCAATGTCCCCGGCGCCCTGACCCAGCGCAATGCGCGGATCGTGCGCCAGATCGCCGGGCGCGAGGACGTGCCGGTGCATGGCGGGGCCGAAAGGCCGCTGAAGCGTCCGCCGGCGGGGGCGGGGGCGTTTCATGGGCCCGAGGGGCTGGGCGATCTGGAGCCGTTCCAGCCGTCGGGCATCGTCGGCGACGGGCCGGCCGCCAACGCCATCGTCGACCTGGTCATGAGCCGGCCGCAGGGTTCTGTCGCCGTCGCCGTCATGGGGCCGATGACCAATCTGGCCTTGGCGATGCGGCGCGAGCGGCGGCTGGCCGACTGGCTGGGGCCGGTGGTGATCATGGGCGGCGCGCGGTCGGAGGGGGGCAACATCACGCCGTCGGCCGAGTTCAACATCTGGGCCGACCCGGATGCGGCGGCGGTGGTGTTCGGATCGGGGTGCGAGGTCGTCGCCCTGGGGCTGGATGCGACCCATCAGGTGCGCGCGACCGAGGACCGGATCGCCGCCGTCGAGGCCATCGACAGCGAGGCGGCGCGGACGACGGCGTCGATGCTGCGGTTCTCGCAGCGGGTCGAACGCGAGGTCGTGGGCTGGGATTCCGCGCCGCTGCATGACCCCTGCACCATCGCCTGGCTGCTGAGGCCGGACCTGTTCGAGACGCGGGCGTGCCGGATCGAGGTCGAGACGGCGTCGGAGCTGACGCGCGGTCATACGGCGGTGGAGTTCCGGGTCGATCCGGCGACGGCGCGGCATCGCTGGGTCACAGCGGCGGACGGGCAGGGGGTGTTCGATCTGATCGTCGGCAAGCTGAGGGCGGCGGCGTGAGGATCACCGTCGTCGGCTCCATCAACCTGGACCTGGTGGCCACGGCGCCCAGCCTGCCGGCACCGGGCGAGACGGTGACGGGGGCGAGCCTGGCGCGCCATCCCGGCGGCAAGGGCGCCAACCAGGCGCTGGCGGCGGAGAAGCTGGGAGCCGAGGTCTGCCTGATCGGGCGGGTCGGCGACGACGCCATGTCGGGCGAGGCCCTGGCCCTGATGGCGGACATGGGCGTCGATCTGTCGGGGGTGGAGACGGACGTGGCGGCGCCGACGGGCGTGGCCCTGATCACCGTCGATCCCAGCGGCGAGAACCAGATCGTGGTGGCGGCGGGCGCCAATCATTTCGTGACGCCCGAACAGCTGCCGCAGCGGATCGAGGGGGCGTTGATCGTTCAGCTGGAGCTGCCGCTCGCGACGGTGGAGGCGGCGGTGGGTCGGTCGACCGGCTTCGTCTGCGCCAATCTGGCGCCCGCCGGGCCGGTGTCGGAGGCCCTGCTGCGCCGCGCCGACCTGATCGTCGTCAACGAGATCGAGGCCGCCTACTATGGCGACAGCCTGCACCGGGGCGGCGGCCGGGTGGTGGTGACCAAGGGCGCCAAGGGCGCGGCCATGTACCAGCGCGGCGTCGAAATGGCCTGGGCTGTGCCGCCCGTGGTTGAGGCGGTCGATGCGACGGGCGCCGGCGACGCCTTCGTCGCGGCCATCGTCGTGGCCCTGCTGGAAGGGATGGATCCGGCCGAGGCGCTGAAGTTCGCCTGTGCGGCCGGCGCGGTCGCGGCGACGCGCGCGGGGGCTCAGCCGTCGGCGCCGGAGCGCGATGAGGTCGAGGCTTTGCTGGCGGACTGAGGGAGAACGTCGCGCTCAAGCTGTGCCGTTAGGGCGTGACCTTATCGACACAAAACTGCCTCATTAAGCCAACTGGCTATTGCAGCAGGAAAATAATCGGTCACCCTGCCTCTCTTGATTTGTGGGAGTGCACGGCATGATTGAGCGTAACGGGGTGGCGCGGCGGCGCTGGTTGGCGACGGCTTCGGTGATCGGGCTGATCGCGGCGGCGGGGACGGCGGCGGCCGAGGTGCCGAACGACAACTTCAGTCCCAACGCTCCGCCGGTCCTGGCGGACCCCGATGCGATCAACGGCATCGGCAACATCATCACCGACACCGGCGGCGGATCGGTGGGCGTCTGCACCGGCAGTCTGATCAATCCGCGCACGGTGCTGTTCGCGGCCCACTGCGTCAACGACATCCCCGACTTCGCCTATGGCTCTCTGGGCCTGGGCGTGCCGATCAGCATCGGGTTCAAGGGCGACGCCTTCGACGGCATCCTGAACTGGATCACCAGCGGCGAATACGCCACCAGCTATATCGATCAGCACTACAACATGAGCCGGGTCTTCTATGACCCGCGCTCGCTGGAAGACGCCCAGGGCGGCGGCTTCTATGAAGCAGACGTGGCCATCGGCGTGCTGGATTCGCCGGCCAAGGGCGTGCCGACCTGGGCCATGCTGTTCTCGCCCCTGACCGGGGACGAAGACCGGCATGTGATCACCGGCGGGTACGGGGCCAGCGGGACCGGATCGCTGGGCGCGGTCCAGGGCATCGATTTCCGTCGTCGCGCCGCCGAGAACATGATCGGCGCCCTGACGTCGCTGGACGACATCGACCTGTTCCTGTTCGGGGACGGCGCCCAAGGCGGGTTGAGCCAGAACCTCTATATGGTCGATTTCGACGACCCGGCGGGCACGGCGACCTTCGACTTCAACATCTTCGGCGACGACGTGGCGCTGGAGAACGAGGGAATGACGGCGGGCGGCGATTCGGGCGGTCCGCTGATCCTGGATCGGGCCTTCGACACGCCGGTGATCGCAGGCGTCCTTTCGCTGGGCTCGCGCTATTTCAACGGCCAGGGTTCGGCCAGCTACGGCACGACGGCGGGCTATCAGCCGCTGTATCTGTTCACCGACTGGATCGTCGCCAACAACCCCTACAAGTATGTGACCACGACCGGGGGCGACGGCGACTGGTTCGATGCGACCCACTGGGTCCAGATGATGGACCCCAACTACAAGATCATCGACGCGAACGGGAACCTGATCACGGGCCTGCCCGACACGCCGGCCGAGGGCGTGGACTCGCGCGGCGGCGAATGGGGCAGCATCTGCTTCTTCGGCGATTGCGTCGACGCCGGGGAACTGGCCGAATACAACAACGACCGCGAGGACGCCCTGGCCGGCGGTGCCCAGCCGGTGAGCGCCGAGGTGACCGGCGGTCGCACGATCGTCGACATGAGCGGCATCGTCGCGGGTGGGGCGGCCGGCAGTTCGCGGGACGACCTGGGCTCCAGCCTGACCGTGCGGCACGAAGCCTCGGCCGTCGGCACGGCTCCGGGAGCCACTGTGCCGTTCGAGATCGTGCCGGGCGGACCGGGCTCGACCAATTTCGTGCCCTACAATGTCCAAGGCGACGTCCTGGCGGGTGAGAACCCGCTGTTCTACGACGTGAACCTGATGTCGGCGGGGACGACGACGCTGAACGACGCCGCCATCATCGACCGGCTGACGATCGGGACCAGCGGCGCGGTGCTGGACATCGGCGCGGACGGCCTGCTGTTCGCCGAGAACGACGTCAGCATCTGGGCCGGGCAGTTGAACGTCGACGGCGCCCTGCTGACCTACGAAATGCTGCTGGCCGGCGGGGTTCTGAGCGGCTCGGGCGTGATCGATTCAACGGTCCTGACCTCGGTCATGGGCTCCATCGCGCCGGGCGGTCAGGGTGAGATCGGCGAACTGACGCTGCTGAGCGATCTGGTGCTGGCGTCGGGCTCGCGCCTGTTCATCGACATCGGCGGGGATGAATCCGACCGTCTGACGGTGCTGGCCGACAGCTTCGAAGGCACGACCGGCATCGCGTCGCTGGGCGGGCTGCTGGGCCTCAACTTCATCAGCGCGCCGCGCTTCGGCGAGGCCTATACGGTGCTGACGGCCCAAGGCGGCATAGAGGGCGAGTTCGACGCCGTGACCGACATCTCGGGCGTGCTTTATCCGGTGCTGGACTATACGTCGAACAGCGTGGAGGTGGAGATCGAGGCCGCCTCCTACATGGACTTCATCAACCCGAACTCGCCGGCCCAGCGGACCGTGGGCGGCATTTTGGATGCGGCGCGGGCCACGAACTATGCGTCGCTGGGAGACATCTACGCCCAGACCGACCTGCTGGAAGGCGAGGCCCTGGAGGTCGGGCTGGAAAGCCTGTCGCCCTTCGCCGCCCATTCGGGCGTGACCCTGCTCAGCGCCCAGACCGAGGCGCTGCGCGGCGTGGTGGACGGACGGATTGCGCGCGATCGCTCGGCCGGTCCTGCCGAGGGTCTGACGCTGATCGGATCGGGTATCGAGGTCGCTTCGCTGAACCCGGCGGCGACCGCAGCGGCGGCCGGCATGGCGACACGCCAGGCCCAGGCCGAAGCTCAGGAACGCGCGCGGTGGGGCGGCTGGAAACAGGGTGTCTCGGCCTATTTCGGCGCCGGCGCCATCGAGGGCGAAGCGGGGCAACTGCGCGGAACCCTTGCGGACAGCCGCAGCGACGATCAGAGCGCCTGGTATGTCGTCGGCGGCGTGGAGCGGACGGTCGACGCCCTGACCTTCGGCGCCAGCCTGGCCTATGCCGAAGGCGAGTCCGACTTCGCCGAGGGGATCAGCACCGCCGACACCCGTCAGGTTCAGGCGAGCCTGTATGGCGCGGTGGATCTGGCTTACGGCGCCTATCTGGGCGCCAAGGTCGGCTATGGCGCGGCCGATCTGGACACCGAACGGGCCTTCACCATCGGCGGCGCCAACTTCCGTGCCGACGGCGAGACGGACGGCAAGGTGATCAGCGGCGGGGCCGAGCTGGGCTTCAACCTGAAGAGCGGCGGGCTGACGCTGCAGCCGAACATCGGGCTGAACGCCTATTCGGTCGATCTGGACGCCTATGAGGAAACGGGCGGGGTCGCGGCCCTGAGCGTCGCCGACCAGTCGTTCGATTCGCTGCAACACCACATCGGACTGCGGGTCGGCGGCGAGACCCACAGCGGGCGCTGGACCATCAAGCCGGCGCTGGACGTGCGCTGGGTGCATGAGCTGGCGGGCGACGACCGCAATGTCGAGGCCGCCTTCGTCGCGGCCGACGCGTTCGGCGGGGTCTTCGCCGGCGCCAGCAACGACAGCGAATGGGCCGAGATCGGCGGTTCGGTGGCGATCGAAGGCGACCGGTTCGGCGTGACGTTGAAGGCCGCCTCCATGGTTGATCGCGAGGATCTGGACTACCAGACCTATAGCGCCACGGTGACGATGAAGTTCTGACCCGAACGGGTTGGAAGCGGGAACGGCGGCTCCGAAAGGGCCGCCGTTCTTCGTGGCCGGCGGCGCAAGGATTGGGCGCCCATGTGACACTGTAACCCCGAAACGGGTTGGCGCCGGGCGTCGGGTGTCGTTAGGTCTGGGGCTTCAGGTTTTGTGGGGTTCGGACAATGATGATGCGTGTGCGTGGAGCCGGTCTGGCGCTGGCGACTGTATTGATGGCTTCGGCGGCGGGCGGGGCTTTTGCTCAGACGACGGCGGCCCCGACGGTTTCGGTCTATCAGCAGCCGCCGTCGCCCATCGCCGACATTCTGGACGCCAAGCCGACGCCGGCGCAGATGCTGAGCCCGGATCGCAAGACGCTGGTGCTGCTGGACCGGTCGAACCTTCCCAGCATCAAGGCGCTGGCCGAGCCGATGCTGCGGTTGGCCGGGGCGCGGATCAATCCGAGGAACAATGGCCTGGCGGAGAGCCGGGTCTCGTGGCTGACGGGGCTGAGCCTGCAGGCGGTGGACGGCGGACCGGCGCGGGTCGTGGCCCTGCCGGCCGAGGCGCGGTTTACGGCGCCGCGCTTCTCGCCCGATGCGAAATCCCTGGCCTTTGTGCTGGATCGGCCGACGGGGTTGGAGCTGTGGGTCGTGGACGTGGCCTCGGCGCGGGCGCGGAAGCTGACCGAGCCGGTGGTCAATATGACGGGTGGGTCCGGCTATGAATGGCTGCCCGACAGTTCGGGCCTGTTGGTCGAGGCGGTGCCGGCGGGACGGGGACCGGCGCCCGACGTGACGGCGGCGCCGACGGGGCCGAACATCGAGGAGACGGCCGGGCGCGTGGCGCCGGTGCGGACCTATCAGGATCTGTTGTCGAACCCCGGCGACGAGGCCCTGTTTGATCACTATTTCACGTCGCAGCTGACCCTGGTTCCGCTGAACGGCCGTGTACGGACGATTGGCGCGCCGGCCGTCTATCTGGACAGCGCTGTGTCGCCGGATGGCCAGTACATCCTGCATGAGATCGCCAAGCGGCCCTATTCCTATGTGGTGCCGGACGACCTGTTCCCGACCGAGATCGTGGTGACGGACCTGAACGGCCGGGTGGTGCGGACCATCGCCGACCTGCCGTTGCGGGACGATGTGCCGACCGCCTTCGACGCGGTGGCGCAGGGGCCGCGTTCGGTGGGGTGGCGGTCCGACGCGCCGGCGACCCTGACCTGGGTCGAGGCGTTGGACGGCGGCGACCTCAAGCGCGAGGCCGAGTTCAGGGACCGGGTCTTCATGCAGGCGGCGCCGTTCACGGGCGAGCCGGTCAAGCTGATCGATCTGAAGGAGCGGTTCGGAGGGATCGTTTGGGGCAAGGGCGATCTGGCCATCGTCAACAGCCGCTGGTTCAACACCCGGCATGAGACGCGGTTCGTGGTCGATCCGTCAAACCCCGGCGAGGGCAGGGTGCTGCTGGAGCGGAACTATCAGGCCCGATACGACAATCCGGGCCAGCCGGTGACCCAGCCGAATGCGCAGGGCCGGCCGGTGATCCGGTTCGATCCGCAGGGGCGGATCCTGATGTCGGGCGCCGGGGCGACGCCGCAGGGCGAGTTCCCCTTCCTGGCCGCCATGGACCCGGCGACGGGCGAGAGCCAGCGCCTGTGGACCTCGGCCGATACGGATTACGAGGCGGTGGTGGGCTTCCTCGATGCGGACGGCAAGCGGGTGGTGACCCAGCGCGAGACGCGGCTGGATCCGCCCAACCTGCAGATCCGCGACCTGACGACGGGCCAGACGACGGCCCTGACGAACTTCCCCGATCCGGCGCCGCAGCTGGCCGGGGCGACGCGCCAGTTGGTGACGTACGAGCGGGCCGACGGGGTCAAGCTGTCGGGGACCCTGTATCTGCCGGCCGGCTACGACAAGGATCGCGACGGGCCTCTGCCGATGCTGATGTGGGCCTATCCGGCCGAGTTCACCGATGCGGCGGTGGCGGGCCAGACGGTGGATGTGCAGAACCGGTTCGTGCGGCCGGGCGGGTCCAGCCACCTGTTCCTGCTGACCCAGGGCTATGCGATCTTCGACAACCCCTCCATGCCCATCATCGGCAAGGACGGGGCCGAGCCGAACGACACCTATGTCGAACAACTGGTCGCCGACGCGAAGGCCGCGGTCGATGCGGTGGTGGCGATGGGGGTGGCGGATCGCGACCGGATCGCGGTCGGGGGCCACAGCTACGGCGCCTTCATGACCGCCAACCTGCTGGCGCACAGCGACCTGTTCAAGACCGGGATCGCGCGGTCGGGCGCCTATAACCGCACCCTGACGCCGTTCGGCTTCCAGGCCGAGCAGAGGAACTATTGGGAGGCGACCGAGGTCTATACCGAGATGTCGCCCTTCACCTATGCGAACAAGCTGAACGAGCCGATCCTGCTGATCCATGGCGAGGCGGACGATAATTCCGGCACCTTCCCGGTCCAGAGCGAGCGCTTCTATGCCGCGCTGAAGGGACTGGGGGCGACGGCGCGCTACGTCACCCTGCCGCTGGAGGCGCACGGCTATCGCGCGCGGGAATCGGTGGGCCATACCCTGTGGGAGATGACCCGCTGGATGGACCAGTATGTGAAGAACGCGCCGCCCAAGCCCGCGGAGTGAGTTCGGGGCTGGTGGTCAGGGCCTAACGTTCAGGGTCTGACCACCAGCCGCACCACCTCGCCGGCGTGCAGGCGGTCGAAGCCGGCGTTGATGTCGTCGAGCGGGATGACGCCGCTCATCAGCCGGTCCACCGGCAGCCGGCCCTGGCGGTAGAGGGCGACGTAGCGGGGGATGTCGCGGCTGGGGACGCAGGTCCCGATATAGGAGCCCTTCAGGGTGCGCTCCTCGCCGACCAGGGAGACGATGTTGACGGCCAGGGCGGCGTCGGGCGGGGGCAGGCCGGCGGTGACGGTGGTTCCGCCGCGCCGGGTCATCTTCCAGGCGTTGTCGAGAGCGCGGGCCGAGCCGGCCATTTCGAAGGCGAAGTCGGCGCCGCCGTTGGTCAGGGCGCGGACCTGATCCACCGCATCGGGGGCGGCGCCGTTGACGGTCTGTACCGGTCCCAGGCTGCGGGCCAGGGCCAGCTTGTCTTCGGACAGATCGACGGCGATGACGGGGGAGGCGCCGGAGGCGAGCGCGCCCAGGACGCTGGCCAGGCCGACGCCGCCCAGGCCGATGACCACGACGCTCTGGCCCGCCTTGACCCCCGCCGTGTTCACCACGGCGCCGACCCCGGTCAGGACGGCGCAGCCGAACAGGGCCGCCTCCTCGAACGACAGGGCGGGGTCGATCTTCACAAGCGACCGGCGCGAGACGACGGCGTGGGCGGCGAAGGCGGAGCAGCCCAGATGATGATTGACCGGTTCGCCCTCGCGGAAGATACGGCGGGCGCCGGACAGCAGCTCGCCCTTGCCGTTGGCGGCGGCGCCCGGCTCGCACAGGGCGGGACGGCCGCCGGCACAGGGATCGCAATGGCCGCACGAGGGCATGAAGACCATGACGACGTGATCGCCGACCTGGAGGTCCGTGACGCCTTCGCCAAGCGCATCGACCACGCCGGCTGCCTCATGCCCCAGGGCCATGGGCAGGGGGCGGGGGCGGTCGCCGTTGATGACGCTGAGATCCGAATGGCACAGGCCGGCGGCCTTGATCGCGACCAGCACCTCGCCGGGGCCGGGCGGGTCGAGCGTCACGGTCTCGACCGACAGGGGGCGGCTGTCGGCGTAGGGGTGGGTGGCGCCCATGCGCGACAGGACGGCGGCGCGGGTCTGGATGCTCATGCTGTTGTCCTCATGTCTGAAAAGACCAGCGCGTTCGTGATCAGGCTTGTACCGATAGGCGCTTGACGCAACGTCGTCCAAGCTAGAGCGTCGGTATCGAGAGCGACGGTTCGCGTCGCCGAGGGAGACGACGATGCCGAAACGAGACGAGGGCGCCCTGGCCCACCGCGCGACCTACAAGGCCTTTCACATGGTCTCGACGCGCTGGGCGGATAACGACCAGTACGGGCACATCAACAACGCCAAATTCTACGAGTTCGTGGACTCGGCGGTGAACGCCCACCTGCTGATCGCCAATGCGTTGGACGAGTCCATCGGCTTGGTGGTGGACAGCGGCTGTCGCTACACCTCGTCGCTGAAATTCCCCGACGTGATCGAGGTCGGGATCAAGGTCGACAAGATCGGCACCTCCAGTGTCAGCTACGGCTTTGCGGTGTTCAAGCGCAGCGCCGACGTCCCCGCCGCCATCGGCCATTTCGTCCACGTCTATGTCGATGCGGAAACGCGCCGGCCCAAGCCGCTGCCGGCCAAGCTGAGAGCGGTGGTGGAGAACCTTCGGGCAGGGTGAGGGGCTAAGAACCGCCGGCGATTGCGGATAGGTCCTTTGACCGATCTATCGGCGTCTGCTCGGCCTTTCGCTCGGAGTAGCGATCGACAAGCTGCGCGGCGTGAGGCCGGGTCAGGACCGTGAACCGCACCAGTTCCTCCATCACATCGACGATGCGGTCGTAATAGGCCGACGGCTTCATGCGGCCCGCGTCGTCGAACTCCATGAAGGCCTTGGCGACGCTGGACTGATTGGGGATGGTGATCATCCGCATCCAGCGGCCGAGCAGGCGCAGGGTGTTGACGGCGTTGAAGCTCTGGGAGCCGCCCGACACCTGCATGACCGCCAGGGTGCGGCCCTGGGTCGGGCGCATGCCGCCCATGTTGAGCGGCAGGTGGTCGATCTGCAGCTTCATGATCGCCGAAATCTGGCCGTGGCGTTCCGGGCTGCACCAGACCATGCCTTCGGACCACATCGCGTGCTCGCGCAGTTCGTGGACGGCCGGATGGTCGTCGCCGGCGACCTGATCCGTCAGCGGCAGATCGGACGGATCGAAGATGCGGGTCTCGCACCCCATGACCTGCAACAGCCGCGCCGCCTCCTCGACGCACAGGCGCGAGAAGGACCGCTCGCGCAGGGAGCCGTAGAGCAGCAGGATACGCGGCGCGGGATCGGCCGGACCCAGGCCCGTCGCGGGCGTGGTCGAGAGATAGGCCGGATCGAGCGCCGGCAGATGGTCGGGATCGGGCAGGGCGCGAAGGCGGCTCATCCGATCACGCGGCGCCCGTCGGCGTCGACGACGACCTCGCCGTCTTCTTTCGTGAAGGGCTTCAGTCCCTCCTGGGGCAGCAGATCCAGCACCGCCTCGGACGGACGGCACAGTTTCACCCCCAGGGGCGAGACGACGATGGGGCGGTTCATCAGGATCGGATGCGCCTCGATGGCGTCCAGCAGCTGGTCGTCCGACAGGGCGGCGTCGTCCAGGCCCAGTTCGGCATAGGGCGTGCCCTTCTCGCGCAGGATGTCGCGCACCGATCCGCCCATCCGTTCGACCAGGTTCGCCACCAGCGCCCGGCTGGGCGGGGTCTTCAGGTATTCGACGACGTGCGGCTCGATCCCGACATGGCGGATCAGGGCCAGGGTGTTGCGCGACGTCCCGCAGGCGGGATTGTGATAGATGACGACGTCCATTGAAGCCTCAGTCGCAGCAGGGGGCCAGTTCGGCCAGCAGGGGTTGGCAAAGCTCGGCGCGGCCGTTGCAGCAGTCCTTGAGCAGGAACAGGACGACCTCGCGCAGCCGATCCAGATCGGCGCGATAGATGATCGACCGGCTGCGCCTCTGAGACGTGATCAGCCCGGCGCGAGACAGCACGCCCAGATGCGCCGACATCGTATTGGTCGGGACGGCGAGCCGGTCGGCGATCTCTCCCGCAGGCAGGCCGTCCGGCTCGTGGCGGACCAGCAGCCGAAAGGCGTCCATCCGCGTGGACTGGGCCAGGGCGGCGAGCGCGAGAATGGCGGGTTCGGATTCCATTATTCCAAGATACTGGAAATATGAGCGAGTGCAAGCTAGAGGGGTTTCTGCGGTCGCGGGTCGACCGCTGCGGAGCCGCCCATGATCATCGCCTTTCTGATCTTCGCGGTCACCATCACCTTGGTGATCTGGCAGCCGAGGGGGCTGCAGATCGGCTGGAGCGCGATGGGCGGCGCGGCGGTCGCATTGTTGCTGGGCGTCGTCACCCTGAACGACATCCCCGTGGTCTGGGGCATCGTCTGGAATGCGACGGCGACCTTCATCGCCATCATCGTCATCAGCCTGTTGCTGGACGAGGCCGGCTTCTTCGAATGGGCCGCCCTGCATGTCGGTCGATGGGGCGGCGGCCATGGGCGCAGGCTGTTCGTGCTGTTCGTCCTGCTGGGGGCGGCGGTGTCGGCCCTGTTCGCCAATGACGGGGCGGCGCTGATCCTGACGCCCATCGTCATCGCCATGCTGCTGGCGCTCGGCTACGGCCCCACGGCGACCCTGGCCTTCGTCATGGCGGCGGGCTTCATCGCCGACGCCGCCAGCCTGCCGCTGGTGGTGTCCAATCTGGTCAATATCGTCTCGGCCGACTTCTTCGACATCGGCTTCGACCGCTATGCGGCGGTCATGATCCCCGTGGACCTGGCGGCCATCGCCGCGACGCTCGTGGTCCTGTTCGCGGTCTTCGGGCGCGACATCCCCAGGGCCTATGACATCGACCGTCTCGCCCTTCCGGCGACGGCGATCAAGGACCGGGCGACCTTCCTCGCGGGGTGGATCGTGCTGGCCCTGCTGCTGGTTGGCTTCTTCGTGCTGGAGCCCAGAGGCGTCCCGGTCTCGGCCGTCGCGGCTGCGGGCGCGGCCATCCTTCTTGCGGTCGCCGGCCGGGGTGCGGTGATCAGCACGACCAGGGTGTTGCGCGAGGCGCCCTGGCAGATCGTGATCTTTTCCCTGGGCATGTATCTGGTGGTCTATGGGCTGGGGAACGCCGGCCTCACCCGCCATGTCGCAGGGCTGCTGGACCGGTTCGCGCAAGGCGGGGTCTGGGGCGCGGCCTTCGGGACCGGCTTCCTGACCGCCTTCCTGTCGTCCATCGCCAACAACATGCCGACCGTCCTGATCGGCGCCTTGTCCATCGACGCCTCGTCGGCGACGGGCGCGGTCAAGGAGGCGATGATCTACGCCAATGTCATCGGCAGCGACCTGGGCCCCAAGATGACGCCCATTGGTTCACTGGCCACCTTGCTGTGGCTGCACGTCCTGGCGAAGAAGGGCGTGAAGATCGGCTGGGGCTACTATTTCAAGGTCGGCGTCGTCATGACATTGCCCGTGCTCGCCGTGACCTTGGCGGCCTTGGCCCTGAGACTGACAGTCTGACGGCGGTGACCGTCAGTCGTCCAGGCGGCCGATCAGGAACAGGGCGCCGACGGCGGTCAGGGCGCCCAGGGTGAAGGCGGTGACGATGGCGCCGGTGGCGACGGCGGTCGAGACGGTGACCGGGCGGGTCTCATACCATTCGACGATGTCGGCCTCGTGCAGGTCTTCGTCCATGTAGCCTTGGGCTTCGTAGATGGTGTCGTCTGCGGTCATGGCTGCGCTCCGTCTGTCTGCGGGGGATCAATACGCGCAAACGGTCGAGGTTCCACCCCTGTCACCCATCGTGACAGGATGACACTGTTGGTTTAGGACCGCCCGCTCAGGTTCCAGAACGCACGAAGACGATCCCATGGCCGGCCACTCGAAATTCAAGAACATCATGCACCGCAAGGGGCGCGCCGATGCGCAGCGCTCCAAGCTGTTCTCCAAACTGTCGCGCGACATCACCGTGGCGGCCAAGAACGGCATGCCCGATCCGGCGCTGAACCCGCGCCTGCGTCTGGCGGTCAACAACGCCAAGGCCGAAAGCCTGCCCAAGGACGTGATCACACGCGCCATCAACAAGGCCTCGGGCGGCGACGTCGATACGATGGAAGAGGTCCGCTACGAGGGCCGGGGGCCGGGCGGGGTCGGCATCATCGTCGAGGCCCTGACCGACAACCGCAACCGCGCGGCGTCGAACATCGGCGCGGCGTTCAAGAAGAACGGCGGCGCCCTGAGCGAGATGAACTCGGTCGCCTTCATGTGGGACAAGGTCGGCAAGATCACCTACGCCGCCGAGGCCGGTTCGGAAGACGCTGTTATGGAGGCCGCCATCGAGGCCGGCGCCCAGGACGTCGAGAGCGACCTGGTCAAGCCCGACATCTACGAAGACGCGCCGGGCCACACGATCTGGACCGCCTTCGAGGATCTGAACGAGGTCGCCGAGGCCATGTCCAAGGTTCTGGGCGACCCGAAATCGACAGCCATCGTGTGGAAGCCGCAGTCGGAAGTGCCGGTCACCGGCGACGCGGTCGGGACGCTGTTCAAACTGCTGGACGCGCTGGACGCCGAGGACGACGTGTCGGCGGTGTATTCCAACGAGGATGTCTCGGACGAGGACGCGGCCAAGTACGCGGGCTGATTTCCGGCGCCCTCGCTTCGAAACGGCGTTCGCGCTAAACTGTCGTCATGAACAGCGCCGCTGTCATTGCCGTCCTGCGCGAGCACGAGAGCGAACTGCGTCGGCAGGGGGTCACGCACGCCGCCCTGTTCGGATCGGTCGCACGTGGCGATGCCGGCCCTGACAGCGATCTGGACATCATGGTTCAGATCGACCCGGCGGCGGACGTGAACCTCTACGACTACGTCGGCATCACCCAGTTCATAGGCGACCTTTTTGCGGGCCGCGCGGACGTGTCGGATCGCGAGATGCTGATCGAGCCCATCCGCCGCGAGGCGGAGCGCGAGGCGATCTTTGCCTTCTGAGCCGGATCGCAGGGAGAGGCTCGCCTGGCGGGCCATTCTGGACAATTGCCTTTTGGCGCAGAGCTTCTGCGCGACCCTGTCGGCCGCCGAGTTCGCGGCGGATCGCAAGACCTTCTATGCGGTCACGCGATGTCTGGAGATCGTGTCGGAAGCGGCTCGGCGTCTTCGTGGCGTCCAGCAGGCCGATCATCCGTCGATCCGATGGCGGCAGATCGAGGATCCCGGCAATGTCTTTCGCCACGTCTATCAGAACGTCGCGGAAAGCCGCGTCTGGGCCATCGTGCATGGCGAGCTGAACGATCTGATCGCCGCAGCCAGTGCGGTTCTGGGCGACGAGCCGCTGCGAGACCATCGCCCGAAATAGGGCGCGAGTCGTTCGCACGGAACCGGGCCGCGCGGCGGGCGTAACGAGGCTTCACCGTTACGCCTGGAGCGCCCTATGGATATCACCCAGCTGATCCTCGACGACCATGCCGAACAGCGTCGGCTGTTCGCCATCATCGAACAGATCGACCCCAAGGACGTGGAGGCGCTGAGCGCCGTGTGGCTGAGGCTGTCGGCGTTTCTGGACGTGCACGCCGAGGCCGAAGAGCGGTTCTTCTATCCCGAACTGCTGAAACAGGGCGAGGGCGCCAACGACGCCGAGGACGGCACGGTCGAGGGCGAGACCGAGGACGCCATCGAGGATCACAACAAGCTGCGCGACGCAGTCAAGGCTGTGGAGCAGCACGAGGTCGGGACCAAGGCCTGGTTCGACGCCGTGGGCGAGGCCAACGTCGTCAACTCCAAGCACATGGGCGAGGAGGAACGGCAGGGGCTGACCGACTTCCGCATGAATGCCGACATCGAGACGCGCCACGCCCTGGCCGTCAAGTTCGCCGCCTTCGAGGCCGAGCACATCACCGGGGTCAAGCCGGTCAACAAGGACCCGGACGCCTATATCGAAAAACACGGCTGACGGGCGGCCTGCGAACAGGGTGTCGCAGAACTGTCCGTCCAAGGAACATCCAGCCGTGCCCCGTCGTTGAGAGCGGATGAATCTGGGTAGTCTGGAAGGCGCAGTGGCGCCGATCCTCGGCGCAGTGATCGCGGGCGGGGTGATCGGTTTCGAGCGGGAATGGCGAGGGCGGGCGGCGGGCCTTAGGACACATATCCTGGTCAGCCTGGCGTCTGCGCTTCTGATGCTGGCGGCCATGTCGCAGGCGGACTGGGCGTTCCGCGCCCTGCCGGACGAGAACATCGTCACCGATCCGACGCGGATGGCGCATGGCGTGCTGACGGGGATCGGGTTCCTGTGCGCGGGGGTGATCTTCCGCACCGGGTTTTCGATCCACGGGCTGACGACGGCGGCGTCGCTGTGGATCACATCGGCCATCGGCCTGCTGTTCGGGGCGGGGCTCTATGCCCTGGGGGCGGCGGCGACCGGGGTCACGGCGGTGATCCTGATCGGGTTCAAACTGATCAACGCAAGGCTGCCGGCGCGGACGGTGGTGGATGTCGTAGTGTGCTGGGAACGGCGTGAGGTCTCGCCCGAGCCGGCGGTGGAGGCGGCGCTGAAGACGGTGGACCCGACCGCCCGTCACGACCGGTTCGAACTGATCGAGGCGGGACGGATCGTGCGCCGCACCTGGCGGGTGCAGGCGGCGACCGAGGACGAGCTGAGACGGTTGGCGGAACAGCTGTGCGCCATACCGGGCGTGACCGGCTACAGCCTGGACCCGCGCGACGACTGAAAACCGTTCATTGCCCGATAACCCTCTTTGCGGCATGAGGGGAACGGATGGCGAACGAACCTATCAGAATCATCGGCCTGGACCCCGGTCTGCGACGCACCGGCTGGGGGGTGATCGTGTCCGACGGCGCGCGGTTGAGGTGGGTGGCGCACGGCGTGGTCAGCCCGCCGGAGACCGCGCCGTTCAGCGAGCGGCTGCTGCATCTGTTCGAGGCGCTGGGCGTCATCTGCGCCGACCACGGCTGCGAGGAGGCGGCGGTGGAAGAGGTGTTCGTGAACGTGAACCCGTCCTCGACCCTGAAGCTGGGCCATGCGCGGGCGGCGGTGATGTTGGCGCCGGCCAAGCTGGGGCTGACGGTGGCGGAATATTCGCCGAACCTGATCAAGAAGGCGGTGGTGGGCGCGGGGCACGCGGACAAGAGCCAGATCGCCTTCATGATCAAGCGGCTGTTGCCCACGGCCGGCGACGTAAAGGCGGATGCGGCGGATGCTCTGGCCGTGGCGGTCACCCATGCGCAACTGAGGAAACGGTCCTTGCTGGAAGCGATGCATCGGGGGGCGGCGTGAGGGGCGTGGATCAGGTCTCCTCCCCATTGCTCGCAATGGGGAGGTGGCGCGGCGCGGCTTCGCGCCGTGACGGAGGGGTTCTTTCCGCGCGGCAGGCGTCGGTGGGGCGTCAAGAGCCCCTCCACCGCTTCGCGGTCCCCCTCCCCATCAAGATGGGGAGGAGACAGTCATGATCGGACGTTTGCGGGGTGTCTTGGCCGAGGTCGGGGAGGCGGAATGCCTGATCGACTGTGCGGGCGTGGGCTATGTGGTGGCGTGCGGGGCGCGGACGCTGGGGCGGCTGCCGGCGCCGGGCGACGAGGCGACGGTGCATGTGCATTCGCAGTGGAGCGAGGACGCGGGGCCGCGCCTGTACGGGTTCCTGACGCGCGACGAACGACGGGCGTTTACGACCCTGCTGGCTATCCAGGGCGTGGGGCCCAAGGCGGCGCTGGCGGTGCTGGATGTGCTGCCGCCGGGCGAACTGGCGGGGGCGGTTGCGCGCGAGGACAAGGCGGCGGTGGCGCGGGCCAATGGCGTGGGGCCGAAACTGGCGCTGAGGATCGTGACCGAGCTGAAGGGCAAGCCGCTGGGCGACGTCAGTTTCGCGCCGACCGCGCCGGGCATGCATGTCGAGATCGCGCCGCCGCCGCCGTCGCTGACCGGCGAGGCGGTGTCGGCCCTGTTGGGACTGGGCGTCGCCGAGGTCAATGCGCGCCGGGCCGTGGATCAGGCGCTGATCCGGCTGGGCGAAGAGGCCGAACTGCCGGCCGTGATCCGCGCGGCCCTGCAGGAGTTGGGGCGGTGAGGGCGGTGCTTATGTGCCTTCTCCCCTCGGGGGAGAAGGTGCGCCGCGCAGCGGCTCGGATGAGGGGGGTCTGTCCGCCTCTCGACTTTGAGAGCCTGCGCGTTTCCGGCAGCCCCCTCATCCGTCTCGCTCCGCGAGCCACCTTCTCCCCCGAGGGGAGAAGGGTTGGAGGTGTCGAATGGACCGCGTGATTTCCCCCGACGCCGCACAGGGCGAAGCCTTCGACCGCGCCTTGCGGCCGCAGACCCTGTCCGAGTTCGTCGGCCAGTCGCAGGCCAAGGGCAATCTGAAGATATTCATCGACGCGGCGCGGGGGCGGGCCGAGGCGCTGGACCATGTGCTGCTGTTTGGACCGCCAGGACTGGGCAAGACGACCCTGGCGCAGATCGTGGCGCGCGAGCTGGGGGTGGGGTTCCGGGCCACTTCCGGTCCGATCCTGGCCAAGGCCGGCGATCTGGCGGCGATCCTGACCAACCTGGAGCCGCGCGACGTCCTGTTCATCGACGAAATCCACCGGCTGAGCCCCAACGTCGAGGAGATCCTGTATCCGGCCATGGAGGACCATGTGCTGGACCTGATCATCGGCGAGGGGCCGTCGGCGCGCTCGGTGCGGATCGATCTGGCGCCGTTCACGCTGGTGGGGGCGACGACGCGGGCGGGGCTGCTGGCCACGCCTTTGCGCGACCGGTTCGGCATTCCGCTGCGGCTGGAGTTCTATTCGGCCGACGAACTGACGGCGGTGGTGCGGGGCACGGCACGCAAGATGGGCGCGGCCATCGACGAGGCGGGCGCGCGCGAGATCGCGTCGCGGGCGCGCGGCACGCCCCGGATCGCCGGGCGTCTGCTGCGCCGGGTGCGGGATTTCGCATCCGCCGAAGGGGCGGAGACGATCTCCAAACTGGTGGCGGCGCGGGCGCTGGCGCGGCTGGAGGTGGACGAGGCCGGGCTGGACAGTCTGGACCGGCGCTTCCTGAAGGCGCTGATCGAGAACTACGGCGGCGGGCCGGTCGGTATGGACACCTTGGCGGCCGCCATCGCCGAGGCGCGCGATGCGGTCGAGGACGTGATCGAACCCTATCTGCTGCAACAGGGCTTCATCATGCGCACCCCGCGCGGCCGCGTCGCCTGCGCCAAGGCCTATGCCCATTTGGGGCTGAGCGCGCCGCCGCCCCCCGCCGCCGGTCCCGTGCCGGGCGACCTGTTCGAATAGGGCGCCGGGCTTGCCAAGACGGGCCGAGGCGGGTCTCTTGCAGGTTCGAAGGGGCGCCTCGCTCATGACCCCAGCACCCTTGCGGCAAGGATGACAATCGCATGATCGGGGACCGGACGCCTTTTCAGCGACGGTGGATGGCGGCGGCGGTCGTCATGGTCATCGTGCTGGGCGTCGGGCTGTGGCTGATGACCAGTCGGCCGCGCATCGCTGCGCCGGAGCAGGCCTCGGTTCGGGTGGACCGGCAGCTGCATGCGCAGCTGGGACGCGGGGCCGAGCTGCGCTATGCCGAGGCGGGTCAGAGGCGGGCGGTTTGCGGCTATGTCGGGCGGGGCGCGGGCGGGCCGGCGGTCGGCTTCGTGTCGATCCCCAACCGCATCCTGTTCAGCGACGATCCGTTGCCGACCGAGTTTCGCGAGATGCGTCAGCGATATTGCCCCGGCTTTTTGGAGCGGCCCAAGCCGTCTCCGGTGCGCTAGACTGAGGCCATGAGCATCGACCAACCCACCGCCGGCCGTTTCGAGGGGCGCGACCACCTGTTGCCGGTGCGCGTCTATTACGAGGACACCGATTTCACCGGCCTGGTCTATCACGCCAACTATGTGCGCTATTTCGAGCGGGGTCGTTCCGACTTCCTGCGCGCCATCGGGGTGGGGCACGCCGACCTGCTGGAAGAGGCCGAGCCGCTGGCCTTCGTGGTGGCCGAGATGAACATCAAATATTTGAAGCCCGCGCGGATAGACGACGCCCTGGTGGTGCGCACGATCTACGAAGAGGTGAAGGGGGTGCGGCTGATCATCCGCCAGAGCGTGGAGCGGGAGGGCGAGGTGCTGTGCCGGGCCGAGGTGACGGCGGTCTGCATTCATCTGGATGGACGGCCGCGCCGGCCCTCCAAGGGGCTGATCGAGAAGGTGACGCCGTGGCTGGCGGCGAGCCAGGTCGCCGATTAGGATCGCGTGAACGCGGGGGAGAACGTCATGGCTGCCGAAACCTACAAGATGTCCACCAGCGCGGTGGTCGTCACGATCCTGCTGTTCCTGCTGCTGGTCGGCGGCGGGCTGGTGGGCTGTCCCTATTACAAGGTCTGGGAACGCAAGATGGCGGGCCAGGCCGAGCTGCAATATCAGCAGGGCGCGCGCCAGGCCCTGATCGCGCAAGCCGCCGCAGAAGATGAGGCGGCGATCAAACGGGCCGAGGCGGCGACGCGCCGGGTGCTGGGCTGGACCGATGCGGCCAAACGCGGCTGCGCCGAACTGGGCCGGGCCGGAGACCGTCTGTGCGAGGAGCAGCTGCTGCGCGACGCCGCCACCTATTCCATCGCCAAAGAAGGCCACGAGGGCGTGATCATCAGCGTCGGGGCGCCGGTGGCCGTCGCGGTCGATCCGACGCGGGGATCGGGGTCGGAATAACCCTCTGTTAACCCTTATGACGCGCCTGTCAGATGACGGGCGGTCGGGTCGGAGCTAAACGGGCCGGACGCCACACAATGGTCACGTCCGCTGGGTCGAAGAGGGCGTGAACGAACTCGATTCCGCCCGGAGCGCCTGAATGACAATGCCCGTCGACGCCTCGATGATGAACCCCGTCGAGCTGTTCATGACCGCCGACTGGGTGGTGAAGACGGTGATGATCGGTCTGGCGGCGGCCTCGATCTGGTCGTGGACCATCATCATCGACAAGGCGGTGCGGTTCACGGCGCTGAACAAACAGGCCGACGACTTCGAAAAGGCGGTCCAGTCGGGCCGGTCGCTGGAGGACGTCGCGGCCCAGGCCGGGCCGGCGCCGGACCACGCCCTGCCGCGCATGCTGGTGATCGCCCTGTCGGACTGGCGCGAGGCGCGTCAGCGCGGGGCGCTGAACGAACACCAGGGCGACCTGCTGATGACCCGCATCGACCGGGCGATGAACAGTCTGATCACGCGCGAGAGCCAGCGGATCGAGAACGGTCTGGGCGTGCTGTCGGTCGTGGCGACGGCCTCGCCCTTCATCGGCCTGTTCGGCACGGTGTGGGGCATCATGAATGCATTCGGCCGCATCGCGGCGGCGGGCAACACCAATCTGACGACCGTAGCGCCGGCCATTGCGGAGGCCCTGTTCGCCACGGCCATCGGCCTGGCGGCGGCCATCCCGGCCTATATCGCTTACAACAAGTTCTCGATCGACGCGGGCAAGTTCTCGAACCGGCTGGAAGCGTTTGCGGACGACCTGCAGGCCGCCGTGGCGCGCCGCCTGGGCAGTCCGTCGGCCCCGCCGCCTCCGCCCGTGGCGTCCAGCGACCTCAGCCTGAAGCGGGGCGGCTGAGCCATGGCGCTTGGTGGCGGTGGGGGCGGTGGTTCGAGCGGCGGCGGGGGTCGTCGTGGACGGCGGGGGCGTAAAGGGCCTCTGACCGAGATCAACGTCACGCCCCTGGTGGATGTGATGCTGGTGCTGCTGATCATCTTCATGATCTCGGCGCCGTTGCTGACGGTCGGCGTGCCGGTGGAACTGCCCAAGACCGAGGCCAGCGCGGTCGAGATCAAGTCGGAACCCCTGTCGGTCAGCATCGACCAGCAGGGCGCCATCTTCGTCGGCGACAGCGAGACGGCGTTCGACCAGCTGTCGACGCGGTTGCTGACTGAGGCTGGCGGCGCGGAACAGGCGTCGGAACGGCCGGTGTTCGTGCGGGCCGACGGACGCGCGCCCTATCAGGCGGTGGCGCGGGTGATGGCGCGGCTCAGCGCCTCGGGCTTCACCAAGCTGAACCTGATCACCGACACGGCGCCGGAGGCCTGAGCCCCTTGCGTCGTCCGAGCCCAGCGATCCTCGGATCCCTCGCCCTGCACGCCGGGGCAGTCGCGCTCGCCTTCTTGATGGTGTCGCACAAGGTGGACGAGGACGAGACGCCGCTGGTGGCCTCGGTGCCGGTGACCATCGTCTCGGAAGAGGTGATCCAGGCCGCCGCCGCCGACAATCCCCAGCCCGAACCGTCGCCCGACGACGCCGCGACCGCGCCGGTGCAGCAGCCCGATCCGGTTCCGCCCACGCCCCAGCCGACGCCGCCCCAGCCCGCACCGCGTCCGACGCCGACGCCCCCTCGACCCACGCCGGCGCGGCCTGCGCCCGCGCCTACGCCGACCCCCACGCCGCGCCCGACGCCCCCCCGGCCCCAGCCGGCGACGCCAGCGCCGGCGACCAAGGCCCCGACCAATCCGCGTCCGGCGACGCCCGCGCCCGCCCGTCCGGCCCCGCAACGGCCCGAGCCGAGCCTGGACCTGGACGCCCTGGCCGGACCGACGCGCCCCAATAGCAATCGCGGCCGACCGGCGACGGGTCAGACCGGCAGCGGAGCCGCCAGCCGAGCGACAGGGCCGCAGCTGGCCGCGCTGGGCGCCCAGGTTACGCCGAACTGGAACCTGAACTGCGATCTGCCGGGCATGGATTCGCTGGTCATCCGAGTGACGGTGCGGCTGACGGCCGACGGTCAGATCGTCGGCACGCCCAGACTCGAACAGCCGCGCAGCGATGCGACCGGCAGGGCCGCGTCGGACGCCATGTTGCGTGCGCTTCGGGCCACCGCACCCTTCAATGTACCGGCGGGCTTTCAGGCTCAGGAAGTGCCGTTCCGCTTCGAAACCGCGCGCCAATGCGGAAATCGCTAGGGCGCCGGTCCGAAAATAAGCCCCAATCGCCGTGAAGCGTGGCGAAACCGATACGACCTGCCGATAAGGGTCGAACGTGTCTCTGGACTACCGAGGGAAACAAGCATGCGACTGAACCTTCTTATGGCCTCCGCCGCCGTCATCGTGACGGCCGGCGCCCTGGTGCAAAGCTCCGTCCAGGCTCAGGCGGCGATGCCTGCCGCCTCGGGCCAGACCCAGGATGTCGTGGTCGATCAGGGCGTGTTGCGGCCGTTGCAGATCGCGGTCGTGCCGTTTGCGGGGACGCACGGGTCGGACATCTCGAACGTGGTCAGCGGCAATCTGAAACGGTCGGGCTTCTTCGAGCCGCTGAACCCGTCCAGCTTCATCGAGACGGGGCTGACGTTGGCCAATGCGCCGAACTTTCCGCAGTGGACCCAGATCGGGGCGCAGGCGGTGTTGTACGGCGGGGTGACGACGCGCGGCGACGGGCGGCTGGACGTGGGCTTCCGCCTGTATGATCCGTATCGCCAGTGCCAGCTGGTCAGCTATCAGTTCACGGCGACCCAGGAACAGTGGCGCCGGATCGCGCACAAGATTTCGGACGTCATCTATCAGCGGATGACGGGCGAGAGCGGCTTCTTCGATTCCCGCGTGATCTTCGTATCCGAAGAGGGCACGCAGCTGAACCGGATCAACCGCCTGACCATCGCCGATCAGGACGGGTTCAACCCGACCTATCTGACGCAGGGCGACGAGGTGATCATGTCGCCGCGCTTCTCGCTGTCGCAGCCCGACGAGATCACCTATGTGGCGCTGGGCAAGGATTACAGCCGCATCTATCTGTACAATCTGACGACCGGCCGGCGCGAGAGCCTGGGCGAGTTCGACGGTCAGGTGCTGGCGCCGCGCTTCTCCAACGACGGCAACAAGATCGCCTTCTCGATCATCCGGGGCGGCAATACCGACGTCTATGTGATGGATCTGCGCAGCCGCCAGATCACGCGCCTGACCAACGACCCCGGCATCGACACCTCGCCCTCGTTCAGCCCGGACGGCAGCCAGATCGTCTTCACTTCGGACCGTTCGGGGTCGGCGCGCCTGTATGTCATGCGCTCGGACGGATCGGGCCAGCGGCCGATCTCGCGCGGGGGCGGCCTGTATACGGCGCCGTCGTGGAGCCCGACCGGCAATCTGATCGCCTTCACCAAACAAGGCGGCGGCCAGTTCTCGACCGGGGTCATGAACTCGGACGGATCGGGCGAGCGCATCCTGTCGTCCAGCTATTTCGAGGAAGGCCCGAACTGGGCGCCCAACGGCCGTTACGTCATGTTCGCGCGCCAGACGCGCGGTGGCGATACGCGCCTGTGGACCGTGGACCTGTCGGGTCGGGTGGTGTCGCAGGCGGGCTATAACGGGCGCGGCACCGACCCTGCCTGGTCGCCGCTGCTGGATCGCCCGCCGACCAATCTGGGCACGAACCAGGGCGCGGACAGCTGTCCGTCCTAAACGCTGCGCCGATCACATCGGAGCCTTAAAGCTGAACTGTGCGTTACCGCCACTGGCGCCGAAAAATCGCCCAAGGCAGACAGTAACGCCAAGCTTGAGGGCTGCGGCCTCGCATAAGAAACACCGTCAGGAGACGACCTCATGAAGACTTCCCGCATTCTCAAGCTGGCGATGGTGGGCTGCGCCGTCGCCGCCATGGCCGCCTGCACCCGCAAGCCCCCGGTCGAGACCGGCGTGCCTGGTCCCAACGACGGCACGACGCAGCCGACGGGCCCGGCCTATCCGACCGCCCCGACAGGCCCTGTGACCGGTGGCGAGATGGGTTCGGCCGCGCCGGGCACCGAGCAGGACTTCGTCGTCAACGTCGGCGACCGCATCTATTTCGACCTGGATTCCTATGAGGTCCGTCCCGAGGCCATGCCGCGCCTGGACGCCCAGGCGCAGTGGCTGCAACGCTATCCGTCGGTGACGATCCGCATCGAAGGCAACGCCGACGAACGCGGCACGCGCGAATACAACCTGGCCCTGGGCGCCCGCCGCGCCGAATCGGTGCGCACCTATCTGATCAACCGCGGCATTCCGGCGGGCCGGATCGACACCATCAGCTTCGGCAAGGAGCGGCCGATCGCGGAAGGGTCGAGCGAGGATTCCTTCGCGCGCAACCGCAACGCCCACACCGCCATCGTGTCGGGCGCGCCTCGCTAAACACTGGCTGAGAAAACAGAGCGAAGGGGCGTCGGCTGAAAGGCCGGCGCCTCTTTTCGTTTCGGCGCTTGTCCTGACGCCGGGCGGGCGGCAAGAACGTCGCCGTAAGGATCGGGGGATCAGGACATGGATATCGAAGGGGCGGGCGGCGCCGTCACGGGCGGCCTGATCGCGGGCGCGATCGAGAAGCCGACGGGCAAGGCGGGCGAGGCCCATGCCCACGGCCTCTGTACCGACTGCGGCGCGGCTACCAGCGGCAACTTCTGCGCCAATTGCGGCCAGCCGACCCACGTCCACCGCACCCTGCTGCACCTGGGCGAAGAGCTGCTGCACGGGGTCATGCATTTCGACGCCCGCATCTGGCGCACCCTGCCGCTGCTGTGGCTGAACCCCGGCCGGCTGACGCGCGAATGGGTCGAGGGGAAACGGTCGCGCTATTTCTCGCCGCTGGCGATCTTCCTGTTCACCCTGTTCGTGATGTTCTTCGCGCTCAGCTTCATGCCTCACCCGGAATCCAAGACCGGCGAGGGGGCGGATATGAGCGAGCGGATCGCCGCCCAGCGTCAAAACCTGACGGAGGCCGAGACGGCCCTGGCCCAGGTCCGCGCCGACAGCGGCGCCCGGCCGGATTCAGCGACGCAGATGGCGTTGAGTGCGGGTCAGAAACTGGTCCAGGATCGGCGTGCGGCGCTGACGCGGCTGGAGGTCGAACAGCGCGACGGCCGCGCCGACGGGCTGAAGCCCGGCAGCTGGCAGGCCAGCATCAAGGATATGGCGACCGGCGAAGGGGGCGAGACCAAGCTGAAGGTGGTCGGCCAGGACGCGAACAAGGAGGGTCACGGCGTCGGCGCCACGGTGTTGAAGAAGCTGCAGAACCCGGACCTGGCGCTCTATAAATTGCAGCAGACGATGTACAAGTTCGCCTTCCTGCTGGTGCCGTTGTCGATCCCGTTCGTGGCCCTGCTGTTCCTGTGGAAGCGCGGGTTCACCCTGTACGATCACGGGGTCTATGTCCTGTATTCGCTGACCTTCATGGCCATGCTGTTGATGCTGATGGTGCTGTCGGCGACGCTGGCGGGGTGGCTGGGTCAGATCGTCATCACCCTGGGGGTGCTGGCCGTGCCGGTGCATATGTTCGCCCAGATGAAGGGCGCCTATTCGTTGTCGTGGTTCTCGGCCCTGTGGCGGACGACGGCGTTGTTGGTGTTCTGCAACATCGTGGTCGGCCTGTTCGTCACGGCCATCGTCTATCTGGGGCTGGGTCACTGAAGACCGGCCTTGCGGCGGCCCCAAATCGGTGAAAGCTAGAGGTATGACCAAGCTCTCGATCTCTCGTGTTCACCTTCTCGCCGCTGCGGCCTTGGGGGTCGTCCTGATTGGCGGCGCCGCCGTCGCGCAACAAGCCCAGCCCAACATCATGGAGCGGACCCAGTGGGACAATCGCCGCCTGGACCAGCTGGATCGCAATGTGCGCCGGCTGGAGCGCGCCCTGACCCAGAGGAACGCCGCCGGTCAGCCGGTTCTGGTCGAGCCGGACCCCGAGGTGGTGACCCTGCAGGGACAGTTCGCCCTGATGGATCGGCGGCTGGGCGATCTGGAGGCCACGGTGCGCCGGATCAATGGCGACAACGAGCGGCTGACCTTCCAGCTGGATGAAGCGACGCGCGACAACCAGGCCCTGACCGCACGGCTGACCGAGACCGAGGCGCGTCTCCAGAAGCTGGAGGCGGCGGCCGAGCTGAATGCGCCGATCGAGGCGACCTCGCCGACGGGCGATGCGACGCGGGACCTGGCGGCGGCTGTGGCCCTGCTGTCCAGCGACCGGCCGCGCGGGGAGCGGGCGCTGGAGACGGTGATCGCGGCCTGGCCCGATACGCCGCAGTCGCGCGAGGCGAACTCGCGTCTGGGCGACCTGCGGGTCGCGGCGAACGACAAGGCGGGGGCGGTGCCCTACTACGCCGCCGCGCTGAAGGACTGGCCGCGCATCGGCTGGGCGGCGGACACGACGCTGAAGCTGGCCGACGCCCTGTTTTCGACCCAGAGAAAGCCGCAGGGCTGTGCGGCTCTGGGCGAGTTCACCCGCCGCTATGCGCCCGCCGCCTCTGACCCGCAAAAGGCGCGGGCGGCGCAGTTGAAGACCACGGGCGGGTGCGCCTGACGCCCGACGATGATCTGACGGCGCGGGCGTTCGCGCGGCTGGATGCACGACTGACGCGAGAGACGGAGCGGCCTGTCGCCTTGGCCCTGTCGGGGGGCGGGGATTCCATCGCCCTGTTGCGACTGGCGACCGACTGGGCGCGCGCGCGCGGACGGCGCGTGCTGGCCCTGACCATCGATCATCGCCTGAATGTGGAGAGCGGCGGCTGGACCGCGTTCGCCGGAGAGGCCGCGCGGGCGGCGGGGGCCAACTGGCGCGGGCTGATCTGGGACGGGGACAAGCCACAGACCGGGCTGACGGCGGCGGCGCGGGCGGCGCGACATGAACTGATCGCCGATGCGGCGCGCGAGGCGGGGGCGCGGGTCGTGCTGTTCGCCCACACCGCCGACGACATCGCCGAGGCCGATCTGATGCGGGCGCAAGGCTCGACGCTGGGACGGGTGCGCGAATGGTCGCCGTCGCCGGCCTGGCCGCAGGGGCGGGGGCTGATGCTGCTGCGGCCCCTGTTGGGCGAGCGGCGCGGGGTGTTGCGGAACTGGCTGGCCGGGCAGGGAGCGGACTGGATCGAGGATCCCGCCAACGCCGATCCGAGGTTCGGGCGCAGCCGGGCGCGGCAGGCGCTGGCGGGGGCCGCTCCGCAGGCAATGGACGATGCACGGGCGCAGGTCGGTGGACGGCCCACGATGGACGGCGAGGCGATGGCAAGGGTGGCCCGCGACATTGGGGCGCGGGCGCTGGCGGCGGCGTTGGTCTGCGTCGGCGGCGGGGCGACGCCGCCGCGCGGGGCAAGGGTGCAGGCTTTGACGGCGCGGCTGAAGGCGGGCGAGGATTTCGCGGCGACCCTGTGCGGCGCGCGGATCGAGGCGGCCGGCGATGGAGTGCGGATCATGCGCGAGGCGGGCGAGCTGGGGCGGAGCGGGGTGGCACCGCTGGTGCTGGCGCCCGGCGTCGAGGCGGTGTGGGACAGGCGTTTCGCCTTTCGCGCCGAGCAGGCGGGATGGTCGGTCGTGGCGGCGCGGGGGCGGCTGTCCAGCTTGTCGGATGCCGACAGGACGTGGATCAATCGCCTGCCGGCGGCGACGCGCGGAGCCTGGCCTGTGCTGGTCCGGGACGGGGGTCTGGCGCCGGTTCTTGCAGGCGAAGGGGTCGAACGGCGCGCGCTTGTCGCGGAACGGCTCAGGCTGGCGCTGGACGAAACGACGCACGAAGACGACCTGATTTCCGCCACCCGATAGCGTAACGCTGATTAAGCTCCTATTTTCCCAGGCAGACACATCCAGACCGTCGACCCACTCGGGTTCGCGGACGACCGAGGACCTCAATGAACCTGCGTAATCTGGCCGTTACCGGCGTGATCATCATGGCGCTGCTGGCGGGCTATGCGATGCTGTCGCAGGGCGGCGCCATGAACGGCGTGGCGGGCCAGCCGCCCGGCGGCAAACCCGAAGTGATGAGCTATTCCACATTGGTGCAGCGGGTGAACGCCGGCGACGTCAAACAGGTGACCATTCGCCTGGACAAGGTGACCGGCGAACTGAAGAGCGGCGAACGCTTCACCTCCACCACCGTCTATCCCAACGAGCAGCTGGTGGCCCAGATGCTGGCGGCCAACGTCGAGATCGACGCCAAGTCGGGCGGCCAGTCGATCTGGATGAGCCTGCTGTTGGGCATCCTGCCGATCGCGCTGCTGATCGGGGTGTGGATCTTCTTCATGCGCCAGATGCAGGGCGGGGCGAAGGGCGCCATGGGCTTCGGCAAGTCCAAGGCCAAGCTGCTGACCGAGCACAAGGGTCGCAAGACCTTCGACGACGTCGCCGGCGTGGACGAGGCCAAGGACGAACTGCAGGAGGTCGTCGACTTCCTGAAGGATCCGGGCAAGTTCCAGCGTCTGGGCGGCAAGATCCCCAAGGGTGCGCTTCTGGTGGGCCCTCCGGGCACCGGCAAGACGCTGCTGGCCCGTGCGGTCGCAGGCGAGGCGGGCGTGCCCTTCTTCTCGATCTCGGGCTCGGACTTCGTCGAGATGTTCGTCGGCGTCGGCGCGTCGCGGGTTCGCGACATGTTCGAACAGGCCAAGAAGAATGCCCCCTGCATCATCTTCATCGATGAGATCGACGCGGTCGGTCGCCATCGCGGCGCCGGACTGGGCGGCGGCAATGACGAGCGCGAACAGACGCTGAACCAGCTGCTGGTCGAGATGGACGGTTTCGAAGCCTCCGAGAACATCATCCTGATCGCCGCCACCAACCGTCCCGACGTGCTGGACCCCGCCCTACTGCGTCCCGGCCGTTTCGACCGCCAGGTGGTGGTGCCGAACCCCGACGTCTCGGGCCGCGAACGCATCCTGCGCGTCCACATGAAGGACGTGCCCCTGGCCGCCGACGTGAACACCAAGACCATCGCGCGCGGCACGCCCGGCTTCTCGGGCGCCGATCTGGCCAATCTGGTCAACGAGGCGGCCCTGACGGCGGCCCGCAAGGACCGTCGCATGGTCACCCAGCGCGACTTCGAGGACGCCAAGGACAAGGTGCTGATGGGCGCCGAGCGTCGCTCCATGGCCATGAACGAGGAAGAAAAGCGCCTGACCGCCTATCACGAAGCTGGTCACGCCATCGTCGCCATGAACGTCAAGATGGCCGACCCGGTCCACAAGGCGACCATCGTCCCGCGCGGCCGGGCGCTGGGCATGGTGATGCAGTTGCCGGAAGGCGACCGCTATTCGATGAAATACCAGCAGATGATCGACCGGATCGCCATCATGGCCGGCGGTCGCGTGGCCGAGGAGCTGATCTTCGGCAAGGAGAACATCACCTCGGGCGCCTCGTCGGACATCGAACAGGCGACCAAGCTGGCCCGCGCCATGGTCACGCGCTGGGGCTTCTCCGAGAAGCTGGGCACGGTGGCCTACGGCGAGAACCAGGAAGAGGTCTTCCTGGGCCACTCGGTCGCGCGCAGCCAGAACGTTTCGGAAGAGACGGCGCGCACCATCGACGAAGAGGTTCGTCGTCTGGTGTCCGCAGGCTGGGACGATGCGCGCCACATCCTGACGACCAAGGCCGAGGACCACGAGAAACTGTCCCAGGCCCTGCTGGAATACGAGACCCTGTCGGGCGAGGAGATCAAGGACCTGCTGGAGAAGGGCGTCGCGCCGAACCGCGACGAGAACAACTTCCCCAACGCCGGGCCTTCGGTCTCGGTGCCGGTGACGCCGGTTTCGGACGGAACCGACATCGAGGTTCCGGTCGCCGCGCCGGCCGCGACCAGCGTGCCGACGGTTCACTGAACCCAGGTTCAGGTTTGAATAAGAAGCCCGCCGGGAGAGCGATCTCCCGGCGGGTTTTTCTTTTGGGGCGGCGTCGCGGGTCAGAGGTCGGCCGGATCCTCCGGACCCTCGACCATGACCGGCGTCAGGCGGCGTTCCGCGCCAGAGGGGCAGGTCCAGGCGATGGTGTGGCCTTCCATCAGGCCGATCAGGCCTGCGCCGACGTGGGACAGGACCGAAACCTTTCCCGCGTCGATGTCGGCCTGGTGCGGCAGGACGATCTGGATGCGGCGCGGCTCGGGCGAGCGGCTGTCGATGTAGTGCAGCCAGCGGTGAAGCGGGGCGGCGCCGGAGGGGCGGTCGCCGGGGGCGCAGACGATGGCGCGCTCAAGCTCTTGCTGCAGCAGCCCGGCGACGCCCTCGCCGGGCATGTCGCCGACGAGGCGGGAGAGGGCGTCGAAGTCGTCGGCGCTGAGGAAGATGTCGGGGCGGGCGGATGTGGCGGGGAAGGGGATCATGGAAGGTCTTTCGCTTGATCGCGAGCGCCCGCGCGCCGTGACAGGACGGCGGGGGCGCTGGCGGTTTTCAGGAGGTGGATCGATGCCCGGAACGGGGCGAAGGGCGCGCGGCCGTTCCGGGTCAGTCGCCTGCGACGAGGCGTCCTGCGTAAGAAAGGCGTCGAGCCTGGCTGACGGGCTGAGTGATCACGGCTAGAGGCTGGTCCCATGGCCCATGAAAGTCAAACCGCGCGGACGGCCGCCTTGTCGCAGGTGATGGGGATCGTGAACGTGACGCCCGACAGCTTCTCGGACGGGGGGCGGTGGGCCTCGACGGACGCGGCGGTGGACCGGGCCATGCAGCTGGTCGCCGACGGGGCCGACGTGCTGGACATCGGCGGCGAGAGCACGCGGCCGGGCGCCGAGCCGGTGGGCGAGGGCGAGGAGATCGACCGGGTCGCGCCGGTGATCGCGGGCGTCCGCGCGCGCTGGGGCGGCCCGATCAGCGTCGATACGATGAAGCCGGCCGTGGCGCGCGCCGCTGTCGCGGCCGGGGCGACGATGTGGAACGACGTGACGGCGCTGGGCCATGCGCCCGACAGTGCGGCGGTCGCGGCGGAGTTGGGGTGCGAGGTGGTGCTGATGCACATGAAGGGCGAGCCCCGCACGATGCAGGCGGACCCGCAGTATGGCGACGTGGTGGCCGAGGTGCGGGACTATCTGCTGAGCCGGGCCGAGGCGGCGATGGCGGCGGGCGCGGCGCGGGAGAAGATCTGGCTGGATCCGGGCATTGGGTTCGGCAAGATGCTGGACCACAACATGGCGCTGACGGCGCGGCTGGGCGAACTGGTCGGGCTGGGGTTCCCGGTGCTGTATGCGGCCAGCCGCAAACGGACGATCCAGGCCATTGATCCGACGGCGGTTCAGGCGACCGACCGGCTGGGCGGCTCGCTGGCCCTGGCGCTGGAGGGCGCGCGGCGCGGGGCGCGGATGGTGCGGGTCCACGATGTGCGCGAGACGGTGCAGGCGCTGAAGGTGCAGGCGGCTGTGTGTCAGGCGGCGTCGCTACAGCGGTAGTCGGTGACGGTGAAGTCGCGCCATTCCCCGTCGGCGCCCAACACCCTTCCCGTCAGCCGCCGCTGATCCGGCGACAAGATCTCCCAGACGTCCAGATAGTCGGTCTCGCCATCCGTGCCGTCCATTCGCGGCCCACGACTGGCCAGAGCTAGTCGGTCGTCCTCGACGGCGCCGTCGTAGGTCCACAGGCCGGGATGGTCCCAGTTGACGAAGTCGCCGACGACGCGGCCCGTGTCAGGATCGAACACCAGCTGGAACCGCGCGCCATCGCTGGATTCGATCACCAGCCAGACTCCGCGCCGCACGACGGTCTCGGTTCCAGTGCGGACCAGTCCGTCGTCCGGAATACTGCGACCCTCATAGGTCCATTCGCCGATCAGGCGATCCAGAAAGGCGTCGGTCATCACACGTCCTCCGATCAGGTTGGGGCAGAATCGATCGCGCGGTCCTCGTGGCGCAAGATGAAAACCGCCGGGGTCGCGGTCAGTTCGTGCGGCCTGACGCCGCAGACGCTAGGTTGGCGATCTCAGCCTGAGTCGAGCCATGACGCCCAGCCCCTATGTCACGCCCATCCTGCTGCTGGTCGCGTCGAACATCTTCATGACCTATGCCTGGTATGGGCATCTGAAGGGCGACCCGAAACCGCTTTGGATCGCGGTCATGGTCAGCTGGGGCGTGGCCTTCTTCGAATACTGGCTGGCGGTGCCGGCCAACCGGATCGGGCATCAGGTCTATTCGGCGGCGGAGCTGAAGACGATGCAGGAGGTAATCACCCTGCTGGTCTTCGCCGGCTTCTCGGTGCTGTATCTGGGCGAGAAGCTGACGGTGAACCACCTGGTCGGGTTCCCCTTCATCGGCCTGGGCGCCTTCTTCATCTTCAAGGGGCCTCTCGGAGCCTGATCGCGGCTTGCTCATGACGACGGCCTGTTCCATCTGGTCGTTATGTCCTGGGTGATGTCGATCAATCCGTGGGTGACGCTGGTCGTCGCCGGTCTGCTGGAGGTCCTGTGGGCCTCGGGCCTCAAGAACGTAGGCGTCAGCCGGCCGTGGACCTCGCTGGGGGTGCTGGTCGCGCTGGCGGGCAGCATGGTCCTGTTGTGGGTCGCCACACAGAAGCTGCCGATCGGCACGGCCTATGCGGTCTGGACCGGCATCGGGGCGGTTGGGGCGGCCGTGGTGGGCGTCCTGGTCTATGGCGAGCCGGCGACGGCGGTGCGGGCGGTGTGCATCCTGCTGATCGTGGCGGGCATCGTCGGGCTGAAGCTGTTTTCGGGAGCGGCGGCATGAGCGTGCTTCATCAGGGCCGGGTCTTGATACTGGCGGGGTCTGACTCGGGCGGCGGCGCGGGCATCCAGGCCGACATCAAGGCCGTGACGATGATGGGCGGGTTCGCCGCGACCGCCATCACGGCGATCACGGTGCAGAACACATTGGGGGTTCACGGGGTCTATCCGCTGCCGCTGGATCTGATCGCGGCCCAGGCGCGGGCGGTGCTGGAGGATATCGGCACGGATGCGTTCAAGACCGGCATGCTGGGCTCGGTCGAGGTGGTCGAGACGGTCGCCGCCCTGCTGGACGAAGCCGATTCGCCGGCCGTGGTCGATCCCGTCATGGTGGCCAAGGGCGGCCATCCCCTGTTGCCCGACGCGGCGGTGAGCGCGGTCAAGGCGCTGATGATCCCGCGCGCGGCCCTGCTGACCCCCAATGCGCCCGAGGCCGAGGCCCTGACCGGGTTCGCCGTCCACGATCTGGATGGCCAGAGGCGGGCGGGCGAGGCCCTGCTGGCCATGGGGGCGCGGGCGGTGCTGATGAAGGGTGGGCATGTGTCGGGGCCGACGGTGATCGACCTGTTGATGACCGGCGACGGCGAGACGGTTCTGGAGGCCGAACGGATCGACACCCGCCACACCCACGGCACCGGCTGCACCCTGGCGAGTGCGTGCGCGGCAGGCCTGGCGCTGGGCCGGCCGCTGGAGGTCGCGGTGGCGGAGGCCTGGGCCTATGTCGGCGAGGCGATCCGCCGCGCGCCGGGCCTGGGCGGCGGCCACGGGCCGCTGGACCACGGCTGGCCGGTGCGGGGGTAGGGCAAGGGAGCGCCTTAACGCCCTCAGATCGGCATCGCCATGATTTCCTTGTAGGCGGAAATCACCTGGTCGCGCACCGAGATCACCGTCTCCAGCGACGCCTCGGCCGAGCTGAGCGCGGTCACCACGTCGATCAGATTGCCCTGACCCTGGACCGATTTCGTCATCTGGGTCTCGGCCGCGCGCGACTGCTGGGTCATGTCGGTCATGGCGTTCTTGACCAGATCGGCGAAGCCGCCGTCGCCGGCGCCCGGTGCCTGCGCTGCGCCGGAAAGCCCGGTCGGCATGGCGCCGCCCTGGACGGCGGCATAGGCCTTGGCGGCCATCATCGGGTTCATGGCTTAGGCCTCAGCGTTTGATGATGTCGAGGGTGCGGCTGTCCATCGACCGCGCCGTCTCGATGACGTTCAGATTGGCTTCGTAGGCGCGCTGCGCCTCGCGCATGTCCATGGCCTCGACCAGAGTGTCCACGTTCGGCCGCATCACATAGCCCTGGGCGTTCGCGGCCGGGTGCGACGGGTCGTAGTCCATCTTGAAGTCCCCCTGATCGGGCCGGACCTCGGCTAAAGTCACCCCGGTCGCGCCATCGACCTCGCGCGCCTGGAAGACGGGGATCTGGCGGCGATAGGGCTCGCCGCCCGGCGTGCGGGCCGTCGACTGGGCGTTGGCGATGTTCTCGGCGATCACGCGCATGCGCGACTGCTGGGCCTTCAGGGCCGAGGCCGCTACGGCCATGGTGCTGTTCGAGGGCGCGATGGGATCAGGCATGGGTCAGTCCTCTGGGTCAGGCCGCGCCGGGCTTGCGCGCCGCCATGCGGATCATGGACATGGATTTCTGGTAGAAGCCGATGGCGGCGTCATAGGCCATGCGGCTCTCGGCCATCTTCAGCATCTGCTCCTCGACCACGACCGAGTTGCCGTCCAGCGTGGTCTCCGAATCCGGCGACTTGGTCGGATCGAACCGCACCGGCGAACCGGCGGGCGCGATATGGGCCGCATTGGTGCGCACCATCTGCAGCCCCCCGCCCGACCGCATGGCGGCGGCGAAGTCTGTCGGCTGCTTCAGGTCACGGCCGACGAAGCCGGGCGTATCGGCGTTTGCGACGTTCTCGGCGATCACGCGCTGACGCTCGTCCAGCCAGCCCAGCCGGCCCTTGATCTGCCCCAGCAGCGGTATGTCGGCGACGCCCATGGCGATCTCCCGTGCGACGCGGATGCGCGCAATGGGCAGAAAATGCCGCCTGCATGGTTAATAACCCCTTATCTCAACGCCTCGTTAACCGTGGTGGTTAACATTCGCCTCCTAAGCGCCGACTGCGCGGGGCCTCAAAGCGTCATGAATTTCCTCGATCTCGTCCGGGCGGTCTTCGGCCTGGCCTTCACCCTCGGCCTGATCGGGATCGTGGCCTGGGCCGCGCGCCGCTATGCGCCCCAGCTGCTGGCCAAGCTCAGCGCCGAACGCGGCGCCCGCCGGCTTCAGGTGGTCGAGACCCTGGTCCTGGATCCCGCCCGCCGCCTGGTCCTGGTCCGCGTCGACGACGAGGAACGGCTGATCCTGCTGGGCGAAGGTCGCGAACTGATCGAACCGCGCCAGACCAACCTCGGCCAGACAAAGCTCGGCCAACCGGGAGGCGGCCTGTGAAACGCACAGCCGTCATAAAACCCGCCCTGTTCGTCAAACCCACGGGCGCAGAGATCAAACGCGCGGCCCTGCTGTCGCTGTTCACCACCCTGGTCTGCCTGGCCTGGCCCGTCGCGGCCCTGGCCCAGCAGGCGGCGCAGAGCGGTTCGGCCCTCAACATCGACCTGGGCACCGGCGCCGGCCTGACCCAGCGCGTGGTCCAGCTGGTCGGCCTGATGACCGTGCTGTCGCTGGCGCCGTCCATCGTCATCATGACCACCAGCTTCGTGCGGATCATCGTCGTCCTGTCGCTGCTGCGCACAGCGCTGGGCATGCAGCAGTCGCCGCCGAACGCCGTCCTGGTGTCCCTGGCGCTGTTCCTTTCCGCCATCGTCATGGCCCCGACCTGGCAGGACGCCTATGATTCGGGCATCCGCCCGCTGATGGATCAGCAGATCGAACTGCCCCAGGCCTTCGATCTGGCGTCGGAACCCGTGAAAACCTTCATGCTGGCCCAGGTGGACCGCGGGGACCTGGCCCTGTTCACCCGCCTCAGCAACATCGAGCCGCCTCAGAACGTCCAGGAACTGCCCCTGCGCGTGGTCACCCCGGCCTTCATGATCAGCGAGCTGAAGAAGGCGTTCGAAATCGGATTTCTCCTTTTCGTTCCGTTCCTTGTGATCGATCTGGTGGTGGCCAGCGTGCTGATGTCCATGGGTATGATGATGTTGCCCCCGGTGGTGGTGTCCCTGCCGTTCAAGTTGATCTTCTTCGTGCTGGTGGACGGCTGGCGACTGGTCGCCGGAAGCCTGGTCGAGAGCTTCCAGCGAGCGTCCGGTACCGGATAATCCCCCGCCCCATATGGCTTTCAGCGTCATAGACGCTTGCAAAGCCGGTCAAAATCCGTGTTGATCCCCCGGTCCTCGCCCGGAATCGGGCGACTAACACTGGAAACGCTTCTTATGACCACTCAAGCCGAACTGATCGCCGCCGTCGCCAAAGACGCCGGTGTCTCGCAGGCCGACGCCGGCAAGGTGCTGACCGCCATCGTCGAAAACATCCACTCGACCCTGAAGTCGGGCGGCGACATCCGCATCTCGAACCTGGGCGTCTTCGACACCGCCGCCCGCGCCGAGCGCGAAGGCCGCAACCCGGCCACCGGCGCGACCATCAAGATCGCCGCCTCCAAGGCCGTGCGCTTCCGCGTGTCCAAGCCCCTGAAGGACGCCGTCAACGGCTAAGCCTTAGATCCTCCCCCGCATCGCGGGGGAGGGGGACCGCCGTCAGGCGGTGGAGGGGGCTACCGCACCACCGGTGTTTGGGTCCGCCCCCTCCACCACTTCGTGGTCCCCCTCCCCCGTAAAGCACGGGGGAGGATCAATAGACGCTTCGACGGGCGGGGGTCGCGACGCGATCTCCGCCCGTTTCAATTTCAGGCGGCGGCTTTCGCCTCCGCTTCTTTTCTGAACGCCTGTTTGGCGCTGTTGACCCAGCCGACGAAGGTGTCCGCCTGGGTCGACAATCCGGCGAAGTCCCCGGCGCCGGCCACGCCCGACAGACTGTCGTCCAGCGCCACGCGGATGGCCGATCCCGACCGCGCCCCGGCGACGAAGGGCGCATAGCGGGCGTTCAGTCTTTGCAGCGCGGCCCGGTCGCCGCTCAGCGAATAGCCCACGCCCGCCCGGATCAGCCAGCTTTCCTCGGCCGGCGTGAGCGCCCCCGCCGTCTTGTACCGCTCGCCCAGGCGCGCCTCGTAGACCGGCGCCGCATCGGCCCATTTCTGCTGTTTCCAGAAGATGTCGGCCCGCACCTCGCGCGCCGGGGCCGACTGGTCGCGGTCCAGCACCTCCTGCGCATGATCGAACCGGCCCAGGTCCATCAGGGCGCGGGCCTCCAGCGCCCGGCGCTCGCTGTTCATCGCATTGGGCAACAGGGTGGTGCGCGAGCCCCAGATGGCCTGCAAGGCCTTCTCGGGCTGGCGGTCCATCAGATAGACGGTGGCCAGGTTGGTGGCGACCTGGGCCTTGGCCACGCCGTCCAGCCGCTCGTCCACCTGATGTTTCAGCAGTTCGGCGGCCTGGTCCAGCAGGTCGACGTCGATCAGGCGGCGCGACAGGCGGCGCACCATCTCGTCCCCGTCGGCCCCGATGGGCGTCAGTTCGCGGAAATCATAGAACAGGGCCAGCGCCTGCACCGGCTGCAACCCGTCCGCCGCCCCTTCCAGGAATAGGGCGCGGAAGGCGTTGGATTGGTCGGCCTGGACCTCGGCCGCGCCCGGTACGCCCGCCATCCGCTTGCCCGCCCCGCGCAGGGCGTCCAGCGCCTCGCGGTATCGACCCTGTTGCAAATAGATGCCCGACAGCTTGCGCACGACCGCCATCTCGGTCGCATCCCCGCGCCAGCGCCACTTCAGCTGTTCCAGCCGCGCCGTCGCCTGATCCGGGGTGATCGCGCCCTTGTCCAGCTCCAGGCTGATGGCGCCCAGTTTGGCCGGTGTCGCGATTCCGTCCAGCGGGGCGCGCGCCACGGCCTTGTAGATCGCCAGCGCCCGATCCTTGTCGCCGTTCAGGTCGAACATCCGCGCCTGCACCAGCCGCGCCGTCAGCTGATCGACCGCCGGTGCGTCCTGGCTGAACACATAGGCCAGCAGTTGCTGGGCGGCGGGCAGGTCGTTCAACTGGATGGCCGCCATGGCGTGGGCCGCGCCGAACCGCGCGCGCCATTCCTTGGGGAAGTCGTCGATCACGGAGGCCCCGGCGGCGAAGTTGCGACGCGCCCCCTCCCAGTCGCCCATCTCCGAGGCGATATAGCCCAGCCAGACCTTGGTCGCCGGGTCGTTGGTCAGGGCGGCGCCCGAGAAATCGACCTGGGCCTCTGCCAGCCGTCCGATGCCGACGCGCGCCACGCCGCGCAGGCCTCGCACCTCGGGCTCGCCCTGCAGATTGGGCGCCTTGGCGATCAGGGCGTTCAGCACGCCGATGGCCTCATAGTTCAGGCCCGACCCGACCAGGAACCGCGCCAGCGCCATCCGCGCCTCGATCGGCGCGCGCGGATTGTCGCTCGCCGCGATCGTCTCCAGTCCCGCCGCGTCCTGCAGCCGGCGATAACGATCCGAGAACCCCGCCTCGCCCGTCGTCGCCCAGGTCTCGTCGATCAGGGCCGGATGGGCCGCCCGCTTGGGCGCGTCGGCCGCCTGGTCGCCGGTCTCCAGCCCCGCCGTCGGCGCCGACAGCGTCAGCCCCTTGGGCCGGCTCAGCGTCACCAGATCGCCCGCCGCCTCGATCTTCAGATCGTCGGCGCCCGTCTCGATCGCCAGGCCCTGCGCCGTCGGGATCAAGGTCAGGTCGACCGTGCGGCGTCCGCCCGCATACCCCTTGCCGGGCGCCAGCGCCGTCACCGCCGCGAATCGGTCCCCGACCAGCGGATCGGTCAGCCAGATCGCCTTGGTCGCCCCGGCCATCTGCGCCACCAGCACCGGCGCGCCGTCGTCCGAACGGTCCACCTCGACGCCCGAGGCGGCGGCCTGGACCCCGCCGATGGTCACGGTCCAGGTTCCGCCCTGGCCCTGGGCCGAGACGCCCAGGCCTTCCGGCGCCGCAATCCGCATGGCGGTATAGCCCGGCCCCGCCGCCCAGTGCGCGTCCTTGGCCGGCCCCAGCGCCTTGGCCCCGGTCATGTCCATCCGCGCGGCCGTGTCGAACACGATCCATACCGCATCGCCCCGGCGGAAGACGGCGGCCCCCACGGGCGCGCCCCAGTCGAAGGTCAGGACGGTCTTCTGTTCGCTGGATTCGGCCCGAACCGGCACAACGGCCTTGGTGGTTTCGGGCTTGGCCGCATCCGGCCCCTGCGGCGCCTTGCCGGGCGCATAGAGGTTCAGCCACACCGCCCCGTCCGCGACGCCGGAACGGGCGTCCGCCCCCTCTTCCAGCGTCAGGATCAGGTCCGTGCCGCCCGCCCGCGCCATGCGGGTCTCGACCGACTTCACCCCTGCGGGCGGATCAACCCTCAGGCGCGACACATCGGGCGCAGCGGTCGTGCCCATCCGCACCACGACCTTGTCGCCGTCGCGGCTGACGCGCGAACGCACCCCGATGACGCCGCCGAATTCGACGCGGGTGAAGGCGTCGTTCTGGCCGACGCTGATCGACAGCGGATCGCGCGAGCGGCCGACTTCCTGGGCCAGCGGCGCCATGGGCGCAAACACGACGGCGCCCGCCGTGGCGGCGGCCACAGTCGTCTTCAGCATGCGCTTGGTCGGCGAGGCCCCGGACATATCTCCCGACCCATGCCCCACAAGGCCTTTAATCGCGGTTAACCGACGTTGACCGTAGTTCTACGGATGCGCCCCCGTCTTTCGTCGCCCGATAGGACAACCGGTCCACGCGACAGGACCGCCTTCAGGGCGCATACAGTGGTCCCATGACCGACTATCCTCGCCTCAGCACCCTCAAGACCGGCCTGGCCTGTCGTTGCCCCCGCTGCGGCAAGGGTCCGCTGTTCAAGGGTTATCTGACGCTTCAGACCGACTGCCCCGAATGCGGCCTCAGCTACGCCTTCGCCGACCCGGCGGACGGCCCGGCCTTCTTCGTCATGTCGGCGGTGGGGATCATCGGCATGATCCTGCTGATGGTGTTCGACTTCACCGTCCACCCGCCAATTTGGGTCCATCTGGTCGTCACCCTGCCGATCCTGATCGCCATGTGCCTGGGCTGCCTGCGCCCGTTCAAGGCCTGGCTGGTCGCCGAACAATATATCCACAAGGCCGCCCCGCCCGAGTTCTCCTCGAACGGCAAGCACGGCCCCTTCTAGGGTTCGATCACCGTCAACTCGGGCCAGCGCGCCCGCGCATTCTCGACGGTCTTGGCCCACCCCCTGGCCAGCGGCCGGTTCGGATTGGGCCGGATCGTCATAGCGAACACGTCCTCCAGCCCGAACGGCGCGGCGATGCTGATCGCGTCGTCGGCCTCCAGCCGCACCCCGACCGCAAAGGTCGGCGCCACGAACCGCCCCAGGGCTTCGTCCGTCGATCCCAGCGCCTCATAGGGTTCGCCGAACCGATCCTGGAACCACAGATGCACCCGCGCCTGGTTGCGCACCTCGACCTGGCTGCGGAACGGCGCGTCGAAGGCGGCGGCGACGCGTTTGATGACCACATCCTCGGCCGCGTAGGACAGGTCCGACCCGTCGAAATAGGCCAGGTCGTAGTCCTTGATCCCATACCCTGCGGGCCGCCCCGTCTTCACATTCCAGACCGCCTGATAGACCGCCCCCGACACCAGCCGCCAATCCGGCAGGCCCAGCGCCCGCACCGTCGTCAGCACATGCATCAGCCCGGCGTCGGCGCGCACGATGTCGGTCAGTCGTTGGTTCAGGGCGTCGCTCATTCCCATCTCTTAGCGAGCGCGTCGGTCGTAGGGGAGTGGCGGCCATCGACCGTCCACAGCCCCTTTGCTCGTCATTCTGAGCCTTGAGCCTAGCGCAAAGCCCAAGGCGACGACCGGATGATACAGGGCGTCTTCGAATGCCCGTTCAGAAATACCGTTCGCCGATCCGCAGGGTGTCGCCCGGCGAGACGCGGGTGTCGGCGGTCAGCGGCCGGGGTTCTTCGGTCTGCGAGCCGGCGCGGCGCACGAAGATGCGGCGGGTGTTGGCGCGGTAGGTGAAGCCTTGCGCCGTCGCCACGGCGTTCAGCGCTGTCAGGTCGGGGACATAGGGGTATTCGCCCGGCCGATTGACCTCGCCCAGGATGTAGATGGGCCGGTAGGTCAGGACCTGGGCCGTGACGCGCGGCTGGTTCAGATAGCCTTGGCTCAAGGCCTGAGTGACCGCATCCTGAAACTGGGCGACCGTCAGGCCGGCGGCCTGGATTTCGCCGATCAGGGGCAGGGCGACCTTGCCCTCTGCGTTGACGACGAACTCGCCGCTGAGCGCGTCCTCGCCGAAGACGGCGATGCGCACCTTGTCGGCGGAGGCCAGGCGATAGTCCGAGACGGCTTGGGGCGCGAAGCCGGCCAGGGCGAACGCCAAGGCGAACATCAGGGCCAGGCCGGTCACGCCGGTGCGCAGTCCTCGCTGCATGTCAGCCCTCCCGCCCATTGCCTGGGTGTGGAGGCTAAACGCGTCGGTTGTTCGGGTCTAGGACCGATCCGCAGGGACGCGGGGAGAGCGGCGCCGAGCGTCGCGGATGTCGCGCAAGGCCAGGGGCAGCAGGGTCCAGGGCTCGACGCAGTAGCGGACGAACAGGCGTTTCGGATCGTGAACCAGGCGATAGGCCCATTCGATTCCGGCCCGCCCCATCCAGCGGGGCGCCGCGCTCTGGACGCCCGCCTCATAGTCGAAGGCGGCGCCGACCGACAGGACGACGCAATCGGGCAGGCGCTCGAAATTGTCGTCGATCCACAGTTCCTGGCGCGGCATGCCCATGCCGACGAACAGGATGTGAGGCTGGAAGGCGGTGATCTGGGCGAGGACCGCCGCGTTCTCTGGCCCGTCGCGATGGGCGTCGAAGAAGCCGTGATGGATGGCGATGTCGGCGCCGGGATAGCGGGCCTTCAGCCGACGGGCCGCCTCGTCGCCGACGCCAGGCGCGCCGCCGATGGACATGACGCGCCAGCCGTTGCGGTTCGCCACGCTCCAGAAGTGGTCGCGCCAGTCCAGATAGGTGCAGCGGTGAGAGCCCCGGCTGTGCAGGCCCAGCGCGCGCGAGAACCACAGCAGGGGGGTGGAATCGACCTCGATCAGATCGGCCCGATCATAGAAGCCGGTCAGTTCCGGGCGTTTCTGGATCAGATACAGGCTGTGCAGATTGTGGTTGGCGATCAGGCTCTTCGCGCCCTCAAGCACCGCCTGCTGCACATGGTGCAGAACCTCTTCCGGCTTCACCAGATCGACCGGCTGGCCGAGAATGGACAACCGCTCGTGGGCGCGGCGGCGCTGGCGAAACGGCGCGCGCGGCTTGACGCGGCGTTCGGGCGTGTGGGGGCTGAGGGAGGGGTCCGCCATGGGGCGGTTGTAGGCGGGCCGCCCTCAAGACGGGGTTAGAAAACAGGCTTAGCAGGCGTTAAGTCGCCGCAGAACGCGGGTCCGAAAGGCCGTGCGGCAAGGCTTGAAGCGCCGCTTGCGGAATAAAACGACACGCGGCGAAAAACCTCTGTTGACCCCGTCGTTTCGCTGCCTTAGAGGTCCGCGCCTTCCCGATGGAAACGCCGCAAGGCGCTGCCGACGGGGCCCAGATGGCGGAATTGGTAGACGCGCTGGCTTCAGGTGCCAGTGGCTTAACGGCCGTGGAGGTTCGAGTCCTCTTCTGGGCACCATATTATTGAAAGCGTCGCACCTAACGGTGCGGCGCTTTCATTGTTTTGGCCTACCGCGTCGCGCGCGGCGCTCCGCTGCTTGAGGCCGTATTTTTAGCCTATCGCATCGCGCGCGGCGCTCTGCTGCTTAAGGCCGTATTTTTGGCCTACCGGAATGCCCGCGGCGCATTAACTGCTTGAGGCCGTTTCTTGAATGCGGCGCGCGGTGTTCAGCATTGCTGTATCCCGTTTCGTCCGCCGCGTTCGCCGTGTAAGAGCCAGAGCATGACCGTTTACCTGCACGAGGGCGACCTGCCCGACGACCTGGACCTGGGGTCCGAGGTCGCCATCGATTCCGAGACCATGGGCCTGCGCTTCCGCCGCGATCCGCTGTGCGTGGTGCAGCTGTCTTCCGGCGACGGGAACGCCCATGTCGTGCGGCTGAAGCGGCCAGACTACGACTGCCCGAACCTGAAGCGGGTGCTGACCGATCCGGCGGTGACCAAGATCTTCCATTTCGGCCGGTTCGACATCGGCATGTTCCTGCTGCACCTCGGCGTCGAGACGCGGCCGGTCTATTGCACCAAGATCGCCTCCAAGCTGGCGCGGACCTACACTGATCGTCACGGCCTGAAGGACGTGGTGCGCGAGACCGTGGGCGTGGACCTGTCCAAGGCCCAGCAGTCGTCGGACTGGGGCGCGGAGACGTTGACCCAGGCGCAACTGGACTATGCGGCGTCGGACGTTCTGTATCTGCATGCCGCCAAGGCCAAGCTGGACCTGATGCTGGCGCGCGAGGGGCGCGCCGAACTGGCCGCCCAATGTTTCGACTTCCTGCCGACGCGGTCGGCGCTCGACCTCGCCGGCTGGGACGAGATCGACATCTTCGCCCACAGCTGAGGCGCGCTTGACCGAACCCGGCGAACAGTCCCGCATCGAGGCCGACGAGGCCGACGAGGCCCGGGTCGCCCTGGCCGGCGCCCGCTGGCGCGCGCGCTCGCGGCGGGTGAAGCTGTATCGCCGTGTGCTGCCGATCATCATCCTGGTGCTGGCGGGCGGCGCCCTGACCTGGACCGTGTTCCGCACCGTCATGTCGGGGGTGGAGCGCAAGGCCAGCCAGAGCCAGGAAGTCCGCCTGGACAGCCCCTTGTTCCACGGCCAGGACGCCCAAGGCCGGGCCTTCACCGTCGGCGCCCAGGGGGCGGTGCGCGATCCGGCCACCGGCCATTTCCGCCTGATCGGTCCGGCGCTGAAGCTGAACCTGGGCGGACGCAAGGTGACCGAGCTGACCGCCGACGGCGGCACATACAACGAGCAGGCCAAGACCGTGACCATCGGCCCGAACGTGCGGATATCGGACGGCGGCACCGGCTTCGTCCTGACCACGCCCGAGGCGGTGGTCGACACCTCGACCGGAAACGTCACCGGTTCAAAGGGCGTTCAGGGTTCCGGCCCTATTGGAACCATCAACGCATCGTCCTATGCGATCTATGATCAGGGACAGCGCGTCGTGTTCGACGGCGCGGGCGACAACAAGGTGATGGGCGTGCTGACGCCCAAGGGGTCTGGCGGATGATCATGACGAAGATTTCAAAGGCTCTGGCGACGGTCGCGGCCGTGACGGTCGTGGCTCTGCCAGCCGTCGGCGACGCGCAATCACAAACGGGCGCCCAGCCCGTGGCCTATGGCGCGGACTCGGTGGAATACGCTCCTAGCCGCATCATCCTGAGAGGCCGCGCCGAGGCGACGCAGGGCGGCAACCGCTTCCGCGCCGACACCCTGACCCTGGTCAGCGGCTCAGGCGGCGATCTGGAGCGCGCGGAGGCCGCCGGAACCGTCTATTTCGTGACCCCGGATCAGTCGATGCGCGGCGACCGCGCCGTCTACAATCTGGGCAATGGCGAGATCGTGGTGACGGGCAATGTGGTCTTGACCCAGGGCAAGAACGTCCTGACCGGCTCGCGCCTGGTCTACAACATCAACACCGAGGCCGCCCGCATGGACGGGGCGCCGCGCGGCGCCGCCGGAAGCCGTGTGCAGGGCGTCTTCTATCCCAACGCAAACTGAGGCCGTCGGCCGTCTGGACCTGAGCATTTGGCGCGCAAGGAACTGTCAGCCCTGAACCTGGACGACCGGCCGGCGACGACGCCGCAGCCGGCGGTCTCGCCTGCGGAAAAGGGTCTGCGGGTGCTGAACCTGGCCCGGTCCTTCGGGCCGCGTCAGGTGGTGCGCGACGTGTCCCTGACGGTGCAGCGGGGCGAGGTCGCGGGCCTGCTGGGTCCCAACGGCGCGGGCAAGACGACCTGTTTCTACATGATCACCGGCCTGATCCCGCCGGACTCGGGCACGATCTGGCTGGATGGCGAGGACATCACCGGCCAGCCGATGTATCAGCGCAGCCGCATGGGCCTGGGCTATCTGGCGCAGGAAGCCTCGATCTTCCGCGGCATGACGGTGGAGCAGAACGTCAAGGCGGTGGTCGAGCTGAACTATCCGCGCGACCAGATCCGCGCCGAGACCGACCGGCTGCTGAACGAACTGCATATCGACCATCTGCGCCATGCCGGGGCGACCGCCCTGTCGGGCGGCGAGCGTCGGCGGGTTGAGATCGCGCGGGCGCTGGCGGGCCGGCCGTCCTTCATCCTGCTGGACGAACCCTTCGCCGGCATCGACCCCCTCGCCATCGCCGACATCCGCACCGTGATCCGCTACCTGGCCAGCCAGGGCATCGGCGTGCTGATCACCGACCACAATGTGCGCGAGACCCTGGACATCACGGACCGGGTCTCGATCATCTCGAACGGAGCTGTGCTGTTCGAAGGCACCTCGGACGAGGCGGTCCACGACGCCGAAGTGCGCCGGGTGTATCTGGGCGAAAACTACGTTTGATCTAAGTCGTCTCCTCCCTGCGAAGCGGGGAGGGGGACCGCCCCCGGGTCTCGCCAAAGGCGAGCCCGAGGACAGGCTCCGCGGTGGAGGGGCTCTTGAAGCCCCACGGACGCTTGCGATGCGGTGAAGAACCCCTCCGTCACGGCGCAAGAGCGCCGCGCCACCTCCCCATCGCTGCGCGACAGGGAGGAGACGAGGGGGCGTTTGTCTGGCGTTAACCAGTTAGGCGACATTCTGCCCAGCAAGTTCCGGGCCACTCGGCGGACGGGCGGGAAGATTTCGAACGTGATCGGGCAAAGGTTAGAGGTCAGGCAGGGGCAGGGGCTGGTCATCACGCCCCAGCTGCAGCAGGCGATCAAGCTGCTGCAACTGTCGAATCTTGAACTGGACGACTTCGTCGAGGCCGAGCTGGAACGCAATCCGCTGCTGCAACGCGAGGAGCCGGAGGGCGAGACGCCCGAGCCGGTCGAGCGGGTCGAGGCGGCGTCCGACAGCGAAATGTCTTTCGGCGACGGGGTCGGGCATGAGTCGGTGTCCGGCATGGATGCCGGATCCGACGATGTCTATGGCGACGCGGCGCCGGGCGAGCGCACCAGCGACCGGATGACCGACGAGGCCCAGCCGGGTCTGTCGGACTGGTCCAGCGCCGGCAAGGGCGGCCAGATGTTCGAGGGCGACGGCGAACGGCCCGACACGCACGAACTGACCCTGTGGGAGCATCTTCAGGCCCAGGCGTCCTCAGCCGGGTTTTCGGTCGCCGATCACGGCGTCGCCATGACCCTGATCGATGCGACGGACGAGGGCGGCTATCTGCGCGGCGAGCTGAGCGAGTTCGCCGACCGGCTGGGCGTGTCGCTGGAGCGGATCGAGGCGGTTCTGGCCGTCTGTCATGGATTCGAGCCGACCGGGATCATGGCGCGGTCCGTGCCGGAATGCCTGAAGCTGCAGCTGATCGAGCGCAATCGGTTCGACCCGGCTATGGCGGCCCTGCTGGACAATCTGGACCTGCTGGCCAGGCGCGACCTGGCGGGACTGAAGAGGGTCTGCGACGTCGACGGCGAGGACCTGACCGACATGATCGCCGAGCTGAAGGCGCTGACGCCGCGCCCCGGCGCCGGCTTCGGCGGCGAACCGGCCCAGACGGTTGTGCCCGACGTCCATGTGCGGCCCGACCCGGCCGGCGGCTGGCGGGTCGAGCTGAACGCCGACACCCTGCCGCGGCTGCTGGTGGATAAGCGCTATCACGGGCTGGTTCAGGCGGGCGCGCGATCCGATACGGAAAAGACCTTCGTCGCCGACTGCGCCGCCCAGGCCAACTGGCTGGTCAAGTCGCTGGACCAGCGGGCCAAGACCATCCTGAAGGTGTCGTCCGAGATCGTGCGCCAGCAGGACGCCTTCCTGGCCTTTGGCGTCGAGTTCCTGAGACCGCTCAATCTGAAGACCGTCGCCGACGCCATCGGCATGCACGAATCGACGGTCAGCCGCGTCACCTCGAACAAATATATCGCCACACCGCGCGGGGTGTTCGAGCTGAAATTCTTCTTCACCGCCGCCATCCAGTCGGTGGACGGGGCGTCGACCCATTCGGCCGAGGCCGTCCGTCACCGGATCAAGTCGATGATCGACGGCGAGGGCTTGGAGGGCGACGTCTTGTCCGACGACAAGATTGTGGAAATCCTGAAGGAAACGGGCATCGACATCGCGCGCCGAACCGTCGCCAAATACCGGGAAGCGTTGAGAATTCCATCGTCCGTCGAGCGCCGCCGGATGATGAAGACCGCCTGACCCCGGTCGCCAAGCGTAACCACAAAACGGTGATCCCGATTGACACCAAATCCGGTCGGGAGCGTTCTATGCGTATGCAAGTCCAAGTGAGCGGCAAGCAAGTGGATGTCGGCGAAGCGTTAGGCTCGCGCATCTCCCAGGAACTCGAAGACGGGGTCGGAAAATACTTCGCCCGAGGCGGTGAAGACGCCGAGGTCGTGGTGTCCAAGGACGGCCACAACTTCAAGGTGGACTGTTGGGTCCGCCTCGCGTCGGGCCAGACTCTGGTGACGACCGGCATGGGCGGCGACGCTCATTCCGCCTTCACCGAGGCGCTGGATCGGCTCGAAAAGCGGGTCCGTCGCTACAAGCGTCGGCTCAAGGATCACCATATCGGACCCAAGGGTCTGTCGCCCGAAAAAACCGAGAACGCCGCCCGCGAAGTCGCACGCAGCATCGTGCTGCGTGATCCCGACAGCGTGGAGGATGACGTCTTCGGCGACACCGGCGAGAACGACGGCCCGCCGCCGGTGGGCATGGTCATCGCCGAGACCGAGCACGAAATCCGCACCATCACGGTCGGACGTGCGGTTCTGGAGCTGGACATGACGGGCTATCCCGTCGTCCTGTTCCGCAATGCGGCCCATGGCGGCCTGGCTGTGGTCTATCGTCGCCCGGACGGCAATGTGGGCTGGATCGACCCTGAAATCGCCAGTGCGACCAATGGCAAAGCCAAGACCAACGGCTCAGTGAACTGAACAGCCAAGTTTGACTTCGGCGCGGGAGCCTCTAAACGGGCGCCCGCGCCGTGTCTCTGCGTGTATCGAGGTTGTCTGATGGACATCGGTGATCTGCTCGCGCCCAAGGGCGTGGTGCTGCGCGGCGGCGCGTCGTCAAAACGACAGGCGCTGCATGCGCTGGCCGAGGCGACGTCTCATGCCCTGGGCATCGACGAATCCCGGATTTTCGACGCCCTGATGGAGCGCGAGGCGCTGGGGTCGACCGGGCTGGGGTCCGGCGTGGCCGTGCCACACGCGCGTCTGGACGAAGTCAGCCAGGTGACGGCGGTCTTCGTGCGGCTGGATACGCCCGTGGCCTATGACGCCGTGGACGATCGTCCTGTGGATTTGATTTTTGGGCTGTACGCCCCGTCCAAGGCGGGTGCGGAGCATCTGCGGGCGCTGGCGGCGGTGTCGCGCGCCATGCGATCGCCGGAACTGCGCGAACAGCTGCGTCAGGCGCGCACGACGGATGCGATCCGGGCCCTGTTCGTCAAGGATACGGCCGCGACCGCCGCCTAGGCGTCATGCAGGCGGGGTTGGTCGCCGCCCCATCACATTCAATCAGTGAACCGAAACCGGCTCCAGCTCGTGCGCCACGGCGGCGGCGAAGGCGGTGTCGCGGTCGATCATGACCGCCAGACGTTCACCGTCGGCGCTGTGAACGGCGTAGAGGGACTGGCCGGGATTGAGGTCCACGTCCTTGATCTCGACCGCTTCTTCAAGCAGGTCGGCCGCCTTGATCTCCCGCACATAGACGAGGTCGGGGGCGCCCAGTCCTGCAAAATCTTCCTTGGTCATCGTCATCGGCGTCATTAGGACCGCCTCCTTCAGTTTGACAACGCCCGGATCGCCGGGCGGTTCGAACGGCTATGCTTTTCAGCCGACCGTGATGGGAATGCGCCGCACCTGGCGTTCGGCTTCGGGGCGGATCAGATCGACGTGCAGCAGGCCGTGCTCCAGCCGGGCGCCTTCGACCTCCAGCCCGTCGGCCAGCACGAAGTTGCGCACAAAGCCGCGTGCTGCGATGCCGCGATGCAGAAAGGCCTGTTCCCCCTTGCCGGCGTCGTCTCGCTTGCCCGCGATGGTCAGCTGGCGGCCGTCCAGGGTGATGGCCAGTTCGTCGGGCGCGAACCCGGCGACGGCCAAACTGATACGCACGCCCGCCTCGCCGATCTGCTCGACATTGTAGGGCGGATAGCTTTCTGCCGTCGCCTTGGCGGCGCGGTCGATCAGGGCGCGGGTGTGGTCGAACCCCAGCAGGAAGGGGCTGTCGAACAGGATGGTGCGCGTCGTCGTCATCTGGGTCCTCGAATAAAGCGACCGAGCGGCCGGTCCCCCGCAATCGGCAAGACCTTCCGTCACAGATGAAGATGGGGGCGGACGGGGGCGGGATCAACCGCCCGCGCCCCACGCCCTGTGGGCCGGTTAGTGGATGGCCTCGCCGTGCTGGGTATAGTCCAGCCCCTCGACCTCTTCGTCCCTGGTCACGCGCAGGCCGGTGGTGAACTTGCAGATCATCAGGACGACGAAGGTGCCGGCCGCGCTCCAGACGATGACGCCGCCCAGGCCGACGGCCTGTTTCCACACTGTGGCGCCGTCCGACAGGGCGTTGACCGTCGTGGTGGCGAAGACGCCGGTCAACAGGGCGCCGACGATGCCGCCGACGCCGTGCACGCCGAAGGCGTCCAGGGTGTCGTCGTATTTCAGCGTGCGCTTCAGCCAGACCGCGCCCGCATAGCAGGCCGGGCCGGCGATCAGGCCGATGAAGAAGGCGCCCTTGGGATCGACGAAGCCGGCGGCGGGGGTGATGGCCACCAGGCCGCCGACGACGCCGGACAACAGGCCCAGCAGGGTCGGGCGCTTGCGGTCGAACCATTCGATGGTCATCCAGCCGAGCGCCGCGCTGCCTGCGGCCAGGATGGTGTTGAAGGCGGCCGTGGCGGCCAAAGCATCCGCCGCGCCGGCCGATCCGGCGTTGAAGCCCAGCCAGCCGACCAGCAGCAGGCCGGTGCCGATCGCGCTGTAGACCAGGTTGGCGGGGGCCATGTTGTCGCGCCCGAAGCCGTGACGCGGCCCCAGCACCAGGGCGCAGACCAGGCCGGCGACGCCCGCATTGACGTGGACCACCGCCCCGCCCGCGAAGTCGAGCACGCCCAGCCCGCCCAGATAGCCGCCGCCCCAGACCTGATGACAGATCGGCGCATAGACGATCAGGTGCCATAGGGCGAAGAACAGCAGGCTGGCCGAGAACTTCATCCGCTCGGCGAAGGCGCCGGCGATCAGGGCCGGGGTGATGATGGCGAAGGTCATCTGGAAGCTGACGAACAGCAGTTCGGGCAGGCCCGGCAAGAGGCTGTGTGCCGTCTCCATCGTCACCCCGTTCAGGAAGGCCGCCTGGACGCCGCCGATGAAGCCGTTGATCGCCTCCGGCCCCTTGCCGAACGACAGGCTGTAGCCGACCAGGAACCACAGCACCGAGACGATGGCGAAGGCGGCCGCCGACTGGGCGATGACGCTGATGATGTTCTTCTTTCTGACCATGCCGCCGTAGAACAGCGCCAGGCCCGGCAGGGTCATCAGAAGCACCAGGGCCGTTGAGGTCAGGATCCAGGCCGTCGCCGCATTGTCGATGACCAGCGGCGCCTGGTGCGCCAGCAGAGCGGGCGACGCCAGGACGGGAGACGCCAGCGACGCCGCCCCCGCGACGAGTGTGGCGGCGAGGGCGGCGTGTCGGGTCATGAATTCGTCTCGGGGAGGAGAGGAAGAAAACGAGGTCAGGCGGAAGTCTTAAGCCGTTCCGACCGGGTGACAATGTCCGTCAGCGGAACGATCCGCACGAACCTTTGCAGCGTGTTGTCCCAGTCGCCCAGCAGGCGTCGAGCCAGCGGGGAGGCGGTCGCCGCCAGATGCGCCTCGACCAGGCCGCGCAGCCGTTCGGCCGCCGCCGCGTCGATGTCGGACACGCCCGCCAGGTCGCCGTTCAGAGCCCGTTCTGCAAAGCCCGGCTGGTCCAGCACGAACAGCTCGCCGCCGCTCATGCCCGCCGCCAGGTTCCATCCGACCGAGCCCAGCACGACGACCCGGCCGCCGGTCATATATTCGCAGCCGTGCGCGCCCAGGCCCTCGACCACAGCCTCGGCGCCCGAGTTGCGCACCGCGAACCGCTCGCCCGCCGCACCGGCCACGAACAGCCGGCCCGAAGTGGCGCCATACAGGGTGGTGTTTCCGCAGATCAGCTGATCCTCGCGCCATTCGGGCGTCCTGACCGAGATCTCGGCGCCCGACAGGCCCTTGCCGACATAGTCGTTGGCCTCGCCCGTCAGGTGCAGTTCCAGGCCCTTGGCGGCGAAGGCGCCGAAGCTCTGGCCCGCAATGCCTTCCAGACGCAGCTTCAGCCGCCCGGCCGGTCCCTGAGGGCCGAAGCGCCGCACGATGGCGGATGAGACGGCCGCGCCGACCGTGCGCTGGGTGTTGTTCAGCGGATAGGACAGTTCCAGCGTCTGGCCGCGATCCAGGAAGCGGACGGCGTCCTGCAGCACTCGCGCGTCCAGGCTGTCGGCGATGGGCTTGCGGGTCGTCTTGTCGGCCCATTTGCCGGCCGCGCCCTCGTCCACCTGAACCAGCAGCGGGTTCAGGTCCAGGTCGTCCAGGTGCGAGCCGCCGCGCCGGACCTGACGCAGCAGGTCGGTGCGGCCGATGATCTCGTCCATTGTGCGCGCGCCGATCGAGGCAAGGATCTCGCGCGTCTCCTCGGCGATGAAGGTGAACAGGTTCACGACCTTGTCGGGCGTGCCGGTGAACTTCTCGCGCAGCCGCTCGTCCTGGGAACAGACGCCGACGGGACAGGTGTTCGAATGGCACTGGCGCACCATCAGACAGCCCATGGCGATCAGGGCGGCGGTGCCGACGCCGTATTCCTCGGCCCCCAGCATGGCGGCGATGACCACGTCGCGGCCGGTGCGGACCCCGCCGTCGGTGCGCAGCGTCACCGTGCCGCGCAGATTGTTCAGCGTCAGCACCTGGTGGGCCTCGGCCAGGCCAATCTCCCACGGCAAGCCGGCGTGTTTGATCGAGGTCTGGGGCGAGGCGCCGGTGCCGCCGTTGTGACCGGCGATCAGGATGGCGTCGGCGTTGGCCTTGGCCACCCCCGAGGCGATGGCGCCGATGCCCGAGGCGGACACCAGTTTCACCGTCACCCGCGCATCGGGGTTGATGGCCTTCAGATCATAGATGAGCTGGGCCAGGTCCTCGATCGAATAGATGTCGTGGTGCGGCGGCGGCGAAATCAGGGTGGTGCCGGGCACGGCGTGGCGCATCCGGGCGATGAACTCGGTCACCTTGAAGCCGGGCAGCTGGCCGCCCTCGCCGGGCTTGGCGCCCTGGGCGACCTTGATCTCGATCTCGCGGCACTGGTTCAGATATTCAGCCGTGACGCCGAACCGGCCCGAGGCCACCTGTTTGACCGCCGAGTTGGCGTCGTCGCCGTTGGGGCGCGGGTGATAGCGTTCGGGATCCTCGCCGCCTTCGCCCGAGACCGAGCGGGCGCCGATGCGGTTCATGGCGATGTTCAGCGTCTCGTGCGCCTCGGGGCCGAGCGCGCCCAAAGACATGGCCTGGGTCAGGAAACGACGGCGGATGTCTGACACGCTCTCGACTTGGTCGACCGGAATGGCGACGCCTTCGCGGAAGTCCAGCAGGTCGCGCAGGGACAGATCGGCCTGGGCGCGGACGGCCTCGGAGAACTGCTTGAACCGGCGATAGTCGCCCCGGTTGCAGGCGTCCTGCAGCAGGTGGATCGTCTTGGCCTCGTGGGCGTGGGCCTCGCCGCCCGAACGGATCTTGAAGAAGCCGCCGATGGCGGGCGAGGGCAGGGCCTCGCCCCAGGCCACCTTGTGCCGCTTCATCGCCGCCTGTTCCAGACCGGCCAGGCCGATGCCCGAGATGCGCGACGGGGCGCCGGGGAAGAACTCGGCCGTCAGGGCGCGCGACAGGCCCAGCACCTCGAACTCGCAGCCGCCGCGATAGGCGGAGATGACGCTGATCCCCTTGCGGGCCAAGGTCTTCAGCAGACCCGCCTCGATGCCGGCCTTGTAGTTCAGACAGGCGTCGCGCAGCGTCAGGCCGGGATACAGGCCCCGGTCCAGACGCTCCTGGAACAGGTCCTGGGCCAGCCAGGCGTTGACGGTGGTGGCGCCGACCCCGACCAGGACGGCGAACCCGTGCGGGTCCAGCGTCTCGGCCGTGCGCACCACGATGGAGCAATAGGTCCGCAGGCCCGCCTGGGTCAGGCGCCCGTGGACCCCGGCGGTGGCCAGGATCATCGGCGCGGCCAGACGAGTCGCCGATCCGGCCTGGTCCGTCAGCACGATCAGGGCTGCGCCGTCGCGGGCGGCGGCCTCGGCCTCGTCCATGATCCGGTCCAGCGCCGCGCGCAGGCCGGCGCCGGGGCGGGCGTCGTCGGACGGCACGTCATAGCTGCAGTCGATGATCACGGTCGAACCGGCCCCGACCGTCCCGACCATCCGCTCGTACATGCCGTTGGTCAGGACGGGGCTGTCCAGCACGAAGACGTCGGTCTGGGCCTCTTCCTCGGCCAGGATGTTGCCAAGGTTCTTGAACCGGGTCTTCAGGCTCATCGCCCCCGCTTCGCGCAGGGGGTCGATGGGCGGATTGGTCACCTGCGAAAAGTTCTGGCGGAAATAGTGGCTCAACGGGCGCGGGAGGGCCGACAGCACCGCTGGCGGGGCGTCGTCGCCCATGGAGCCGACGGCCTCCTTGCCGTCGCGCACCAGGGCGTCCAGCAGCAGGTCCAGGTCTTCGCGGCTGTAGCCGGCGGCGATCTGGCGGCGGGTCAGATCCTCGCCGGAGGCCGAACGCGGCTCCGGGCCGGGGCCGATGATCGGCTCCAGATCGACCATATTGTCCAGCCACTCGGTATAGGGGTGGGCGGCGGACAGGGCGTCGATGGCCTCGTGCTCGTCGTACAGACGGCCGTGCTTCATATCGACGGCGATCAGCTTGCCGGGGCCGATGTGCAGGCGGCGTTTCACCCGGCTTTCGGGGATCGGCACCAGGCCGGCTTCCGAACCGGCCATCAGCAAACCGTCCACGGTCTCGACCGCGCGCAGGGGGCGCAGGCCGTTGCGGTCCTTGCCCGCCACGATCCAGCGGCCGTCGGCGGCGCAGATGGCGGCCGGGCCGTCCCACGGCTCCATCACCGCATTGCAATAGGCGTAGAAGGCCCGGTGCTCGGGCGGCATGACCACGTCGTCCTTGGCCCAGGCCTCGGGAATCAGCAGGGCCTTGGCCATGGGCGCAGGGCGACCGGCGTGGACCAGCACCTCCATGACATTGTCCAGGGCGGCGGAGTCCGACCCGCCCGGCTGAACCACCGGCTTCACCTCGCGGTCCCGGTCGCCGAAGGCCTGGGCGGCCATGCGGATCTCGTGCGACTTCATCCAGTTCAGATTGCCCTTCAGCGTGTTGATCTCGCCGTTGTGGGCCATCATGCGGAAGGGCTGGGCCAGCTTCCATTCGGGGAAGGTGTTGGTCGAATAGCGCTGGTGGAAGACGGCGTAGGCCGAGACGAAGCGTGGATCCTCCAGATCGGGATATAGGTCGCCCAGCAGCTCGGCCCGCACCATCCCCTTGTAAGCGATGGAGCGTGCGGACAGGGTGCAGATATAGACGGCGGCCAGGTTCTCGGTCTTGACCGTCTTCTCGATGCGGCGGCGGCACAGGTACAGCTCACGCTCCAGCGCCTCGCCGTCCAGCGGCTGGCCGGCGTCGTCCAGCGGCGGGGCCAGCATGATCTGTTCGATCTCGGGCCGGGTCGCCCCGGCCTTGGTCCCCACGACCGACAGGTCGATGGGCGTCTGGCGCCAGCCATAGATCCAGAAACCGGCGCGCAGGGCTTCGGTTTCGACGATGGCGCGGGCGCGGTCCTGGGCGCCCAGGTCGGTGCGCGGCAGGAAGACTTGGCCGACGCAGATCGGGCCGGGCCGCAGGGACTGGCCGATGGAGGCCACCTGGTCGGCGAAGAAGCCCTGGGGCAGTTCGGCCATGATGCCGGCCCCGTCGCCCGACAGGCCGTCGGGATCGACCGCGCCGCGGTGGGCCACGGCCTTCAGGCTGCGGATCGCATATTCGACCACGTCGCGGCGCGGCGTGCCGTCGATGGAGCAGACCAGGCCCACGCCGCAGGCGTCGCGCTCGGAGGCGCGGTCATAGGCGTGGCCGGCTTCCAGGCGGTCGCGGGTCTCGTTGTACTTGTTCAGCCAGGTCATGCCGCGACCTCCTCGGTGCGGGTCTTGAAGTAACGGTCGATCTCGGCAGCGGCGTCCTGGCCTTCCCGAACGGCCCAGACGACCAGGGAGGCGCCGCGCACGGCGTCGCCAGCGGCGAACACGCCGGGCAGGCTGGTGGCGAAGCTGACGGAGCCGACCTTGATGGTGCCGTCGTCGCGCAGGCGAAGATTGGGTTCATGCGCCGCGAACGGCTCGGGCGAGAAGCCCAGGGCCTCGATGACGATGTCGGCCGGGATGTCGAAGTCGGCGCCGGGGACGGGGACGATGTCGCGCCGCCCGCCGGGGGCCGCCTCAGTCAGCTGCATCCGCGCGGCGCGCACGCCGGTGACGCGGTCGCCTTGCGACAACAGGGCCTTGGGCGCGCCCAGCCATTCGAAGACGACGCCTTCTTCCTCGGCGTTGACCACTTCGCGGGCTGAACCGGGCATGTTCTCGCGGTCGCGACGATAGAGGCAGGTGACCGAGGCTGCGCCTTGGCGCACGGCGGTGCGGACGCAGTCCATGGCGGTGTCGCCGCCGCCGATCACGACCACCCGCTTGCCGCGCGCCTCGTGCCAGCCGTCTTCCTCGGCGTCGCCCAGGTCGCGCCGGTTCTGGTGCGTCAGATAGGACAGGGCCGCGACGGTCGAATCCGGCCCACGCCCCGGCGCCGACAGGATGCGCGGCTGATAGACGCCCATAGCCAGCAGGACCACGTCGTGGCGCTCGCGCAGTTCGGTCAGGGTCACGTCCTTGCCGATTTCGCAGCCCAGCACGAACTGGACGCCGCCGTCGATCAGGCGGTCCACGCGACGCTGGACGACGTGCTTCTCCAGCTTGAAGCCGGGGATGCCATAGATCAGCAGGCCGCCGGCCCGGTCGTGCCGGTCATAGACGGTGACCTGATAGCCTTCGCTGCGCAGACGGTCGGCGGCGGCCATGCCGGCCGGGCCCGCGCCGACGATGCCGACGGTCTCGCCGCGTTCGGCCGCCGGACGGATCGGTTCGACCCAGCCGTTGGCGAAGGCCTGGTCGCCCAGCCAGGCCTCGACCGAGCCGATGGTGACGGCGTCCCAGCCGGACTGGTTTAATGTGCACGCCCCCTCGCACAGCCGGTCCTGCGGGCAGATGCGGCCGCAGATTTCGGGCATGGTCGAGGTCAGGGACGCGACGCGCCAGGCCTCGCGCGGCTCGTTCTCGGCCGACAGGCGCAGCCAGTCGGGAATGTTGTTCTGAAGCGGGCAGGCGTTCTGGCAGAACGGCACGCCGCAGTCGGTGCAGCGCGACGCCTGTTTCTCGGCCGTCTCGGTCGAGGGCGGAATCGTGATCTCGCCGAAGCCGCGCGCGCGCAGTTCGGCTGTGGCCTTCGAGAGGCGGCGTGGTTCGACGACGAAAGTCCCGCCTTGCTTCAGGGTCTTATGCATGACGCGCATATGCCGCAAACGCTCGGTTCAAGGCAAATATTATTGCCGCGAGCGGTTCTCAGCCGCTGAAAAAGAAAAAATCATCCAATTGCGGATGTTTCGTCGTCAAAAGTTGCTCTGTGGAGGCGTGTGCAGCGCAACGGCCGTTTGTTCCGGGGTGCGACAATTAGGAACCTCAGTGGCGCCCAAGCGTTGCCGAGGCTCATTATGCAGCCAGAGAGTGCGATCATGCCGCGATGGACAACCCCCACCGGACCGGGAGGGTGGCTGACGCTGCTTCTCGGTCTTTTGCTGGCCGTGATCGGTCTGGTGCTGACCGTCGGGGGCGTCCAGCTCGTGATGTTGGGCGGCTCCTGGTACTATCTGCTCGCGGGTCTGGCGCTGATCGTGTCAGGCCTTTTGCTTGTCTATCGCGATGTTCGCGGGGCGTGGGTCTATGGGGCGGTCTTCGTCGCCACGGTGATCTGGGCGCTTTGGGAAAAGGGCCTGAACGGCTGGGCCCTGGTGCCGCGTCTGGTCGGGCCTTTGGTGCTGATGTTCCTGGTGCTGGCGACCTTGCCGGTGCTGCGGTCGCGCGGCGGGGGCAAGACGGCGGGCTTCGGCGCCCTGGGGCTTGCGGTCCTGACCGTCGTCTTCGGTTTCGCGGTCGCTCAGGCTAATCAGGCCCAGGTGATGAGCCCTGTGCCGGGCGTGCGCGGCGGCTACAACGATCCGTCCCTGCTGAAGACCGGCGCCGACTGGCCGGCCTATGGCGGCACCGACAGCGCCCAGCGCTATTCGCCGCTGAACCAGATCAACAAGGACAATGTCGGTCAGCTGGAACGGGCCTGGACCTTCCGCACCGGCGATCTGCCGGGCGAACGCTGGGGCGCCGAGACCACGCCGCTGAAGGTCGGGAACACCGTCTATCTCTGCTCGGCGCGGAACAAGCTGTTCGCCCTGGACGCCTCCACCGGCAACCAGATCTGGACCTATGACCCCCAGGTCGCCGACGACCAGATCCCCTATACCGCCGCCTGCCGCGGCGTGACCTATCATGCGCGGGCCAACGCCAATCCGGCCGAGCCCTGCGCGACCAAGATCGTCGAAGGGACGCTGGACGGCCGCATCGTCGCGGTTGACGCCCGCACGGGCCGTCCGTGCCCGGCCTTCGGCCAGAACGGCGCCGTCAGCATCAAGACCGGCATGGGCGATCCCTATCCCGGCATGGTGTCGATCACCTCCGCCCCCGTCATCGTACGCGGGATCATCGTCACCGGGCATCAGGTGCTGGACGGCCAGAAACGCTGGAACGCCTCGGGCGTAATCCAGGGCTTCGACGTCGAGACCGGCGCACTTCGGTTCGCCTGGGACATGATGCGCCCCGACCGCAGCGGCCTGCCGCCCGAGGGTGAAACCTACACGCCGGGCACGCCGAACATGTGGACGACGGCGACGGGCGACGAGGCCCTGGGCCTGGTCTATCTGCCGATGGGCAACTCGGCCGCCGACTACTGGTCCAGCTCGCGCCGTCCGCTGGAGAAACAGTATTCGACCTCGCTGGTCGCGCTGGACGTGACCACCGGCAAGCCGCGCTGGCATTATCAGACCGTGCATAACGACGTCTGGGATTTCGACCTGGGCTCGCAGGCGACGCTGATCGACTATCCGACCGCGAACGGCGTGGTGCCCGCCGTGCTGCTGCCCTCCAAACAGGGCGACATGTATGTGTTCAACCGCGCCACCGGCCAGCTGCTGCACGGTGTCGAGGAGCGCCGCGTTCCCACGACCGGCGGTACGGAACAGGGCCAGCGTTCGCCGACCCAGCCGTTCTCGCTGTTCGCCACCCTGCGCAAGCCGAACCTGGTCGAGGCGGACATGTGGGGCATGTCGCCGATCGATCAGATGATGTGCCGCATCAACTTCAAGAAGGCGAATTATCAGGGCTACTACACCCCGCCCTCGACCAACCACTACATCAACTATCCGGGCTACAACGGCGGTTCGGACTGGGGCGGCGTGGCGGTCGATCCGGCGCGCGGCGTGATCGTGGCCAACTATAACGACATGCCCAACTACAACCGGCTGGTGCCCCGCGCCGAGGCGAACGAGAAGGGCTGGTTCCCGCGCGACGACCCTCGCTACATCCAGCAACAGAAGGAAGCGGCCGAACGCGGCGGCAGCCTGTCCAAGGGCGAAGGCGCCGGCGATCCGCAGATCGGCGTACCCTACGCCATCGACGTCAACGCCGGCTGGCGCGTGAAGTGGACGGGCCTGCTGTGCAAGGAGCCTCCGTACGGCGGCATCACCGCCATCGACCTGCGCTCGGGCAAGACCTTGTGGGACCGTCCGTTCGGCACGGCGCGCAAGAACGGCCCGTGGGGCATCGCCTCGCACCTGCCGCTGGAGATCGGCACGCCGAACAACGGCGGATCGGTGGTCACGGCGGGCGGCCTGATCTTCATCGCCGCAGCGACCGACGACCTGATCCGCGCCATCGACATCGAGACCGGCAAGACCGTCTGGTCCGACGTCCTGCCTGCAGGCGGCCAGGCCAACCCGATGATCTATGAGCAGAACGGCCGCCAGTATCTGGTAATCATGGCCGGCGGCCACCACTTCATGGAGACGCCGGAGGGCGATTACGTGATCGCTTATGCTCTGCCCAAGGGCAGAGCATAAGCTCTCTTGCTGGGCCTATCGCGCTTCGCGCTACTTGAGGCCGGGAGGGCGTGAACGTCAGAGGTTGGCGCGGATGACAGCCATCGTCCGCGCCAGACGCTCGTCGTCGATGCGGCCGAGGTGGGTCGCCACGGCAGCGTCGATGGCCGCGATCTTGGCGGGGCGGACAACGGACGGCGCGGGCAGTCCGGCGTCGGCATAGCTGTCGCCGAACGGCACATCGTCCGCCCACGGCCGGTTGTCCGCGCTGGTGATCATGACGACCCACAACAGCCTGTCCCCGTCGCCCAGCGGCCCATCGGAAACGACCAGGGCCGGGCGATGCTGGCGGGTGCTGCGGTCGGTGTAGGGGAAGGGGACGCGGACGACGTCGCCGCGCTCAAAGTCCGGCATAGGCCTTGCGGTCCGCGTCGCTGTCCCATTCGTCGAACGCCGCGAAGGGATCGTCCGCCGGCGCCCTGCGGGCCTTGCGCAGGATCACCCGGTCGCCGTCCAGGTCGTATTGCAACTCGTCACCGTCCTGCAGACTCAGCGCGGCGCGCACGGCCTGAGGGATGGTAGTCTGGGCCTTGGAGGTCAGGCGGCTCTTGATCATGGGAGGAAGGTAAGGAATTTCCTTACATCAGGCAAGTCAGGGCCTGATCTGGCCCTGGCCGCGCACGACGTATTTGTAGGTGGTCAGTTGTTCGGCGCCGACCGGGCCGCGGGCGTGCAGGCGGTTGGTGGAGATGCCGATTTCGCCGCCGAAGCCGAACTCGCCGCCGTCTGCGAACTGGGTCGAGGCGTTGATCAGGACGATGGCGCTGTCCACCCGCGCCGCGAACCGTTCGGCGGCCGCCGTGTCCGTGGTGACGATGGCCTCGGTGTGGCCCGAGCCGTAGCGGGCGATGTGGTCGGTGGCGGCGTCCAGATCGTCCACGATCCGCACCGACAGGATGGGCGCCAGATATTCGGTGGTCCAGTCGGCCTCCGTCGCCGAAACCATTGCGGGGACCAGGGCGCAGGCGTCAGCGTCGCCGCGCAGTTCGCAGCCGGCGGCGAGCAGGTCGGCGGCGACGTGGGGCAGCAGGCGTCGGGCGCCCTCGCGGTCCACCAGCAGGGTCTCGGTCGCGCCGCACACCGAGACGCGCCGCATCTTGGCGTTCAGGACGATGGCGCGGGCGGCGTCCACATCGGCGGCGTAGTGCAGATAGGTGTGGTTCAGGCCTTCCAGGTGGCTGAGCACCGCCGTGCGGGCCTCGGCCTGGACGCGGGCGACCAGGCTCTTGCCGCCGCGCGGAATGATCACGTCGATGGCGCCGGCCAGCCCGGTCAGCATCAGTCCCACGGCCTCGCGGTCGGGGGTGTCGACCAGCTGGATCGCGTCAGCCGGCAAGTCCGCCTCGGCCAGGGCCTCGGCGATCAGGGCGGCGATGGCGAGCGACGACTGGAGACAGTCCGAACCGCAGCGCAGGATGGCCGCATTGCCCGAGCGGATGCACAGGGCGGCGGCGTCGGCGGTGACGTTGGGGCGGCTCTCGTAGATCACGCCCAGGACGCCGATGGGGGTGCGGACGCGGGCGATGTCCAGGCCGTTGGCGGGGGTCCAGCGTTCGGTCTCGACGCCCAGGGGGTCGGGCACGGCGGCGATGGTCGCGACGGCCTGGGCCATGCCGGCGACGCGGGCGGGCGTCAGCGACAGCCGGTCGATCAGGGCCTCGGTCATGCCATTGGCGCGGGCGGCCTCCACGTCGCGGGCGTTGGCGGCCAGGAGGGCGGGTTCGGCCGCCGCCAGCTTTGCGGACAAGCGTTCCAGCGCGCGGGTGCGGGCGGCGGCCGGCGCCTCGCGCAAGGCAGCTGCGGCGGCGCGGGCGCGCTGGCCCAGGTCGAACATTCGGGTCGTCAGATCGGTCATCGGTCGTCCAGCACCATGTCGTCGCGGTGGATCAGCACCGAGGCCCCGCGATAGCCCAGGATCGCCTCGATCTCGTCCGAACGGCGGCCCCGGATGCGCGCGGCCTCGTCGGCGGCGTAGGCGGCCAGGCCCACGCCGACCGAGCGCCCGTCCGGGTCGATCAGGCGCACGCAGTCGCCCTTCTCGAAGCCGCCGGAGACGCCGGTGACTCCGGCGGGCAGCAGGCTCTTGCCGGCCTTCAGCGCCGTGACCGCGCCGGCGTCCAGCGTCAGGGTTCCGGCCGGCGACAGGCTGCCGGCGATCCACTGTTTGTAGGCGGCCATCGGTCCGTCGGGCGCGGCGATCAGGGTGGCGCGGGCGCCGTCGCGCACGGCCGAGAGGGGCGACAAGGTCTGGCCCGAGGCGATGATGGTGGCGCAGCCGGCCGAGCGCGCGATCTGGGCCGCCGCCAACTTGGTCGCCATGCCGCCGGTCCCCACGCCCGCATCGGCGTTGGCGCCCCCGCCCATGGCCAGGATGTCGGGGCTGAGGGTTTCGATCAGGGGCAGGTGGGCGGCGCTCGGATCACGGCGCGGGTCGGCGGTGTAGAGGCCGTCCACGTCCGACAGCAGGATCAGCAGATCGGCCCGCGCCAGCTGGGCCGTGCGCGCCGCCAGCCTGTCGTTGTCGCCGTAACGGATTTCCTCGGTGGCGACCGTGTCGTTCTCGTTGACGATGGGGATGACGCCGTGGGTCAGCAGGGCCTCGACCGTGGCGCGGGCGTTCAGCCAGCGCCGGCGCCGTTCGGTGTCGTCGCGGGTCAACAGCACCTGACCGACGACCAGATCGTGCGGGGCCAAGGCTTCGGACCAGGCGGCCATCAGCAGGGACTGACCGACCGAGGCCGCCGCCTGCTTGTCCTCCAGCCGCGCGCCCAGGTTCGGCAGTCGGCCGCGCCCCAGGGCGATGGAGCCGGACGAGACGACGATGACCTCGCGCCCCTCGGCCTTCAACGCCGCCAGATCGGAGGCGACGGCGGCCAGCCAGTCGTGCGTCGGCCGGCGCGTTGCGGCGTCGATCAGCAGGGACGAACCGATCTTGACCACGACGCGCCGCGCGGCCGCCAGGGCCGACGCAGCGTCAGCTCCACGGCTTGGGCTCGGGGGAAGGGCGACGGCCTGGGACATGACGGTTTCTCTAACGCGAGTATTGGGGCTTGTCTCTTGCCGGATCGCACCGCAATGCAGGCGAATGATGGAATCTCTTTTCCCTGCCTCCGGCAGCTTGGCCCCCATCGCGGCGGGCGGCCTCGGCAGTCTGGCGGCGGGCATGATGACAGCGGTCGGCGCCGCGCCGCTGCTGTTCATCAAGAGGCCCGGGGTTCAGACTCAGAGCGCCCTGTTGGGCTTCGCCGCCGGGGTCATGCTGGCGGCGTCCTTCTTCTCGCTGATCATTCCCGGCGTGGACGTGTTGCAGGCCGGCGGGGCCAGCCAGGCGGCCGCGGCCGGCGTCATGGCGGCGGCGGTGCTGATCGGGGCGACGGTGATCGGCCTGATGAACCGGTTTGCGCCGGTGGACATGCTGGCCATCGGCCCGGCGGGATCGCGCGACCTGTCGCGGCGCATCTGGTTGTTCATCATCGCCATCACCCTGCACAACTTCCCCGAGGGCGCGGCCGTGGGCGTCAGCTTCGGCGGCGGCGACATGCATCAGGGCCTGTCCACGGCGCTGGGCATCGGCATCCAGAACATGCCCGAGGGGCTGGCCGTTTCGGCGGCGATGGCGACCCTGGGCTATGGGCGTTGGCCTTCGTTCCTGGCGGCGCTGGCTTCTGGTCTGGTCGAGCCGGTCGGGGGCCTGATCGGGGCCAGCGTGGTCGATGTGCTGCCCGGCGCCCTGCCGTGGGGCCTGGGGCTGGCGGCCGGGGCCATGATCTATGTCGTCACCGCCGAGATCATTCCCGAAACCCGCGAGAAGTCAAAGGGCGAGGGATCGATGATCGGTCTGATGATCGGCCTGGTGGGGATGATGTTCCTGGACATCGCCTTGGGATGAGGCGGGGGGATGAGGCGGGGGGATGAAACGCGGCGTGACCGCGCACCGAGGCGTTACATCGATTTACATCGGGGGCGGGGGTTGAAGCCGCCGGGGGCGAGAGGCTAGGCCTGCGCGCTCGCTGCTCGATTTTTTCCTCTGAAGGAGCGCCACCCGTATGACGCGACCTCTCAAGCCTGCGGCTTCCCGTAGAAATTTCTTGTCTGGCCTGGGGCTTTTGGCCCTGATGGGCGCCGGAGTTTTCCCCATGCCTGTATCCGCCCAAGCGTCCCGCACCGTCGCGCGTCACCGCCAGAAGATCGAGGATCTGATCGCGGCCATGACGGTCGAGGAGAAGGCGGGACAGCTGAACCTGCTGGCCGATCCGTTCCGGTGGATGCCCACGGCGGTGAACCCGCTGGACGGCACGGGGGATCCCGCGCGTGTCACCGCCCTGATCCGCGAAGGCAAGGTCGGCAGCCTGTTCAACGGCATCGGCGCCGAGACGGGCCGCCGCATCCAGCAGGTGGCGATGGAGGAAAGCCGGCTGAAGATCCCGCTGCTGTTCGCGGCGGACGTGATCCACGGCCTGTCCACCATCTTCCCCGTGCCGCTGGCGGAAGCCGCAGCCTTCGACACCGAACTGGCGCGACGCACCGCGCGGGCGGCGGCCATCGAGACGGCGGCGTCGGCCGTGCACCAGACCTACGCCCCCATGGTGGACGTGGCGCGCGACCAGCGCTGGGGCCGCAACGTCGAGGGCGCCGGCGAGGACGTGCTGCTGAACAACCTGCTGGCCGCCGCCCGCGTGCGCGGCTTCCAGGGCGAGAAGGGGCTGGACGACCGTGACGCCGTCCTGGCCACCGCCAAACACATGGCCGCCTATTCCGCCGCCGTCGGCGGGATGGAATACAACACCACCGACATGAGCGAGCAGACGCTGCGCGGGGTCTTCCTGCCGCCGTTCAAGGCGTCGGTGGACGCCGGCGCCCTGTCGATCATGAGCGCCTTCAACGACGTGAACGGCGTGCCGGCGTCGGGCAGTCGCAAGCTGCTGACCGACATCCTGCGCGGGGAATGGGGCTTTGAGGGCTTCGTCGTCTCCGACTACACCTCCGAGCAGGAGCTGGTGGCCCACGGGTTCGCCGAGGATGGCCGCGACGCCGCGCGCCTGGCGTTCAACGCCGGGGTGGACGTGTCCATGGTGTCGGGCCTGTATCTGGAGCATCTGCCCGGCCTCGTGGCCTCGGGCGAGGTGTCGATGGCGCGTCTGGACGAGGCGGTGCGCCGCGTCCTGAACACCAAGGCGGCGCTGGGCCTGTTCGACGATCCCTACCGCGGCACCGATCCGGTGCGCGAGAAGGCCGTGGTGGGCGCGCGCGAACATATCGAACTGTCGCGCGAGGCGGGCCGCAAGTCGGTCGTGCTGCTGAAGAACGACAATGGTCTTCTGCCGCTGAACAAGAGCCAGAAGATCGCCCTGATCGGCCCGTTCGCCGACGACGTGGACAATGTCTGGGGGCCTTGGACCATCTGGGGCGCGCCCGAGCGTCGCGTCTCGCTGGAGGCCGGTTTCCGTGCGGCCATGAGCGATCCCCAGCGCCTGACCATCGCGCGCGGTTCGGGCGTCGAAACGCCGCTGGCCGGCGGCATCGAACAGGCTATTGCGGCCGCCCGCGACGCCGACGTCATCGTCCTGGCCATCGGCGAGGCGACCAATATGTCGGGCGAGGCCCAGTCGCGCACCGAGATCGTCGTGCCTGCGCCGCAGATGGCGCTGGTCGACGCCATGACGGCCCTGGGCAAGCCGATCGTCATCCTGCTGCGCAACGGCCGGGCCCTGGCGCTGGAAGGCAATGTGAAGAACGCCCAGGCCATCGTCGTGACCTGGTTCCTGGGCGAACAGATGGGCCATGCCGTCGCCGACGTCCTGTTCGGCGATCACGGCCCGTCGGCGCGTCTGCCGATCAGCTTCCCGCACAAGTCGGGCCAGCAGCCCTATTCCTACGACCGCAAGACGACGGGTCGCCCGGCCAATCCCGATCTGGCGACCGAGGAATACAAGTCCCGCTATCGCGAGACGCCCAATACGGCGCTTTATCCGTTCGGCCATGGCCTGACCTATGGCGCAATCAGCTACGGGCTGATTGAGATGCAGAGCGACAAGCTCCAGTGGGCCGGAACGCTGGACGTCGCGGTGACCGTGACCAACACCGGATCGCGCGCGGCCGAGGAGCTGGTGCAGCTCTATATCCACGACCGGGTCGCCAGCCTGACCCAGCCGGGGCGGCTGCTGAAGGACTTCAAGCGGGTGTCGCTGCGTCCGGGCCAGAGCGAGAAGGTGACCTTCACCCTGAACCCGCGCCAGCTGGGCTTCATCGGGGCGGACGAGACCTGGCGCATCGAGCCGGGGCTGTTCGACGTGTGGCTGGCGCCGCACGCCCAGGGCGGGGCGACGGCGACTTTCCAGCTGATCGGACCGGCTTCCATCACCGATGGTCGTTGACCCCGGCGACTGCAGGGCTTAACGACGCCGCCGTTTGCGTTCGGCCGCCTTTCGGGCCGGATTCGTGTGTAGGAGCGCGCCCATGACGACGAAGATTCTTCCGGGCGCCACGGGCGTCCTCGCGCTCGCCGACGGCACGGTCCTGCAGGGGATCGGCGTCGGCGCCGTCGGTTCGGCCCTGGGCGAGGTGGTCTTCAACACCGCCATGACCGGCTATCAGGAAATCCTGACCGACCCGTCCTATATGAGCCAGATCCTGGCCTTCACCTTCCCGCACGTCGGCAACACCGGCACCAATGTGGAAGACATCGAACAGATCGGCGGCGGTTCGGACACCTCGGCGCGGGGCGCCATCTTCCGCGACGTGCCGACCGATCCTGCCAACTATCGCTCGGACGCTAGTTTCGACGACTGGATGAAGCGGCGCGGCGTGGTGGGTTTAGCCGGCGTGGACACCCGCGCCCTGACCAAGATCATCCGCGACAAGGGCGCCCCGCACGCGGTCATCGCCCATGATCCGAACGGCGAATTCGACCTGGACGCTTTGATCGCCCAGGCCCGCGCCTGGACCGGGCTGGTCGGCCTGGATCTGGCCAAGCCCGCCTCGACGCTTCAGGCGTTCGAATGGGACGAGGGCCTGTGGGAATGGCCGGAAGGTCACCCGAAGACTGAAGGCCGCAAGTCCGTGGTCGTCATCGACTATGGGGTGAAGCGCAACATCCTTCGCGCCCTGGCCTCGACCGGCGCCAAGATCACCGTGGTGCCCGCCACGACGACGGCGGAAGAGGTTCTGGCCCGCAATCCCGACGGCGTCGTCCTGTCGAACGGTCCGGGCGATCCGGCGGCGACCGGCGAATACGCCGTGCCGGAAATCCAGAAACTGGTCGCCAGCGGCAAGCCTCTGATGGGCATCTGCCTGGGTCACCAGATGCTGGCCCTGGCCCTGGGCGCCCGGACGGTGAAGATGGAACAGGGCCACCACGGCGCCAACCATCCGGTCAAGGACCTGACCACCGGCAAGGTCGAGATCGTGTCGATGAACCACGGCTTCACCGTCGATCGCGACAGCCTGCCCGACGCCGTGACCGAAACCCACGTCAGCCTGTTCGACGGCACCAACTGCGGCATCGCGGTCAAGGACAAGCCGATCTTCAGCGTCCAGCACCACCCCGAGGCCTCGCCCGGCCCGGCGGACAGCCTGTATCTGTTCGACCGGTTCGCCGACCTGATGGGCCCGCGCTGACGCGATGAAACAGGGGGCCGTCCGGTCGGACTATCTGGACTGGCTGGCCCAGGCGCTGGAGGTCGGACGCCGGTTCGAGCCGCTGCCGGACGGAGACGTGGTGGTCGGCTACGCCACCGGATACGACGCCGCCGACATCGCGCCCTTCGTCCTGTCGTTACGGGCCGTGTTCGACGGTCCGGTCGCCTTGGTCGTGGATGCCGAGCCGGCCCTGCGCGCCTTCCTGGCCCAGCACGACGTGATCGCCGTCGATGCGCCGGTCTGGCGCGGATGGGCGCCCCATCCGGTGATGCAGCGGTTCGTGGCCTTCGCCGGTATGCTGGGGGATCGTCCAGGCGCGGCCTTGGCGTGCGACGTGCGCGACGTGATCTTTCAGGCCGCGCCGTTCGCGCCGGCGCCCGAGGGTCTGGAGGCCTTTGTCGAGGCCGAGGCGCCGCTGGCCGATCACGCCTTCAACATGAAATACCTGCGCGCCCTGTTCGGCGAGGGGATCGCGGCGTCTTTGGCCGACAAGGCCTGCCTGTGCGTCGGCACGATCCTGGGGCCGCGCGCCGAGGTTTCGCGCCTGTCGCGGCTGATCCTGTCGCTGGCGGCGACGCCGCGTTCGGAGTTCGGCGGGGCCTTCGGCGCCGATCAGGCGGGCTTCAACATGGCGATCCATCAGGGGCTGGTCGGCGCGTCGATCCGACCCAACTACGGCCGCGTGGCGACCCTGGGCCTGACGCCGGGCGACACTCTGACCTTTGCGGACGGCAAGGTGGTCAATCCCGACGGCGGGTTCAGCCCCATCGTCCATCAGCACGACCGCCATCCGCATCTGGATGCGCCGGTCCATGCCCTGTGGGGCGGCGGGCTGGAGCACCGCAAGCGCGTGCGACCCAAGTCGGCGGGCCAGAAGCTGGAGAAGCTGAAGGCCTCTCTGAGGCGCCGGACGCCCGAACTGCGATAGGTTTTCCCCTGCAATTCCGTCATCCTAGGCCTTGTGCCTAGGATCCATACGCCCGGCATCGACGATGGCGCACCCTGCGGACGCACCGGGAGTCTGGACCCTCGCCACAAGGGCGAGGATGACGGGCGGTGGTGTTGGCCGGCGTCTTACGGCAGGGGCGCGAAGCTGCGCTCTTCGCGCAGGGCGCTGGCTTTGCGAACCGCCATGGGCGCGGCGTGCAGCCAGTAGTCGGCGTCTTCGAGCCGTTGTTCGCGGCGGCGTTCCAGCCCCCGCATCCGGCGCAGGGCGGCGTTTTCCAGCAGGCGCGCGTGCAGGGCGCGGGGCGATATCTCGACGATGGCGGGGGAGCCGGGGACGGCGACGGCGTCGGGGCCTTGAGGCTCCACCGCCGGACGGGCGATGGCGATGAACATTCAGTGTCTCGGTTCAGGAGGGGAGAGGCGCTTCTGCGCCGAGCTAACGACGGGTTAACCACAGGCTCTGTGGATAGTTCCTGAGTGCGTCCGAAAAAAGTCCATGAATCGAAAGGCTTACTGCCCGGTTCCGAACAAAATAGTTACTGAAATCTTAATCCGGGTCCGGAGCGATCGCTCGACGGTCCGTGATCTAAAGTCCGGTGGCAGTCCCTAGGGGAGTCGAACCCCTCTTTTCAGGTTGAAAACCTGACGTCCTAACCGATAGACGAAGGGACCGCGGCCGGGGCGGCGCATTTGCCCCGGTTCGGCCCCTCCTGCAAGCAAAAAGTTACGCGGCTTCGGCCTTGGCCGGGATGACGGCGTCGAGAGCCGGGAAGAGGTCGGCGATCAGGTCCTCGACATGCTCCAGCCCGACCGACAGCCGCACCAGACCGTCGCCGATGCCGGCGGTCGCGCGCTGTTCCGGCGTCATGGCGGCGTGGGTCATGGTGGCGGGGTGGGCGATCAGGCTTTCGACCCCGCCCAGGGATTCAGCCAGGGTGAAGATCTCCAGCGCCTCGACCAGGTCACGCACGGCGTCCGTGCCGCTCTCCAGCTCGAAGCTGAGCATGGCGCCCGGTCCGGCCTGCTGGGCGGCGACCAGCGCGTGGTTGGGGTGGGACGCCAGGCCGGGATAGTGAACCACCCTGACCGCCGGGTGGGCGTCCAGCAGTTCGGCGATCTTGCCCGCCGTGGCCTGTTGCCGCTCGATCCGGGCGAACAGGGTCCGCACGCCGCGCAGGGTCAGATAGGCGTCGAACGGCGAGCCGGTCACGCCGGTGCAGTTGGCCCACCAGGCCAGGGTCTGATGATCCTCGGCGTCGGCCGAGATCACGGCGCCGCCGACCACGTCGGAATGGCCGTTGATGAACTTGGTCGTGGAGTGGACGACGAAGTCGGCGCCCAGCTTGATCGGGTTCTGCAGCGCCGGCGACAGGAAGGTGTTGTCGCAGACCACCTTGGCGCCGGCCGCATGGGCGCGGGCGCAGATGTCGGCCACGTCCACCAGGCGCAGCAAGGGGTTTGACGGGGTCTCGACCAGGACCAGTTTTGGCTTCAGCGCCAGGGCGGCCTCGAAGGCGACGGGATCGCCCTGATCGACCAGCAGCAGGTCGAAATGACCCTTCCTGGCGCGGGCGTTCAGCAGGCGGCAGGTGCCGCCGTAACAGTCGTGCGGGGCGATCAGCAGGTCGCCGGGCTCCAGCAGGGCCAGGGGCAGGTCGACCGCGGCCATGCCGGTGGCGGTGATGACGCAACCGGCGCCGCTTTCCAGCTCGGCCAGGGTCTCGGCCAGGACGTCGCGCGTGGGATTGCCCGAGCGGCTGTAGTCGTATTTCCGCTTCTGCTCGAAACCGGCGAAGGAATAGTTGGACGACAGATAGAGCGGCGGCATGACCGCGCCGTGGGCCGTGTCCGTATCCACGCCCGTGCGGGCGGCGATGGTGTGCGGGTCGGCGGGACGGCGGGTCATGCTTTGATATCCTTGAAGGCGGCGCGGAGGATGTCGCCGACGAAGGCGTCCTCCTTCAGAAAGGCGTCGTGGCCATACAGGGAGGGGGCTTCGACGAAGCGCCACAGGGTCGGCAACCGCGCGGCCAGCTCGCGGATGTCGTCGATCGGCACCAGCCGGTCGGAGGTGAAGCCGATCAGGGTGACGGGGGTGGTGATGGCTTCCGGCGTCACGCTGTGGCGGTCCAGCGAGTCGGACATCGACAGCCAGCGGGCCGGGGTGGTGTGGGTGCGATACGCCTGGCCCCGCGCCGTCAGATAGTCGCAGACGGGATAGGCGCCGCCGACGGCGTCGGGCGCGGTGGTCTCGAACCGGTCGTGGAATTCCTCGGCCGTGCGGTAGGTGGTCATGGCCAGTTCGCGGGCCAGGGCGACGCCTTCTTCCGGGCGACCGGCGGCGACGGCGAACTGAAGGATGCGGCGCTGTATGCCGCGCCAGGCCGTGGCCTGGGGGTGGGCGCGGTGGGCGGCCGAGACCACGATCAGCTGCTCGGCCCAGTCGGGGAACAGTTCGGCGAAGGCCAGGCCGACCATGCCGCCGTAGGAGCAGCCGACGAAGGCGGAGACCCGCTCGATCTTCAGATGGGTCAGGACCAGGGCCAGCAGACGGGCCTGGTCGTGGGTGGTGATGGTGACAGGGGTTTCCAGGAACTCGGCGCCGGGGGCGAAGTCGACGGCCAGAACCTGGAACCGGCTCAGGTCGATGGGGCCGCGCACCGACACGGCGCCCGACCACCAGCCCAGGCCGTTGGTCTCGGTGCGGTGAACGAAACGGCCGGCCGAGATGCCGCCGGCGACGACGACGACGGGCGCGCCGATCCGGCCGTGCAGGCGGCCGACGATATTGGGCTGGTTCAGCCGTTCGCCCGAGGCCAGGCGGAAGTCGGCGGGAATGGGCACGATGACGTCGCGGGCGCCGCCGCGTTCACGAGCGAGCGGTTTGGCTGGCGCGGTGCGACAGTCGGGGTCTTCGAACAGGGAGGTTTCAGCTAGGGTCATCGTCGTTCCGCATCGTTCTCGCTCAGCAAGGCTCGATGCGGTGACAGATCGTGGAGCGTCGTCTCGCCGATGCTCCACTCATCTCTCGCGATCCCGAAGGATCTCGCAGGAGTTGGCACCGTTTCGAGCTGTGAGACCCGATGGTTGCCCCAGCGTCAAAGGGCCTAATCCCTCGGCTGGTCTTGATGAGTGACTTTACGTTGATCAAACAGGCGGCGCCGGTCAAGCGGAAAATTCATGCCATTAGCGGCTGTTGGCTGGTGCGGCTGGGTGTGAAATGAGCAAAAATCGGCCTGTTGCGAAAAAATCATCCATCGTCGCTTGACAGGATGGGGGTGGTCCGATCACCCTAGGCTCAGATTTCAACCGGACCTGCCCTGTGCAACAGCGCTCGCTCATCGCCGAACTTTCCACCGTCGCCGGCCTCGCCGCGACGCGTTTCGGCATGATTATTGGCACGACCGGCACCACCACCACCATGCCCTTACGGGCGGGACGAGTTTAGCGCGCCGAACCCCGGCAACCGCAGAACCCGAACCCCGCCCGGTCCGCCTGGCGGGGTTTTTCTATTTCACCCCACCCCATCCCGATTTTTCCGAGAACCCCTGATGTCCGCCTCACTCGCCGTCGTAGAGAAATCCGAGAGCCTCGATCCCAGCAGTCAGCTCGCCCCTGAGGTGGTGGTGTTGAAGTTCGGCTCGTCCATCCTGCGCAGCCCGGCGGAGGCGCCGCTGGTCGCCTCGGCCGTCTATGGCCATGTGCGGGCGGGACGGAAGGTGGTGGCGGTGGTCTCGGCCTTCGGCGGGGCGACGGACCGGCTGCTGGGCGAGGCGCGGGCCCTGGGCCTGGCCCATTCCAACGACCTGCTGCCCGGCTATGTGGCCCTGGGCGAGGAGAAGTCGGCGGCCCTGGTGGCCATCGCCTGCGACCGGATCGGCCTGGACGCCTGCGCTCTGTCTGTGCGCGAACTGGGCATCGTCGCTGAGGGCGAGCCGGAGCATTCGCGCCCCTGCGGCCTGCGGCCCGACCAGCTGAAACAGGCGCTGGACCGGCATGAGGTGGTGGTGGTGCCCGGCTTCGGCGCGGTGCGGCCCGACGGCAAGGTGGCCCTGCTGGGGCGGGGCGGATCGGACCTGACAGCGGTCTTCCTGGCGGCCGAACTGGGGCTGAAACGAGTGCGGTTGGTCAAGGATGTGGACGGCCTTTACGACCACGATCCCAACGACAATACGGCCCCGGCCCTGCGCTATCGCCGTGCGTCGTGGGATGTGGCGCGCAAGCTGGGCGGGGCGCTGGTTCAGCACGACGCCATCGACCTGGGCGAAAGCCGGGGGGTCGAGATCGAGGTGGCGGCGCTGGACCGGGCCGACGGCACGGTCATCGGCGACAAGTCGGCGCCTCCGGGCCCGGCCCCCGCCCTGCCGCCGCTGAAGGTGGCGGTCGCCGGGTGCGGCGTGGTCGGCGGCGGGGTGCTGGGGCGGTTGCTAAGCGATCCCCGCTACGACGTGGTCGGGGTGCTGGTGCGCGATCCGAAGAAGGCGCGCGACGTGGCCTGTCCGGCCTCGCTGTTCACCGCGAACGCCGACGATCTTTGGGCGAAGAAGCCCGACATCGTGCTGGAGGCCCTGTCGGAAGGCGAGGCGGGTCATGCGGTGATCCGCGCCGCCCTTGAGGCCGGCTGCGACGTGGCCAGCGCCAACAAACAGGCGGTCGCTCGCGATCCGGGCGGGCTGCAGGCGTTGGCCCAAGCGCACGGCCGACGCATCTTCTGGTCGGCCTCTGTCGGGGGCGGATCGCCGATGATCGAGACGGTGCGGGCCGCGCGCGCGGCCGGCGAGGTGGTCGGGTTCGAGGCGGTGCTGAACGGCACGGTCAACTTCATGCTGGAGCGGCTGGGCGACGGCGCGGCCTTCAACGAGGCCCTGGCCGACGCGCGGGCGGCGGGCTTTGCGGAAGAGGATCCGTCGTCGGACCTGGAGGGTCTGGATGCGGCGGCCAAGGTGCGGCTGCTGTGCCACGAGGCGTTCGGCCGCTCGCCCGACGGCGATGTGCCGCGCGACCACCTGACCGAGGCCACCTCGGCCGAGGGCGGGGTGCGCCAGATCGGCGCCGCCCACCTGAAGGATGGGGTCATCAGCCCCTCGGTGTCGCTGAACGCCGACCACGGCGATCCGCTGTTCTCCAACCTGCGCGGCGAGGGCAATGCCCTGAAGGTCTACGGCGCGGACGGTCGAGTGTGGCGCTGCCGGGGCCGGGGCGCCGGGCGCTGGGCCACGACCGAGAGCATCATGGCGGACCTGGCCGAGATCGTGCGTGCGCGCCGCGCCGATGCGGGCCTAAACTAAGCTCATGGCCGTCTTCACCCCCGTTTCCCTGACCCATGCCAGTGGGTTCCTGTCCGCATACGACATCGGCGAGGTGGTCGAACTGACGGCCATCGCCGAGGGGGTGGAGAACACCAACTATCGGCTGGACACCACGCAGGGGCGCTTCGTCCTGACCCTGTTCGAGGGGCGGACGGACGAGGCGTCGCTGCCCTTCTGCCTGGGGCTGACGGGGCATCTGGCTTCGCAAGGCTTCGCTTGTCCCACGCCCATCGAGAACCGGGCGGGCGACTGGCTGGGGCGGCTGAACGGCCGGGCGGCGGCGGTGATCGAATGGAAGACCGGCGCCTGGCTGCGCTCGCCGTCGGCAGCCGATCAGGCGGCGGCGGGGGCGGTGCTGGCGCGGCTGCATCTGATGGCGGCCGGTTTCGAACTGGGGCGCGACAACCCGGTCGGGCCGGCCATGTGGCGCAGGCTGGCGGATCGGTGTGCAGCCGGAGCGTCGGGCGAGGATCGGTTGCTGCTGGACCGGGTCGAGGCGGCGCTGGCGCGGCTGGGCGATCCGTTTACGGATGATCTGCCCGGCGGGGCGATTCATGCCGACTATTTCCCCGACAATATCCTGTTCGAAGATGGGGCGGTTTCGGCGGTTATCGACTTCTATTTCGGCTGCACCGGCGCCTTCGCCTATGATTTGGCCATCGCCCTGTCGGCCTGGGGGTTCGACGCCGAGGGGCGGGCGATCCCCGAGGCTCTGGCGGCGTTCCAGCGCGGCTATGAGACCGTGCGGCCGTTGACTGCGGCGGAACGTGAGGCCCTGCCGCGTCTGGGCGAGGCGGCGGCGTTGCGGTTCACGGTGACGCGGCTGCACGACCGGATCTTCCACGACCCGGCCAACCTGGTGACGCCCAAGAATCCGGCGGTCTTCCTGCGGCGAATGGATCACTGGCGGGCGGTGGAGCCGGTCTGAGACGGGCAAAAAACACAGTGCAATGTGTGCACTTCGTCATTTGCAGACGGGCGAAAAAACAGGGTGCAAAGTGTGCACTTTGTCTCAATCTGGAAATTGCACTGCACCGGGTAAACGCGTGCAATGTGCAAGACAGTGCAATTGGGTGGGTGGCGATGTCAAAGACCGGAGGGGCAGTGTCTCACGGTTTTGGGGCTGGATGGTCGATTGCCGCTGTCGGTCGGTAGGTGATTGAAATCACGACGCCTCGCTTGCAGAAATGGGAGGGATGCGACGTTCCTTTCCCTCCCCGTTCGGGGAGGGTGGCCGAGCCGCAGGCGAGGTCGGGTGGGGGCGGCAGAGTGACCTTCCACAGATCCGTCGCCGATCCAGCAGCTGCGTCCCTGCCGGGCCGCCCCCACCCGGTCGCTGCGCGACCACCCTCCCCGAACGGGGAGGGAAAGGATCGCGCTGCCTGCGTCGGCAGGTCGCTGGAACCGAAAGCGTCACCGGGCTTTTGATGCAGCAACGGCGAGATCGCCGCTCTCTCCCCAAGGATGACACCATGACCGACGAACAAATCAACGGCGCCGCCTCGCAAGCTCAAGGCAAGGCCCAAAAGGCTTTCGGCAATCTGGTCGGCGATCAGAAGATGCAGGTCGAAGGCGCCTATAACGACGCCAAGGGCCGCTCGCTGGAAACCTTCGGCAAGGCGATGGATTCGGTCGATCGCCTGGTCGACAAGGTGCCCGCCGATTATCGCGACAAGGCCCGCACCGTCGCCGCCGAAGCCCGCAAGCGCCCGCTGGTCACCACCCTGTCGGTCGCCGGCGTCGGTCTTATGCTGCTGGGCATGCTGACCCGCGGCGGTCGTCGCTAGAAGCGTTTAGTGGCGGCCTGAAAAGGCCGCCACGGCGTTCACCGCCGCCTCCATCGTTCCATCAATCACCGTCAACCGCTCGGGCTTGTCGCCCAGGGCGGCGATGACGTTTGCGGGTTCGGGTTCGAAGCCCAGGACGTCGGAGACGAAGGCGCCGAACTTGGACGGGTGGGCGGTGGACAGGGCGACGACGGGGCCTTTGGAGCGGTCCTGGCGACGGGCGGCGGCGAGGGCCACGGCCGTGTGCGGGCAGACGACGCGGCCCCAGGTCTCGTAGGCGTGGGCGATTTCGGCGCGGGTTTCGGTCTCGTCTATGGAGGCGGCCGAAACCTGGGCGCGCAAGCGCTCCAGCAGGGCGGGATCGAAGGCGACGGCGCCGTCTCGGGCGAAGGTCTCGAACACGGCGCGGGTGGCCTCTGCGTCGCGGCCGGTCGCCTCGAACACCAGGCGTTCGAAGTTTGAGGGGGCCTGGACGTCCATCGAGACGCTGCCGCTCTCGACCGCCGCGCGGCGCGAATACAGGCCGTCGTTGATGGCGCGGGCCAGGGCGTCGTTCTGGTTCACGGCGGCGACGAAGCCGTTGGACGGCAGACCCATTTTCGTCGCGGCGATGCCGGCGAAGGCGTCGCCGAAGTTGCCGGTCGGGACGACGAAGGTGGCCGCCTCGCCCAGCTGGGCCGTCGCGGAGACATAGTAGGGGATCTGGCCGGCCAGCCGCGCCCAGTTGATCGAATTGACCGAGGACAGGCGGCCGCGTTGGCGCAAGGATTCGTCCGCGAGCAGGCTTTTCACCAGGCGCTGGCAGTCGTCGAAATCGCCGCGCACGGCCAGGTTCATGACGTTGTCGGCCTGAACCGTCGTCATCTGCTTGCGCTGGACCGGCGAGACGCGATCCAGCGGGTGCAGCACGACCAGATCGACGGACTTGGCGCCGGCGAAGGCGCGGACGGCGGCGGCGCCGGTGTCGCCCGATGTGGCGGTCAGGATGGTCAGGCGCTCGCCAGACGCGGCTAAGGCCTCGTCCGTCAGGCTGGCGACCAGCTGCATCGCCAGGTCCTTGAAGGCGGCGGTCGGGCCGTGAAACAGCTCCAGCAAGAACAGGCTGGGCTCCAGCTCGACCAGGGGCGTGACCAGCGGATGGTCGAAGCCGGCGGTCAGGCGGTCCAGTGCGCGGTCCAGGGCGCCGGCGGGCAGGGCGTCGCCGATGAAGGGGGCGATGGCCTGGAGCGCGATGGACTTGTACTCGGCCTCGCCGGTCCAGGTTTCGGGCGACAGGCTCGGCCATGCGGTCGGCATATAGAGGCCGCCGTCGGGGGCGATGCCGCGCAGCAGGGCGTCGGCGAAATCGGTTTCGGGCGATTGGCCTCGGGTCGAGACGTAGCGGGCGCTGGAAGTCGTCATAATGGTTGAGGTCGTAGCCAGACGAGGCGGCGGCGTCATCCGGTTTCTGCCCGGGTCAGGGATGAATTTGTCGGGTTTTGCGCAGTTGTGGCGGGGTTGGCGCGCGATGGGCGGTCAATGGAGGCGCGGATGACAATTTCATGCCTTGGCTTCGTTGCTCAGGTTCGTCATCCCAAGGCTTGTCCCCGGGATCCAGACTCCCGGTGCGCGAAGGTGGAGCACGCTGCGGGAAGACCGGGAGTCTGGATCCTCGCCACGAGGGCGAGGATGACGGAATAAAAGAGAGGGGGGCGACGTCGTTGCGACCATTCCCCCGCTGGCGCCGGTCGTCGCGACGGTCCATGTCTGGGCGATGAGACGACGCGATCTTCTGATCCGGCTGGGGCTGGTCGCCGGTGGTGTGGGCGGGGCCTGGTGGCTGCGCGACCATGTGGTGTGGAAGGGGCCGTCCGTCGTCTTTGCGGCGGGCGGATCGACCGGCTGGCTGCCCTATGCCGAGCCGCGCGCACCGACGCCGACAGTCGAGGTCATGGTCAACGGAAAGCCGGTGCGGGCGCTGATCGATTCCGGTGCTCAGTATTCGGTTATCGACCGGTCGCTGGTCGAGACGTTGGGGCTGACGAACGTCTTCAATATTCCGATGGTGGCCTACGGGGTCGGCGGCGATGCGCAGGTCGGGCGCGGGACGACGCTGGACATCGTCATCGGTGAGATGCGGCTGGACGGGTTGCGGGCGGCGATCCTGGGGCTGGGACCGTTGGCCAGCGAGCAGGGGCTGGGGGCGGCGCTGATCCTGGGCCAGGACGTGCTGCGCGAACTGGTGCTGGAGCTGGATACGGCCGAGCATCGGATCAGGTTCCTGGCGCGAGAAGGCTGGACGCCGCCGTCGTCGCTGGCGCCCATCTCGGTGACCCGCGCGGGCAAGGCGCTGCAGGCGGCGATCACGGTCGAGGGGGCGACGGTCAATGCGGTGATCGACACCGGCGCCTCGGCGGTGCTGGCCGTGACGCGCGAGACGGCGCAGGCTGCGGGGCTGCTGGACGGGCGCGAACGGACGCAGGGCCAGAGCATCGTCCTGGGCGGCGTCGTGGGGGCGGAGACGGTCATCGTCCGCGCCCTGACGATCGGCGACGAACTGTATCGCCAGGCGGCGGTGGCCATATACGACGACGTCGCCGTGCCGGGCTTCCCCAAGGCGCTGGTGGGCATGGCGGCGTTCGAGAACCGGCGTCTGGCGCTGGACCTGGGCGGGCCGGGCCTGTTCGTCGAACGGCCGATGGAGATCACGGTCGGGGGCTGAAGACATCGGGGCTGGATCGGCGGCGGCGAACGGCCTAGGTCCGCGCCATGATCGAGTTCGCCCCGGAAATCATCGCCCTTTTGTTCGCCGCAGCCGTGGCGGCGGGGTTCGTGGACGCCATCGCCGGGGGCGGCGGCCTGATCACGGTGCCCGTGCTGCTGGCGGTCGGGATCAATCCGGTGGCGGCCATCGCCACCAACAAGATCCAGGGCAGTTTCGGCACGGCTTCCGCGACCTGGACCTTCTGGCGCAAGGGGCGGATCGATTTCGCCCTGCTGAAATGGCCGCTGATCGCCACGGTTATCGGCGCCGCCCTGGGCGCGGTGGTGGTCAGTTTCGTGGATGCGACCTGGCTGATGGTGCTGCTGCCGCTGCTGCTGGCGGGGATCGCGGTCTATTTCCTGGTCGGGCCCAAGGCGAGCGACGAGGATGTCCATGCGCGTCTGACACCCTTCGCCTTTGGCGCCGTGGCGGGCGGGATCGGCTTCTATGACGGCTTCTTCGGTCCCGGCGCGGGGTCCTTCTTCGCCCTGGCCCTGGTGACCCTGATGGGGATGGGGCTGACCCGCGCCACGGCCCATACCAAGGCGCTGAACTTCTCCAGCAATCTGGTGTCCGTGGTGGTGTTCGCCATCGGCGGCCATGTGCTGTGGGCCATCGGCTTGATCATGGCGGTGGGTCAGGTGCTGGGCGGGTGGCTGGGATCGCACGCGGCCATGCGGTTCGGACCCAAGCTGATCCGGCCGCTGCTGGTGGTGATCTGCATCGGCATGGTGATCAAGCTGCTGTCCGATCCCGCCAATCCGTTGAGGGCGTGGGTCGAGGGCCTGATCTAGCCCGCCAGCGCCGTCGCCACCACGGCCTTGGCCTCGGCCTGGACGGTCGCCAGATGGTCGGGGCCGAGGAAGGATTCGGCGTAGATCTTGTAGACGTCCTCGGTGCCCGACGGGCGGGCTGCGAACCAGGCGTCGGCGGTGACGACCTTGAGGCCGCCGATGGCCTCGCCGTTGCCGGGGGCATTGGTCAGGATGTCGGTGATCGGTTGCCCGGCCAGGGTGGTGGCGGTGATGTCCGAGGGGCTGAGGGCGGCGAGGCGGGCCTTCTGCGTGCGATTCGCCGGAGCGTCGACGCGGGCATAGACGGGCGCGCCGTATTGGTCGGTCAGGCCGGCGTAGAGCTGGCTGGCGCTCTGGCCCGTGCGGGCCTGGATCTCGGCGGCCAGCAGGCACAGCAGCAGGCCGTCCTTGTCGGTGGTCCAGACCGTGCCGTCGTGGCGCAGGAAGGAGGCCCCGGCCGATTCCTCGCCGCCGAAGCCGACGGTTCCGTCCAGCAGGCCGGGCACGAAATGCTTGAAGCCGACGGGGACTTCCAGCAGGCGGCGGCCCATGCCGGCGACGACGCGGTCGATCATCGACGACGAGACCAGGGTCTTGCCCACGGCTGCGTCCGCGCCCCAGCCGGGTCGGTTCGCGAACAAGTAGGCGATGGCGGCGGCCAGGAAATGGTTGGGGTTCATCAGGCCGGCGTCGGGGGTGACGATGCCGTGGCGATCGGCGTCGGCGTCGTTGCCGAAAGCGACGTCGTAGGCCGAGCCGCCCTTCATCATGCCGATCAGATTAGCCATGGCGCAGGGCGACGAACAGTCCATGCGGATCTTGCCGTCGGCGTCCAGGGGCATGAAGGCCCAGCGCGGATCGACGGCGTCGTTGACCACGGTCAGGTTCAGTCGGTGGCGCGTTGCGATCTCGCCCCAATAGGCGACGGCCGCGCCGCCCAGCGGATCTGCGCCGATGCGGACGCCGGCGTTGCGTATAGCGTCCAGATCCAGAACGCTGGGCAGGTCGTCGATATAGGCGGACAGGTAGTCGAACCGGCCCGCCGCCGCATGGGCCTGGGCGAAGGGGACGCGACGGACCTCGGTCAGGCCGCCCTCGATCAGGGCGTTGGCGCGGGCGGCGATGGCGGCGGTGGCCTCGCCTCCGGCCGGGCCGCCCGAGGGGGGATTGTATTTGATGCCGCCGTCGCGGGGCGGATTGTGCGACGGGGTGATCAGGACGCCGTCTGATTTGCGCGTGTTCGTGCGGTTGTGGGTCAGGATGGCGTGCGACACGGCGGGGGTGGGGGTGAAGCCGTCGCGGGCGTCGATCAGCACCTCGACCCCATTGGCGATCAGGACTTCCAGCGTGGTGCGGAAGGCGGGCTCGGACAGGCCGTGGGTGTCGCGACCGAGAAACAGCGGGCCGTCGACGCCCTGGGCCGCGCGGTATTCGGCGACGGCCTGGGCGATCGCCAGGATGTGAGCCTCGTTGAAGGCGCCGTCCAGGCTGGACCCCCGGTGGCCCGAGGTGCCGAACACCACCCGCTGCATCGGGTCGGTCATGTCCGGCCGAACCGCCTCATAGGCGCCGAGCAGGGCGTCGAGGTCGATCAGGTCTTCGGGGCGAGCCGTCTGGCCGGCGCGATCATGCATCGTCAGTCAATCAATCGTTGTCGGGAAAAGGGGCGATCAGGCGCCGCTGAAGGTGTCGCACGACGCAGGGTCGCCCGACTGATAGCCGCGTTGCAGCCATTCGACCCGCTGGGCCGAGGAGCCGTGGGTGAAGCTTTCGGGCGAGACCCGTCCGCCGCCGCGCCGTTGCAGGGCGTCGTCGCCGATCGCCTGGGCGGTCTTCATGCCCTCCTCGATGTCGCCGGGCTCCAGCGCGACCTGGCCGTTGGAGACGGCCGAGGCGTTCTTGGCCCAGACGCCGGCGTAGCAGTCGGCCTGAAGCTCCAGCGCCACGGAATACTGATTGGCCTCGGCCTCGCCTTGCGCGCGCTGCTGGGCCTGGCGGACCTGATCGGAGGTTCCGGTCAGGGTCTGGACGTGATGGCCGAACTCATGGGCGATGACATAGGCGCGGGCGAAGTCGGCGCCGGAGGCCCCGAGTTGCGTCTCCATCTCCTGCCAGAAGCCGAGGTCCAGATAGACGGTCTTGTCGCTCGGGCAATAGAAGGGGCCCATGGCGGATTGGCCATAGCCGCAGCCGGTCGATGTGCCCTGTTCGTAAATGACGACCTTGGGCTGTTGATAGCCATTCAGCTTCTGCGCCCAGACGTCGTTGATGTTGCCGCCGATGACATCGACGAACTGGCCGGCCTGATCCTGGGGCGTGCCGACCTGGCCCTGCTGTTCCGCGCCGACGCCGCCGAACTGGCTGGCCAACTGGGTCGTGGTGGAGGGATCGATGCCGAAGACAAGGTAGCCGATGATGGCCAAGACGCCTACGCCCAGGCCGCCGCCCGCGATGGCGCCGCCGCCCATGCCGCGCCGATCCTCGACGCCGCCGCCGCCCTGTCGTCCGCCCTGCCAACGCATATGTCGTTCTCCGCCCGATCCTCGATAAGCTAGGCCGGAACGCAGGGGCAAGGGAAGGGATGCGTCAGGTCGCGCGCTTCATTGGACCTTTACTGGGGACGGGCCAGCCAGTCGTCGATCTGGTTCATGCCTTGTGCCGTCTGCTGGCGGCGTTCGGCGGCGGACTGGCGCAAGGCCCGCTCCTGCTCGGGGCTGTAGAGGGGGCGGGGCGGCAGGGCCTGAAGCGCGGCCGGTTCGCGCGCCGATTCGATGCTGCGGAGACGCAGCTGGGTCTCGATCTGCTGCTGGCGGGCCTGGTCGGCGTTGGACTGGGCCTGAGCGCGCAGGCGGTCGTTTTCGTAGCGATGCTTGTCGGCGATGGCCGCCGGGACGCCGCCCGGATAGGCGCCGTAGGGCCGTCCGGGCTGGGGATAGGTCTGGGCCAGGACCGGCGTCGCGGTCGTCGCCAGAAGGGTCGTCAGGGTCAGGATGCGTCGCATGGAGAGGATGTGGGGGCGCAGGCCGTTCGCGCCAAGCGGAGCCGCAACCCTTTGAGTTTCTGTGGGTTCATCGCGCCGAACCCCATTCTCGAACGGAGACCTTCCCATGGCCCAATCCCTTTCCGGCAAGACCGTCGCCATCCTGGCGACCGACGGCGTCGAGCTGATCGAACTGAATGAACCGATGAAGGCGCTGAAGGATGCGGGCGCCGTGGTCGAGATCGTGTCTTTGCAGGCCGGCGATTTCCAGGGCTTTGATCATCTGACGCCGGGCGACAAGGGGACGGCGGACAAGGCGGTGGCGGCGGTGGACGCGGCGTCATACTCCGCCCTGCTGCTGCCGGGCGGGGTGGCGAACCCGGACCTGCTGCGGGCCGATGCGGATGCGGTGAAGTTCGTGCGGGCCTTTTTCGATGCGGGCAAGCCGGTCGCCGCCATCTGTCACGCGCCCTGGCTGCTGATCGAGGCGGGCGTGGTCGAGGGGCGAACGATGACGGCGTTTGAAAGCATCCGCACCGACCTGAAGAACGCAGGCGCGATCGTCGTGGACGAAGAGGTGGTGGTGGATCGGGGCCTGGTCACCAGCCGCAAGCCCGACGACATCCCGGCCTTCAACGCCAAGATGATCGAGGAATTCGCCGAAGGGCGGCACGACGGCCAATCTGCGTAAGTAGGGCCTAAGGCATGGCCCAGACGGAGGACCGTTTGATCTCCTGGTCCTCCAGCTCGCGCGAGGTCGGGACGCGGTATTCCGCCAGGAAATCCAGGCCTGTGCGCGGGAAGTAGGTGCGTCCCGGATCGCCGATCAGGACGCGCGTTCCCCTGGCGCGGGCCTGGGCCAGCCAGGCCAGGACCGCGTCAGTCATCGGGCGTTCGTAGCAGATGTCGCCGGCGCAGATGACCTCGACATCCGGCGGCGGGGCGTCCAACAGATTGGTCTGGGTGAAGTCCAGCGTCACGCCGTTGGCCCTTGCATTGGCGTCCACCGCCGCCCGGCAGAAGGGATCGATGTCGGCGCACAGGACCGAGGCCGCGCCGGCCTGCATCGCCGCCACGCCGACCAGGCCGGAGCCGGCGGCGAAGTCCAGCACCCGCTTTCCGGCGACTTCATGCGGGTGATCCAGCACATAGCGGCTGAGCGCCTGTCCGCCCGCCCAGGCGAAGGCCCAGAAAGGCGGCGGCACCCCCATCTCGCCCAGTTCCTCCTCCGTCAGCCGCCAGATCGGCGTGATCTCGTCCGCAAGCCACAACGAGATCTCCGGCGCATGCGGCACGGGCTGGAGCCGCGTATTGGCGTGGATGAAGGCGGCGGGATCGAGGACAGTCATCACCGCACCCTACTGGTCCGAAGGATGGCGGAAAAGCTCACGCGGAATGTGGGGCAGGCCTGACAAAAAGTCAGGTTGACATGACATTCGGGTGGTGTCAGGTTGTCCTTACACAAGGAGAGCCAATATGTTTGCTGCCTGGAAAGACGGAACCCCCGCGCACCGACGCTACATCATCCGCACGATGGCGTTCTCCGTGCCCTATGTCGCGATCTGCATATCGATGATGACGACGGATGCGTTCGATCAGGTCATGGGCACGCCGGCGGCCTGGGTGCTGGCGGCGGTGTTGTCGGCGCCGGTGATCGGTCAGATCTGGGCGACCCTGGCCCTGATGCGAGAGAGCGACGAGTTCGTGCGCGGCGTGACCGCCAAACAGTTCATCTTGGCGGCGGGCCTAGCGATGGCCGTGGCGACCTTCTGGGGCTTTGGCGAGAGTTTCGCCGGGGCGCCGCATATGCAGACCTGGCTGATCGTTCCGCTGTTCTGGGCGATGTACGGCGTCGTGTCGCCCTTCATCAAGACCAGCCGATGAAGAACCGTTTGAAGCTTCTGCGGGTCGAGCGGGGCTGGACCCAGGAACAGATGGGGCAGGCGCTGGGGGTGTCGCGCCAAGCGGTGATCGCCCTGGAGACCGAGCGGCACGATCCGTCGCTGGATCTGGCCTACCGCATCGCCGCCGTGTTCGAACGGCCGGTCGAAGACATCTTCGAGAACCCGCACGCGACCTGACCCGAAAGTCAGAATAACCTTACAATTGGAGAGTTGACGATGATGAACGTCCGTTCGGGCGCGCGCCCGATGCTGCGCGCCGTTTTCCTGGCCTCGGCCGTCGCCCTGGCGTCTGGCGCGACGGTCGCTGCAGCGCGGGCCGAGACGGCTGCCGCCGCGCCCTTCGTCTCGGACCGGCTGTCGGTCGAGGTGGTCGGGGCGGGGCCTGACGTGATCCTGATCCCCGGCTTGGCGTCCTCGCGCGAGGTGTGGCGTGCGACGGCGGATCGGCTGAAGGCGACGCACCGGGTGCATCTGGTGCAGCTGGCCGGTTTCGCGGGCGAGCCGTGGACGCATGGCGACGGGGCCTTCGTCCAGCCCGAGGTCGAGGAACTGGCGCGCTATATCCGCGAGACCGGTCTGGCTCGACCGGCGGTGATCGGCCATTCGCTGGGCGGGTTGAGCGGCCTGTTGCTGGCGCAGCAGCAGCCGGGTCTGGTGGGACGGGTGATGACGGTCGATTCCCTGCCCTTCTACAGCGCCATGTTCGGACCGACCGCGACGGCGGAGAGCGCACGACCGTTCGCGGATCAGGCGGCGGGCATGATCCTGGGGGCGGATGAGGCGAGTTTCCGCACCCAGCAGGAGGCGACGGCGCGGACCCTGTCTCGGACGCCGTCGGAACAGGCGCGGATCGTGGCCTGGTCGATGGCCACCGACCGCCACGCCATGGCGTCTGCGATGAAGGATGTGATGACCACCGACGCACGACCGGGACTGGCGGCCATGACGACGCCGGTGACGGCGCTGTACGCCGCCGATGCGAACGGCGGCCTGCCGCCGGCGATGGCCGACGGGATGTGGGGACGGGAGTATTCGAGCCTGCCGGGCGTGACGCTGATCCGGGTGGATGGCTCGCGGCACTTCATCATGGCCGACCAGCCCGAACGGTTCGCCGAGCTGGTGGATGCGTTCCTGGCGGAGTGATGCAAATCCTCCCCCGAGCAGCGTAGCGAAACGGGGGAGGGGGACCGCGCGAAGCGGGCTGGAGGGGGCGGAAAGCGCACGAATCTGAAACGGGGAGGGCGGTGATGCGTCCGCCCCCTCCACCCCTTCGGGGTCCCCCTCCCCCGCATGCGGGGGAGGATTGGTTCAACCGTTCTTCGGGGTCACGTCGCCGGCCTTGGCGGGGGCGCCGTCGAACTGGTCGGCGTAGGCGGGGGCGAGCAGGGCGCGGAAGGCGGATTGCGGCAGGGCGATCCAGTAGGGGCCGTCCGAATAGGGGCCGATCTGATAAGGTCCCATCAGGAAGGTGACGCCGCCCGCCTTGCCCGGCGTCGTGCCTGGCGTCAGGACGAAGGGGGTGGAGACGGCCTTGGGGCAGGTCCACATCTTGCCGTCCATCGTGGCGGTCTCGGACCCCGGCGAGCGGGCCTGTTTGGCGGCATTGGCGGCGGCGCACAGGGCCTTGTCCAGCACCGACAGATCCGCGCCCGGCCGGAACAGGTCGGCGAAGCCCAGCCGCTTGTTGGTCGTCTTGTCCCAGATCACCGAGGCGAAGCTGGTGTTGGGGTGGGCGCCGCCTGTGAACTCGAAATCGGTGCGGGCCAGGCTGACCAGCTTGCCGGTCTCGGCGCCGGGCGCGAAGGCGATGGTCTTCTCATAGGGGGTGGGGCCGCCGCCTGCTTCGCTGAGATCGGCCTGGGCGCCCTCCTCGAACTGCTTCAGGTCGCGCACCATGTCGGCATAGAGGGCGGCGTGCAGGGCGGGCGTGGTCTTGACCGCCTGGGGCAGGGTCAGTTTGACGGTGGCGTAGGGGGTCTTGCTGTCATAGCCGACGGGGATGTTGGAGACGACGGGCGCAGGGGCGGCGGCTGTGGGGGCGGCGGGCTGGGCCTTGTCCTCGGCGCGCTGGCAGGCGGCCAGGGTCGCGGCGACGGCGACGGACAGCAACAGGAGGCGGGCGGGGTGAGGCATGAAAGGCTCCTTCATCAAACCAGGGATCCGAGCGCGATGGCGGCCAGCAGAACGAAGCCGGCCTCACGATTGGACTTGAACAGTTTCAGCGCCAGGGCGCCGTCGTTGCGGTCGAGCCGCGCGACCTGACGCGCCAGATGGGCGGCATAGGCGACTAGCCCGAGCCAGAACAGCGGACCCAGGCCGGCGGCGAGGCCGGTCAGGGCGGCCATGACGACGGTCAGGACATAGAAGACCGCCACGCCGGGCCGCACGGCCGAGGCCAGGCGACGGGCCGAGGACTTCACCCCGATCATGGCGTCGTCCTCGATGTCCTGAAGCGCATAGATTGTGTCGTAGCCCAGGGTCCAGAAGACGCCGCCGATCCATAGCAGGACGGCGGGAATGTAGGCCTGCCAAGCCAAGGCGATGGCATGGCCGCTGTCGCTGCTCGGGGACCACAGGAAGGGGCGGAACTCGCCGGCGATGTCGGCGGGCAGCAGAAGCGCTGCGGCCGCCAGCGGCAGGGCGGCGGCGAACCCCATCAGGGCGCCCCAGTTGAAGGTCAGGCCCAGCCAGGCCTGGGGCCACCAGGTGATCCGCTTCATGAAGGGATAGGCCGCGACCAGGGCCAGCGACCCGACGCCCAGCAGGATGGCGACGGTCGGCAGGGTCAGCAGGATCGTCAGGCTGATCAGGCTGCACGCGACCACGAAGGCCCAGGCCTGTTTCACCGAGATGCGGCCAGAAGGAATAGGGCGCTGGGCGGTGCGGGCGACCTGGGCGTCGAAGTCGCGGTCGACGATGTCGTTGAAGGCGCAGCCCGCCGCCCGCATCAGACAGGCGCCGATGGCGAAGCCGACGAACAGCCACAGATCATAGAGGCCGGGCGGTTGCCGATACTGGGCCAGCGCCAGGACGATCCCCTGCCAGCCGGGCAGCAGCAGCAGCCAGATGCCGATGGGCCGGTCGAACCGACCCAGCTTCAGCCACGGCTTCAGCCCCTCCGGCGCGTGCCGGTCGACCCAGTTGGCACCGGCGTCGGGAAGGGGGGCGAAAGTCATGCGACAGGCTTAGCGGGAATGGGGCGGGGGGAGAAGGTGTGGCCCCTTCTTTCGTCATCCCCCGGCGCGAGGCGCCGCTGGGTTGTCGATTTCCCCCGATTTCGGGGGCGTGGGAGGGGAAATCAGCCCCGAACCACCTTCACCCGCCCGGCGGCTTCGCGCGCGCGTTCGCGGGCTTCTTCGACATCGGCGCCGCGCGCGGTGGCGACGCCCATGCGGCGGCGCTCAAAGGCTTCGGGCTTGCCGAACAGGCGCAGGTCGGCGGTGGGGACGGAGAGGGCCTCGGCGACGCCTTCGAAGGCGATCCCTTGCGCCTCCATGCCGCCGTAGATGACGGCGCTGGCGGCAGGTTCGCGCAGGGTCACGTCGACGGGCAAGCCCAGGATGGCGCGGGCGTGGAGAGCGAACTCGCTCATGGTCTGGCTGGCCAGGGTGACCAGGCCAGTGTCGTGGGGGCGGGGCGAGACCTCGGAGAACCAGACCTGGTCGCCCTTGACGAACAGTTCGACGCCGAAGACGCCCCATCCCTTGTTGTCTGGGCCGCCCAGGGCGTCCGTGACCTTGCCGGCGATGTCCTGCGATGCGGCCAGCGCGGCGGGGGTCATGGCCTGGGGCTGCCAGCTTTCGACGTAGTCGCCCTTGACCTGGCGGTGGCCGATTGGGGCGCAGAAGTCCGTGCGGGTCGAGCCGTCGGCGGCGCGCGAGCGGACGGTCAGCAGGGTGATCTCGAAATCGAAATCGATGCGGCCCTCGACGATGACGCGGGCGCCGGCGACACGGCCGCTGTCCTGGGCGTAGGTCCAGGCGTCGGCGATTTCATCGGCGCTTTCCACGAAGGACTGCCCCTTGCCGGACGAGGACATGACCGGCTTGACGAAGGCGGGATAGCCGACGGTTTCGGCGCCGGCCGCCAGTTCCTCGGCCGAGCCGGCGAAGGCGTAGGGGCTGGTCGGCAGGCCAAGCTCTTCGGCGGCGAGGCGGCGGATGCCCTCGCGGTTCATGGTCAGCTGCACGGCGCGGGCGGTGGGGATGACCACGGCCAGGCCGGCGGCCTCGATATCGGCCAGGACCTCGGTGGCGATGGCCTCGATCTCGGGCACGATGAAGTGCGGGGCCTCGGCCAGGATGACGCCGTTCAGCACCTGGGGATCGGTCATTGGGATGACGTGGCTGCGGTGCGCGACCTGCATGGCCGGGGCGTTGGGATAGCGATCGACAGCGATCACCTCGACGCCGAGCCGTTGCAGCTCGATGGCGACCTCCTTGCCCAGTTCGCCCGAGCCCAGCAGCATGACGTGGACGGCGGTGTCGGAAAGCGGGGGGGCCGAGTTTCATCGGGATCAGGCTCCGGTAGCGGGTTCGATCAGATCCCAGGCGTTGCCGTAGAGGTCTTCGAAGACCACCACCTTGCCATAGGTCTCATGTCGCGGGGTTTCGCGGAAGTGGACGCCGGCGGCAAGCCAGGCGGCGTGGTCGCGCATCAGGTCGTCGGTTTCGAGGAACAGCCAGACGCGGCCGCCGGCCTGGTTTCAGACCTGGGCCTTCTGGGCGTCGGTCGTGGCGCGGGCGAGCAGCAGGCTGGTTTCGCCGCCCTTTGGAGTCACCCGCACCCAGCGTTTGCCGCCGCCCATGTCCGTGTCCTCGCTGAGGTCGAAGCCGAGCTTGCCGACATAGAAGGCGATGGCCGCGTCATAGTCATGGACCAGCAGGCTGACGGCGCCGATACGGCTCATTTCGCAGGCTCCGCATAGAGCTGGCGGAAGGCTTCCAGGGCCGCGCCGTGATAGATGGTGGCGTGGCTTTCGGTCGGGCGGGGGGTGAAGCTCCAGCTCAGGCCGGGCAGGGCGTGGTCGCGCAGATTGGCGGTGAGGACATCCATCGGCGCCTGCATCTCGGGGCCCTCGTCGCCCAGGGTCAGGATCAGGGTGCGGGGGTCGTTCGACTGGTCGCGCAGACGGGCGCCGGACTGACGCGCCAGCTGCCCGCCGTCCCACCACAGGCTGGGGCTGACGGCGACATAGGCGTCGAACATCTGGGGTTCCTTGAGGAAGGTCTCGACCACGAACAGGCCGGCCAGGGACTCGCCCATCAGGGCGGTTTCGCCGCTGGTGCGGAAGCGGGTTTCGATGAAGGGCTGGACCTCTTCGGACACGAAGCGGCGGAAGCGATCCGAATGGCCCTGGGTCGGATAGCGGGCGATCAGGTCTGCGTCGGCGGTCGGCAGGGCCAGTTCGTTGCGGCGATCGACCGAGGCGATCCCGACCACGATCACATCACGCGTGGTGCCGGCGACGGTGCCGAGCTGGGCCAGGCCCGAGATGTGGTGGAAGTCCTGATCCTGGCCGCCGTCGAGGACATAGAGGACGGGATAGGTCCGGCCGCTGTCGGCATAGCCGGGGGGGAGCCAGACGTTGATCTCGCGGGTCGCGCCATAGACGGCCGAGGTCAGGGCGTAGGCGCGGCCGATGACGATGGGGGTTTCGGCGATGGGGGCCGGGGTTTGGGCGTGGGCGACGGGCGGCGTCAGGGCGAGGGTCAGAAGAAGGCCGAGGACGCCGGGTTTCATCGTCTGCTCCTGAAATCCTCCCCCGTGAAGCGCAGCGCAACGGGGGGGGGGACCGCGAAGCGGTGGAGGGGGCGGACCTCGCACCGGCGGTGGTCATTATTGTCCGAGCGCCCACGGATACATCTCGCCTGTATCCGCCCCCTCCACCACGCTGCGCGCGGTCCCCCTCCCCCGCAAGCGGGGGAGGATCTGAGGCTTACAGCCGCGCCTTGACCGCGGCGACGACGGCGTCGGCGGTGATGCCGAACTTCTCGTAGAGGACCTCGGCGGGGGCGGAGGCGCCAAAGCCGGTCATGCCGATGAAGGCGCCGTCTTCGCCGATGAAGCCTTCCCAGCCTTGCTTGATGGCGGCCTCGACGGCGACGCGGATCGTGCCGCGGCCGATGACCGAGGCGCGGTAGGCGGCGTCCTGTTGCTCGAACAGTTCGAAACAGGGGACGGAGACGACGCGGGTCGGGACGCCTTCGGCTTCCAGGGTTTCGGCGGCCCTCAGGGCCAGGGCCAGTTCCGTGCCGGTGCCGAACAGGGTGGCCTTGGCCTCGGCCGAAGCGGCCTTGATCTCATAGGCGCCCTTGGCCGACAGGTTCTCGGTCGAGGCGACGGTGCGGACGGCCGGGGTCTTCTGGCGCGACAGGGCCATGGCCGAGGGTGCGGTCTTCGTCTCCAGCGCGATCTTCCAGCATTCCATGGCCTCGACCGTGTCGGCGGGGCGGAAGACCAGCAGGTTGGGGATGGCGCGCAGGGCGGCCAGATGTTCGACCGGCTGGTGGGTGGGGCCGTCCTCGCCCAGGCCGATCGAGTCGTGGGTCAGGACGTGGATGGCGCGGACCCCCATCAGGGCGCCCAGACGGATGGCCGGGCGGCTGTAGTCCGAGAAGACCATGAAGGTGCCGGCATAGGGGATGATCCCGCCGTGCAGGGCCAGGCCGTTCATGGCGGCGGCCATGCCGAACTCGCGAATGCCCCAGTTGACGTAGCGGCCTTCATACGACGGCGCATCCAGGACCGGGGTGCCGGCGACGAAGGTGTTGTTCGAGCCGGTCAGGTCGGCCGAGCCGCCGACCAGTTCGGGGATGGAGGCGAAGACCTGGTCCAGGGCGGCGCCCGAGGACTGACGCGTGGCCTGGGCGGGCTGGGTCTCGATCAGTTCGGCGATCTTGGCGTTCAGGGCGTCGAAGGCGCCCTCGGGCAGGTCGCCCTTCATGGCGCGGGTGAAGTCGGCGGCTTGACCCGAGGCGGCCAGGCGGGCCTCCCACTTCTTGCGGTCCTTCGATCCGCGACGCCCGACCTTGGCCCAGGCGTCGGCGATGGTCTGGGGCATTTCGAAGGGTTCGTGATCCCAGGCCAGGCCCAGGCGGGTGGCGGCGATCTCGGCGGCGCCCAGGGCGGCGCCGTGGGTCTTGTGGCTGCCTTCCATGGTGGCGGCGCCCTTGCCGATCTTGGTCTTGCAGGCGATCAGGGTCGGCTTGCCCTGGCGGGTCGCCCATTTCAGAGCGGCCTTGATGGCGTTCATATCATGGCCGTCGATGGCCTTGACCGCCCAGCCGGCGGCCTTGAAACGGGCCTTCTGATCGGTGGCGTCGGACAGGGAGACCTTGCCGTCGATGGTGATCTCGTTGTCGTCCCACAGGACGGTGAGCTTGTTCAGCTTGTAGCGGCCGGCCAGGGCGATGGCTTCCTGGCTGACGCCTTCCATCAGGCAGCCGTCGCCGGCGACGACCCAGGTGCGGTGGTCGACCAGGTCGTCGCCGTACTTGGCGGCGAGGTGACGCTCGGCCATGGCAAAGCCGACGGAAGTGGCCAGGCCCTGGCCCAGGGGACCGGTCGTGACCTCGACGCCGGGCATGTGACCGTATTCGGGGTGGCCTGCGGTCTTGGAACCCCACTGGCGGAAGTTGGACAGTTCTTCCTTGGTCGCGGCCTTGTAGCCCGTCAGGTGCAGCAGGGCGTAGATCAGCATCGAGCCGTGGCCCGCCGACAGGATGAAGCGGTCGCGGTCGGCCCAGTCGGGGCGGCTCGCGTCGAACTTCAGGAACCTGGAGAACAGCACCGTGGCGACGTCGGCCATGCCCATGGGCATGCCGGGGTGACCCGACTTGGCCTGTTCGACGCCGTCCATGGCGAGGACGCGGATGGCGTTGGCCATCTGCTCGGGAGTAGCCTTGGGAGCGGTTTTGGCGTCGGTCACTGTGGAGACCTCTGTTGGGAAGGCGGAAAAAGGGGGCGCGCCGCTTTACCCCGGCGCGTCCTCGGGTTCTATACGCAATTTGAAGGAGCGACCGATGGCAGACGCCACCACGGCCGCACGGGCGCGTATCGACCGCGCCCTGGCCGAACTGGAACGCAAGATCCTGCAGCTGAAGGCGCGCCCCGCCTCGGCGCCCGCCATTGCGGACGACGATCTGTTCGCGCCCCGTTCTTCGGATTCGGGGGCCGGCGATCAGCGCATCGCCGAGCTGGAGGCCGCAGGACGCGAGGCCTCCGACGCCCTGGCCCGCGCGGCAGAGGCCGTGCGCGGCGTGTTGGCCGAAAGCGAGGCTGGCTGATGGCGACGGTGACGGTCGAGGTCAACGGGCGGCCCTATGCGGTGGGTTGCGCCGACGGGCAGGAAGAGCGGGTCCGCATCCTGGCCAAACAGTTCGACAACCAGGTGCGTCAGGTGGCCCAGGACGTCGGCCATGTCGGGGACCTGCGGCTGTTCCTGATGTCCGCCCTGATCCTAGCCGACGAACTGCACGAGGCGCGCCTGAACGGCGGCAAGGCGGGACCGTCCACCCTGGCCCCAGCTCCGGCCTCGACGGACGGCGTCGCCGAGGCGCTGAACGCCGTCGCCGCCCGGATCGAAAAGATCGCCCAAGGTATCTGATCAAGATTTGATCGTGGGCGCTGGCGCAAGCTGAGGCGAAGGCCTATCTTGCTCGACGGCGGGTCTTGCTGCGGCCCACGTCGAAGGCATACATTTCCTCGCGACCTTAATTCACTCAAAGGGATCTGTCCCTGTCCGGGCTCGAGGGCCTGGGCATATGGAGCCCACCTGGCTACCCAGGTTCGAGAGGATTTAAACGCCCTTCACGGTTCTTGCGGCGCCGCCAACCTTCTCTCTTTTTTGTGCTATCGCTCGCCGCGCGGCGGCTCGCTGCATGAGCACGTTTGTGCGCTATCTCTCGCAACACGGTCGCTCCCCTGCTGGAGCGCGTGCCTCTCGCTTTGTTTGACGCGTCGGATAGGGGTAGCCGAATGATACAGGACAAGCATGAGATGCGATCCGCCGCGCGGGCGGTTCGCAAGCGGCTGGCCGAGGCCGATCCTCTGGCGGCGTCGCGCGCGGCGGATGATGCGGACGCCCTGCCTCGCGCCGAGATCGTGGCCCTTTACCGCGCCATGGGGTCCGAACTGGATACAGACGCCCTGGCTGTGGCGCTGGAGGCCGCTGGCCGCCGGCTGTGCCTGCCGGTGGTGACCCAGCGCGACGCCCCGATGGAGTTTCGGGCCTGGTCGCCGGGAGAGCCGCTGGAACTGGACGCCGCCGGATGCCCCGCCCCCCTGCCGTTGGCGCAGGTCGTCACGCCCGACCTGATCCTGACGCCCCTGCTGGCCTATGACGATCATGGCGGGCGCCTGGGGCAGGGCGGGGGCTACTACGACCGCACCTTCGCCGCCCGCCCCGACGCGGTTCGCATCGGCTTCGCCTACGTCGGCCAGAAGGTCGAGCGGCTGGAGCTGGAACCGCACGACATTCGACTGCATGGCGTTCTGACCGAGGCGGGCTATGCGGACTTTGGCATATCCCGTTGACATATACGTGCGGCGGGCCGATATCGACGCCATGAGCCCTCCGCTGAAAGCCACGGTCTTCAAGTCCAATCGCTCGCAGGCCGTGCGACTGCCCAAGGCCGTCGCATTTCCCGACGACGTGAAGGAGCTTCGCGTCATCAAGGAAGGCAAGAGCCTGCGCCTCGTGCCGCTAAATGCCCTGTGGGACGACTTCTTTGATCGGCCGGGCATCCCCGATTGGCCGGATCGCGAGCCCCAAGGCGAATGGCCGGAACGCGAGCCGTTCTGAGGTGACGGATTACCTGCTTGATGCAGATATCTGCATCCATGTTCTGCGTCGGCGCGGGCCGGATTTGCGCGATAAGTTCGCCGAGGCGGTGGGTCGGATATCGATGTCCACCGTCACACTGACAGAACTGCTTGTCGGTGTGGCCAAATCGCAAAACCCTGTCTTGCGGCATGAGGAGCTGCTGAGGTTCCGGGCGCGTCTGGACCTTCTGGACTTCGACGAACAAGCCGCAGCCCACGCATCGGATATCCGCGCGAGCTTGGAACGGAGCGGCCAGAAAATCGGGCCGCTCGATACTTTATTGGCCGGCCAGGCGCGCAGCCTTGGCCTCACGGTCGTAACAGCGAACATCCGGGAGTTCTCGCGTGTCGAGGGCCTGCTGGTCGAAAACTGGCTTGGCCAGGGACAAGGCTTTCACGAATGAGACTGGCATTTTTCGGCGACGTCATCGGCAAGTCCGGCCGTGACGGGATCAGCGACCATCTTCCGGGCCTGAAGCGGGACCTGAAGCTCGACTTCGTGGTGGTGAATGCGGAGAACGCCGCAGGCGGGTTCGGCATCACCGAGAATACGGCGCGCGAGCTGTTCATGGCGGGCGCCGACTGCCTGACCCTGGGCAACCACAGCTGGGACCAGCGCGAGGCCCTGACCTATATCGTGCGCGAGCCGCGCCTGATCCGGCCGGCCAACTATCCGCGTCTGATGGATGCGCCGGGCGCCGGGGCCAATCTGTTCGAGACCCATTCGGGGCGCACCGTCCTGGTGATGAACGTGCTGGGCCGGGTGCATATGGACCCGATGGACGATCCGTTCGGCGCGGTCGAACGCGAGCTGGCGGCCGCGCCCCTGGGGGCCGTGGCCGACGCCGTGATCGTGGACATGCACTGCGAGGCGACTTCGGAGAAGATGGCCATGGGGCATTTCTGCGACGGGCGCGCCTCGCTGGTCGTCGGCACCCATACCCACGTCCCGACCGCCGACTGCCAGATCCTGCCAGGCGGCACGGCCTATCAGACAGACGCCGGCGGCTGCTGCGACTATGACAGCGTGATCGGCAACGAGAAGGAAGAGCCGCTGCGGCGCTTCACCACCCGGATTTCGGGCGGGCGCTACATGCCCGCATCGGGCCCAGCGACCATCTGCGGCGTCTTCGTCGAGACCGACGACAAGACGGGCCTGGCGACGCGGGTCGAGCCGATCCGCGTTGGCGGTCGGCTGTCCCAGGCCGTGCCTGTCCTCTGAGCGTCAGGCCAGGTTCAGCGTGTTCGAGCCCGCCTCGACCACCATGGTCTGACGGGTGGTCAGGACGCCGTCGCGGGTCGACACCTTGTCCAGCACCTTGAAGTGGGTGGTCCAACGTTCCGGCGTCGCCTCGCACACCAGATAGCCGCGCTGGGTGTTGCGGAACTTCAGCTGGGGATTGGCGGCCAGGAACCGATCGTAGTCGGCCCGGCGGTCCACGCCGTCGCCGCCCGAACTGATCGAGGTGCTGACGAACTCGACCGCAATGGGCGACCCTTCCGGCTGACTGCCGTCCAGCCACAGGCCGCCAGCGTAGTTCTGATGCTCGTCGCCGGTCAGGACCACGACATTGTCGATGCGGCGGTCGCGAATGTGGCCGAGCAGGCGGTTGCGCGGCACGCGATAGCCGGCCCAGCTGTCCGTGTTCACGCCCTGGCCGCCGGAGGTGTTGCGGTTCAGGTCCATCATCATGACCTGCTGCGCCAGAGCCTTCCAGCGGGCGCTGGACCGGTCGAGGTTGGTCAGCAGCCAGGCTTCCTGGGCGTCGCCCAGAACCTGAGCCTCTTTCGCATTGATGCCGGCGCAGGTGGCGTTGAAGCGATCGTCGCACGGCTGATCCGAGCGGAACTGGCGGGTATCGAGGAAGGCGACGTCCAGCAGGTCGCCGTACTGGGCGCGGCGATAGGCCTGCATGGCGACGCCGCGCGGGAAGGCCGACTTCCGCATCGGCATGAATTCGTAGAAGGCCTGCATGGCGGCGGCGCGGCGCAGGTCGAAGATCTCAGGCGGGGTGTCGTCCTGGTCGCGGTCGCCGACCCAGTTGTTGTCGATCTCGTGGTCGTCATAGGTGCAGAACCACGCCGCCGAGGCGCGCGAGGCCTGAAGGTCGGTGTCGGCCGTGTACTGGGAATAGCGGCGGCGGTAGTCGTCCAGGCTGTAAACCTCGCCGCCCAGGTGGACACGGGTGTTGTCCTGGGGGCCGGCGCCTGACTGATAGACGGGGTTGCCGCGCCCTTCGTAGATGTAGTCGCCGTAGCAGAAGACGAAATCCAGATCCTCTTCCGCCATCTTGCGGTGGGCGGTGTAGAAGCCGCTCTCATAGGCCTGGCAGCCGGCGACGCCGAACCGCACCGCGTCGAGCGACGACCCGACCACGGGCGCGGTCTTGGCGCGACCCACGCCGCTGCGCTCGTCGCCGCACTGGAAGCGATAGAAATAGGGACGGGCGGGCTCCAACCCCTCGACCTCGACGTGGACGGAGTGGCCCAGTTCGGGGCGGGCGATGGCCTCGCCGGAGCGGACAACGGTGTTGAAGCCGCGGTCGGCCGCGACCTCCCACTTCACCGCCACGGGGGCGTTCGGCATGCCCGATCCATAGGCCAGGGGATCGGGGGCGAGGCGGGTCCAGATGACGAAGCCGTCAGGCAGCGGATCGCCGGCCGTCACGCCCAATCGAAAGGGGTTCACGTCGAACACGGCCTGGGCCAGCGCCGGGCCGCCGTTCGACAGGGCCAGGCCCCCGCCGAAAGCCGCCAGTATCGAACGGCGCGAAAGGATGAGGCTGGTCATGGATCGCTTCCTGAGTTGAAGCTCGGCCTTATCTTCGCAGCGTGACAGATTTGCTGGCGGTTGGGACCTCTTTGAACGCCCGGCAAATTCGATGGGCTGACGTCAGGCCGCCAACCGCTGGCGGGCCTGCACCAGGGTGCTGCGGACCTGCGCCAGTTCGGCGGCGCGTCGGGCCGGGGTGTGGGTTTCCATGACGTAGCGCTGGCCGGCTCGCGCCAGGGTCGCCCGTTCTTGCGGGTTGCGGATCAGCTGGTCCATGGCCTGGGCCAGGCTCTGCGGCGTGACCGCATCGACATAGAGGGCGTGCTCGCCGCTGGCCTCGCGCAGTCCGCCGCGACCCGACGAGATCAGAGCCGCGCCCGCCGCATGGGCCTCGACCGCCGTCAGGCCGAACGCCTCCGCCCAGACCGAGGGGGTGACGGCGATGGCCGCCGACTGCATCTGTTCGCGGACGTCGGCCAAGGGAGCGGACCGAAGGACCGTGACGCGGGCGCCGTAGCGGTCCAGCGGGGCGATATGGGGCGCGGCCCATTCGGCGTGCCTGTCCCAGTCGTTCAGCATCAGCACGGCGCGCCAGTCGGGGTGGGCGTCCAGTACCTGGGGCAGGGCGGCGCACAGCACGTCCAGACCCTTTTCCGGCATGGCGCGACCGGCGAAGGCGATGACCGGCTGACGATCCTCGACCGGGGCGAACCAGGATGCGGCGTCGATGGCGTTGGGCACGGCGTAGGCGCGGTCGGCGAAGCGGGGATAGGCGCGCCCGAAAGCTAGCCGCTCGGCCTCGCTGACGAAGACGATGCCGTCCATGCGGGCGTAACGCGAGGCGTAACGCCAGCGGTCCAGCGCATGTCTGGCCGGCTTGAACGCGTTGTGCCGATACAGAAGATGGGCGGCGTCGGGGAAGCGGGACGAGACGGCCAGGGCCTGTTTCACATGCTGGTGGTATTCGATCAGGTCCGGCTGGAACGCCTGTAGCGCGGAGATCAGCGCGCGCTCGCGGTCGCGGCCCGGCAGGGCGACGACGCCCGGCGCCTTGTGGTCGTCGGCCCCCTCGCAGCAGAAGATCTGCGTCTCGTCGGGCCCGTTCGAGACCGCAAGCGTGCGCACGACCGTCTCCATCGAATTGGGTCGAGCTTCCGAGAAGAGGCAGCCTGGAGGCAGCAGGACGGCGATGCGCAAGGTGTCATCCGAAGAGGCGTTGTCGCGGCCTATAGGCGGTTTGGCGTCCGGCCGCGACGGTCTTGTTCACGTCAGGGGCGACGCCGCGCCCTTAGCCGCAATCGCATCGGCTCGCGGCTGCGCAGGGTGATCTGGTGGACGGGGCGGGGCTCGATGGTGGTCAGGGGCTCGACTTCGCCGGCGCGCAGGATGGCGGCGAGAGCGATCATCGCCTCCTGAACGGCGAAGGCGGCGCCGATGCAGACGCGGGGGCCGGCGCTGAAGGGGATGTAGGCGTAACGGTCGATGGATTTGCGATTCTGGGGCAGGAAACGTTCCGGCTTGAAGGCGTCGGGGTCGTCCCACAGCAGGCTGTGGCGTTGCAGGATCCACGGCGAGATGATGACGGTGGCGCCGGCCTTGATCGGCTGGCCGCCGATCTCGTCGTCGGCCAGGGCCTTGCGGGCCATGGTCGGGGCGGGCGGGAACAGGCGCATGGTCTCGTCCAGCACGGCGCGGGTCCAGGGCAGGGCGTCGGCCCATTTGGGATCGGAGACGTCGAAGGCGTCGGCTTCGGCTTGAAGCTGGGCCAGGTATTCGGGCTGGCGCGACAGCAGGTGCAGGGTCCAGCCCAGGGCGCGGGCGGTGGTCTCGTGACCCGCCAGGATGAAGGTCAGGATGTTGGCGGCGACCTCTTCGTCGCTCAGGCCGGGACCGCCGTTCTCGTCGCGGGCCAGCAGAAGCGCGCTGAGCAGGTCGTCGGGCGGGGCGTCGCCAGCTTCGATGCCACTCTCGATTTGGGTGCGGCGGGCCTCGACCAGTGTGGTGACGCGCTGTTCGAAGAAGCGGGCCGAGCGGAAGCTGGCCAGGCGGCCCAGACGCGGCGCCCAGTCCGGGGCGCCCAGCACGTCGAGCGGATCGATGCGGGCGCCGTTGGCCAGGAACTGGTTCAGGGCGCGCTCGAACCCGCGCGCCTCGCCGCCCAACTCGTCGGAGAACATGGTGGCCGACAGGATGTCGAAGGTCAGGCCGGACATCTCGCTATCGATATCCAGCACCCGTCCGCGCGCGGACAGGGACCAGCCGGCGACGCGGGCCTGGCAGACCTCGGCCATGCGGGCGTTCAGGGTGGCCATTTTCGCGGGGGTGAAGAGCGGGGCCAGGATGCGGCGGGCGCGGCGCCAGGTGTCGCCCTCGGTCAGCAGCAGGCCTTCGGCCAGCATGGGGCCGAGGACGCGGCGTTGCAGGTCGCCCTTCACATAGTTGGCGGCGTTCTCGGTCAGGACGTGGCGGACGCCCTCGGGGTGGCTGACCACCAGGATTTCGCCGAAGGCGCTGTTGCCGTGCAGTTGCGGCTCGGTGAAATGTCGCTGCGACCACATCTGGATCGGATCGCGCCAGCTGATCCACAGGAAGGGCAGCAGCGACAGGGGCTTGCCCGTCCGTCGGGGCGGTATGGCGGGGCGGAAGATGGTGTCGGCCGTCGTCGCGTCCATAGGACCGTCCCTTAAGCAAGTCGCCGGCTCAGCCGGGCGCATCGTCCCTGAAACGTTCGATCTGCTGCATGCGTTCATGCAGGACCTTGGACCAGCGCGATGTCAACGCGACGGCCGCGCCCTGCCGATGGCGCCGAGCAGCCGCGCCATGTCTTCAGCGGCCAAATCCTTCGCGCGTTGGCTTGGGGGTGCGGGCTTCGAAACAGGGGCCGTCGCCGCTGCGGGAGCCGTTTGAGAGGCTCTCTTCTTTTCGCGTCGCTCGAACAGAAAGCGTTGAAGACCCCAGACAAGGTGCGGCGTCCACGGCTGGCCGCATGCGGTTGTCTTCCCCGACTTGTTCAGCAGGCCGGCGACCTCGTTGGGTCGGGTGAAGCCGCCCTTGAAACAGGCGCGGAGCAGAGGGTCGAGCTCGTCCAGGAACGCCTCCTTGGAGCGATCGCGAAAGGCGAAATGCTTCAGCTCGTCTCTGGTGATCTGTGACGGCTGGGACGACGGGCGTCCGGCAGGCCGTTCCGGCTTCTGCGCCCGCGAGCGCCCAGTCGGCGCCGCCTTGGCCTTGGAGGGACCCGCCCGTTTTCCACCGCCGAGATAGGGACCCTTGCTCATCCTCAGTTGGCCGGAGGGGAGGTCGGCGCCCAGGCCTTCATTTCGGCGATCTCGCGCGTCTGGGTATCGACGACGCTCTGGGCCATGCGGCGGATTTCGGGGTCGCGGCTGTCGCGCAAGGCGACTTCGGCCATGGCGACGGCGCCTTCGTGGTGGGCGATCATCTTGGCGACATAGGCCTGATCGACCGTCTGGCCGGATGCGGCGGCCATCTTCTCGTGCATCTCGGCTTCGGACGCGGCGAAGGCCTGATCGCCGGGCGTAGGGCCGGACTTGGCGTGACCGGCGTGGCCGGCGGCCTGGGTCTCGGCCGTGGTGCGGGTCGCTGCCGCATGGTTGGCGGCCGATGTGTCGCGCAGCGCCTGCTGCACCGGGTCGCCGCCGCCGTCGCAGGCGGCCAGCAGACCGAGCAGAGCGAGCGGTGCGAGAACGCGGATCATGCGGCGTCGCCCAGCCAGCCCGGCATCCAGCCTTCGTGCCATTCGCGAAGGTGGGCGACGGGGATGCTGAACAGTTCGCCCTTGTCGCCCTTGTCGCCCTTGGAGCCGAAGGCGTCGCCGCCGGCGTGGCCGACGACCGAGGCGTGCAGGCCGGCGGCCTGGGCCTTGGCGATCAGGGCGTCGGCGTCGGGCACGGCGACCAGATAACGGGCCTGGTCCTCGCCGAACAGGAAGATATGGGCGTGCGTCGCGCTGGAGGCGTCCAGGGTCACGCCGACGTCGGAAGCCAGGGCCAGGTCGGCGGCGGCGCCGATCAGGCCGCCGTCGGACAAGTCGTGGACCACGGTCAGGTCGCCGGCCTCGATCAGGTCGCGCACGAAGTCGCCGGTCTTCTTTTCCAGCTTCAGGTCGACGGGGGGCGGGGCGCCGTCCTGGCGGCCCAGCACTTCGCGCAGATAGATGGAGGCGCCCAGTTCGCCGACGGTCTGGCCGATCAGGACCAGCGTATCGCCCGCCGCCATGGTCGAGAAGTTGGTCACGACATCATAGTTGGGCAGCAGGCCCACGGCGCCGACGGTCGGGGTCGGCGGAATGGCGACGCCGTTGGTCTCATTATACAGGCTGACGTTGCCCGAAACGACCGGGAAGACCAGTTCGCGGCAGGCCTCGGCCATGCCGTCGATGGCGCGGACGATCTGGCCCATGATCTCGGGGCGCTGCGGGTTGCCGAAGTTCAGATTGTCGGTGATGGCGATGGGACGCGAGCCGACGGCGGTCAGGTTGCGCCAGGCCTCGGCCACGGCCTGTTTACCGCCCTCGTAGGGGTCGTTCTGGACATAGCGGGGGGTGCAGTCGCTGGTCACGGCCAGACCCTTGTCCGTGCCGTGGACGCGGACCACGCCGGCGTCGGCGCCCGTGGCCGAGTCCTGAAGCGTGTCGGCCATAACGTGGCGGTCATACTGTTCCCAGATCCAGCGCTTGGAGGCCATGTCGGGGCAGGCGATAACCTTCATCACCGCATCGGCCCAGTTCTCGGGCGCGGGGACGTCGGAAGGGTTCAGCCTGGGCTGAAGCTCAGGCTGAACCCAGGGGCGGTCGTACAGGGGCGCGTCGTCGAACAGGGGCGCCAGGGGTACGTCGCAGACGGTCTCGCCGCGATGCTTAAGCACCAGACGGCCGGTGTCGGTGGTGACGCCGATGGTGGCGGCGTCCAGGCCCCATTTCTTAAAGATGCGTTCGCCGTCGGCCTCGCGGCCGGGCTTGAGGACCGCCAGCATCCGCTCCTGGCTTTCCGACAGCATCATTTCATAGGCGGTCATGCCCTCTTCGCGCTGGGGCACGGCGTCCATGTTCAGCTCGATGCCGACGCCGCCCTTGCCGGCCATTTCGACCGAGGAGGAGGTCAGGCCGGCCGCGCCCATGTCCTGGATGGCGGCGACGGCGCCCGAGGCCATCAGTTCGAGGGTGGCCTCGATCAGCAGTTTCTCGGCGAAGGGGTCGCCGACCTGGACGGTGGGGCGTTTCGATTCCGACTCGTCGTCGAACTCGGCCGAGGACATGGTCGCGCCGTGGATGCCGTCGCGGCCGGTCTTGGACCCGAAATAGACCACCGACAGGCCCGCCGAGGGGGCGGCCGAATAGAAGATGCTGTCCGACTTGGCCAGGCCCACGCACATGGCGTTGACCAGGATGTTGCCGTTGTAGCCGGCGTGGAAGTTGGTCTCGCCCGCCACGGTCGGCACGCCGACGCAGTTGCCGTAGCCGCCGATGCCGGAGACGACGCCCTTGACCAGGCGTTTGGTCTTTTCGTGCGACGGATCGCCGAAGCGCAGGGCGTTCAGCAGGGCCACCGGGCGCGCGCCCATGGTGAAGACGTCGCGCATGATGCCGCCCACGCCCGTCGCCGCGCCCTGATAGGGTTCGATGTAGGAGGGGTGGTTGTGGCTCTCCATCTTGAAGATGCAGGCGTCGCCGTCGTCGATGTCGATCACCCCGGCGTTCTCGCCCGGCCCGCAGATGACCCGCTCGCCGGTGGTCGGGAACTTGCCCAGGTGGATCTTGGACGATTTGTACGAGCAGTGCTCGGACCACATGACCGAGAAGACGCCCAGTTCGACATGGTTGGGCTCTCGGCCCAGCCGGTCTAGGACGACCTGATATTCGTTCGGGGCCAGGCCGTATTCGGCGGCCAGTTCGGCCATCGTTTTGACGGGGGTCTTTTCAGGAGCGCTCATGGGCGGCGCTTCTAGCCGCAGATGGGCCAAATGTCAGCCCGCCCGGCGCAAGATCGGGGAACATCGAACATCGCGAACGGTTGATTCCGACGACAGCCACAGGAGCCGCCATGACCGACACCCCCATCGACCCCGCCGCAACAGCCGAAGACGACGACCTGCCCGAGATCGCCGCCGACGACGCCGGCGCCTCCGCCTTGGCCGAAAAGGCCCAGAAACAGGCCGACGACACCGAGGAGGACGCGGCATGAGCAAACCCCACACCGACCGCATCACGCCGGCCTCGGGCCAGCAGATGGACCGTTCGAACGATCCTGAAACGACCGCAGAGATGGACGCCGCCGCGCCAGAGGCCGCAATGGCCAGCCGTCGTCAGCGTCTGACGGGTTCGGCGGTCGGGGTCGGCAGCGTCGGTTTCGATGAAAGCGGCGCCTTCGACGTCGGCGCCGACGATCACGACCCTCAGGACGACGCCGTCACCGATACGCCGAAACCGTGAGCCTTAGCGGGCGCGTTCGACGCCCGGCCGCAGGCGGAAGGTCAGCAGCAGTCCGCCGACCAGCAGGACGATGGCGCCGGCCAGGGCGGTGAAGGCGACAGCGGGCTTGTCCGCCTGTTCGGCGACGAAGGCGCCCAGCAGGCCCCAGGCGGTCGGCAGCGGATAGGCCATCGTCCGCAGAACCGCCGTCGCCCCCAGGGCGACGACCACGACCGCCACGATGGCGACGATGGCCCACAGGCTGGGCGACAGGGCGGCGGGCAGGGCGTCGAAGGCCGTCACCGTCGTGATCAGGTTCAGCGGCGCAGCCACCGTCAGCCAGCCGGCCAGGGCCGCCAGGGGCCAGACCAGCAGGATGCGCTCACGATCCATCAGCCGCAGCGCGCGGATATGGCCAGAGACGGCCAGCAACGGCAGCAGCAGGGCGATCAGCGAGGCGAAGATCACGGCCACGCTGGCGGCCTTCAGGTTCATGGCCGCCACGATGATCCAGAAGCCGATGCCGAAGAAGGCGACGGCGGACGGCAGGCCCATCCGGTTAAGCAGCGGGCTCTCGCCGGTCTGAGGCAGGGCCTGACGGATCGCATAGGCCAGGATGCCGACATAGATCAGACCCCAGATCGAGAAGGCGTATCCGGCGACGCGCAGGGTGGTGTTGCCGTCTGCGGCGAACTCAGCCTGCGTCAGGCCCAGGCCGGCCAGGTTTTGAACCAGGGGCACGACGATGGCGAAGAGGGCGGCGGCCAGGACGACCAGACGACGGGTGCGCTGGCGCGGTGTGGGGCGGATGATGGAGGACATTCGGGTTCCAGTGCGACGCTTGTCGGCCCTTTACGCGCCGGACCGCCAGAAGGTTCATCCATCACGCTATAAAAGTGAAGCTTGCATTGGCTGCCGGCGGCCTCATCCTGCAGGCATGACGATAAAGGTTCGCCTTCTTTGCCTGTGCCTCGTCGCCTTCGCCGCCCTTGCGGTGGCGGGCGAAGGGCGGGCGCAAACCGTCTCGACCCTGACGACGCCGGTGCAGACGGCATGGACCCGCGTCCGTTCCGCCCTGACGCCCGAGCAACAGGCCAATGAGGTGCGGGCTTTCATGGCGGCCCTGTCCTCGGCCAATGGTCGACCGACCCTGCCGCCGCTGGATGCGCGCGACATCGCCTCGGGTCGCGTGGTCTCGCTGGACGACCCCGCCCTGCTGCAGCGCCCACAGGCATACGAGATCACCGTGACCGTCGGCGGCCAGTTCCTGATCTTCCGCCCCCTGTCGCGCGCCAGCCTGGAGCCGTTTTTCGGTCGATAGGAACAATCGCTGCGACCGAACGGTTGTCAGGGTCAGCCTTCAACACAGGAAGACCCCATGGCCGATTCCGACACAGACAACACCACGCCCTCGCTCGAAGAAGAGGTCGAAGCCAACCGGGCCATCGAACAGGGCCTCGGCGTCGGCGCCCGCGAACTGGCCGCCCAGCGCGAGGCCGGCGAAAAGGCGTCAGAAGACGCAGACGAGGACGGCCAGGCCGCCGACCTGTCCGACGGTCGGTCTCAGATCAAGGACATCTGAGACGGCCGTCAGGCTCCATCTTCAAGTTGACGGCGAAGCGGATAATGCAGCCGCCGAGAGGCGTCCTCGCTGAGTCTGCCAGCTGCCGTTGCCGTCAAGCCGCCGCGTAGATGCTTTGGAACAGCGTCGCGCCGTCGGCCGAGCCCAGTTCGGCCTCGAAGGCGCGGTCGGGGTGGGGCATCATGCCCAGCACATTGCCGCGTGCGTTCTGGATGCCCGCGATGTCGTTGACCGAGCCGTTGGGGTTGTCGACGTAGCGGAAGACCACCTGGCCCTCGCCCTCGATCCGGGCCAGGGTCTCGGCGTCGGCGAAGAAGTTTCCGTCGCCGTTGCCCTGGGTCATGGTCACTTCGGATTGGCCCTGATAGCCGGCGGTGAAGCGCGTCTGGCCGTTGGCGACGGTCAGGGCGATGGGCTTGCAGACGTATTTCAGACCCTTGTTGCGCAGTAGGGCGCCCGGCAGCATGCCGGCCTCGCACAGGATCTGGAAGCCGTTGCAGATGCCGACCACGGCGACGCCATTGTCAGCAGCTTGCTTGACCGCCTGCATCACCGGCGACTGGGCCGCCATGGCGCCGCAGCGCAGATAGTCGCCATAGGAAAAGCCGCCGGGAATGACGATCAGGTCCAGGCCCTTGGGCAGTTCTGTTTCGGCATGCCACACCATGGAGACGGGCTCGCTGGTGGAGCGTTCGACGGCGACCTTGCAGTCGCGATCACAGTTGGAACCGGGGAAGACGATGACGGCTGCGCTCATGGCGCGGCCCTTTAGCAGGGTTCTTTTGGCTTGTCAGGCCGTCACGCGCGACCGACCCGTCAGCCAGGCGACCAGGAAGATAGCGAACCCGCCCAACGACAGGCCGACGCCGACGCAGGCGGTCGAGGTCCAGCCGTAACCGGCGGCGATGGCCATGCCGCCCAGCAGCGGGCCGATGGCGTTGGCGGTGTTGAAGGCCGAATGGTTCAGCGCCGCCGCCAGGGTCTGGGCGTCGCCGGCGACATCCATCAGCCGCGTCTGCAAAACCGAGCCCAGGCCGCCGCCGCCGCCGATCAGGAAGACGACGCCCATCACGGCCCACAGGTTGGACGCCGCCATGGGATACAGCGCCAGAGCCGCCGCGCTCCACAGCAACAGGCCGCCGGCCGCCTTGAACCCCACATGGTCGGCCGCCCAGGCGCCCAAAATATTGCCCAGGAACATGCCGACCCCGAAGACGGCGAACACCCAGGGCAGGACCTCGGCCCCCACGCCCGTCACCGCCTGCAGCGTCGAGGCCAGATAGGCATAGACCGCGAACATGCCGCCGAAGCCGACGGCGCCGACGCCCAGCGTCAGCCAGACTTGGCTCCGCTTCAAGGCGCCCAGTTCCCGCCAGGGACTGGCGTCGGGGTGGGCCGGATCGCGCGGTGCAAACAGGGCGACCAGGGCCATGGTGATCACGGCCAGCACACCCACGATGGCGAAGGTCCAGCGCCAGCCATAGGCATGGCTGATGATGTTGACGACGGGCACGCCCAGCACCGTCCCGACGGTCAGTCCCATCAGGATGGTCGAGACCGCCCGAGTGCGGAAATGCAGCGGCACGATGGAGGCCGCGACCAGGGCCGCCACCCCGAAATAGGCCCCGTGCGGCAGGCCGCTGAGGAAACGAAACACCAGCATCCAGCCATAGGTGGGCGCCAGGGCGCTGAGCACATTGCCGATGGCGAACAGGGCCATGAAGCCGATCAGCAGATGCCAGCGCGGCAGCCGCGCCCCCAGCACCGCCAGGATCGGCGCCCCCACCACCACGCCGGCGGCATAGGCGCTGATGACATGGCCGGCGGTCGGCGCATCGACACCCAGGCCGGCGGCGAAGTCGGGCAGGATGCTCATGGCCGCGAACTCGGTCACGCCGATGGCGAAACCGCCCATGGCCAGGGCGATCAGCACGAGGGCGACCGCCCCGCGCGAGCGGACGGGAAGGGCGGGGTCGAGGGCGGCGTCTGTCATGTTGCGCTGCAAACTAATCAGCGTTCATGACACGACAAGGGCGACGCCGCCCGACACCGATCACGCTTTGTTTTCGTAGGTCGCGGTGATCGAGGCCTTGGCCAGGGTGTGGAAGTGCAGGTTGAAGCCGAACACGGCGCCCGAGTTGTCGGCCGTGACGTCCAGGCTTTCCACATCCACGGCGAAGACGGTGAAGATGTAGCGGTGCGGACCATGGCCAGGAGGCGGGGCGGCGGCGCCGAAGCCGGCCTGGCCGAAGTCGGTGCGGCCCTGGATGGCGCTGTGCGGCAGATGCCCACCGGACGATCCGGCTCCCGCCTCCAGCTCGGTCACATCGGCGGGGAGGTTGGCGACGGTCCAGTGCCAGAAACCCGAGCCGGTCGGCGCGTCGGGATCGTAGCAGGTGATCGCATAGCTCTTTGTCCCCTCCGGCGCGCCGGACCAGGCGAGGTGCGGCGACTGGTTGCCCTTGGCGTGAACCTGGGCGTCCGGCAGCACGCCGCCGTCCTGAATATCGGTGGAGGTGAGGGTGAAGGTCATCTGAGGCGCTTTCTCGGCAATGCAGAAATCAGGCGGCGGACAGGAGGCGCGCTTTCACGCCGCTGCGATCCAAGAGCCGCACCGCCTGAACGTCGAACGAGACGAAGGTTTCCCCGCCCAGCCATTGGCCGTCATGGGCGATTACGCCGTCCGCGAAATCGCCGCCCGCTTCCAGCACAGCGAGACCGGCCTCTGCCGCGGGGCGATCCACCGAAACATTGCGCATGTCCAGCAAGCGGCGAATGGCGGTGGCGATGTCCTCGCGAGAGGCGCGATAACCCCGCGCCAGAACCCAGGCGAACTCGCACAGGGATTGGGTGCTGACCGCGACCCGATCTGCGGTCTCCAGGGCCTCGACCGCCAGACGCTGCTGATCTTCGTCGTCGCCGACGACGGCCCGCAACAGGACATTGGTGTCGGCGGTGATGTTCACGGCTTCTCGGGGTCCGCGCCGGCCTGCGCGGTCAGGGCGCCGATCTCTTCGATCGACAGGCGCGCGCCGTTTGTCCGGCCCTTCAGGAACCCGGATAGATCGGACCAGGAGCCCTTCATCTGTTCGGCGCTGAGCTCCGCGCGGCCGTCAGGTAGCAGATCCAGACGGATCTTTTGCCCTGGCTGTATGCCGAGATGCTGCAACACCTCCTTGCGGAAGGTGACCTGGCCTCGGCTCGTGACGGTCAGCGTGGTCATTTTGTCAATGTAATGCGATCATGCATTACATTCAACGGTCGGAGTCAGGCCGCCTCGATGCGGTAGCTTTCGATCACCGTATTGGCGAGCAGTTGCTCGCACATCTTTTTGGCTTCGCCTTGCGGGTCTTCGGCGCCGGCGAGGTCGAACTCGATCAGCTTGCCGACGCGAGCGTTCGAGACGCCCGACCAGCCCAGGCCTTGCAGGGCGCCTTCGACGGCCTTGCCCTGGACGTCCAGGACGCCGGGCTTGAGGAAGACGTGAACCTTGACCTTAGCCATTAATGCAGCCCTCCCTGGATCACCGTCGGCATGCCCTTCATGATGCCCAGGCGACGCGCGACTTCGGTGTAGCTTTCGATGACATTGCCCAGGTCGCGGCGGAAGCGATCCTTGTCCAGCTTCTCGCCGGTGGTGGTGTCCCACAGGCGGCAGCTGTCGGGGCTGATTTCGTCGGCCAGCAGAACGCGGCTGAAGTCGTTTTCCCAAACGCGGCCGAACTCGATCTTGAAATCGACCAGGGTGATGCCGACTGCGCTGAACATGCCCGACAGATAGTCGTTCACGCGCACCGTCATGGCCAGCATGTCGTCCAGCTCCTGGGTCGAGGCCCAGTTGAAGGCGGTGATGTGCTCCTCGGTGACCATCGGGTCGTTGAGCTCGTCCTTCTTGTAGTAGAATTCGATGATCGAGCGGGGCAGGGGCGTGCCTTCCTCGATGCCCAGGCGCTGGCTCATGGAGCCGGCGACGATGTTGCGGCAGACGACTTCCAGCGGGATGATCTCGACTTCGCGGATCAGCTGTTCGCGCAGGTTCAGGCGTTTGATGAAGTGGTTGGTCACGCCGATGCCGTTCAGGCGCGACATGATGAATTCGCTGATCTGATTGTTGACCACGCCCTTGCCTTCGAGGACGGCCTTCTTCTGCGCGTTGAACGCAGTGGCGTCGTCCTTGAAATACTGGATCAGGGTGCCGGGCTCGGGTCCTTCGTACAGGATCTTGGCCTTGCCTTCGTAGATCTTCTTGCGCTTGCTGTTCATGGTCCGGTCCCGGCTTACGGGCGCCCTCCAGAAACAAAAATCGCGCGGCCATTTTTGGATGGGGAAGACCCGGTCCTGGCGGCGCGTTTCGGAATCGTTCGGGCAGTCAATCTCGTTCGGCGTCTCCTTAGCCGAAGGCGGCCCCCGATACAAATGAGGATGGCGACGGATGGAATGGTTGGGGACAGGACGCCTGCGCGACTGAAGTCAGGTTGCGTTCATGGACGGGCGGTCTATAGACGGCGCTTGCCCCGACGTTAGCGGGGTGGACGGAGCTTTGCTGAGCGAAATGACGACCTTCGACGATCGGGAAAAGGCCTTCGAGGCTAAATACGCCCTCGATCAGGAGCAGGAATTCAAGGCCATCGCCCGGCGCAACCGGATGCTGGGCCTTTGGGCTGCCGAAAAGATGGGCCTGTCGAGCGAGAGCGCGGATCAGTACGCCGCCGCCGTCGTGCGCGCCGATTTCGAGCAGCCGGGCGACGAGGACGTGTTCCGCAAGGTCGCCGGCGACTTCAAGGCCTCGGGCCTGTCTGTGTCGGAAGGCGAGATTCGCTCCAAGATCGACGAACTGGCCTCGATCGCCCGCGAAGGCATTCGCGCCGGCGAATAGTTCAGGCCTTCGGGCTGATTACTGAGAATTCGAAAGGGCCGCACCCGGGGGAAAGTGCGGCCCTTTCTTTTTGCCGGGGACGTTGGGGGATGTCTCACCCGGCGTAGTTTGCGTCTCGCGCCCTTGAAGAACACGAGCGCCGAGATTTGGTTTCAGGCGTTTCCGCCCGAAACCAAATTATTTTTTACGGCATCAGAACCGTGTCCACGACGTGGACCACGCCGTTGGATTGACCCACGTCGGCCTGGGTGATCGTGGACGTGCCGCCCTTGGCGTCGGTGATGACCCAGGTGTTGTTCGGGCCGGCCGAAACCTTCAGTTCTTCGCCCTGAACCGTCTTCAGCGTGGCGGTTCCGCCGTTGGCCTGGGCCTGGGCGGCGATGTCGGCGGCCGTCAGGCGACCGGCGACCACGTGATAGGTCAGGATCTTGGTCAGGTCGGCCTTCATCGCCGGCTGCATCAGGCTGGTGCGCGTCGCCTCGGGGATTTTCTCGAAGGCGGCGTTGTCAGGCGCGAAGACGGTGAAGGGACCGGGGCCCTGCAGCGTCTCGACCAGACCGGCGGCGGTCACGGCCGACACCAGGGTGCTGAGGTTCGACGCCTTGGAGGCGTTGGCGACGATGGTCTCGTTGGGGCTCATGGCGGCGCCGCCGACCATCGGATCGGTCGCGGGGGCCATGGCGGCGCCCTCGGCCGGAGCCATGGCGGTCGATTCCGCCGGGGTCGTGGCGGCCGGTTCGTTGTTGCCACAGGCGCCCAGCGCCATCAGCGCGCCGCCGGATACGGCGACAAGCATGAGATTGCGAAGATTGGTCATTGTGTTTCGTTCCCTTTGGGCCGCTCTCAAGGCGGTAACGGGAACGTTACGCGCGAGACCGCACAATGGATGCATGCCGCGCGACAAGACATCGCAGCTTCACCATTCAGTCTTCGAACACCACCGTCTTTGTGCCGTGCAGCAAAACGCGGTCTTCCAGGTGACGACGAACGGCGCGCGCCAGGACGCGGCGCTCGATATCTCTCCCCTTGCGGATCAAATCTTCGGGCGTGTCGCGGTGGCTGATCCGCTCCACGTCCTGTTCGATGATCGGGCCTTCATCCAGATCGGGGGTGACGTAGTGGGCGGTGGCGCCGATCACCTTCACCCCGCGCGCATGGGCCTGGTGATAGGGACGGGCGCCCTTGAAGCCGGGCAGGAAGGAGTGGTGGATGTTGATGCAACGCCCCTCCAACTTGCGACTGAGGTCGTCGGACAGGATCTGCATGTAGCGCGCCAGCACGACCAGCTCGGTTCCCGTCTCCTCGATCAGCCGTAGCAGTTCGGCCTCCTGCGCCGGTTTGTCGGCGGCGCTGACCGGCAGGTGATGGAAGGGCAGGTCGCCCAGGTCGACATGGCCGATCAGTTCGCGCGGGTGGTTCGACACGACCGCCGTCACCTGCATGGGCAGTTCGTCGATGCGCCACCGGTACAGCAGGTCCGCCAGACAATGATCGAACTTGGAGGTCAGGATCATCACCCGGCGCGGCGCGGAACCGCGCAGGGTCCAGTCCATGGCGAACCGCTCGGCCAAGGGTGTGAAGGCTGCGCGGATCGCCGCCTCCGGGTCGCCTTTTGCCGGTTCGAACACCACCCGCATGAAGAAGGTGGCGCTGGAGGCGTCGCCGAACTGTTGCGCGTCGGAGATGTTGGCGTCCCGCTCCAGCAAGAAGGCGGAAACGGCCGCGACGATGCCGTGGCGGTCGGGGCAGGAAAGGGTCAGGATCATCAGGCGGCAGGCTTATCCGGGGAGAAACTTCCCCAGTATGGCCCAGCTGTCCGCCTTTGCCGACAAGGATATTGCATGAGCCGGGCTGGACGACGGCAGATCGACCAGGGCGACGCCCTCCAACTCCCGTAAGATTCGCCGCCCCAGCTTGGCCGCCAGCCCGCCGTTGAAAGCCACGGCCCGCAGGTTCGGCAGGCTTTCGACCAGACCCCGCAGATCGGCCGCCTCGGGCGAGCGGATCGCCGCGTCCAGACTGCCCGACCGTTCCGCCGAGGCGATCACGTCCCACAGACCGACGCCGCGCGCCTTCAACCGTTCGAGGCGCTGTTCATAGGGCAGGTCGGCCAGGTCTTCGCCCAGCACCCCGCCGATCAGGGGCCAGAAGCCGTTGCGCGGATGGGCGTAATAGCGTGCGGCGGCTAGCGAGGCCGCACCCGGCAGGCTTCCAAGGATCACAACCTGGGCATCGGGGGCGACGACGGGTTCAAAGGCGCGCTTTCGCCCGGCGTCGGTCATTTGACCGGCGGGTCGTCGCGCAGCCAGCCGGTGATCGAGCGTCGCTTGCCGCCGGCGTATCCCGCCACCGGCGCGACGGAGTGCATGCGGGGCGTCTTGAACACGGTCCAGACGTTGAAGCCCGGCTTGAGGCCGCGCTCGATGTCGCCGTTCGCATCGTGGAACATCAACTGACCGCCCCAGTCCGAGCGCCAGTCGCGCGACAGGCCCAGCGTATAGGCCGCACGACGCTGACCCTGGTCGGTGTCGTCGTGCAGGGTCAGGAAGTCGCCGGGGCGAAACCAGGTGGCCTGGGCATCGATCTTCGTCAGGGCGGTCTCGCCGGTGACCGCCTTGGCGAACTCGATGAAGGGGGTGTCGTTGAAGAACTGGATCAGGACGTGGGTCGCATGCCCCTGGTCTTGACCCGTCAGGAAAGCCTTGATGACGGGATAGGCCAGATAGACGAAGGAGAAGCCGTCGCGGCCCTTGCGCAGGGCGGCCTGGACGCGCGCGTTCAGTTCGTCCCGGCCCAGCGCCGCCATCTCTTGCGGAGAGATCAACTCCCCGCCCTTCGCCGTGGGCAGCGCCAGACTCCAGGCCGTATCGTGTTCAAGCGCCAGTTCCAGCCATTCGGCGCTGGCCTCGTCCAGCAGATCTGGCACCTGCACCATGCCGTCGCGCGCATAGGCCGCCGCATAGTCGCGGGGATCGAGCCGGGGATTGAGCCGGATCGTGCGCTCGCTCATGGCCTTCAGTCTCCGAACACCCGCTTGAACACCACGTCCACGTTCTTGGTGTGGTAGTCGAGGTCGAACAGGGCTTCGAGCTGTTCCGCAGGCAGAGTGACGCGCGCATCGGCCTTCAGGAAGTCGATGAAGACCCCTTCGCCGCGCCAGACCTTCATGGCGTTCTCCTGCACGGCGGCATAGGCGTCTTCGCGCGAGATGCCGGCCTGGGTCAGGGCCAGCATGACCCGTTGCGAGTGCACCAGACCGCCCAGGCGGTCGATGTTCTTCTGCATGTTCTCAGGGTACACGTTCAGCCGCTCGACCACGTTCGCCAGGCGCTGCAGGGCGAAGTCCAGGTGGATGGTGGCGTCGGGGCCGATGCCGCGCTCGACCGACGAGTGGCTGATGTCGCGCTCATGCCACAGGGCGACGTTCTCCATCGCGGGCGTCACGGCCGAACGGACCAGACGGGCCAGGCCGGTCAGGTTCTCGGTCAGGATCGGGTTGCGCTTGTGCGGCATGGCCGACGAGCCCTTCTGGCCCTTGTCGAAGAATTCCTCAGCTTCCAGCACTTCGGTGCGCTGCAGATGGCGGATCTCGACGGCGAGGCGTTCGACCGACGAGGCCACGACGCCCAGGGCGGCGAAGAAGGCGGCGTGGCGGTCGCGCGGGATGACCTGGGTCGAGACCGGCTCGACCTGCAGGCCCATCTGGTCGGCGACATACTGTTCGACCGCCGGATCGACATTGGCGAAGGTGCCCACGGCGCCCGAGATGGCGCAGGTGGCGATCTCTTCCTTCGCGGTGATCAGGCGGCGTTTGGCGCGCTGGAACTCGGCATGATAGCCGGCCAGCTTCAGGCCGAAGGTCACGGGCTCGGCGTGGATGCCGTGGCTGCGGCCGACGGTCGGGGTGTATTTATGCTCCTTGGCGCGTTTCTCCAGCGCGGCCAGGACGCGGTCGACGCCGTCGATCAGCAGGTCCGACGACCGGGCCAGCTGGACCGCGAAACAGGTGTCCAGCACGTCCGAAGACGTCATGCCCTGGTGCAGGAAGCGGGCTTCCTCACCCACGATTTCCGACACATGGGTCAGGAAGGCGATGACGTCGTGTTTGGTGGTGCGTTCGATCTCGTCGATGCGGTCGGCGTCGAAGGTCGCGTCCTTGCCCTTGGCCCAGATGGCGTCGGCCGCGTCCTGCGGGATGACGCCCAGCTCGGCCATCTTGGTGGCGGCGTGGGCCTCGATCTCGAACCAGATCTTGTACTTGGTCTCTTGCGACCAGATGGCGGCGGCGACGGGGCGGGAATAGCGCGTGATCATGGGCCGGTCGTGTCGGTCTCAAGGGCTTCAGAGTCAAGGTTCGTCGCTTGACTTCCCGCCGGCTTGTCCCAGATATCCGCTCAGAGGACGACCTCTCCCTTCATTGGGCATGACCGCCGGGACGACCCGGCTCGCCATGCAAGGGAGAACGTCATGGCCTGGGTATTCCTTCTTTTCGCCGGCCTGCTCGAAGTCGTCTGGGCCTTTCTGATGAAGGCGTCGGCGGGTTTCACCAAGCCCTGGCCGACCGTCGGCATGCTGGTCTTCATGATCGGATCGTTCGGCCTGCTGTCGATGGCGATGAAGACCCTGCCGCTGGGCACGGCCTACGCCATCTGGACCGGGATCGGGGCGGTGGGCGCCTTCGTGGTCGGAGCGGTCTTCCTGGGCGAGCCGCTGACGCCGCTCAGGATCGCGGGCGTGGTCCTGGTGGCCTCGGGACTGGTTGTGCTGAAGCTGGCGTCCAGCCATTGATGGTCGCCACGTTTCCAAGGTGAGGACGACATGGAACTGGTGATCGGCGACAAGGCCTATTCGACATGGTCGCTGCGACCCTGGTTGGTGCTGAAACACTGCGGCGCGTCGTTCGACGAGATCGTCGTGCCGCTGAACCAGCCCGACACGGGTCGTCGGATTCGTGAGCATTCGCCATCCGGCCTCGTGCCGGTGTTGAAGGTCGACGGCGAGGTGATCTGGGACTCGATGGCCATCGCGGTATGGGCGGCGGAACGCTATCCGGAAGCCCGCCTCTGGCCCGCCGACGCCCATGCACGTTGGCTGGCGCGGTCCGCGGCCTGCGAGATGCACGGGGGTTTCACCGCCTTGCGAACTGCCTGTTCGACCGGACCCGATCACTGGATGGTCGGCCCCAGCCGGGCCCCCGCGCCGCAACATCCGGGATTGGACAAGGATCTGCGCCGCATCGTCGAACTGTGGCGGGGCATGCGGGACCGGTTCGGAGGCGGCGGGCCCTATCTGTTCGGAGAATGGTCTGTGCCGGACGCCTTCTTCACGCCGGTCGCCGCCCGCATTCGCCATTTCCAGCTGGACCTGGCGGCCCACGGCGACGACGGGACGGCCCAGGCCTATGCCGACACCCTGCTGGTCCATCCCGACTTTCGCCAGTGGGAGGCCGACGCCCTGGCTTCGACGGGGGCTTAACGGGCGAAAACCATCCCGGCTGACGCGGCGTTAAGCGGACGCCGTTATCTGTGAGGCATGAAGAGCCCGACCCTGCGGACCGATCCGGCCGAACCCGCCTCGCGCGGCATTCATCCAGTGATGGGCTATGGTCTTGCAGCCCTGATCGGCGCGGCCTTCTGGGCCAGCCTGCTGTTTACGGTCTTCTAGCGCGCGCCGGCGACGGTGGTCGCTTCGGCGATCAGCACCGGCTGGGCCCCCGGCTGTGCCTGGGGCGGAGGCGCGACATAGTCCAGAGCCATGGGCACGGACCGGGCGCCCGAGGCCAGGGCGTCCAGCGTCTTCAGCGGGCCGCCGAACAGGCGCTGATAGATCCAGTAGCTGGCCATGACCTTTTCGACGTAATCGCGCGCCTGGGGCACGTCGATGGTCTCGATCAGCAGCAGGGGATCGGCGTCCGGCCCCAGCTTGCGCACTGCCGACAGCATCGGCCCCGGCCCGGCGTTATAGGAGGCCACGGCCCGCAGCAGGTCGCCCTGGAAGGCCGGCAGGGCCAGCATCCGGTTGATGTAGGTCTGGCCCAGACGCATGTTCACCGCCGGAACCAGCAGCTTTGACGGGTCGGAAACGAAGGTGCGATCCCCCGTCATCTCGGCCGCCGTCGTCGGCATGACCTGCATCAGACCATAGGCGCCGACGCTGGAGCGGGCGTTGGGATTGAAGTCGGTTTCTTTCAGCGCCAGCGCATAGACCAGCGCCTTCTCGATGACGAAACCGCCTTCGGGCGCAAGGTCCGGCATCGGATAGCGCGTGGCGTCGATGCGGGTCGCGTCCGCATTGCCGACGGGCATGATGGCGCGCGCCAGGGCGGTCCACATCTTGGCCGCATCGCCGACGGCGGTGCGCAGGCCGGAACGCAGCTCGGTCTCGGCGTCGGCGCGGCGTCCGACCTCATAGAAGGCGACGGTGCGTTTGGCGCGGGCGTCGGCCTGGACGAAGGCTTCCAGGGCGGTCGGCTCGACGACGGCGCTCTGGGGCACATAGGCGGCGCGGCGCAGGCGCGGCTCGGCCTCATAGGCGCGCGGGCCCATGTTCTCGATCGTCGGTTCCTCGCCCAACTGACGCAGGGCTATCTGACCATAGAAGGTGGCGGGCCACTGGGCCGACAGGCGCAGATAGTCGGTCACCCGATCCTGACGGCCCGACTGGCCGGCCGCGCGCGCGGTCCAGTAGGCGGCGCCGGCGCGGACCCAGGGGTCTTCGGTCGGATCATTGGCCACCCGCTCGAAGGCGGCGAAGGATTCGTGGAACTGGCCCAGCCGCCATTCGGCCAGGCCGACCGTCCACCAGTCGCCGATCTGGCGGCCCATGGCCGAGGCGCCGGTCAGGTCGTCGTTGTTGTAGGCGACGCGCGCCGCCTTCGCCGGATCGTCGACCCCGCCGCCGCCCGAGACAGCCGTCACCAGACTGTTCCAGGTGCGTCCGATCACGCCGCCGGGTCGCACCGGCTCGGGCGCGCCGTCGGGGCGACGACGCAGAGCCAGCGTATAGACGCGGTCCGCGCACGGCAGGTCTGAATAGGTCTCCAGCCAGGCCGTCAGCTCTTCGTAGGTGGCGACGTGGTCGGGGTGGAACAGGCTTTCGAACTCGACCTGACCCAGCAGGACCCGGTCCTGCGCCTGGCGCGCCGAGGCGCGGGCGGTCTCGATGTCGCCGCGCCGCAGGGCGTCGAAGGCGGTGGTGTAGGAGATGCGGTCCGCAGAGCTGAGCGCCGAGAGCCGATTGGAACCGGCGCTCGATTCGGCGGTTGATGCGTAGGGCGTTTCGGCGATGGCCGCGCCCGCCAGGGCGCTGAAGGCGACAGCAAGCGTCGGCGCGAGGAACGCGCGGCGGAACAGAAACATAAGCGGCGGCCCCCTCGTTGGCGACGCGCGTAAGGTACGGGCGCGTGTATGGCGATCGGTCGTCAGCATGCCAGCATGCCGCGATTAGCCTTGTTCTTCAACCGAGTCCGTTTCAAGGCGAACGGCCAGCGACAGCAGGTCGCTCCACACCTGACGCTTGGCCTGGGGCTGACGCAGCAGGAAGGCCGGATGCAGGGTCGGCATGACGGGGGCGGACACCGCGCCCTCCGGCAGACGCCATTCCTTCCAATTGCCGCGCAGCTTCATGATCCCCTCTTCGGCCTGAAGCACGGACTTGGCCGAGGCCGCGCCCAGCAGCAGGACGGCCTTGGGCTGCAACAGGGCGAAGGCGCGTTCGACGAAGGGGGCGCAGACCGCCTGCTCCTGCGGGCTGGGCGTGCGATTGCCGGGCGGGCGCCAGAAGACGGTGTTGGTGATGAAGACCTTGTCGGTCAGGCCCGCCGCCGCCAGCATCCGGTCCAGCAACTGGCCCGCCTTGCCGACGAAGGGCTGGCCGGCCCGGTCCTCGTCCCCGCCGGGGCCTTCGCCGATGATCATGACCGAGGCGTTGGGATTGCCGCGCCCGAACACCGATTGGGTCGCGCCCATGCCGCGCAGGGGGCAACCCTCGAAGGCCGCGACGGCCGCCGCCAGATCCTGAAGCGTCGCCGCGCCCGCCGCCAGTCTTCGCGCCTCGGCGATGGCGTCCTCGGCGTTGGCGCCCGCCAGCGGCATGACGACCGAGGCGGTCGCCTTCTGCACGGCTTTGACCGCCGGCGGCGGGGCCACATGGGTGTGGTCGACGGGCGCATCGCCATAGCAGGCGTCCACCCCCGCATCCCGCCAGAAGGCGAGCAGGCTTTCGACTGCAGCGATGTCATGGGGTTGTGCGTTCATGTCTCGGGCTACCGATAAGCCTTGACCGCCCTCGCGTCACCTTCCGATAAGCGGCATAACCACACAGACAACCGGGATTCAGGGGAAATCATGGCCGAAGAAGCCATCGAAGGCGGCGCGGAGAACGCCCGTCAGGAAGCGATCATCGACAATCTGCCGCCGCTGCAGGCGCTGGACGGCGTCGAACGCGAGGTCATGGAATATGATGTCGTGATCGTCGGCGGCGGCCCGGCCGGCCTATCGGCCGCCATCCGCCTGAAGCAGCGCGCGGAAAAGGACGGCAAGGACATCACCGTTGCGGTGCTGGAAAAGGCGGCCGAGGTCGGCGGTCATATCCTGTCGGGCGCGGTCATCGATCCCAAGGCGCTGAACGAGCTGTTCCCCGATTGGAAGGAACGCGGCGCGCCGCTGGAGACGCCGGTCACCAAGGATAAGTTCCTGCTGCTGGGTCCGCAGGGCGAGGCGTCCTTGCCCATGCCCCTCCTGCCGCCCTTCATGCACAATCACGGCTGCTACATCGCCTCTCTGGGCAATGTCACACGCTGGCTGGGCGAACAGGCCGAGGCCCTGGGCGTCGAGGTCTATCCCGGCATGGCCGCCAGCCACGTGGTCTGGGAAGAAGAGACGGGTCGGGTCAAGGGCGTCGTCGCCGGCGTGTTCGGCATCGACCGCGAGGGCAAGCCGACCGGCGACTTCCAGCCGGGCATCGAACTGCACGGCAAATATGTCTTCATCGCCGAGGGCGTGCGCGGCTCCCTGGCCAAGACCATCATCGCCAAACACAAGCTCCAGGACGGCAAGTCGCCCCAGAAGTACGGGATCGGCCTGAAGGAGCTGTGGCAGGTGCCCGCCGAACAGCATCAGCCCGGCCTGGCCCAGCACACCACCGGCTGGCCCCTGGACGAACACACCGGCGGCGGCAGCTTCCTGTATCACTTCGGCGACCGCTATGTGGCCATCGGCTATGTCGTTCACCTGAACTACAAGAACCCGTTCCTGTCGCCGTTCGACGAGTTCCAGCGGTTCAAGCACCACCCGTCCATCGCCCCGCATCTGGAAGGCGGCACGCGTGTTTCGTACGGCGCCCGCGCCATCACCGAGGGCGGGCTGCAATCGATTCCGAAGCTCAGCTTCCCCGGCGGCGTCCTGATCGGCTGTTCCGCCGGCTTCGTGAACGTGCCCCGCATCAAGGGCAGCCACAATGCGATGAAGACCGGAATGCTGGCCGCCGACGCCGCCTATGACGCGGTTCAGGCCGGGCGCGGCGGCGACGAATTGGTCGAATACCAGACCGCCTTCGAAAAGAGCTGGGTCTACAAGGAGCTGTCGGTCGTCAAGAACGCCAAGCCCCTGCTGTCCAAGTTCGGCACGACCCTGGGCGGGGCGTTCGGCATGTTCGACATGTGGTGCCGGACCCTGCTGGGCGGCTGGTCGCCGATCCCGACGCTGAAGCACGAGAAGACCGACGCCGCCTCGACCGGGCTGGCCGTCGATCACAAGGAGATCAAGTATCCCAAGCCGGACGGGAAGCTGTCGTTCGACAAGCTGTCGTCGGTGTTCATCTCCAACACCAACCACGCCGAGGACCAGCCCGCGCACCTGAAACTGCTGGACCCGTCCAAGCCGATCCAGGTCAACCTGCCCAAATACGGCGAGCCGGCGCGGCTGTACTGCCCGGCGGGCGTTTACGAGGTCGTCTATGCCGACGAGGTCGCCAAGACCGATCCGCGTTTCGTCATCAACGCCCAGAACTGCGTCCACTGCAAAACCTGCGACATCAAGGATCCGTCGCAGAACATCGTCTGGACCACGCCCGAGGGCGGCGGCGGTCCCAACTATCCGAACATGTGACGGAACGGGGCAGGGGCGCGTTCCGCCCTTGCCCGCCGCCGCAAAAGCGTGAAGGGTCGAGGCATGATCGCCTCCCGTTCGCGCCCTCCTCATTCGCGTCTGTTCGCCGCCTCCCTGACCGTTCTCGCCTTGGCCGCCGCCGGGCAGGCCGGCGCACAGGAAACCCCGCCTGCCGCGCCTACGCCGGAAACCCATCCTCCGGCGATCATCCTCAAGCCAGGCGAGCCGACGCCGGGCCAGGCGCCTTCGGATCAGGCGCCGTCCAGCCAGGACGCTGCGTCCGATCCCTTCATCATCATCACCGACACCCCGGTCACCCCGCCGATCCCCGCGGTCTGGGCGCCGATCCCCACCAACGCCGAGGGCCGCAGCGCCTATGGCCTGTATCTGGCGGGCAAGCTGGCTCTGATGCAGGGCGAGGGTGCAGTCGGCTCGAACTATCTGGCGCAGGCCGAGCAACTGGTTCCCGAGCAGCCGCGCGTGCGCGAACAGGCCTTCACCTCGGCACTGCTGACCGGCGATCTGGACGTCGCGGCGGCGCTGGCGCCCACCGATGTGACGGCCTCGCCCGCCTTCGTCGAGGGCGGACGCCTGGTCCGGCTGGTTCAGGACTTCGTGCGCGGCGACGCCAGGACGCCCAACACCGCCCTGGCCCAGCAACCCATCGGCGCCCCCCATGCCCGCGCCGGCCTGCTGGTCGCGCCGTGGATCGCGGCGGCGGCCGGGGATTGGAGCCGTGCGCTTCAGCCCGCCCCGATCAGCGGCGATCCGCTGACCCTGGCCTTCGCCCGCATGAACCGCGCTGCCCTGCTGGAAAAGCGCCGCGACTATGCCGAGGCCGAGGTCGAGCTGAAGGCCGCCGCCGACGTGGCCGGGGTCGGCGCCCTGTTCAAACGCCCCTATGGCGAGTTCATGGAACGGCGCGGGCGTCGCGACGACGCCATCGCCCTGTATGAGGCCGCGATCGCGGTGCAACCGGTCGATCCCGGCGTCGTCCGTGCGTTGCAGCGGGTGCGCGACGGCGGTCGGCCCCCGGTCCTGCCCGATTTCCGCGAAGGCGCGGCCCAGGGCCTGATCACCGCCGCCGCCCAGGCGTCGGCCGAGCGCGGCAATGAGTTCGCCGCCGTCTATCTGCGGCTCGCGCAGAACCTGCACGATGACGACGAGACCGAGTTCCAGCTAGCCCAGGTCCTGTCGCGCGCCGGTCTGAAGTCGGCCGCCCGCAGCGCCCTTTCGCGCGTAGGCACCGACGATCCCCAGCTCTACGCCGCCGCCCGCGCCCAGCTGGCCATTGCTCTGGAAGAGGACGGCCAGTCGGACAACGCCCTGGCCGAACTGCGTCGCGCCGCCGCCGCCAGCCCCGACGATCGTCGGATCGCCCTGGTTCTGGCGGGGCAGTTGATGCAGCTGAAACAGCATGACGAGGCGCTGATCTTGCTGGACGGGCCGGTGCTGAACACCGCCGATCAGGGCGCCAGCGTCCACTTCCTGCGCGGCGCCGCCTTTGAGGCCCTGGGCCGCACGCCCGAGGCCGAGGCCGAGCTGTGGGCCGCGCTCCAGACCGCGCCCAACGACGCCGACATGCTGAATTACCTGGGCTATCTGTGGGTGGACAAGGGCCTGCGGGTTCAGGAGGGCGCCGAGATGATCGCCCGCGCCCATGCGCTGGAACCCGAAAACGGCAACATCCAGGATTCGCTGGGCTGGGCGCAGTTCAAACAGGGCCAATTCGAAACCGCCGTCGACACCCTGGAACAGGCCGTCGACAAGGAGCCGTCCAACGCCGAGATCAACGACCACCTCGGCGACGCCTATTGGCGGGTGGGCCGCGAACGCGAGGCGGTCTGGCTTTGGAACCGCGTCCTGGTGCTGGAGCCCGAACCCGAGCGCCGCGCCGATGTCGAGCGCAAGATCGCCAATGGACTGGATGGAACTCCATCGGCTCAAGGCGTTTCGAACTAACCTAAAATCCGCTCATCCCCGCGAAAGCGGGGACCCAGTGCTTTGGGCGAACAATGCGTAAGATCGTTGAGCGATGCTCGTCCAATGCACTGCCAAGCGACAGAACTGGGTCCCCGCTTTCGCGGGGATGAGCGGATGAAATCTGTCCTGCCTTGGGATAGTCAGGCCCTATGATCCCACTGACAGCCCTGGCTCCGGCCAAGATCAATCTGTTCCTGCATGTCGGGGCGGTGGACGCCGACGGCTATCATCCGTTGAGCAGCCTGGTCGCCTTCGCCGATGTGGGCGACCAGGTCTCGGTCGAGCCGGCCGACAGCCTGTCTCTGAATGTGACCGGCCCGTTCGGCGAGGCGCTGGGCGCTGCGCCCGACAATCTGATCCTGCGGGCGCTCCGGCGCCTGGGCGAGGTCTCCGGCATCGCAGAGCCGAAGCTGAAGGTCGTGCTGGACAAGCGCCTGCCCATCGCGGCCGGGTTGGGCGGCGGGTCGTCCGACGCGGGCGCGGCGCTGAAGCTGGCGCGGCAAGCCCTGTCGCTGGACATCGACGATGCGGCGCTGGAGGCCGTCGCCGGCGTCGTCGGCGCAGACGGTCCCATGTGCCTGCGCATGCGCACCGCCTGGGGCGAGGGCAGGGGAGACGTGCTGACCGACGAGCCGCGCCTGCCGCCGCTGCCGGCCGTCCTGTTCAACCCCGGCGTCCCGTCCCCGACCGGCGCCGTCTATCGGGCCTATGACGCCGGGCCGGTGCGCACAGCCGACCGGCCAGACTCCCCGAAAGACTGGTCCGTCGCCGGCGTCATCGACTGGCTGTCGGCCCAACGCAACGACCTCCAGCCGCCCGCCCTGGCCCTGACGCCCGCCATCGCGGACGCGCTCGCCGCCGTCTCCGCCACGCCCCAGGTCGCCCTGACCCGCATGTCCGGTTCGGGCGCGACGGTGTTCGGCCTGTATCTCACCGAGGCAGCGGCCCAGGCGGCGGCGCGAACGCTGGCTGCCGCTCATCCCCACGCCTGGGTCACAGCAACGCGGTTAGCCATTCAGTAGCGTTCAAGCTTTGTGGCCGAATACTGGCCATTCGCCCTTTGGAACGCCGATATCGCCAAGGTCTCGCCTTGATCATCACAATCGTTACGAATTGTTTCGACGTCTCGGAACCAGATCACGCTGTTCTGATTTGAGTCCGCAGTTCCGATGACTGGAACGGGTCGCCGCTCCCCCTCATGGCGATCCTCAAACAGAAAAAGGATACCGTCATGCTTCGTGCAAAACTGCTTGCCGCAACCGCCGTGGTCACCCTGATGGCCGCGCCCGCCTTTGCTCAGGACGTCACCCCGCCGACCTCGCCCGCCCCGGCCGAGGCCCCCGTGCCCCAGAGTGATCCGTCCATGCCTGCCGCGCCTGCATCATCGGCGCCGGCCGCTGAAGCCGCAGCCCCGGCTGCAACGGATGTCGCCCAGGCCGCCACGCCGGCCGCCGGAGAAACCGTCGTCGACAAGCTGAAAGCGAACGGCCAGTTCACCACCCTTCTGGCGGCCCTGGATGCGGCGCAACTGACCGACACCCTGGCGACGCGCCCGGCCATCTCGATCTTCGCCCCGACCGACGCGGCCTTCGCCGCCCTGCCTGAGGCCGACCGCACGCGTCTGATGGACCCGGCCAACGCTGCCGAACTGCGTCAGCTGCTGCTGTATCACGTCATCGTCGCCGACGTGACGCCCGATCAGATCATGGGCAAGAAGGGCGGCGTTCCGACCGCCGCCGAGAGCCAGGTCCTGCTGGACGGCACCGGCTCGGCCATCAAGGCTGACGGCGCCACCGTGGTCAGCGCCGAACTGGACGCCTCGAACGGCGCCATCTTCCCGATCGACCAGGTCCTGAACCCGGCGAACTCCATGGCCGCCATGGGCGATGAAGAAGCCGCTGCTCCGGCTGAAGCCGCTGCTCCTGCGGAAGAGGCTGCTCCGGCCGCCCCAGCCGCTCCGGCGACGGCCCCGACGGGTGAACCGGCTGCTGCGACCACCACCACGGCCTCGCCCCCGGTCGCCAACCCGACCGACGGTCAGGTCGATCCCTCGGCCACGCCTCCGGTCGATGCGGCCGATCCCGCCGCTGACGGCGGCGACGAAGCCAACCCGACTCCTCAATAATACGGGTCACCCACGCGCTCGCTTGGTAGCGTGTTGAAGCGGAAGGCGGCGGGCCCTATGGTCCGCCGTCTTTTTTGCAGCCCTCCCCACGAGCCCGATTTGACCACCTCGACCGAGCCGCTCGCGTTTCAGGACCTGATCCTGACGCTCCACCGCTACTGGGGCGAGCAGGGCTGCGCCATTCTTCAGCCCTATGACATCGAGGTCGGGGCCGGGACCCTGCACCCCGCCACGGTCCTGCGCGCGCTCGGTCCCAAGCCGTGGAAGGCCGCCTATGTCCAGCCCAGCCGCCGCCCCGGCGACGGCCGCTATGGCGAGAACCCCAATCGGCTCCAACACTATTATCAATACCAGGTCATCCTGAAGCCGAACCCGGACAACCTTCAGGAGCTGTACCTGGGCTCGCTGGCGGCGATCGGGATCGATCCGAAACTGCACGACATCCGGTTCGTCGAGGACGACTGGGAGAACCCGACCGTGGGCGCCTGGGGCCTGGGCTGGGAGGTTTGGTGCGACGGGATGGAGGTGACGCAGTTCACCTATTTCCAGGGCGTCGGCGGCATCGAGGTGGACGTGGTCTCGGGCGAACTGACCTACGGGCTGGAGCGTCTGGCCATGTATGTCCAGGGCGTGGACAACGTCTATGACCTCAAGTTCACCAAGGAGGGGCTGACCTATGGCGAGGTCTTCCTGGAGAACGAGCGGCAACAGTCGGAGGCCAATTTCCACGGCTATGACGTGGACGGGCTGAAACGCCGGTTCGAGGATATGGTGGGCGAGGTTACGCGCCTGCTGGACATGCGCGGCCCGCAGAACCAGCCCCTGGTCCTGCCCGCCTACGACCAGGTGCTGAAGGCCAGCCACCTGTTCAACCTGATGGACGCCCGCGGCGCCATCGCCGTCGCCGAACGCCAGAGCTACATCGGCCGCATCCGCGACCTCTGCAAAGCCTGCGCCCTGGCCTATGTCGAAAATGAAGAGGCCGCGTCGTGAGCACTGTTTCCGGAATTCTCTCCTTCGATCTGGCCGACATCAATCTGGAGCAGTACCCCGGCGAGGCGATCTCGCTGTTCTCCAGCGGCCGTGTGGAAATCGAAGGCCAGGAGTCGTGGGCCGAGGTGCGCATCGTCCGTCCTGCCGGTGATCTGAGCGGCCATCTGACCGCACAGCCCGGCGGCTGGCGCGGCGTGGTCGTGGTCAGCGACGAGTGGTTCGGCATCCTGCAGACCGCCTTTTTGGCCCCGCGCCCCTTCCTGCTGAACATCGCCTTCAGCGCAGAGCCCGGTGCGGCCGACGCGCCGCTGGCCCTGGGGGACGTCGCCCTCACCCTGATGCGGTCTGCCGCCACGACCGAAGAGTCCGCCGACTGATGCCCCAGCTTCTTCTCGAAATCTTCTCCGAAGAAATCCCCGCCCGCATGCAGCAGGGCGCCGCGCGCGACCTTGAGCGCATGGTCTCCGACCGGCTGAAGGCCGCCGGCCTGACCTGGGATGCGCTGACGACCTATGCCGGGCCGCGCCGCCTGACCCTCGTCATCGACGGCCTGCCCGCCGCCACGCCGGACCGCGAGGAAGAGGTCAAGGGCCCGCGCGCCTCGGCCCCGGAACAGGCGCTGGAAGGCTTCCTGCGCAAGACCGGCCTGACCCGCGACCAACTGACCGAGCGTGACGGCGTCCTGTTCGCCGTCCTGTCGTCCAAGGGCAGGGCGACCACCGATCTGGTCGCCGAGACGGTGGACCATGTCATCCGCACCTTCCCCTGGCCCAAGTCGATGCGCTGGGGCTCTGGCGCCCTGCGCTGGGTCCGGCCGATCAAGCGCATCCTGTGCATCTTCGACGGCAAGGTGGTGCCGTTCGAGATCGACGGGATTCCGTCCGATGCGATCACCGAGGGCCACCGTTTCATGGGTTCGGGCCAGCCGCTCAAGGTCAGCGACTTCGTCGACTATCGCACCCAGCTGGAGAAGAACTTCGTCCTGATCGACGCAGCCGACCGCAAACTGCGCATCCTGGAACAGGCCAGGGCCGCCTGCGCGGCGCGGGGTCTCGCCTTGGTCGACGACGACGGCCTGTTGGACGAGGTGGTGGGTCTCGCCGAATGGCCGACCCCGATCCTGGGCGACATGGACCCGCAGTTCCTGGCCCTGCCGCCCGAGGTCGTGCGCTTGTCGATGAAGGTGCACCAGAAGTATTTCGCCGTCCGTGACCCGTCAAAAGATGGCCTGGCTCCGAACTTCCTGGTCGTCGCCAATGTCGAGGCCACCGACGGCGGCAAGGCCCTGGCCGCCGGCAACAGCCGCGTCCTGTCCGCCCGCCTGAACGACGCCCGCTTCTTCTGGGACGAGGACCAGAAGGTCGGGTTCGACGCCTGGAACGCCAAACTGTCCGGCGTCACCTTCCACGCAAAACTGGGCACATTGGCCGAGCGCGTCGAGCGCATCGCGGCGCTCGCCCGCGAGATCGCCCCTCTCGTGGGCGCCGACGCCGACGAAGCCGAGATGGCGGCGCGCCTGTCCAAGGCCGACCTGCTGTCGGGCATGGTCAGCGAATTCCCGGAACTGCAGGGGATCATGGGCGGCTATTACGCCCGGATTTCTCCTTCTCCCCTCGGGGGAGAAGGTGGCTCGCGCAGCGAGACGGATGAGGGGGCTGTGTCCGCCTCCTCGCCCTCGACCGCCGAGTCCGCGTCCGGCAGCCCCCTCATCCGAGCGGCTGCGCCGCCCACCTTCTCCCCCGAGGGGAGAAGGGACCGCATCGCCGACGCCATCCGCGACCATTACAAGCCCCAAGGCCCCGCCGACACGGTCCCGACCGCGCCCGTCACAGTCGCCGTCGCCCTGGCCGACAAGCTGGACACCCTGGTCGGCTTCTTCGCCATCGACGAAAAGCCCACGGGGTCGAAGGATCCGTTCGCGCTGCGGAGAGCGGCGCTGGGCGTGATCCGGCTGGTGCTGGAGAATCAGTTGCGGCTGCCGCTTAAACCCGTGCTGAGGCAGGAGGGTGCGTTTATCTATGACCGCCTTGGTTTCAAGGGGCGGGAAGACGGCTTCAAGCGTCAAGTCGAGCTCTTCATGGATGACGGGCGTCCGCAGCGTGCCAGTTCTCAACGGGTTGAAGCGGTCGCGTTGGACCTGCTTTCATTCTTCGCCGACCGGCTGACCGTCCTCCTGCGCGACCGAGGCCAGCGCCACGACCTCGTCGCCGCCGTCTTCGCCCTGGGCGACGACGACCTCGTCCGCATCGTGCGTCGGGTGGAGGCGCTGGCCGCCTTCCTCGCCACCGACGACGGGGCCAATCTGCTGGCCGGCTACAAGCGCGCCTCCAACATCCTGCGCGCCGAGGAGAAGAAGGGGCCTGTGCCGACCGGCATGGTCCAGACCGGCCTGCCGAACCAGCCCGAGCCCGAGACCGTCCTGGCCTTCGCCGTCGGCGCCGCCCGCACCGCCGTCGAGGCCGCGCTGGAGACCGAGGATTTCGCCGCCGCCATGACGGCGCTGGCGCGTCTGCGCGCGCCGGTGGACCGGTTCTTCGAAGATGTGCTGGTCAACTCCGACGTCCCCGCCGAACGCGACAACCGCCTGAAGCTGCTGGGCCAGGTGCGCGACGTGATGGGCCAGGTCGCGGACTTCGGCCAGATCGCGGGGTAGGGGAGAACCCCTCCGTCTCTCCGCTTCGCTCCGAGCCACCTCCCCATGGAATGGGGAGGAGACAGGTTTCGCCGCATCGTCTCCTCCCCACTTGTGGGGAGGAGGACCACGAAGTGGTGGAGGGGCTCTCGACGTCCCACAGGCCTGTGATGCGGAGCAGAACCCCTCCGTCACGGCGCAAGCGCGCCGCGCCACCTCCCCATGGAATGGGGAGGAGACGGGACCTCGCCGCATCGTCTCCTCCCCGCTTTGCGGGGAGGGGGACCACGAAGTGGTGGAGGGGTTCTTAGCTGCGAATTCGCTCTCTCGCCTTCTCGGCGATGACATCCAGAACCCCGCCCAGGTTCACCCGCACCGATTCCGCCGAGAAGCGCACGACGGCGATGCCCTGTCGTTCCAGCCAACGCGTGCGACGCGCATCGTGTTCGAAACGGTCGGCGTGGCTTTCGCCGTCCACCTCGACGGCCAGCATCGCTTCGGCGCAGTAGAAGTCGAGCACATAGACGCCGACCGGATGCTGGCGGCGGAACTTCAGGCCGTCCAAGGCGCGGCGGCGCAGGTGAACCCACAGTCGGGCTTCGGGCGGCGTCAGGGTGCGGCGCAGGATGCGTGCGCGCGATACGGAGCCTTCGTGCGTCAAGAACCCCTCCACCGCTACGCGGTCCCCCTCCCCATGAAATGGGGAGGAGACGGTGACGTCAAGGTTGTGCGAACACGCCAGTCGGAAACCGGTTACCCGCTCACGCATTGTTACATCCGCCATGGTCAAGCCGGTTCCTCCGCGCTAGATCGTGCGGCATGTGCGAGCGGGGCCAACCCGCCGGACGATCCAAAAGCTCAGGGACTGCAAGATGACTCAGTGGGTGTACGGCTTCGGCGGAGGCTCCGCCGACGGCGACGCGTCGATGAAGAACCTTCTCGGGGGCAAGGGCGCCAATCTGGCGGAAATGTCTTCGCTGGGTCTGCCGGTCCCGCCGGGATTCACCGTCACCACTGAGGTCTGCACCCACTATTATGCCAACGGCGAGACCTATCCCGCCGATCTGGAAGCCCAGGTGAAGGCCGCCCTGGACGCGGTCGAGGCCATCGTCGGCAAGACGTTCGGCGATGTGAACAATCCGCTGCTGGTCTCGGTCCGCTCGGGCGCGCGGGCCTCGATGCCAGGCATGATGGACACCGTCCTGAACCTGGGTCTGAACGACCAGACGGTCGAGGGTCTGGCCAAGCTGTCGGGCGACCGCCGCTTCGCCTTCGACAGCTATCGCCGCTTCATCACCATGTATTCGAACGTCGTGCTGGGCCTCAGCCACGACGATTTCGAAGAGGTGCTGGACCAGCACAAGGACCGGCTGGGCGTCACGGTCGATACCGATCTGAAGGCCGAGGACTGGCAGAAGGTGGTCGCCGACTACAAGGCCGTGGTCGAGCGCGAACTGGGCCATCCCTTCCCGCAAGATCCCAAGGACCAGCTGTGGGGCGCCGTGGGCGCCGTCTTCGCCAGCTGGATGAACGACCGGGCCAAATTCTATCGCCGCATGCACGACATCCCCGAAAGCTGGGGCACGGCCGTCAGCGTCCAGTCGATGGTGTTCGGCAATATGGGCGAGACCTCGGCGACCGGCGTAGCCTTCACCCGCAACCCCTCGACCGGCGAGGCGCGGCTGTACGGCGAGTTCCTGATCAATGCGCAAGGGGAAGATGTGGTCGCGGGCATCCGCACGCCGCAGAGCCTGACCAGGATCGGCCGCGAGGAGATGGGTGAGACCGCCCCCTCGATGGAAGAGGCCATGCCCGAGGTGTTCGGCCAGTTCGTCACGGTGGTGAACACGCTGGAGAGCCACTATCGCGACATGCAGGACATCGAGTTCACGGTCGAACAGGGCCGTCTCTGGATGCTGCAGACCCGCAACGGCAAGCGCACGGCCAAGTCGGCGCTGAAGATCGCCGTGGACCTGGCGGCCGAGGGCGTCATCACCCAGGAAGAGGCCATCAGCCGCGTCGAACCGTCGGCTCTGGACCAACTGCTGCACCCGACGCTGGACCCGGATGCGGCCCGCACCGTGGTCGCCGCCGGCCTGCCGGCGTCGCCCGGCGCCGCCACCGGCAAGATCGTCTTCGACGCCGACGAGGCCGAACGCATGTCCGGCCTGGGCGAGGCGGTCATTCTGGTGCGCGAGGAAACCAGCCCTGAGGACATTCACGGCATGCATGCGGCGCGCGGCATCGTCACGGCGCGCGGCGGCATGACCAGTCACGCCGCCGTCGTGGCGCGCGGCATGGGCCGGGCTTGCGTCTCCGGCGCCGGCGAAATCCACATCGACGAGGCCAAGGGCACGTTCACCGCGCGCGGCCGCACCTTCAAGACCGGCGAGATCATCACCATCGACGGCTCCAAGGGCGAGGTTCTGGACGGCGCCGTGCCGATGATCGAGCCCGAGCTGACCGGCGACTTCCAGACCCTGATGGCCTGGGCCGACAAGGTGCGCCGCCTGAAGGTGCGCGCCAACGCCGAGACGCCGCTGGACGCCAAGACCGCGCGCGGCTTCGGCGCGGAAGGCATCGGCCTGTGCCGCACCGAGCACATGTTCTTCGACGACACCCGGATCGCCGCCGTGCGCGAAATGATCCTGGCCGATGACGAGGCCGGGCGCCGCACCGCCCTGGCCAAGATCGCGCCGTTCCAGAAGTCGGACTTCGTCGAACTGTTCGAGATCATGGCCGGCCTGCCGGTGACGGTGCGCCTGCTGGACCCGCCGCTGCACGAGTTCATTCCCCACACCGAGGAAGACATCGACGCCCTGGCCGCCTCGTCCGGCATCGACGCCGACAAGCTGAAGCGCCGCGCCAAGGAGCTGCACGAGACCAACCCCATGCTGGGCCACCGCGGCTGTCGCCTGGGCGTGGCCTATCCCGAAATCTACGAGATGCAGGTCCGCGCCATCATCGAGGCGGCGCTGGAGGTGCAGAAGACGTCGGGTCAGGCCCCGCTGCCGGAGATCATGCACCCGCTGGTGGCCCTTGGTCTGGAAATGAAGTTCCTGCGCGAACTGACCGACCGCACCGCCAAGGCCGTGTTCGAGGAAACGGGCCAGACCATCGACTATCTGGTCGGCACCATGATCGAACTGCCGCGCGCCGCCATCCGGGCAGGGGATCTGGCCGAATACGCCCAGTTCTTCAGCTTCGGCACCAACGACCTGACCCAGACGACGTTCGGCATCAGCCGCGACGACTCGGGGCGGTTCCTGCAGGCCTATCTGGACAAGGGCATCTTCGAGACCGACCCCTTCGTGCGTCTGGACCAGGACGGCGTCGGCGGCCTGATCGAGATCGCCGCCGAGCGGGGGCGCGCGGTGCGGCCCGAGGTCAAGTTGGGCATCTGCGGCGAACATGGCGGCGACCCGTCGTCCATCGCCTTCTGCGAGAAGGCCGGTCTGGACTACGTCTCCTGCTCGCCGTACCGCGTGCCCATCGCCCGACTGGCGGCGGCCCAGGCGGCGCTGAACGTGGAGCGCGAAAAGGACCGCTAGGCCTTCTGCACAGCAGGATCATGAAAAGGGCGGCCTCTGCAGAGGCTGCCCTTTTTCTTTGTCACAAAACCGCCAACCTTGGCGGAACGACGTATGTGTCCCCGCGTCCACAGGCATTCGTAGTGTTTCTCAGCCTCTGGAACAGATGAAGCCCTGACCTATTTAAGCACTCGCTGGATGGGGCTGATGATCGGTTCGGTCATCACATCTAGGAGTTAATAAGAAACAATGCGTAACATTCTTCTCGCCGCCGTCGCCGTTTCCGCAATCGCTGCTCCGGCCTTTGCTCAAACCAATCCCGAGCCGCGCGGTTACGGCTCGCTGGGCTACACTAATCTTGAAGGCGACAATGCAACGACGGGCGCCGTCACGGGTCGTCTGGGCGTAAACCTGAACCGTTACATCGCCGTCGAGACTGAAGCCTCGGTCGGTGTGAAGGACGACGACTTCACCGCTGCGGGCGTCGACGGCTCGATCAAGCACGAGTGGGACGCCGCCGGTTATGTCGTCGGCAAATATCCGGTCGGCGACAAGCTGGAGCTGTTCGCGCGCGGCGGCTACGGCCACACCGAGCTGAAGCAGGAGTTCCCCGGCGCCAACACCGACGTGGGCGGCGACAGCTGGAACTACGGCGCCGGCGCCAACTACTATCTGGACGGCGTGAACGGCGTGCGGGCCGACTGGACCCGTCGCGACTACCGTGACGATGCGGGCAAGGCCGACGCCTATTCGGTCAGCTACATCCGTCGCTTCTGATCGGAACGATCAGGCATAAAACGAAGGCGCGCTCCGTAAGGGGCGCGCCTTTCGCGTTCAGGACAATGATGTCAGGCGAAGTCGCCCGCGAGGGCCCAGCGTTGAGAGCCTTCGCCGAACGGACGCACGAACCAGTCGCGGTACTGTTCGAAGGTCTCGATGATCTTCTGGCGCAGATCGGGCGGATTGACCGCCTCGCCGCGCTGACGTTTCATCGCCGCGACGCAATCGACCACCATATTCTGGTGGGCCGAACCGCCCATGCTCTTCAGCACGGCGGCGATATCCTTGGCCAAGCTTTCCAGCACCTGCTTCGGTGTCATGTGAGCCATCTGGGAAATCCCCTGTTCTCGACAATCGAATGCGTTGCAAAATACTGTGACAGTTTCAAGCGTGACGGCGCAAGAATCATCATGGATGGGAATTAACCTGACATAACGCGGGTCACGCGCTTTGGTTCTCTTAAGCGAAAACCATGAAGAATTTCGATCCGGCGGTCGCGATCAAGACCGCTGAATACCGCGCCCGCCGGGCGATGGAATGGCAGGCGATGCACACGCCGGGGCAACCGGCCAGGCCGTGAGGCATTCAAGGCTCCGCCATCCAGCGGAGCCTTCGTCTGATGATCGACCTCTATCGCGGCTTCGGCCTGGGCATCCCGGCGCTGATGGACATCGTGCCCCTGATCGCGCGGGTCGTGGTCGGGGGGATGTTCTTCCTGTCCGGCTTCTACAAACTGTTCACCCCGGCCCAGGCCGAGAAGATGAGCAAGACGATGGTCGAGGCCGGCATCGCCGCGCCGCGCCAGACCGCCCGGTTCGTTTCGGTGTGCGAGTTCGCCTTCGGCGCCCTGCTGATCATGGGCCTGTTCACCAGCCTGGCGGCGCTGGTGCTGCTGATCATCAGCCTGGTCGCCCTGGTGACCGTGGCGTCCAAGTCGGTCGAGGGGACCAGCCTCGGCTACCGCCTCTCCAGCTATTTCGACCTGCCGGAGACCCTGCTGATGGTCATCCTCATCTGGCTTATCGCCAACGGGCCGGGGCTTTGGAGCCTGGACTTCGTCCTGTTCCTGCCCCGGCTCTAGGTCTTAGGCGCGCTTCCTGACGAAGACCGTCCCGGCGGAATAGCCGGCGCCGAAGCTGCAGATCAGTCCCGTATCGCCGGCCTCGAACCCGTCGTTGTGCAGGTGGAAGGCGATGATCGACCCGGCCGACGAGGTGTTGGCGTAGTCGTCCAGGATGATGACGTTCTCGGCCGCCGAGGGCTCGCGCCCCAGCACCTTCTTGCCGATCATCGTGTTCATGTTGATGTTGGCCTGGTGCAGCCACAGCCGCTTCAGTGCGTGAGGATCGAGGCCCAGTTCGCCGGCGTGATCCACGATCATGTCCGACACCATCGGCACCACGTCGCGGAAGACCTTGCGGCCCTGCTGGATGAACAGCTTGTCGTTCTGGCCGCTGTCGTCGGCGGCCGGCGTGTCCAGATGCTCGGTGTCACGTGCGTTGCGGTTCAAGAAGCCGAAGTTGTTGCGGATGTTGTTCGAGAAGGTCGTCTTCAGTCGCGTGCCCAGCACGTCCCAGCCGCCCGGCCCCGCCGTTTCGGACGATTCCACGATCACCGCCGTCGCCACGTCGCCGAAGATGAAATGGCTGTCGCGGTCGGTGAAGTTCAGGTGGGCCGAACAGACCTCGGGGTTGACCATCAGCACGGCCTTGACCGATCCGCCGGCGATGAAGTCCGTCGCCGTCTTGATGCCGAAGGTCGCCGAGCTGCACGCCACGTTCATGTCGAAGGCGAAACCCTCGATGCCCAGGGCCTGCTGCACCTCGATGGCCATGGCGGGATAGGCGCGCTGCATGTTCGAGGCGGCGCACAGGACGGCGCCGATCTCGCTGACCGGCTTGCCCCAGGCCTCGATCGCCTGACGCGCGGCCTTGACCGCCATCTCGGCCAGGATGGAGATCTCGTCGTTGGAGCGTTCGGCCAGGTTGGGGGCCATCCGCTCGGGATCGATGATCCCGGCCTTGTCCAGCACGAACCGGCTCTTGATGCCCGACGCCTTCTCGATGAACTCGGGCGAAGAGTGGGCCTTGGCCTCCAGTTCGCCGGCCTCGATCTGGGCGGCGTGGCGGGCGTTCCAGCCGTCGGCCCAGGCGTTGTAGCTGTCGACCAGTTCGGCGTTGGAGACCGATTGTTCGGGGGTGAAGAGGCCGGTGGCGGCGATCACTGCATTCGACACTTTGTGGTTCCTATCGCTTGGCCCGCGGGGCCTCGCTGCTTGAGGATGTCTTGGTCTGCTTGAGGACAGTCCGTTTCCTATCAGAACGCGTCAATAGGACGGCGGCGGCCTGCGGTCGAGACTGGCGAGGATTCCCGCAGCCCAGCGCTGGACCTGACCGCGCGGCGCCTTGGGCGTGGGCTGGTCGCGCGCCGCGATCAGGGCCTGGACCAGGTCTTCCGCCTCGCAGGGCCAGCCCGACGGCGTCACATAGATCGGATAGTGGATCAGGGCAGCCAGGATCAGGTGATCGACTGTCGCCCGGCGGGTGCGGCGCGCAAACGTCAGCCGGTCGTCGGTCAGCCCCCATCCAGCATAGAAGGGCCGCCCATAGACCGACACGGCCTTGCCCCGCATCAGGGCCTCGAACCCGGTCAGGGAGGTCAGGGTCGCCACTCGCCTGCAGGCGTTCAGGCAGTCGATGATGTCCAGCCCGTCGGCGCTGGCGTCCACCGAGGCCATGGCCGAGGCGTCCAGCCGACCCGGCCGATTGCCCGCCAGCACGTCGGGGTGATTGCGATAGATCAGAAAGGCGTCGGGATGATCCGCCCGCGCGGCCTCGACCAGGGCGGAGTTGGTGGCCAGGTCGGGCTCGCAGCCCAGCAGGATCGACTTGTCGTTCTCGACCTGGCCGACGACCAGCAGGATGTCGCGATCGGCAGGCCAGTCCGCCGGGGGCTGGCCCTTCAGATTGTATTTCGACAGACCGGCCTGGACGATGCGCGCGCCCAGCGCGCCCGCGCGCGCCAACTGCTGCGGCGTCGCTTGCGTCGTCTCGATCAGGGTCTCCAGCCGCGATGGGCGCGACGGGTCGTAATAGACGCCCTGATCGTCCAGGGCGACCGACAGGGCGCCGACGAAATCGGACCCCAGGCCGCGCGACCGGATGAAGCCGTCCTCCATCCGCACGGTCGGACCATTGAACGAAGCCGCCGCCTGCCGCGTCGCCTCGCTCTCCTTGCCCGCCCACCAGATCAGCCGGCCGTTGGTCGCGGCGGCATGGGCGGCGGCGCGCGACGGCGACATGAAGTATCGCATCGTCGCCTTGGGCGAGTTCAGCAGGCGGCGCACCGGCGGACGCTTGGCCGGGGCGAACCCCACCGCCGACCACGACCCCGCCAGCCGGTCGGCCCGGTCTCTCAGGGCGATCAGCCGCTCCAGCGCCTGTTCGGCCTCGCACCTGTCGCCAGTGACGGGATCGACATAGCGGCAGTAGGCGATCAGGGCGGCGGCGGCGACCTGTTCGATGGACCGCGCCAGCCCGCGCCGTCCGGTCTGGACCGCATCGGTCGTCAGGCCCCAACCGGAGTAGAAGGGCGCCCCGAAACACCGCACCGGCAGGCCGCGCAACAGGGCCTCGAACCCCAGGGCCGAGGTGACGCAATAGACCGCGTCCACCGCCGCCAGCAGGTCGGCGGGCCGCACGTCCGTGTCCACCAGGGTGACCCCGGCCAGGTCGGTGACGCAGCCGCGCTTCTTGCCCGCCGCCACCGCCGGGTGGCGTTTGACGATCAACTGGGCGTCCGGTTCGTCGCGGCGGGCGGCGGCGATCATCTCGTCGAAGCTCTGCGCCGTCGCCAGCCCATAGCCGATGGAGGCGTCGCCGAACGTCTGGTCCACGATCAGCACGCGCCGACCGGGCTTCAGCAGGCCCGGATCCAGCGGCCCGCCCATGTTCGTCTTGGACACGCCTGACGCCACGATCCGGTCGATCAGCCCCCGCGCACGGGCGGTCATGGCCGGGTCGCACCAGTCGTCGGCCGTCTGGATCAACTGCTCAAGACGGCTGAGCCGCGTCGCATCGTAATAGACGCCCAGATCGTCGACGATCAGGCTCAGGCTGGTCGCCCCCGCCTCGCCGATCCCGACCGATCTCAGGAACCCGTCCTCCAGCGCCACATAGGGCCGCCCGTTCTTCTGCGCCCACCGCCGCCCCGCCGCCGCCGTCGGCTTCATCCCCCAGCCCAGCACCGCCTCCACATCGTCCCCCGGCAAGCGACGCAGGTCGTAGTCAGGCAGGAAGACGTCGAGAAACGGAACCTTCAGCACGCCGGGCGCGCAGACCCAGGCCGGAATTTTCGAAGGCGTGTCGGCAGGTAGGGTCAAGGCGGGTCCGCTGAGTTTCGACGCGAGGTTTAGGGCGGTTGCCTCACACCCGCTAGGCCCGATCCCTCCGTCTCCTCCCCATTTCATGGGGAGGTGGCTCGAAGCGGAGCGGAGAGACGGAGGGGTTCTTCACCACATCACAGATCGGTGGCGCTTCAAGAGCCCCTCCACCGCGTAGCCTGTCCTCGGGCTCGCCTTTGGCGAGACCCGGGGGCGGTCCCCCTCCCCACAAGTGGGGAGGAGACGGACGGCTCAGCCTTGCGCCCGCGCCAGCAACGCCTTCGCCTGCTCCAGATGCAGCCGCTCGACCATGGCGCCGTCCACGCGGATGGCGCCCTGGCCCTCGGCGTCCGGCTGCGCGAAGGCGGCGACGACAGCGCGGGCCCGGGCGATCTCGCCGTCCGAAGGCGAGAAGGCGGCGTTGGCCCCGGCGATCTGGGACGGGTGGATCAGGCTCTTGCCGTCGAACCCGTACAGCCGTCCCTGCAATGCCTCGGCCGCCAGCCCGTCGGCGTCGTCGATCCGGTTGAACACCCCGTCGATGGCCAGCAATCCATTGGCCCGCGCGGCGGCGACCAGCATGGCCAGCCACGGCTTGAACGGCTCGCGATCCGCAGACGCCCCGGCGCCCAGCGTCTTGGCCAGGTCGTTGACCCCCAGCATCAGTCCATCCAACGCCCCGTCCGCCGTGGCGATATCGGCCAGGGCCATCAAGGCGCGCGGGGTTTCGATCATGGCCCACAGGGCGCAGTCCTTGCCCAGGCCGGCGGACAGGGCGTGGACCGCCTCGGGCGTCTCCACCTTGGGCGCGACCACCAGCGTGGCCCCCGCCGCCTTCATCGCCGCCAGATCGTCCAGACCCCACTCGGTGTCCAAGCCATTGATCCGCACGCCCAGGCGCGGTCCGAACCCGCCGCCCCGAACCGCCTCGACGGCGGCGGCGCGCGCGGCGGCCTTGGCCTGGGGCGCCACCGCGTCCTCCAGATCCAGCACGGCGACATCGCAATCCAGCGTCCGCGCCTTCTCGATCGCCCGCGCATTGGAGGCCGGCAGATAAAGGACGCTGCGGACCCGGTCGCTTCGCATCAGACGCGGCCCGTCACGGGCACCAGGGCGCCGGTCATGGCGCGGCTCTCGGGCGAGGCGAGGAACAGGATCACCGCCGCCAGATCGGCCGGCGCGACCCAGGTCGCCGGATCGGCGTCGGGCATGTCCTTGCGGTTGGCGGGCGTGTCGATGATGGAGGGCAGGACGGCGTTGACGGTGACCTTGGTGGTCTTCAACTCTTCGGCCAGCGCCTGGGTCAGGGCGTGGACCCCGGCCTTGGCCGCCCCATAGGGCCCCATGCCGGCCCCGGCCTTCAACGCAGCGGCCGATCCGACATTGACGATCCGTCCCTCAGCCGAAGCCTTCAGCGCGTCCAGCGCGGCGCGGCTGGCGTTGACGGCCGTCATGATGTTCAGGGCGTGCATCCGATCCCAGGCCGGTTCCGCATCGTCGGTCGTCTGCCAGACAAAGCCGCCGGCGATGTTCAACAGGGCGTCCAGCCGCCCGAACCGGGCGATCACGGCATCGACGGCTCCTTGCGCCTGGCCCGCGTCGGTCAGATCGACCCCGCCGACCTCCAGCACGCCGTTGGGCACGGCATGGCCTGAGGCATGGTCGATGACCGCGACCTGCCAGCCGGCCTTCAACGCCGCCTCCAGCACCGCCCGGCCCAGGACGCCGTGTCCGCCCGTGATTGCGACTGTCCGCTGCATCATCCGATCCTCCATGTCGCCGGGGACCATAGAGCCGGACACGGCCGGATCAACCGGCTCCGATCAAGCGTCGGAGAACACCTTCGCCATCAACCGCTCCAACGCCTCTTGATCGTCCGTGTCGAAGGCGGCCGGCGTGGTCGCATCCACGTCGAACACCGCGATCAGCGCGCCCGAGGCGTCACGCACCGGCACCACGATTTCGCTGGCCGAACGGCTGTCGCAGGCGATGTGGCCGGGGAAGGCGTGCACGTCCTCGACTAACTGCGTTTGACCCGTCGCCGCCGCCGCGCCGCACACCCCGCGCCCGAACGCGATCCGCAGACACCCCAGCGTCCCCTGATACGGCCCGACCACCAGCTCGTCTTCCTTGTCCGGCGCCACGACATAGAAGCCCGTCCAGAAAAAATGCTCGAACGCATCTGCCAGCATCGACGCGACCGTCGCCATCCGCGCCGTCACGTTCGGCTCCCCCTCCAGCACGGCCAGGATCTCCTCCTCGATCTCCAGATAGCGCGCGGCCTTGTCCGAGGGACGATCGGTGCGAGCGACGTAGGCCATGGGGGGAACTCCGAAAGGAAACAGGCTGGCGATATAGGAGGGGGCTGGCACGAAGGGGAGGCGCCAGAAGCAGATATTGGTCGCTTCGAGCGCCCGGTTGACCGCCGAGAGTCACACGGCGGCCAAATAGGTCGATTTTTTCTTTCGAAAGCGTGACGGTCGGAGACTGCGGCGGGATGCCCACCGACGCCTGAGACCTCAGCCTCTGAGGAAGCTTAGGATGTCAGCGGAGAGTTGGTTCTTGTGGGTGTCGGTGATGCCGTGCGGCGCCCCGGCGTAGACCTTGAGCTCGGCGTGAGGGACCAGCGTCTTGGCGGCTTGCGCGGCGGCGCCGATCGGCACGATCTGATCATCGTCTCCGTGCACGATGAGCGTGGGCCGATCGAACTTCTTCAGGTCCTCGGTGAAATCCGTCTCCGAGAAAGCCTTGATCGAGTCATAGGTGTTCTTGTGCCCGCCTGTCATACCCTGCAACCAGAAGGCGTCGATCATTCCTTGGGACGCAGTTGCGCCGGGTCGGTTGAAGCCGAAGAACGGGCCGGAGGCGATGTCCTGGTAAAGCTTCGACCGATCCGCCAGGCTGCCCGCCCGGATGCCGTCGAACACCGCGACGGGAAGGCCGCCCGGATTGGCCGAGGTCTGTAGCATGAGCGGTGTCACGGCCGATATCAGACCCAGGCGCGTCACACGGGACGTACCATAGCGGCCGACGTAACGGGCGATCTCTCCGCCGCCGGTCGAGAAACCGAACAGCGACACGTCGCGGAGATCGAGCGTCTCGATCAGTTGCGCCAGGTCGTCAGCATAGTGGTCCATGTCGTTGCCGTCCCACGGCTGGCTGGAACGGCCGTGTCCACGCCGGTCATGGGTGATCACGCGGAAGCCCTCGGTGGCCAAAGCGAAGGCCTGGCTCTCCCAGCTGTCGGAGTTGAGGGGCCAGCCGTGGCTGAGGATGACGACGGGGCCGTCCTTCGGCCCCCAGTCCTTGTAGTAGATCTCGACATGGTCGCGTGTGGTGATGGTGGTCATGGTCTTGCTCCTGCGCCACCGCGTGGCGTGAATAGAGCCGGGACGTTCGTGTCCGGCGTGGAAGAAAATGGGACTATTGCGCAGCCGTCGGCGCGACTGCGGCGCCCTGCGCAGCCTGTTCGATCACGTCGGCGACGGCCTTGGGCTGCGTCAGGAAGACGACGTGGCTCCCGCGGACCTCGGTCGTCACCGCGCCGATACGGCGCGCCGTGCTTCGCAGCAGTTCGGGTGCGATGGCCCCGTCCTCGGTCGCGACAACATACCAGCTGGGCTTCACACGCCAGGCCGCAGTCGTGACCTTCGCTTCAAGAGCCCGCATCGCGATCGGAACCCGATCGGCCGACGTCTGTGTGATCAGCAATGAAAGCATCGGCGCGCATGGCCAGCATGGCGTCGTGCGTCAGCGCTGGACGCCCGGCTGTGACGTCCGAAAAGAACATTTCGCCGACATGGCTGATGTCTGCCTGCCAGGCGGCGCGGCCGGCCTCGCTCAAGGCCTTCCACCAAGCCCCTTCCGTCTTCACACCGCCCTCGGGAAACTCGATCGAGGTGATGGCGAGGCGATCAAGCGCGTGTCCTTGATCAGCGGCGAGAAATCACGCTCCGTAAAGATGACGATCGCCGACGAGGTGCTGACGCTGACCGTTCGCAACATGGAGGCTGGCGTCGCGGCCGAGGAGATCGAGGTCAGAGGCGAGGGACCGTCGTTCGAAACCGGCTTCAACGCCAAATATCTGCTCGACCTGCTGGACCAGACCGACGCCGATCAGATGCTGTTCCGCGTCACCGACCCCGGCAGCCCGGCCCGCCTCGATCCCGGCCCCGGCGCGAAGAACGCCGAGGGGCTGGTCAACATTGTGATGCCGGTGCGGGTATGAGCCGCCCACCATCCCTCGCCGAGCGCCAGCGGGCCGTCGCGGACTTCAACGCATGCCACCAGATAGGTGCCGCCTTTTGGGCCTATAAGGGGCTGGTCGGTGAGAACCCGATCGCTTGCACGCTCCGGACCCCAGCGGAACTCCTAAGCGGCCACACGCCTGTCGCTTGGCTGGATGGCGTGTCCGGCTGCATTGCTCTGACGCACCTCAAGCCCAGGACTGTAGAGGGCGGGTGATGAGCAAGCAAATCGAGCCCAGCCGCGAGGACTGTTCGATGAACTCGCGATGGCTACCAGACGATCTTGGCGTCCATAACGGCACGGCCGAGATCATTTTCCGTGCTCTCAATGCGACGGCGGATATCCTCAAACGCCCTAGAAGGGGGACCGGACGAGCCTTCACGATAGCGTTCGATGACGTCCAACATTGTGACAACCGTTCCGCCGGTGAGAGCGATATTCGTGACCGGGCTGATCAAGCCATGTGTAGGGAGGTGATGAAGGGGGAGGGCGTTCAATTGGGCCACGCCGAGAGCAATGTTGTCGCGGTACATCGTGAGGACAAACCCTTCCAGTTCGCCACTCTGGCAAGTTTGATCCAAGGCCCCGACAGTCGCGGTCAGGCGAGCGATGCAAACCCGTGCAGCTTTGAGTGTGTCCAGTTCCAAAGTGGTCCGAGCTCGCTTCTCGGCTTTGCGAGCTCGGACACTTTCGGACACGGCAATGCCAAGGGCGGTGAAAACTGCGAGCATGGTAAAAAATGCGGAGACCCAATCCGACGCCCCGTCGGACGAAAGCCAATCGCGGATGACGCGGAAAAGCGCCGCCCAAGCCTGCTGAGGGACACTCGTGGCGAGAGCCAGCGTAGCCGCATAGACGCATGCGGCGATCAGGTAGCGAATCTGCCTCATTGCTCGCAGGCTGACATGCTGAAAGCGGCCTGACTATGGGAGCCGCTGAATGTCTGCCCATGATCTTCCTATGGATCAGTATCCCTACGCCTCAAGGCGTAGCCGACGGCTGTCCTTTCGATGCGCCCGCCAGATGACCAGCCGCGTCGCCTTCACCGCAGCGGACATCAAGCGCGCTATGGGCGTGATGGAGAAGTGCGGCCATCAGGTCGCGGCCGTTGACTTCCCCAAGGAAGGCGGGTTTCGATTGGTGTTGGGCGACCGGATGGATGTCGCCGCAGCAAAGGCGAGCGGGCGGAACGAGTGGGATGACGTTCTGCCCCAATGAACGGCATGGCGACGATCGACCTGGCCTATGTCCAGCGGTTCAAAGACCGCCATGGACGGATCCGCCATTACTATCGGCGCAAGGGCTATGCGACCGTCGGCTTGCCGGGCGATCCGGGCTCGGCCGAGTTCATGGCGGCCTATGCCCTGGCGCACGGCCGCGCGCCCAAGGCTGACCCCGCAACGAAGGTCCAGCCGCGCTCGATCAACCACCTGATGATCGAATACTATCGCTCAGCCGACTTCCTCGATCTCGAGCCTCAGACCCAGAAGACCTATCGTCAGATCCTGGATCGCTTTCGGGCTGGGGCTTGGGGCGGCCGGTCGGCCGTCTCGATCGAGCCGCAGCATCTGAACGGCATTTTCCACCAGATGGCCGATCGGCCCGGCGCCCAGCGCAATCTGCGCAAGCGTCTGATGAAGGCCTTCGCTGTCGCCGTCGAACTGGGCTGGCGTAAGGACAACCCGGTCCGCGAGACCAAGTCCCGCAAACGCAAGTCGAAGGGCTTCATCCCGTGGTCTGAAGCCGAGATAGAGACGTTCGAAGCGAAGTGGGCGGAGGGCACGCGTGAACGCCTCGCGCTGTACCTCTTGCTTTATACGGGCGTCCGCCGGTCAGACGTCGTCGGCATGGGCCAGCAGCACGTCAAGAATGGCCGAATCGCCGTCACTCAGGACAAGACCGACGTCCCGATCTGGATCCCGGTCCACCCGCGCTTGAAAGCCGAGATCGCCCGGCACGGCGCCGGGATGACGTTCATCCTGACGCAGTACGGCAAGCCCTTCTCACCGGCAGGCTTCACCAGCTGGTTCGTAGAGCGCGCGACGCTCGCCGGCGTGACGGGCCGCACCCCGCACGGCCTACGCAAGGCGGCGGGCCGGCGGCTGGCCGAAGCTGGCGCCACGACCAAAGAAATCGCCGCCGTCTTGGGCCACACCAGCCTCGATGAGGTCGAGACCTACACGCGTTCTGCGGACCAGGCGAAGCTTGCAGACACGGCGATCGCTAAGCTCGAAAAGGCCGAAAAGAGAACGGCCGGGGTCAAACCCTGAGTGTCAAACCATCTAAGCCCGTTGTTTTCATTGTCGAAAACACTGGGGGTGGTAGGCCCGGAGGGACTCGAACCCCCAACCAGACCGTTATGAGCGGTCGGCTCTAACCATTGAGCTACAGGCCCCCAAGGCGCGCCTCGGCGGAAGGGGTCTCGCCTAGCAGGCGCGGGCGCGGCTTGCCAAGCGGGGGCGGGCAAGAAGGCGATCTTTCGGCGATTTCACGAAGATGAACGGAAACTGCCAAGCCTCACGGGCGTTCATTCAGGCGAGAACGGCCAAGGTCGTTGCAACGGATCGGCGAACGCGCCGTCCTGGATCGCTTACGGAGAAGACCGCATGACCCGCACCCTGGCCGCCGCCCCCCTGAAGACCGTGTCGCTGAAGACCATCGCCCTGGGCGGCGCGGTCGCCGCCGCCGCCTTCCTGGCCGCCGCCACGCCGCGCGCCATGGCCCAAACAGCTGAACCCGCCATGGGAGCCATGCACATGATGCAGCCCGCGCCGTCGCTGAACCTGTCGGCCTATGGCGAGGTCAAGGCCGCGCCCGACATGGCCACCATCACCTTCGGCGTCCAGACCGAGGCGGTCACCGCTCAAGAAGCCATGCGGGACAACGCAACGCAGATGACGCGTGTCGTCGCCGCCCTGCGCCGCGCCGGCATCGCCGAGCGCGACATCCAGACCTCGGGCCTGAACCTGTCGGCGCAATATGACTATGTGCAGAACGAACCGCCCAAGCTGCGCGGCTATCAGGCGGTCAACCGCGTGACGGTGGTCATCAACGACCTGACCAAGGTCGGCACGACGGCCGACGCCGTTGTCGCCGCCGGCGTCAACCAGATCGACGGCATCAGCTTCGGCCTGAAGGATCCGACCGCTGCCGAGAACCAGGCGCGCCAGCTGGCCGTGCGCAACCTGCAGGCCAAGGCCCAGCTGTACGCCCAGTCGCTGAACGTCCAGCTGTCGGGCATCCGCAACCTGACCGAAGGCGGCGGCTACACGCCCCAGCCGCCGATGCCGATGTTCGCCGCCCGCGCCATGTCGATGGACCGCGCCGAAAGCACCCCGGTCGCCGCCGGCGAGCTGACGGTGCGGATCGACATCACGGGCGTCTACGACATCGCCCGCTGATCGCATCGGCCGAAACGAAGAAAGGCCCGCCGGCGACGGCGGGCCTTTTTTGCATTCTGTGGGGCGTGGAGGGCCCCTCCACCGCTTCGCGGTCCCCCTCCCCACGATGTGGGGAGGAGACGCGGCTAGGCGTGTTTGATCTCGTTGGCGTCGTCGAGCAGGACCACGTTCGGGTTCCACTGGCGGGCTGCTTCCTGGGGCATCTGGCCATAGGTGACCACGATGACCTTGTCGTTCTTCTGCACCAGGCGGGCGGCGGCGCCGTTGACGCCGATCACGCGCGAGCCGCGCGGCGCCTCGATGGCGTAGGTGGTGAAGCGCGCGCCGTTGGTGATGTTCAGCACATCGACCTGTTCGTGCGGATAGATGCCCGCCGCGTCCAGCAGGTCCATGTCGATGGCGATCGATCCCTCATAGTCGAGATCGGCCTGGGTCACCGTCGCACGGTGCAGCTTGGATTTCATCAGGGTGACCAGCATGGCGCGGTCTCCAAATATACGCGGGGCGCAGGCCCTCGCTCTCAGGCGGCTCATATAGGGATTTTCGAGGCCCGCATCAATCGGGGCGCCGCGCCGCAGCAACCGGTTTGCGGGTGCGAACGCTAGCGCCCGTCGGATATTGCGCGACCTTCATTTGACGACGGCCCGCGTCCCCCTATGCTGGCGCGGCCATTTCCGGCCTGCGAGCGCGCGTTTCCCCACCGATGAAGCAATTCTTCCTGACGGTCCTTGGTGTCTTCACCGGGTTGATCCTCTTCCTCGTCGTCATTCCCGTGGTGCTGCTGACCGTCGCCATCGCCTCCTCGTCCAAGCCGACGACCCCGGCGAACACCGTGCTGGAACTGGATCTGCGCGAGGGGATCAGCGACCAGCCGTCGTCCAATCCGTTCGCCGCCTTCGGCGGTTCGGGCCTGGCCCTGACCCAGGTCGTGGACGGCCTGCATCAGGCCCAGGGCGACAACAGCGTCAAGGCCCTGCTGATCCGCCTGCCGGAAAGCGGCATGACGCCCGCGACCGCCGACGAACTGCGCCAGGCCATCCACCGCTTCCGCAACTCCGGCAAGCCGGTCATCGCCCACAGCCAGGGCTTCGCGCCCGTCGGCGCGGTGATGTCCACCTATATGGTCGGGGCCTCGGCGTCCGAACTGTGGATGCAGAACACCGCCGGCTTCCAGGCCACGGGCTTCTCGGCCGACAGCCTGTTCCTGGGTCGCGCCTTCGAGAAATACGGCGTCAAACCCGACTTCGAACAACGCTATGAGTATAAGAACGCCGTCAACGAATACACCCAGAGCGACTATACCGGCCCGCACCGCGAGGCGATGACCGCCTGGATGACGTCGATCTACGACAGCGCCCTGGCCAACGCCGCCAGGGACCGCAAGACGACCGCGCCGGCGCTGAAGACCATCATAGAGGCCGGCCCCTATTCGGCGCCCCAGGCCCTGGCCAACCGCCTGATCGACAAGGTCGGCCAGGTCGAGGAGGCCGAGGCCGCCATCAAGACCCGCGCGGGCAAGGGCGCCGAGATCGTCGAGTTCGGCGACTACGCCAGCCAGAAGGGCGAACGCACCGGCTCGGGCAAGAACGCCATCGCCATCGTCGGCGGGGAGGGGGCCATCGTCACCGGTCGCGGCGGCGGCGGCAGCTTCGGCGGCGGTTCGTCCATCCACTCGGACGACACGGCCGAGGCCATCTACGACGCCATCGAGGACAAGAGCGTCAAGGCCATCGTCTTCCGCGTCTCCTCGCCCGGCGGCTCGCCGGAAGCCTCGGAACAGATCCTGGCCGCCGTGCGCGCGGCGCGGGCGGCGGGCAAGCCGGTGGTGGTCTCCATGGGCGCCTATGCCGCCTCGGGCGGTTACTGGGTCAGTTCGGAGGCCGACTGGATCGTGGCCCAGCCCTCGACCCTGACCGGCTCGATCGGCGTGTTCGGCGGCAAGTTCGTGCTGGCCGATGCGCTGGGCCGGTTCGGCGTCGACATGCGCGAGCTGACGGTGGGCGGCCAGTACGCCGACGCCTTCTCGCCGACGCAGGAGTTTACGCCGCAACAGCGCGCGGCCTTCGCCGGCTCGATGGACCGGATCTACGACGACTTCATCGCCCGCGTGGCGACGGGCCGCAAACTGTCGCCCGACCGCGTGCGCGAAATCGCCAAGGGCCGCGTCTGGACCGGGGCCCAGGCCCTGCCTCTGGGCCTGGTCGATCAGCTGGGCGGCGTCACCGAGGCGGTGAACAAGGCTCGCGAGCTGGCGAAGATCCCGTCCAACGAAGCCGTCCGCTTCAAGCATTTCCCCAAGCAGCAGTCGCCGTTCGAGGCCCTGTCGGAAATGTTCGGCGTCCAGACCGAGGCGGCCAAGGCCCTGGTCATGCTGGGCGGCGTCATGGCCGATCCCCAGGCCCAGGCCGTGATGCGCCGCGTCGAGAGCGACCGGATGCGCGGCGAAGGTGCGGTGGTCCTGGCCGACCAGCCGATCTTCTGAGGGACCGCGACACACGCGACCGTGCGTCGCGGTCCATTGACCGCAGGCCCCGATGGACCGACATTGCATGTCAGGCGTTCCTCGGATCGCCTGAAAGGATGATCCATGTTCCAGCCTGAACGTCTCGCCACCATCGGTTTCGCCGCCCGTCGCCGTCCCAATGGGATCGTGGCCTCCGTCATGTGGGTCGCCGGCATGGTCGCCGCCGTCTGCGCCATGGCCGTGGGCGCGGTGCTGGCCATCTTCACCGCCGCCGCCGTCGCGGTGATCGCCCTGTTCGCCGGGGTGCTGGTCTTCCTGGTCGGACTGGTCATGCGGACCCGCCGCAACATGACGCCGCGCCGCCGCAACGGCGATCCCGAGCTGATCGAGGCGCACAAGGTGGACGGCGCCTGGGTCGCCTATGGCTGGGAACGCAACGGCCGCTGAGCCGGCGCCTGCCATGACCGCCTACATCGACGCGCCTTCGCCCAACTTCGACGCGCGCCGTGCGCCGCCCGACATGCTGGTGCTGCACTATACGGGCATGCAGACGGGCGAGGCCGCTCTGGCGCGCCTGCGCGACCCCGACGCCAAGGTCTCGGCCCACTATCTGGTCGAGGAAGACGGCCGCATCTTCCATCTGGTTCCCGAGGAACGCCGCGCCTGGCACGCCGGTCGCGGCGTCTGGCAGGGCGAGGACGACTGCAACGCCGCCGCCATCGGCATCGAGATCGTCAATCCTGGCCACGAGTTCGGCTATCGCGCCTTTCCCGAGGTTCAGGTCGCGGCAATCATCGCCCTGATCGACGATATCCGCAGCCGCTGGACCATCCCCGACAACCGCATCATCGCCCATTCCGACCTGGCGCCTGAGCGCAAGGAAGATCCCGGTGAACTCTTCCCCTGGAAGCAACTGGCCGAGGCCGGTCATGGCCTGTGGTTCGAACCGGCCCCCGAACGGATCCAGGCCCTGGGCGGCCTGCTGCAAAAGGGCGATCAGGGCATCGGCGCCATGGTCCTGCGCGCCGGCCTGCATCGTCTGGGTTACGGGCTGAAACCCGGCGGCGACTATGACGTCGAGACCGAAACCGCCGTCCGCGCCTTCCAGCGCCACTGGCGGCCGACCCGCGTCGACGGCGTCGCCGACGGCGAAACCCGCGCCCGCCTGGTCGGCCTGCTCCAACTCGCCAGCGCCGAGAGCGTCACGGGCGTGCTGAACTAAAGGTCCGCGCGGTCCTGGAAGGGGCCGAAGACCCTGATGATCGAAATGGTGCGGTCCCCATTGTCGATCCGATACAGGACGCGATAGCCCTCGACTGGGCGCTCTCGAACGCCTGACGTTTGACCCTCGGGCCATCGGAACGGCGTGAACTGCAGTTCGACGATGGCGCGAGTGATGCGGGCGGATCGCAGGCGCGCCTTCAGGCCGCTGCCGGGCTGATACAGCCAACGCCGCACCGCGAGCAGATCGACGCGCGCCCGAGCGGTGAAGATGACCTGATAAGGGCCGTTCATTCAGCTGAGGCTGGGGTCTTCGAGGTCTTCTCCGGCCGCCCAGCGATCCAGCCACTCCAGGGCTTCATCGCCGGAAATGACGCGCCCATCGGCGATGTCCGCGTCGGCTTCCGCGATGCGCGCCCGCTCCCAGGTCAGGCGGCGCTCACGCTGCTCCGAGCTTTCCTGACCGGCGATGTTCGAGGCGGGTTCAGCCATGAGTAGATCATAGCCCATTTCTCCTGCCGCCGCATCCGTTGGTTGACCTCGGCGGCGCGGCGGCGCATCTAGCGCGCGCCAGACGGCTGGGCGGTCGCGGCGGACTTCGCGTCCGTCGAGGAAAGTCCGGGCTCCACGGTGAAAAGGCGGCGGATAACTTCCGCCCGGGGCGACCCGAGGGATAGCGCCACAGAAAGCAAACCTCCGGCCTTGCGAGGCCGGTAAGGGTGAAAGGGTGGGGTAAGAGCCCACCGCGTGCCTGGCAACAGGGACGGCATGGCAAGCCCCGCCTGGAGCAAGACCAAATAGGGACATCGCGCGGGGTTCGCCTCGCGGGGCTCACCGCCTCAGATGTCCGGGTAGGTCGCGAGAACCGTTCAGCAATGGACGGTCCAGAGGAATGATCGTCGCCGTTCTTAGGAGCGGAACAAAACCCGGCTTACAGGCCGTCTGGCATACTTTCTTTCTTGGCCTAACGGCCTTCGGCCTGCTTGAGGCCCGTTGGGCGGGGTTCCTCCCGGCCGATCCGGCGGCCGCGGCGCGCGTCGCCTTGGTCCGAGTTCGGATTATCCCCGCATTTCATCGTTCTGGCAGCTGTCCCGCAGGTTTGCGGTCGTTAACCTATTGTCTGTTCAAGGAAGGTTAGAACGCTTCACAGCCTGTGAATACTTCTTCCGTTCCGTGTATGTTCCTGCTGTTCGACCGTGCTTAAGTCGTCACACGTCAAAACATGGTTAAATCTTGGCATCGATCCCATTGAGGCCCATCTGATCCCATGCTATCCCACAATCATGATTTGGGGCTGAGAGGCGGGCGCGGCGGGCGTTCGTCAGGGCATCTAGGGACGGGCCTAAGGGTTCGATTGGCAGGGCGTGTTTCTCTCGACCTATGAGAAGCAGCTGGACGGCAAGCGCCGTCTCCTTATCCCCAACGACTTCCGCACGACCGAAAACGGCGCAGCCGGCGGTGTCTTCATCTTCCCCTCGATCGAAGCGGACTGCCTGGAAGCGGGCGGCGACCGCCTGTTCGCCGTCTATGCCGAGATGATCGAGGCCTTGCCGTTCGGCTCCGAAGAGCGTTCGGCGCTGGAGTGGCAGGTCATGGGCGAGCAGGTGCGCCTGGCCTATGATTCCGGCGGCCGCATCACCCTGCCCGAAGCGCTGTGCAACGAAGCCGGCCTGGACGACACTGTCGTCATCGTCGGCCTGAACGACCGTTTCCAGATCTGGTCGCGCGAGAAATGGGCGGCCCGCCGCGCTGAACAGCGCGCCCTGGCCAAGGCCGGCATGGCCCAGATCGGCGCCCTGAAGCTGGCGGCCCAGATGAAGCTGGCGGGGGGCGGATCGTGACCGACGCCTCCACCATTGCGCCCCACGCCCCCGTCCTGCTGGCCGAGGTGATCGAGGCCCTGGCGCCCGCGCCCGGCGACGTGGTGATCGACGCCACCTTCGGCGCCGGCGGCTACACCCGCGCCATCCTGAAGACCGGCGCCCAGGTCATCGGCCTGGATCGCGACCCGACGGTCCAGCCGCACGCCGACGCCGTCGCCAATGATTTCCCCGGCCAGTTCCAGCTGATCCGCACCCCCTTCTCGGGTCTGGCCCAAGCCTTCGCCGACAGCGGCAAGGCCAGGCTGGACGGCGCCGTCTTCGACATCGGCGTCTCGTCGATGCAGCTGGACCAGGCCGAGCGCGGCTTCTCCTTCATGCGTGACGGGCCGCTGGACATGCGGATGTCCGACGACGGGGCGACCGCCGCCGACATCGTCAACGGCTGGGATCACGGCCCCCTGGCCCATATCTTCAAACTGTATGGCGAAGAGCGTCAGTCGGGCCGCGTCGCCACCGCCATCCTGCGCCGCCGCGTCGAGCGACCCTTCGACCGCACCCTGGACCTGGCCGAGGTGGTCGAAAAGGCCCTGGGCGGCCGTCGCGGCGCGCCGATCCATCCGGCGACGCGGGTCTTCCAGGCCCTGCGCATCGCGGTGAACGACGAACTGGGCGAGCTGGAGCGCGGGCTGGAGGCGGCCGAGGCGGCCCTGGCCCCCGGCGGGCGTCTGGCCGTCGTCACCTTCCATTCGCTGGAAGACCGGATCGTCAAGGCCTTCATGACCGAGCGCACGGGCAACAGTCCTGCCGGCTCGCGTCACGCCCCCATGGCCGTCGATCCGCGCAAGCCCAGCTTCACGCTTCAGTTCAAGGGCGCGCGCGAGGCGGGCGACGAAGAGCGTTCGATCAATCCCCGCGCCCGTTCGGCCAAGCTGCGCGCCGCCGTTCGCACCGACGCCCCGGCCTGGGGCAAGATCGGTGGGGGAGCGGCGGCATGACCACGGCGCCCTTCTTCACCTATTCCCGCACCGCCCTTCAGCGCCTGTTCGACTGGAAGGTGCGCGGCGTGCGCTGGATCGAGATCATTGGCGTCGCCCTGGTCGCGATCATGATCGTGTCGGTCTATGCGGCCAAGGCGGCGGCGGCGCGCGAGAGCAGCCGCATCGCCCAGCTGGAGCAGGACATCCGCGAGAACGGGCAGCGGGTCCGCCTGCTGCGCGCCGAGGTCGCCCGCCTGGAACAGCCCGCGCGTCTGGAGGCCCTGTCGCGCCAGATCGGCATGGCGCCGGTGGACGTGCATCGTCAGGCCAAGGAAGCCCAGCTGACCGAGCTGAAGCCCGTGCCGGCCCCCGCCTCGACCGCAGCCGCGACCCCCGCCGTCGCCCCCGCTGCGACCCCCGCCATCGCGGAAGACGCCGCACCCGCGCCGGAGCCGGCGCAATGAGCGTTCAGGACCACCGCTATCACCGCCCCGCGCCGGGCGTCGATCTTCAGGGCCGCCTGTCGCCCTTCTGGCGCTGGCTGTCGGAACTGATTTGGCGTCTGGAGCACGGGTTCGAGCGCGCCCGCGCCGACGCCCGGCCGGAAGAGGACACCCGCGTCCGCATCTTCCTGATCCTGATCGTCTTTTCCTGCGTCTTCGGCGCCCTGGCCGTCGGCGCCTCGTACAAGGCCCTGTTCGCAGAGGCGAACGGGCGTGGATCGGGCGTCAATCCGAACGCCCTGGTGCGCGGCGACCTGACGGATCGCAACGGCGAACTGCTGGCCACCAACATCATCCACTACGGCCTCTATCTGGACCCGGCCCAGATCTGGGATCGCGACCTGGCCTATCGCCAGCTTCGCCGCGCCGTGCCACGCATTTCCAGCGAGCGTCTGAAGCGGGTTCTGGCCAGCGATCGTCGTCTGATCGCCCTGACCGGTCTGACGCCCCAGGAAAAGGCCGCCGTCCACGACCTGGCCCTGGGCGGGGTCACGTTCGAACCCGAAGACCGCCGCGCCTATCCGCTGGGAACCTCGGCCGTTCACCTGATCGGCGACGCCGACACGGGCGGGCGGGGCGTCTCGGGCGCCGAACTGGCCTTCAACGACGAGATCCGCGCGGCGGGCCAGCGGGGCGAAAGCTTCCCCCTGTCCATCGACCTGCGCGTCCAGGGCGTGCTGGAAAACGAACTGGCCGCCGCCGCCATCAAGGCCCAGGCCAAGGGCGCCGTCGGCATCGTCACCGACGTCCAGACCGGCGAGGTCCTGGGCATGGCCAGCTGGCCGACCTTCAACTCCGCCGACCGCAACGCCGCGCCCGATGGCGCGACGTTGAACCGCGCCGTCTCGGGCCACTACGAGATGGGTTCGGTGTTCAAGACCTTCACCGTCGCCGCCGGCCTCGACACTGGCCGCGCGGACATGAACACCCTGTTCGACGCCTCTCAGGCCTTCCAGATCGGCGACCGCAAGATCAAGGACTTCCACGCCCAGAACCGCGTGATGACCCTGGAGGAAGTCTATCTGCACTCCTCCAACATCGGCACCTCGCAACTGGCGGTGCAGATGGGGCCGGACACGATGCGGGACTATTTCCGCCGCCTGGGCCTGCTGGAAGCCTCGACCATCGAGCTGAAGGAATCGGCCAAGCCGGTCGTGCCGCGCCGCTGGGACAACTCGACCCTGGCGTCCCTGTCGTTCGGCTACGGCATCATGATCACCCCGGCCCAGATGGTTCAGGCCATGGGCGCCCTGACCAATGGCGGGCGGATGATCCCGCTGTCCCTGCGCAAGGGCGGCGCGCGCGGCGCCCAGCCCCAGCAGGTCGTGACCGAGGAAACCTCGCGCACCATCCTGGACCTGTTGCGTCGCAACGTCGTCAAGGGTTCGGGCGGGTTCGCCGACGCGCCGGGCCTGCGGGTCGGGGGCAAGACCGGTTCGGCCAACAAGCTGGTCAACGGTCGTTACGATCCCAGCCACGCTCTGGGCTCCTTCGCAGCGGTCTTCCCCGTCGATGGTCCGCTGAACGGCAAACGCTACGCCATCCTGATCGTGATGGACGAGCCGGGCGCCTATCCCAAGACCGGCGCCTATGTCGCCGCGCCCGCCGTTAAGAACATCGCCGACCGCATCGCCGGCTTCCTGGGCGTCGAACGCCGCGAGGATCGCTGGCGCACGGCCCTGGGCGAAAAAGTGCCGGAATATCAGGACGTGGCGGGGGACGGCCTGTGAGCGCCCTTCACCTGTCCGACCTGCTGCGACGCGACGTGTCCTCGGACCCCATCATCACCGGCGTGACCGCTGACAGCCGCAAGGTCGCTCCCGGCGCCCTGTTCGTCGCCCTGCCGGGCACGGCCGCCGACGGCCGCGCCTTCATCCCGCAAGCCTTGGCGCAAGGAGCCGCTGCGGTCCTGGCCCCGACCGATACGCCCGACGGCGCGGCGCCGGTCCTGGTCACCTCGGGCGACGTGCGCCGCGCCTACGCCATCGCCGCGCGCGGCTTCTACGGCGTCCAGCCCAAGACCTGCGTCGCCGTCACCGGCACCAACGGCAAGACCTCGGTCGCCACCTTCTGCCGCCAGATATGGGCCGGCGTCGGCCACAAGTCGGCCAGCATGGGCACCCTGGGCGTCATCGGCCAGAAGGGCGCCAAGACCTACGCCCTGACCGGCCCCGGCCTGACCAGCCCCGACGCCGCCGAGGCCGCGCGCCTGATGGCCGAACTGGCCGCCAAGGACGTGACCCATGTCGCGCTGGAGGCGTCGTCGCACGGCATCGACCAGCGCCGTCTGGACGGGGTGGCGCTGAAGGCGGCCGCCTTCACCAACCTGACCCAGGACCACCTCGATTATCACGGCACGATGGACGACTATCGCGCCGCCAAGATGCGCCTGTTCGAGGCCCTGCTGCCGCGCGGCCGCACCGCCGTTCTGAACGCCGATTCCGATGCCTATTCCGCCTTCGCTTCGGCCTCGATCATGGCGGGCCTGGGCGTGATGGGCGTGGGCGAGCGCGGGCGCGACCTGGCCCTGATCGGCCGTCGCGCGACGCCGGAGGGCCAGCGCCTGACCCTGGACGTGCGCGGCCAGGTGCATGAGATCCTGCTGCCGCTGGCCGGCGCCTTCCAGGCCTCGAACGCCCTGGTGGCGGCGGGTCTGTGCATCGCGGCCGGTGATCCCGCCGACGCCGTGATCGGCGCGCTGGAGGGCCTGACGGGCGCTCAGGGCCGCCTGCAACGCATCGGCGGCGCCGAGATCGGCCAAGAAGCCAGAGAGCGCGGCGAGGTCTATGTCGACTACGCCCACACCCCCGACGGGCTGGAGACGGTGCTGAACGCGCTTCGTCCCCACGCGACCGGCCGATTGATCGTCGTCTTCGGCGCCGGCGGCGACCGGGATCGCGGCAAGCGGCCCCTGATGGGCGCCATCGCCGGGCGGTTAGCCGACGTCGCCATCGTCACCGACGACAATCCGCGTTCGGAAGATCCCGCCGCCATCCGCGCCCAGGTCCGCGCCGGCTGCGCCGACGCCATCGAGATCGGCGATCGCCGCGCCGCCATCGAAGCCGCCGTCGAAATGATGCGTGACGGGGATGTGGTGGTCATCGCCGGAAAAGGGCATGAACAGGGTCAGATCGTCGCGGGCGTGACCCACCCCTTCGACGACGCCACCGTCGCGTCCGAGGCCCTGTCTCTTCATGCCTGAACCCACCGCCCGCCCGCTCTGGACGGCCGCCGAAGTCGCCGCCGCCACGGGCGGCGTGCTGCACGGCGACGACCGCCCGATCACGGGCGTGACCTACAACAGCCGCGAGATCGTCCCCGGCGACCTGTTTTTGGCGCTGAAGGGCGAACGCGACGGGCATCAGTTCGCCGCCAGCGCCTTCGCCGCCGGCGCCGCGACCGCCCTGGTCGAACATCCGGTCGAGGGCGGTTCCTATGTCGTCGTTCCCGACACGCTGCACGGCCTCGAAGCCCTGGGCGTCGCCGCCCGCGAGCGCGCGCCCCATGTGAAGCGCGGCGCCGTCACCGGCAGCGTCGGCAAGACCAGCGTCACCCAGGCCATCAAGGCCGGCCTGGACCTCGCCGGCTCCGCACATGGCTCGATAAAGAGCTATAACAACCACATCGGCGTGCCGCTGACCCTGGCCCGGATGCCGGTCGAGACCCGGCGCGCCGTCTTCGAGATCGGCATGAATGCGCCCGGCGAGATCGCGCCCCTGTCACGCTTCGTCGCCCCCCACGCCGCCTGCGTCACCACCGTCGGCCCGGTCCATATCGAAGCCTTCGCCGACGGCGAGGCCGGCGTCGCGCGCGAGAAGGCGTCAATCTTTCAGGGCCTGGTTCCCGGCGGCGCGGCCGTGGCGAACGGCGACGTGGCCTTCTCCGCCGTGCTGCGCGATGCGGCCCAGGCCGTTGGCGCACGTCTGCTGACCTTCGGCTCGGACGCCGGCCACGACGCCCGCCTGCTGGACTTCCGTGCGGACGCGGAGGGCGCCTCAGTCGCCGCCGAACTGTTCGGGCAGCAGATCGACTATCGCCTGGCCCAGTCCGGCGCCCACTGGGGCCTGAACAGCCTGTGCGTCCTGCTGATGCTCGACGCGCTGGACGTGTCGTTGGACACGGGTCTTGAGGCTCTGGCGGGGTTTCAGCCTCTGGCGGGACGCGGCCAGACCCGCACCGTCACCCTGGCCGACGGCGCCTTCACCCTGATCGACGAAAGCTACAACGCCAATCCGCTGTCCATGGCCGCCGGGTTCAAGACCCTGGGCGCCCGCAGCGTCTCGGGCCGCCGTGTCGTGGTGCTGACCGACATGCTGGAGCTGGGCGACCAGAGCCGCGACCTGCACGAAGGCCTCGCCGGCCCCATCGACGCCGCAGGCCTCGATCTGGTCCACGTCGCCGGTCCCGAGATGCGCTGGCTCTATGACGCCCTGCCGGTCTCGCGACGTGGCGTCTGGCGTGCGACGGCGGCGGAACTGGCGGCCGAGGCGGCCTTGCTGGTGGCGCCCGGCGACGTCGTCATGGTCAAGGGCTCGAACGGGTCCAAGGCGTCGCTGGTCGCAAGGGCGTTGACCGATCTGCAAGGCCGCGACACGCCGCCCGCGACGCGATAGGGAACCGAAATGTTCTATCTTCTGTACCTCTATTACGCCGACGTGGCGGACCAGTATCCGCTGCTGAACCTGGTCCAGTACCAGACCGTGCGCGTCGCCCTGGCCATGGCCACGGCCATGATCGTCGCCGTCGCCATGGGCAGCCGCTTCATCAACTGGATCCGCACCAAACAGGGCCGGGGCCAGCCGATCCGCGACGACGGCCCCGTATCTCACCTGTCCAAGGTCGGCACCCCCACCATGGGCGGCCTGATGATCCTGGCCGGCATCGGCGTGGCGGTCTTCCTCTGGGGCGACCTGACCAATCCCTACATCTGGATCGTCAGTTTCGTGACGGCGGCCTTCGGCGTGCTGGGCTTCATCGACGACTACGCCAAGGTGACCAAACAGACCTCGGCCGGCCTGACGTCGAAACAGAAGCTGCTGGCCCAGACGGTCGTCGCCGTCGTCGCCGGCGTCCTGACCGTGCTGTGGATGACGGTGTCGCCGACCTCGCCGGGGCTTGAGACCTCGATCGCGTTTCCGTTCTTCAAGGCCGTGCTGCTGAACATCGGCTGGTTCTATGTGGCGTTCGCCGCCTTCACCATCGTCGGCTTCTCCAATGCGGTGAACCTGACCGACGGGCTGGACGGCCTGGCCACCGTGCCGGTGATGATGGCGGCCGGCGCCTTCGGGGTGATCTCCTACCTCGCCGGCAACTTCGTCTTCGCCCAGTATCTTCAGGTTCACCATGTGCCCGGCGCGGGGGAGCTGGCCATCTTCTGCGCGGCCATGATCGGCGGGGGCGCGGGCTTCCTCTGGTACAACGCCCCCCCGGCCAAGATCTTCATGGGCGACACCGGCTCGCTGGCCCTGGGCGGCGCCCTGGGCGCCATCGCCGTCACCACCAAGCACGAGCTGGTGCTGGGCATCGTCGGCGGCCTGTTCGTCGCCGAGGCCGCCTCGGTCATGATCCAGGTCGGCTATTACAAGCTGACGAAGAAACGCATCTTCCTGATGGCGCCGGTCCACCACCATTTCGAGAAGATGGGCTGGCCGGAATCCACCGTCGTCATCCGCTTCTGGATCATCGCCGGCGCCCTGGCCTTGCTGGGCCTGTCCACGCTGAAGCTGCGCTGATCCGATGATCCCCGTTCCCGGTTTCGAGGGCAGGCGGGTCGCGGTCTTCGGCCTGGGACGGTCGGGGATCACGGCCGCGCGCGCGCTCCAGGCCGGGGGCGCGATCCCCATCCTGTGGGACGACGGCGTCTCGGGCCGGATGCAGGCCCAGGCCGAAGGCTTCGCGGTCGAAGACCTGACCACGGCCGACTGGTCGGGCTTCTCCGCCCTGGTCCTGTCGCCCGGCGCGCCCCTGACTCATCCCAAACCGCACTGGAGCGTGGACAAGGCGCGCGAGGCCGGCGTGCCCGTCATAGGCGACGTCGAACTGTTCGCCCGCGCCATCGCCGCCCTGCCGAAGGACCAGCGCCCCCGCGTCGTCGCCATCACCGGCACCAACGGCAAGTCCACCACCACCGCCCTGATCGGCTGGGTGCTGAAGTCGGCCGGTCTGACGGTCCATGTCGGCGGCAATATCGGCATCGGCGTCCTGGCCCTGCCGGCCCCGACGCCCGACGCCGTCTATGTGATCGAGGTCTCCAGCTATCAACTGGACCTGACCACCACCTTCGCCCCCGATGTCGCCATCCTGACCAACATCTCGCCCGACCACCTGGACCGCCACGGCGGCATGGAGGGCTATGTCGCGGCCAAGGCGCGGATCTTCGCGGCCCAGGGATCGGATGCGGTGGCTCTGGTCGGCGTGGATGAAAGCTGGGGGCAGGGGATTGCATCCCGACTGTCCCAGCGTGTGATCGCCATCTCCACAAATCCTTCTCCCCTCGGGGGAGAAGGTGGCTCGCGGAGCGAGACGGATGAGGGGGCTGCCAGACGCAGTCTCCCCTTCACCATCCAGAGGCGGACAGAACCCCCTCATCCGAGCCCTTCGGGCCCACCTTCTCCCCCGAGGGGAGAAGGATATATCGCGCAGCCCGGCGCGGTTCTGAAGAACGGCGAACCGATCGCAGACCTCACCGCCGCCCGCTCGCTGCCCGGCCGTCACAACGCTCAGAACGCCGCCTTCGCCTATGCCACCGCCCGCGCCCTGAGCGTCTCCCACGACGCCGCCGTCGCCGGCCTACTGTCCTTCCCTGGCCTGGCCCACCGCATGGAGGCCGTCGGCCGCCTCGGCCCCGTCCGCTTCATCAACGATTCCAAGGCCACCAACGCCGACGCCGCGCGTCAGGCCCTGTCCTCCTACCCCTCCGTCTTCTGGATCGCGGGCGGCGTGCCAAAGGCCGGCGGCATAGACGATCTGGCCGACCTCTTCCCGCGCGTGACCAGGGCCTATCTGATCGGAGAGGCGGCCGACGCCTTCGCCGCCACCCTGGCCGACACCCCTCACGTCATCGCCCGAACCCTGGCCGCCGCCGTGGCCGCCGCCGCATCCGATGCGGCCGCAGCAGGCGGCGACCAGATCGTCCTCCTGTCCCCCGCTTGCGCCAGCTTCGACCAGTATCCCGACTTCGAGGCGCGGGGCGAAGCCTTCCGCGCCGCCGTCCTGGCCCTCGGGGCCGTCCCGGAAACCGCGTCATGAGCGCCCCCTACACCCCCGCCTTCTCGCGCAACGACCAGAGCCACGTCGCCCAGTGGTTCTGGACCGTGGATCGCGGCTTGCTGGGCGCGGCGCTGGCGCTGATGGGCCTGGGCGTGGCGCTCAGCTTCGCCTCCAGTCCCGCCGCCATCCTCGCCGATGAATCGATCACCGACCCCTTCCACTATTCCTGGCGGATGATGGTCTTCTCGGGCGCGGGCCTGGGCCTGATGCTGACCAGCTCGCTGCTGTCCCCGCGCGGGGTGCGCCGCATCGCCGTCCTGGCCCTGTTCGGCGCCATCCTGGTGATGATGGCCCTGCCGTTCATCGGCGATACGGTGAAGGGGGCCGCCCGCTGGGTGAACTTCGGCCCCTTCAGCCTGCAGCCGTCCGAGTTCGCCAAGCCCGGCCTGATCGTCTTCGCCGCCTGGATGTTCGCCGAGGCGCAGAAGGGGCAGGGGGTGCCCGGCGTCACCATAGCGTTTGGTTTCTACGCCCTGACGGTCTCCCTTTTGCTGATCCAGCCCGACATCGGCCAGACGCTTCTGATCACCACCACCTTCATGGCCGTCTTCTTCATGGCGGGGGTGCCGTTCAAGTGGATGGCGGTCCTGGCCAGCGCGGGCATGGCGGGGCTGGTGTCTCTGTATTTCGTCTTCGGCCATATGCGCGACCGCCTCAGCCGCTTCTTCTCGCCCGAGACCACCGACACCCACCAGATCGACAGCGCGTCCGAGGCCATTCGCGCCGGCGGGCTGCTGGGCCGCGGCATCGGCGAGGGCGTGATGAAGCGCCGCGTGCCCGACCTGCATACCGACTTCATCTATTCCGTCGGCGCCGAGGAGTTCGGCCTGATCCTCAGCCTGATGATGATCGGCCTCTACGCCTTCATCGTCATCCGGGGCATGCGCCGGGCGATGAAGCTGACCGACCCGTTCGAACAGACGGCGGCGGCGGGCCTGTTCATGCTGATCGGGCTTCAGGCCTGCATCAATGTGGCGGTGAACCTGAATCTGATCCCGACCAAGGGCATGACCCTGCCCTTCATCAGCTACGGCGGCTCCTCCATGCTGGCCATGGGCCTGACCATGGGCTTCGCCCTCGCCCTGACCCGCCGCCGCCCCGGCGCCTACGAACCCGGCGCCAGCCTGCCGGGACGACGCCGGCGGTTGCTGTAGTTTGCTTTCGTCATCCTCCGGGCCGCGAAGCGGAACCGGGGGACCCAGCGGCGCCGAAGGCGATGCGTCCGCTGCACGATTTCGCAGATTGAGACGCGACAGGTTCGCGCTAACGCGCGCCGCTGGGTCCCCCGGTCTCGCTACGCTCGCCGGAGGATGACGAAAGGAGGGGGCGTGTGGCGTTCTTCAGAACAAACAGACGAACGATCTTAACCGCTTAGCACCGACCAGCCGCTTTCTCCTGCCCACACCCCAAAACCGTGCGATCCTGTCGCCGCCTCATCCTCGACCCCACCCGCCCGCCACGGATTTCAGACGAATTGCACTATTCAGACGGTGTTTTTCGCGCTCCCGCCGTCTGAATTTCAGACGAATTGCACTATTCAGACCCTCTTTTTCGGAGCCCGCCCCATGACCAAGCTCTGCGTCGTCGCCGCCGGCGGCACCGGCGGCCATATGTTCCCGGCCGAGGCCCTGGCGCGCGAGATGGCGGCGCGCGGCTGGCGCGTGGTGCTGGCGACCGATCATCGCGGCGAGCAATACGCCCACGCCTTTCCGGCCGAGGAACGGCTGGCGCTGGACGCCGCCACCGGCTCCGGGCCGGTGGGCCTGATCAAGGCGGGCGTCGCGATCTTCAAGGGCGTGGTCCAGGCGCGCACGGCCTTCGACCGTCTGGGCGCCGACGTGGTCGTGGGGTTTGGGGGGTATCCGTCGGCGCCGGCCCTGGTCGCCGCCGTCACGTCCCAGCGGCCGACCGTGATCCATGAACAGAACGCGGTCCTGGGCCGCACCAACCGCATCCTGGCCCCCTATGTCGGTCAGGTCGCCTCGTCCTTCCCGACGCTGGAGCGGGCGCCGGCCAAGGTTCAGGGCCGCTCGCACGTCGTCGGCTCGCCGGTGCGCGCCGAAATCCGCGCCCTGTTCGACCGCCCCTATGTCGTCCCCGCCGACGACGCACCCATCCATGTGTTGGTGACCGGCGGCAGCCAGGGCGCGCGCATCCTGTCCGAAACCACGCCTCACGCTTTGGCCGCATTGCCCGAGGCCCTTCGTCGTCGCCTGAAGGTGCAGCAGCAGTCGCGACCCGAGACGCTGGAGGTCGCGCAGCAGATCTATCTGGAGGCCGGGATCGAGGCCGAGGTCGCCCCCTTCTTCCGCGACATGGCCGAGCGGCTGTCCCGGGCGCATCTGGTGGTGGGCCGTTCCGGCGCCTCGACCTGCGCCGAACTGGCGGTCGCGGCCCTGCCGTCCGTCCTGATCCCGCTCAAGATCGCCACCGACGACCACCAGCGCCTGAACGCCAGGGCCCTGACCGACGCCGGCGCGGCCGAGGTCATTCTGGAAGACGACCTGACCGTCGAACGTCTCGCCGCTGTCCTGAACGCCGTCCTGTCAGACCCCGCCCGTCTGTCCGCCATGTCCGCCGCCGCCCGCTCCGTCGCCATCCCCGACGCCGCCCAGCGCCTGGCCGAATTGGTCGAGGCGACGGCGGGGCGGTGACATCTCGTCTCCTCCCCATGAAATGGGGAGGGGGACCGCGTAGCGGTGGAGGGGCTCTTGAAGCGCCACAGGCGCCTGCGATGCGGTGCAGAACCCCTCCGTCACGGCGCAAGATGCGCCGCGCCACCTCCCCATCGCTTCGCGATAGGGAGGAGACCTCAACCCTCTCGGACCTGATGCGTTAGGAAGCCCATGCCTCCCGAAATCATCGCCGTCACCCGCCAGATCCGAGACCTGTGGCATCGGTTCGACTGGCTGCCCGAATGGGCGGTCATCGGTCTGGTTCTTCTGGTGTTCGTCGGCGGCGGCTGGCTGACGCACAAGATCGCCTTCGCCATCCTGCGCCGCGTCGTGAAGAACAAGGACGTCTTCTGGCGCGGCATCGTCGAACGCGCCCGCACCAAGCTGCGCGTCCTGATCATCATCATCGGCGTCGGCATCGGCGTGACCGTCTCGCCCATGGACCCCGGCCCGTCCCAGGACATCCGCAACGTCCTGCAGTTCCTGTTCGTCCTGACCCTGGGCTGGCTGGCCTCGGGGGTGCTCGACATGTGGTCGGTGATGCACCTCAAGCGGTACAATGTCGCCGTCGAAGACAATCTGCTGGCCAGGAAACACCTGACCCAGACCCGTATCCTGCAGCGGGTGGCCAAGGTGGTGCTGTTCATCGTCACCGTCGGCCTGGCCCTGATGACCATCGCCGGCTTCCGCCAGTGGGGCGTCAGCCTGCTGGCTTCGGCTGGGGTGGTCGGCATCATCGCCGGTCTGGCGCTACAGCCGATCCTGACCAACATGGTCGCCGGCATCCAGATCGCCCTGACTCAGCCGATCCGCCTGGACGACGCCGTCATCGTCGAGAACGAGTGGGGCAATGTCGAGGAGATCACCGCGACCTATGTGGTGGTCAAGCTGTGGGACTGGCGCCGCATGGTCCTGCCCCTGTCCTACTTCATCTCTACGCCCTTCCAGAACTGGACGCGCGAGAACGCCCGCCTGATCGGCACGGCCTTCTTCTACGTCGATTACGAGGCCCCGATCGACCGGCTGCGCGAGGCGTTCGAGGGGATCGTGAAGTCGTCCAAACTGTGGGACGGCGACGTCCAGGTGATGCAGGTGACCGACATCACCGAACGGGTGCTCCAGGTCCGCTGCCTGGCCAGCGCGCGGTCCGCGCCGGTCGCCTTCGACCTGCGCTGCGAAATTCGTGAGAAGCTGATGGCCTTCATGCGGGACCAATGCCGCGAAGCCCTGCCGCGCGACCGCATCGAGTGGCCGCAGGGCGAGGAGAGGTCTGCATCTCTCCCTCCCCGTTCCGGGGAGGGTGGCTGAGCGGAGCGAAGCCGGGTGGGGAGGGCAGGGCGACGTCCCACTGACCTGTCTTGCATCACGCAGTTGCGTCCCTGCCGGGCCGCTCCCACCCCGTCGCTGCGCGACGACCCTCCCCGGAGCGGGGAGGGAGAGCTGTTGTCTCTAATCCGCCAGACCCGCCTGTCCTCGTCTGATCGCCTCGTCCAGCGACAGGGTCTTGGCAGTTCGCTCTTCCGCGCAGGCCACGGCCAGCAGTTCCGCCGCATCTCCGCCAGGCGCGGCGGCATAGGCCGGGGCCGGATCGGCCGTCGCCGGCCCCTCGGTCCCGTCCGCCCTCAACGAAGAGAAGTCCAGTCGGTCCGCCGTCTTCGCCCGGCAGTCGAAGGCCCACCGCGACCAGCCCCCGACATAGGTCACGTCCCCGACCTTGAACCCAGCTTCCGTGACCTGAAGCTCGCGCATATGGGCGATGTCGCCCTCCTGTTCGATGGAGGCGACGTCGGCATAGATGGCGAACCGGCCAACGCCGGTCTCGACCAGTTGGGGATCGATCAGGGCCAGTAGCAGGGCGATCATGCGACCAGGGTCTCCGCCTGATGCAGGTCCACGCTGACCAGCTGGCTCATGCCGCGTTCGGGCATGGTGACGCCGTACAGGCGGTCCATGCGGCTCATGGTCACCGGGTTGTGGGTGATGACGATGAAGCGGGTGTCGGTGCGGCTGCGCATCTCGTGCAGCATGCGGCAGAAGCGGTCCACATTGGCGTCGTCCAGCGGGGCGTCGACCTCGTCCAGCACGCAGACCGGGGCGGGGTTGGCCAGGAAGACGCCGAAGATCAGGGCCGCCGCCGTCAGGGCCTGCTCGCCGCCGCTCATCAGGCTCATGACCGACAGCCGCTTGCCGGGCGGGCAGGCGTAGATTTCAAGCCCGGCCTCCAGCGGATCGTCGCTCTCGACCAGCTTCAGTTCGGCCTGGCCACCGCCGAACAGGGCCTCGAACAGGCTCTTGAAGTTGGCGTTGATGACGTCGAAGGCGGCGACCAGCCGCTCGCGGCCTTCGGCGTTCAGCTCGTCGATGCCGTCGCGCAGCTTGGCGATCGCCTGGGTCAGGTCGATGCGCTCGGACTTCATGCTGTTCAGCCGGTCGCCGTATTCGGCCGCCTCATCCTCGGCGCGCAGGTTGACGGCGCCCAGAGCCTCGCGTTCCCGCTCCAGCCCGTACAGCAGGCTCTCGGCCCCGGCCGCGTCGGGCGGGCGGGCAATGGCGTGGTCGGTCAGTTTGCGGCCCAGCTCGTCGGGCGACATCTGGGCCGTCTCGCGCATGGTGGTCTCGGCCTCGGTCAGCTTCTCGGCGGCGGCCTCGGCGCGGGCGGACAGGCCGGCGCGGGCTTCGCGGGCCTGGGACGCGGCGGTCTCGGCGGCGCGCGACGCGCGATCGGCTTCGGTCGCCGCCGTCTCGGCCACGGCCATGGCGTCGGACGAGGCCTGTTTGCGCTGCTCGGCGGCGGTCAGGGTGTCCAACAGTCGACCGCGCTGTTCGGCGAAGCCCTGGGGCGCGACCTCGGCCTGTTTCAGCAGGGCGGCGGTCTTGTCCGCGTCCTTGCTCAGGGCGGCGACGCGGGCGGCGCTGTCTTTGGACCGCGTGACCCAGCCGTCGCGGGCGCGGGTCAGGCTGCCCAGCCGCTGTTCACGGCTCTGGCGGTCGCGAGCCTCGGCGTCGCGATCCGAGCGGGCGGTCTGGGCGGCGAGGCGGGCCGTGTCGGCGGCGGCGCGGGCGGCGGTCAGGTCGTCGCGCAGACCCGACAGGGTCTCGGACGGGGCGTCCGTCGTCTGAGCGGCGTCCAGCGCGGCCTGAGCCTCGGCCACCTCGGCCGCCAGCCGGGTCACCGTGTCGTCCAGGGCCTGGGCGCGGGCTTCGCGGCGGGCCTGCTCGCGGGCCAGTGTCTCGACGCGGTCGCGGGCGGCGGTCACGGCCTTGTCGGCGGCGAAGGGTTTGAGGCGGGCGGTCTTCACCGTCTCTTCGGCGGCGCGGAAGGCGTCGGTGGCCGCCTTCTGGGCGGCCTGGGCCTGATCCAGGGCGGGTCTGCCCTTGTCGATCTCGGCCTCCAGCTCGGCCAGGCGCGTGCGTTGCGCCAGGCGAACGGCGGCGGGGCGGGGCGCATCGGCGCGGCTGACGAACCCGTCCCAACGATAGAGATCGCCCTCGGTCGTGACCAGACGCGCGCCGGGAGGCAGGGCCTGGGCGAGGTCCGCCGCCTGCGCGTGGGACGCGACGCCGCACAGGGCGAGGCGGGCGCTCATTTGCTCGGGCGCCTGAACATGGTCGGACAGGGGCGTGACCCCGGCGGGCCAGGACGGGGAGGGCGCGTCTGCCCCGCCCCAATAGGCGGCGGCCTTGGCGTCCAGCGCGGCGTCCAGATCATCGCCGAGGGCGGCGGCCAGGGCGGCCTCATAGCCCTTGTCGGCACGGACCTTGTCCAAGGCGGGCGGATGGTCGCGCTTGCCGGTGACCAGCAGCTGGGCCAGGCCCCGTGCCTCGGTCTGCAACCGCCCCAGCCGGTCTTCGGCGGCGCGGGCGGCGGTGCGCGCCTCCTGTTCGGCGCGGGCCAGGTCGCCGCGTTTCGCCTCGGCCGCCTCGACGGCCTCGCTCGCGGCGGTCAGCTCGGCCTGGGCGGTCTCCAGCGCCGCGCGGGCCGTTTCCAGCTCCGGCGTCTCCAGCGGACCCAGGGCCTCGCGTTCGCGCTTCGCTTGGTCGTGCTGGCCGGTGACGCGGGCTAGCCGGGTCTCGGCGTCGCGCTTGCGCGCCGTCTCGGCGTTGGCGCGGGCCTCGACGGCGGCCAGGGTGCCGGCCAGGCGCTCGACCTCGCCGTCGGCGGCCTTGCGGGCGTCCTCGGCGGCGGCCAAGGCCTTGTCCAGTTCGGGGCCGCGTTCGGGGGCGGCGGCGATCTCGGCCTTCAGCCGGGTCAGTTCGTGGTCCAGCCGGTCCAGTTCGCGCTGGGCGTCGGCGGCCATGTTGGTTTCACGCTCGACGTCGGCGGCGATGCGGGCGGCCTCGGCCTTGAGCCGGTCCACCTCGGCGCGAGCGGCCTGTTCGGCCATGTCGAGCCGGTCGCGTTCCAGGCTGGCGCGGTGCAGCAGGGCCGACGCGACGGCGTCCTCCTCCCGCGCGGGCTTCAGGGCTTCCTGAGCGGCAAGGGCGGCGGTCTGGGCGGCGGCGGATGCGGTTGTGGTTTCGGCGACGGCACGGTCGGCGTCGCGCAGTTCCTCGGCGGCGGCTTCGGCGGCCAGTCTGGCGTCGTTCCAGCGGACGAACAGCAGGGCGGCTTGCAGGGCGCGGATTTCGGCGGAGATCTTCTTGTATTTCTCGGCCTGGCGGGCTTCGCGCTTGAGCCGGTTCAGCGCCGTCTCCAGCTCGCGGCCGATGTCGTCCAGCCGGTCCAGATTGGTCTCGGCCGCCTTGAGCCGCAGCTCGGCCTCGTGGCGGCGGGTGTGCAGGCCGGCGACGCCGCCCGCCTCTTCCAGGATGCGGCGGCGGTTCTGCGGCTTGGCGGCGATCAGTTCGCTGATCTGGCCCTGACGGACCAGGGCGGGGGAGTTTGCGCCGGTCGAGGCGTCGGCGAACAGCAGCTGAACGTCGCGGGCGCGCACCTCCTTGCCGTTGATGCGGTAGGTCGAGCCCTGGCCCCGGTCGATGCGGCGCGACACCTCCAGCATGGGACTGTCGGTAAAGGGCTGGGGGGCGCGGCGAGCAGCGTTGTCGATGGTCAGGCTGACTTCGGCATGGCTGCGCGGAGGGCGGCCCGCGGCGCCGGCGAAGATGACGTCGTCCATGCCCTGGCCGCGCATAGCCTTGGCCGAGTTGGCCCCCATGACCCAGCGCAGGCCCTCAAGGACGTTGGACTTGCCGCATCCGTTGGGGCCGACGACGCCGGTCAGGCCGGATTCGATATGCACCTCCGCCGGGTCGACGAACGACTTGAAGCCGACGAGCCGGAGGCGCTGGAACTGCATCGTCCTGGCGGACTACCGGAGCAATGGGTCGATGGCGGCCGACAGGGCGTCCAGCGAATGGTCGGCGACGGGCTTGCCGTTGACGAAGAAGGCGGGCGTGCCGGTGACGCCGGCTGCATCGGCGCCCGCGATCTGGGCGTCCAGTTCAGCGCGGATGGTCGGGCCTTCCAGGCAGGTCTCGATCTGTTCGCGCGTCTTGCCGCTGGCCTCAATCCCGGCCGCGAACCAGGGCTGAGGCCCCGTGGTGCGCAGATTGGCCTGGTCGCGCATGAAGACGCCCGCGACGTCGAAGTAACGTTCGGGCGCGGCGCACAGGGCCACCGCAGCGGCGGCGGCGGCGACATTGGCGGGTTGGGTCGGCAGGTTGCGATGCACCAGCCGGACCTTGCCGGTGTCGATGTATTTGGCCTTGAAGGCCGGCAGCACGGTGTTGTGGAAGTCCGCGCAGTGCGAGCAGGTGAAGGACGCGTATTCGATCACCGTCACCGGCGCATCCGCACGGCCCAGGACATGGTCCTGGGCCGTGACGGGCGGGGGTGCATCGGCGGCGAAGGCCGGCGCCGCCAGACCCGCGGCGGCCAGGGCGGCGAAGACCGCAAGCGAGAGGGCGGCGCGGCGGATCATCCTACTTGGCCAGTTCGGCGTCGATGGCGGTGGACAGGTCGGCCAGGCTGGCGCCTTCGCCGCCGGGGGTGATGACCTGGGTGTCGTTCACATAGAAGGCCGGGGTGCCGGTCACGCCCTGGGTGCGGGCGGCCTGGACGCGGGTTTCCATGGCGGCGACGGCGTCCTTGTCGGTCACGCAGTCGTTGAACTGTTGCTCGGACATGCCGGCCGCCTGAGCGGTGCGCAGCAGCCAGTCGCGCGGCGACGAGGTCAGCATCTCTTGCTGGGTGGCCATCAGCTGGTGGACGACGTCGAAGTACTTGTCCGGGCCGGCGCAGCGCGCGACCAGGAAGCCGGCGGTGGCGGCGTCGATCGGCGGGGTCGGCAGCTCGCGGAAGATGTAGCGGACCTTGTTGGTGTCGACGTATTTGGCCTTGAACGCCGGCCAGGTGTTCTTCTGCCACAGGGCGCAGTGGGGGCAGGTGACCGAGGCGTATTCGACCACGGTGACCTTGGCGCCTTCCGGCGCGCCCAGACCCATGTCGCCCTCTGCCGCGCCCTTGGCGCCGCCGCCGCCGCACGCGGCCAGGGCCATGGTCGCCAGGGCGGCGCCGGTGATGGCCGCACGACGGCTCATGCGGACGAAGCGGGATTCAGTATCGGCCATGGGACTTCCTTGATCGGATCGTTGGCGAATGGTGGCGCGATTCCCCCGGAACGGCGCAACCCAAGACTTGTCGAGAACAGGTGCGGCGAAGTTTTGTCAATCTTGACTGTTGGGACGTGACAGGGCGACGCGGCCCAGGCGGGCGAGCGCGGCGCGCAGATCGTCGGGGGCGGAGGCGATGGAGGCGGCGAGATCGGCCTCGGCCTGGGCGGGCAGGGGCGGGGGCTTGGCGCTGCGTTTGGGGCGCGAGGCGGCGTCTTTCAGTGGCGCGACCGGCCCCTGGGCGATGCGCAGCCGATCGACCGTTCCGGCGCCCAGGAACAGATTGACGCGGGCCAGGATGTCCTCCGACTGATGCTGGATCAGCAGGGCGGCGGCGCCGGCGACGCGCAGCTCCAGCACGCCAGGTTGGCCGCCCTTGCCCTTGGTCAGTTTCTGGGGGCGGGTGACGCGGGCCAGACGGTCGCCGACGATCTCGCGCCAGCGGGGCTCCAGCGCGCCGGCGCCCCGTCCGAACTGCTCGTCCAGCTTTTTGATCAGGGGCGTCAGCGCCTTGCCCGCGCGCGGCGCCGGCCGGGGGACCGGACGGGTGCGGCGGCGAGACAGGATCTCGCGGACCTCGGCGTCTGTGGGCAGCGTGCGGCGCATGGGTCTATATAGCGCTGTCCATGGCTTGCGTCTCTCCCGACATCGTCCTGATCCGATCCCGGCTGCTGGCCTGGTACGACGCCCATGCGCGCAGCCTGCCGTGGCGGGCGGCCGTGGGCGCGGCGCGGACCGAGCCCTACCGCGTCTGGCTGTCGGAGGTCATGCTGCAGCAGACGACCGTGCCGCATGCGACGCCCTATTTCCACGCCTTCACCACGCGCTGGCCCACGGTCTGCGACCTCGCGGCGGCCGAGGATGCGGAGGTGATGGGGGCCTGGGCGGGGCTGGGCTACTACGCCCGCGCTCGCAACCTGCTGGCCTGTGCGCGGGCGGTGGCGGGCGAGCATGGCGGGGTGTTCCCGGATACGGAGGCCGGCTTGCTGGCCCTGCCGGGGGTGGGCGCCTATACGGCCGCGGCGGTGGCCTCCATCGCCTTCGACCGGGCGGCCAATGTGGTGGACGGCAATGTCGAGCGGGTTATGGCGCGGCTGTTCGCGGTCGAGACGCCGGTCCCGGCCGCGCGGCCCGAACTGAGGCGGCTGGGGGGGCTGTTCGTTACCGACCAGCGGCCCGGAGACTGGGCGCAGGCGTTAATGGATATTGGGGCGACCGTGTGCCGACCCAAGTCGCCGTCGTGCGGGACCTGTCCCGTGGCGAGCGAATGCATGGGCCTGGCGAGCGGCGACCCGACCCGTTTTCCGCTGAAGGCCAAGAAGGCGGATCGGCCGCACCGGCGAGGTACAGCCTATGTGCTGGTCGACGATCAGGGTCGGGTGGCGGTCGAAACGCGGCCCGACAAGGGGCTGCTGGGCGGAATGCTGGGCCTGCCGACCAGCGACTGGACGACGGACGCGCCGTCAGGGGCGACGCCCATTGAGGCCGATTGGCGCGAGGCGGGGGCGGTCGAGCATGTCTTTACCCACTTCAGCCTGACCCTGACGGTGATGACGGCGCGCGGCGAGGCGGACGGCCCCTTGCGCTGGATGCCGGTCGAGGCGGCGCGGGCGGCCCTGCCCACCGTGTTCGCCAAGGCGCTGGATCGGGCGAGTGCGCCCGATCTTTTCTCCTAGGGCCTACCGCAGGGTGCGGATGGCGACCTTGCCCTCTTTGTGGTGGGGAATGACGACCGCGCGGCCGCCCGCGTGCTGGATGTTCAGATCGACGACGGAGCCGCCGACCTCCAGGCCAGTGATCCTCAGCCGGTCCAAGCCCGCGGGCAGGACGGGGTCGGCTAAATCGACCGTCTCGGTCCAGGCGTCGATGGACAGGCCCAGCGTGGCCTGCAGCATCAGGAAGACCGAACCCGCCGCCCAGGCCTGGGGAAGGCAGGCGACCGGATAGGCGATGGGCGGCTCGCCCGGTTCGCGCGGGAAGCCGCAGAACAGTTCGGGCAGGCGCAGGTGGAAATGGGCGGCGGCGGCGTAGATTTCGGCCAGGATGGCGGCGACGGCGTCGCGCTCGCCATAGTTGGCCATGCCGGCGGCGGCCATGGCGGTGTCATGGGGCCAGACCGAGCCGTTGTGATAGCTCATCGGGTTGAAGCGGGCCTGGCCCAGCTCCAGCGTGCGGATGCCCCAGCCGGTGCGGAATTCGGCCGAAAGCAGGCGTTTGGTGACGCGGCGAGCCCGCTCCAGCGACGGCAGGCCGGTGAACAGAAGATGGCCGGCGTTGGAGGCGATGGCGCGGCATTGTTCGCCGTCGCCGTCCAGAGCGACCGCATAGAAGCCCTCGTCCTCCATCCAGAACTTGTCCTCGACCAGGGCGCGGACCTGTTCGGCGCGCATACGCCATTCGGTCGCGCGGTCGTCGTGCAGACGTTCGCCCAGGTCCCCCAGGGCGCGCCAGGCGGCGAAGGCGTAGCCCTGAACTTCCAACAGGGCGATGGGCCCCTTGGGGAAGCGGCCGTCGGCGTGGAAGATGGAGTCTTCGGAATCTTTCCAGCCTTGGTTCGACAGGCCGGTGTCGGCGCCGCGCTGATAGTCGATCAGGCCGTCGTTGTTGCTGTCGCCATAGTCGCGCATCCAGTCGGCGGCGGCGATCAGATTGGGCCAGAGCGTGCGGATCAGGTCCAGATCGCCGGTGCGGTTGGCGTAGGCGCCGGCCAGGGCCACGAACAGGCAGGTGGTGTCGACCCCGCCGTAATAGAGGCCGAAGGGCACCTCGTGCAGGGCGCTCATCTCGCCGCCGCGCGTCTCGTGCATGATCTTGCCGGGTTGGCTGTCCTGGAACAGCGAGGTCTCGGTCGCCTGGCGCGACGCCAGATAGGTCAGGACGCCCTTGGCCAGGGACGGGTCCAGCCACAGCATCTGCCAGGCGGCGATGATGCCGTCGCGCCCGAACGGGGTCGAGAACCAGGGCGTGCCGGCATAGGGGTAGGGGCCGGTCGGCAGGTCGGTGGTCAGCAGGGCCATGTCGGCCCGTGACTGGTCCAGCCAATCGTTGAAACGCGGGCTGCGCGGGCCGCGCACCGAGGCGCTGCGCCGGCGCTTGGCGCGCATGGCGAGACGCGCCTGGACGGCGTTCAGACGCCAGCGCCCGGCGTCCGGCGTCTCGCAGGCATCGACGCCGCATTCGATGAACAGGTCCATCGAGCGCCCCTTGGGCAGGCTGAACATGAACTCGGCGCGCTGGTGCGTCAGGCGGGCGGGGGGCTCGGAGAAGGCGATGCAGCTGGAACGATCGACATCGTCCAGGCCGGTGTAGCGGAAGGTGACGCGGCGGCCGTCGGTGGTCGGGGTATGGATCGTGCCGCGCTTGGCCCGAGGCGTGCCGCGCACCTGGAAGATGTCTGCGAAGTCGGCGCCGAAATCGAAGGCCAGCGGCAGAAGAATGTCCTCCACACCGTGATTGACCATGCGGATGCGCTCGAACATCCGTCGGCCCCACAGGAAGCGACGACGCTCGATATGCAGCACCCCGGCCGGGGCGGAGCGCCCACCCATCGGGGGCAGGGGACGGTTGGTCGTGTGGCAGGAGAAGAAGACGTTGTCCTGGCTGACGCCGGAAGACAGCCGCGACGGCTTCTGCAGACCGACCGTCATGGCCCAGCGCGACAGGACGCGCGTGTCGTCGGCGAACAGGCCGTCGGCGCCGCCCTTCATGTCGCCCCAGCCATCCGCGACCAGGAAGGTGTCGCCGTCCTTGAGCGCCATCAACTGTTCGAGGCCGGAAGCCTCGACGGTTTCGCCGGCGGTCAGCTGGGTGGAATAGGCGTCGTCCATGCGGTCTCTTCCCCGTCGTTTGAGGCCTTGGCCGAACGTGTCGCACCCGAATGCGGCGCTCAGGGGCCGCTTGAGTGATCAAATGAAGCAGGCGGCGGAGGGTTCACCTCCGCCGCCTGTTTTTCTTGGATAATCGTCGGCTGCGACGCTTAGGCGATGGCGGCGAAGCTGCGATCTTCTTCGATGGGACGCAAGGGCGTAATCAGATTGCCCAGCGGCGCCTCGGCGAAGGGACGACGGGCCAGCAGATCACCGTAGACATCCAGGTAGCGGCGCGCCATGGCGGTGGCCGAGAACCGCAAGTCGAAACGGGCGCGGACAGTCTGGCGGTCCAGCAGATGGGCGCGGCCGGCGGCGGCGATCGCCTGTTCCATCGTATCGACCAGGAAGCCGGTCGCCCCATCCTCGATGATTTCGGGTGTCGAGCCGCAACGGAATGCGACGACCGGCGTGCCGCAGGCCATGGCCTCGATCATCACCAGACCGAAGGGCTCGGGCCAGTCGATGGGGAAGAGCAGGGCGTCGGCGCCGCCCAGGAAGGCGGACTTCTGATGGTCGCCGATCTCGCCGATGAACTCGATCAGGGGATTGCCCTCGACCATCGGACGGATGGTCTCTTCCCAATAGCGTTTGTCGGCGGCGTCCACCTTGGCGGCCATCTTCAGGCGTTTGCCCAGTCTGGTGGCGATCTCAATGGCGCGGTCGGGGCGTTTCTCGGGCGAGATCCGGCCCAGGAAGGCGAGGTAACCCTCTGACCTGGGCGAGAACAGATACTGTTCGCTCGGCATGCCGTGATGGACGGTCGCCTTCCAGTTGGCGAAATGCAGGGGCTTGCGCTGGTCGTCCGAGATCGAGACCAGGCCGAACTCGCTCCAGCGGGCATAGACGCCGGGCAGGTCCTTCATGTCCAGGCGGCCATGCAGGGTGGTGATCGTCTTGTCCGCCTGCTGCCTGAACAGAGGGAAATGGATCATGTCGGTGTGGAAGTGGATCACGTCGAACTCATCGGCGCGGTCCATCACCTCGCCCAGCATGGACAGGTGGGCGGCGAGGTCGGATTTGAGCGGGGCGGGATCCAGGCGGATGGCCTGATCGCGGACGGGCACTAGGCGCGCCTTGGTGTGGGCGTCGGCGCTGGCGAACAGGGTGACATCATGGCCCAGATCGACCAGGGCGTCGGTCAGGTGCGCAACGACGCGTTCAGTGCCGCCGTAAAGCTTCGGAGGAACGGCCTCGTAAAGCGGGGTGACCTGCGCGATCTTCATGATGTTGTGCTCCGACCCCGCACCGGCGGGGGCCGTGGACAACAATGGTCTCGCAACTGCGAAGTTCCATAGCCGAAGACGAATTTTCACATAGGTTTCGGTGGGTTACAGCGAAGCTGGCCCTGCGTTCGTGTGCGAAATCGTACGTATCGGCCGCGCATTACCGGCTAAGTGCTTGATGTGGCTGATGCGACGTGGGGTCGCATCAGCTTACATTGTGGCGCGCACCTCGGAGCGCAGGGCGTCGATGGATTTCAGGCCCTGGTCCGTCTTGAAACGCCAGTAGGTCCAGCCGTTGCAGGCGGGGGCGTTCTCCAACAGGGCGCCCAGCTTGTGGATCGAGCCGCTGAGCGAACCGGACACCAGCGAACCGTCGGCGCGGACGCGGGCCTCGCGCTCGCCCTTGGGGCAGTACAGACGATCGCCGGCGTTCAGCAGGCCGGCCTCGACCAGGGCGCCGAACGGCACCTTGGGCTCGGCGCGCTTGGAGCCGGTGACGATCAGGTCTTCGGGGCGGGCGGGGATGACCGAGGCGATGCGGGTCTCGGCGACGTCGGCATAGGTGTCGTCACGCTCGATGCCGATATAGTGGCGGCCCAGGCGTTTGGCGGCGGCGCCGGTGGTGCCGGTGCCAAAGAAGGGGTCCAGGATCACGTCGCCGGGGCGGGTCGCCGACAGCAGGACGCGGTGCAGCAGGGCCTCGGGCTTTTGCGTCGGATGGGCCTTCTTGCCGTCGGCGTCCTTGATCCGCTCTTCGCCCGTGCAAAGGGCGAAGGTCCAGTCGGACCGCATCTGGGTGTCTTCGTTGAAGGCCTTCATCGCATCATAGTTGAAGGTGTAGCGCTTCTGATCGCGGCTCTTGGCGGCCCAGATCAGGGTTTCGTGGGCATTGGTGAACCGGGTGCCCTTGAAGTTTGGCATCGGGTTGGACTTGCGCCAGATGATGTCGTTCAGCACCCAGAAGCCCAGGTCTTGGATCGCCGAACCGAGGCGGAAGACGTTGTGGTAGCTGCCGATCACCCAGATCGAACCCTCGGGCTTCAGCACGCGGCGGCATTCCGCCAGCCAAGCGCGGGTGAAGGCGTCGTAGGCGGCGAAACTGTCGAACTTGTCCCAGTCGTCATCCACGGCATCGACCTTGGAATTGTCGGGACGCAGCAGGTCGCCGCCCAGCTGCAGATTATAGGGGGGGTCGGCGAAGACCATGTCCACCGAGGCGTCGGGCAGGCTCTTGAGCACCTCGATGCAGTCGCCACGGTGAATGACGTCAGTCTTCAGATCGGACATGGAAACGCGGCCCCGGAACAATGAGACCGCCATGGTGAATCCTTGTGGTTAAGGTCGGGTAACCGGCGCGAGGAGATCGCGCCGGTTCCGTTTTCTAGGCCAGCATGCGCACCTTGGGCTCGCGATCCCACTGGCGGGTGCGGGCGGGGGCGAGGAAGGCCTCGGCGTCCTTGGACAGATCGATGACGCCCGCGTCCGGCTCGACCCCAGCCTTGTCCAGCAGAGGTTGAGCCTCGGGGGTATGCCCGATGGCCTTGAGGTGGCCGAAGGCGTCCTTGGCGAAATCGACCGCGGCGCCTTCCTTCAGCAACTGGACGCAACCGTCCTCGGACAGGACGATGGCGACGGCGTCGAACAGGACAGAAGGGCTGCCGGCCAGCTGACCGTCGGCGACCAGGGTCTTGCCGCCCTTGAGCTTGGCGCCGCCGATCTTGGGCGCGACGATGAAGACCGAACCGCCGTCGCCCTCGACCGTCGCACGAACGGCGTCGATGACCGCGCCGTCCGAGCCGTCGGCGACCAGGATGGCGACCTTTCGGCCCTTCAGCGTGTCGGGATATTTGCCGACGATGCGCAGGGCAGGCGAGGCGTCCAGATCGATGGGGGCGACGGCCGGTTCCGACGCCTTGGGCAGGGGCAGGTTCAGGCCGTCGGCGACGCGCTGGGCCAGCGTCTCGTCGACATTCTGCAGATTGGCAAGAACGCGCTCGCGGACGTGGGCCAGAGACACCTTGGACAGTTCAAACACGATGGCGCTAGCCAGGTGAGCCTGTTCGATCTCGGTCTGGGAGCGGAAGAACAGCCGCGCCTGGCTGTAGTGGTCGGCGAAGGTTTCGGCGCGCAGCCGGACCTTTTCGCCCTCGACCGGAACGGGCGCGGTGCGGAAGCCGCCCTTGGGATCTTCGCGCGGGCCGCCGTCCTCGCCCGCCTCGGCCAGGCTGTTGGGTTCATAATTGGCGCGGCCCTTGGGCACGGCCATCTGCATATGGCCGTCGCGCTGGAAGTTCTGGAAGGGGCAGCCCTTGGCCTGGTTGATCGGGATCTGGTGGAAGTTCACTGTGCCCAGGCGCGACAACTGGGTGTCCTGGTAGGAGAACAGCCGGCCCTGCAGTAGCGGGTCTTCGGAAAAGTCGATGCCGGGCACGATGTTGGTCGGCAGGAAGGCGACCTGTTCCGTCTCGGCGAAGAAGTTGTCGGGGTTACGGTTCAGGACCATGCGGCCGATCACGCGGATCGGGTGATCCTCTTCCGGCACCAGTTTGGTGGCGTCGAGGATGTCGAAGGGCAGGGCGTCGGCCTGTTCCTGGGTGAACAGTTGCACGCCGAACTCCCATTCGGGGAAGTCGCCCTGGTCGATGGCTTCATACAGGTCGCGGCGGTGATAGTCGGGATCGGCGCCGGCGATCTTGACCGCCTCGTCCCAGCAGGTGGATTGCGTGCCCAGCTTTGGCCGCCAGTGGAACTTGACCAGGGTCGCCTCGCCGTCCGCGTTCAGCAGGCGGAAGGTGTTGACGCCGAAGCCTTCCATCATGCGCAGGCTGCGCGGGATGGCCCGGTCCGACATGGCCCACATGATCATATGGGTGCTCTCGGGCATCAGGCCGATGAAGTCCCAGAAAGTGTCGTGGGCGCTGGCCGCTTGGGGGTAGCCCTTGTCCGCTTCCATCTTCACCGAATGGATCAGGTCCGGGAACTTGATCGCGTCCTGGATGAAGAAGACGGGGATGTTGTTGCCGACCAGATCCCAGTTGCCCTCGGTCGTGTAGAATTTGACGGCAAAGCCGCGCACGTCGCGCGGGGTGTCCACAGAGCCCGCGCCGCCGGCGACGGTCGAGAACCGGGTGAACAGCTCGGTCTTCTTGCCGACCTCGGTCAGGATCTTGGCGGTGGTGACGTCCGACAGGCTGTCGGTCAGTTCGAAGAAGCCGTGCGCGGCCGAGCCACGGGCGTGGACGATCCGCTCGGGGATACGCTCGTGGTCGAAATGCTGGATCTTCTCGCGAAGGATGAAGTCCTCCAGCAGGGTCGAGCCGCGCGGGCCGGCCTTGAGCGAGTTCTGATTGTCGCTGATCGGCACGCCGTGATTGGTCGTGGTGCGAGTATCAGGCGTGGCGGCGGTCTGGTGAAGTTCGCCGGCATTGCCGAGCGTGGACGCACCGGCGGGGGTGGGGGTCTTGGCCATCTGGAAACCTTGGGGCGGCGGCGTCGACAGGGGTGCGGCGCGCGTTACGAGGACAACGCGACGCGGGTGCGATGGTTCTGTGCGGCATCGCGCACAGGCGGCGGGGTGATCGCCCTCAGAAAAGTTCGCTCCGTATGCGGCGCGCCCTTCGCATGCGGCGAGGCGGAGTCTATGACGCGACGATGATCGCACGCCTTCGCCCCGTTCCGTTCGACCTCGGTCCCGTCCATTTCGTCGGCATAGGCGGCATCGGCATGAGCGGCATCGCCGAGATCATGCTGAAGATCGGCTATTCGGTTCAGGGCTCGGACGCCAAGGCCAGCGCCAACACCGAACGCCTGGAGCAGCTCGGCGCCCGAATCTTCATCGGGCATGACGCCGCCCATGTGGGCGAGGGCGTTTCGGCGGTGGTCTATTCGACGGCGGTCAAGGCCGAGAACCCCGAGATGAAGACGGCGCGCGAGCGTCGCATCCCGCTGGTTCGCCGGGCCGAGATGCTGGCGGAGCTGATGCGGTTGCAGTTTTCCATCGCGGTCGGCGGCACCCACGGCAAGACGACGACGACCTCGATGGTCGCGGCCCTGCTGGACGCGGCCGGGCTGGATCCCACCGTGGTCAACGGCGGCATCATCAACGCCTATGGCACCAACGCCAAGGTCGGCGACGGCGATTGGATCGTGGTCGAGGCGGACGAGAGCGACGGCAGCTTCCTGCGCTTGAAATCGACGGCGGCCATCGTGACCAACATCGATCCCGAGCATCTGGATCACTACGGCGACTTCGACGGGGTGCGGAAGGCCTTCATCGATTTCGTCGAAAACATCCCCTTCTACGGTTTCGCCGCCGTCTGTCTGGATCATCCCGAGGTGCAGCGACTGGTCGCCGCCATCGATAACCGGCGACTGGTCACCTACGGCGTCAATCCTCAGGCCATGGTTCGGGCCGAGAATATCGACATGGGCGCGGACGGATGCCGGTTCGACGTGGTGTTCAAGGGCGCGGGAGCGGATGCCGACGAGACGCGGATCGACGGCCTGTATCTGCCCATGGCGGGGGGGCACAACATCGCCAACGCCCTGGCCGCCATCGCCGTGGCGCGCGAGCTGAACGTGGCCGACGAGGCGATCAGGACCGGCCTGGCCGGCTTCGGCGGGGTCAAGCGCCGCTTCACCACCACCGGCGTGGTCGGGGGCGTGCGGATCGTGGACGATTACGGCCACCACCCGGTCGAGATCGCCGCCGTGCTGAAGGCCGCGCGCCAGGTGGTGCAGAACGCCGAGGGCGACGGCCGTGTCATCGCCGTTGTCCAGCCGCACCGCTACACCCGCCTGCGCGACCTGATGGAAGAGTTCTCGACCTGTTTCTCGGACGCCGACGCGGTGATCGTGGCCGATGTCTATGCGGCAGGCGAGGCGCCGCTGGACGGGGTGGACAAGCATGCGCTGGTGGACGGCGTCCGGCGTTTCGGCCACCGCTCGGTGCAGGCGCTGGAGGGCGTCGAGGCTCTGCCCGGCGTGATCGCGGGCGAAGCCAAGGCGGGCGATCTGGTCGTGCTGCTGGGCGCAGGCGACATCACGTCCTGGGCCTATGCCCTGCCGGGGCAGTTGGAGGCGCTGTCGTGATCGACTTGCCCGAGGTTCGCGGCAAGCTGCTGCGTAACGAGCCGCTGGCGCCCTTCACCTGGTTCCGGGTGGGCGGAAACGCCGAGGCCTTGTTCATCCCGGCGGATGCCGACGATCTCTCTGATTTTCTGAAGGCGCTGGACCCGGCTGTGCCCGTGACCGTGTTGGGCGTCGGCTCCAACGTCATCGTGCGTGATGGCGGGGTCGAGGGGGTGGTGATCCGCCTGGCCGGCCGTCCGTGGGCGCAGATCACGACGGACGGCGATACGATCACGGCCGGTGCGGGCGCGCTGGATTCCATGGTCGCCAAGGCCTCGGCCAAGGCGGGGATCGCCGGGCTGGAATTCTATGCCGGCATTCCCGGAACCATCGGCGGCGCCCTGACCATGAACGCCGGCTGCTATGGTTCGGAAACCAAGGACGTGCTGGTTTCGGCCTGGGGGCTGAACCTAAAGGGTGAGCGGGTCGATTACGCCCTGGCCGACTTCGGCTATACCTATCGCCATAGCCAAGCGCCGGCCGACATCCTGTGGGTCGAGGCCACCTATCGCGGCGCGCCAGACGCACCCGAGGCCGTCGCCGCCCGCATCAACGAAATCACCAGCCGTCGCGAGACCACCCAACCGATCCGGGAGAAGACCGGTGGCTCGACCTTCAAGAACCCGCCTGGCCATTCGTCGTGGAAGCTGGTCGATGAGGCCGGCTGGCGCGGCAAGCTGCACGCCGAAACGGGCGGAGGCGCGATGTTCAGCGATCTGCACTCCAACTTCATGATCAACCCCGGCGAGGCCACCGCCGCCGACATCGAAGGCCTGGGCGAGGCGGTGCGCGCCGATGTGCTGGCCAAGACCGGCGTTCAGCTGGAGTGGGAGATCAAGCGGATCGGCCGGCGCTGATCTGTAGTTGCGCGGGGCGGGCGCGCGCGTTACGGGGAAATTTCTCGGGGGAGAAATCAGATGAAGCGTATCGCAGCCGTCGTGGGTCTTGTGGCCTTGGTCGCAGAACCGGCCCAGGCTCAACTCGTGACTAGGGCGGCGGTCGGGCCTGCCGTTCCGGATGTCGAGAACCGTATCGACCTGACGCGGTCCAGCGCCGGCTATACCTATTTCAACCGCGCCGGCGCCGATCTGGCTCAGCATGATGCGGCGGTGAGCGCTTGCATGGTCGAGGCCTCGCGCATGCGTCAGCCCGACGATAATGGCGCGGCGGGGGCTGCGGCGGCCGGCGGATTGCTGGGCGCGCTGGTCGTCGGCGTCATGCAGGGCGCGATGAACGGCATGCATGAACGCAGAGGCGTCGCGGCCAATGTCGAGAACTGTATGGTGGTAGACGGCTGGCGCGTCGTTCGCCTGGACGAGACGGAAGGCAAGGCTCTGGACGCGCTGGAGCAGCCGGAGCTTCACGCCGCCTTGGCCGAACATGTCGGCGCCACGCAGCCGAAGGGCGAGATCGTCCGCGTGTATAATAACGACGCCGTACGTGGCGGGACGGTGCTGATTGGACGGTCGGGCGACCTGGACAAGGTGTCCCTCAGCCTGCAAGCCCAGCCTCCGGAAGGCGCGACGCCGCCGACCGGTCGAAAGGGGCCGCAGGCGCCGCGCACCGCTCGCCCGCCGCGCGCTCTCAAGGCCGAAGAGGTCGCGGTGACGGCTGGAGACGCTCTGATCACCGTGCGCCTGACCGGCACGGCCGAACAAGGCGGTCGGACGCTGTTCTTCACGCGCCAGGGGCCCGCGCCCGACGTCCAGCCCTGGGAGCAGGACGGTCGTCCTGCGCTGTTCGCCGTCGCCTTGCCGACGCGCGGCGCTGTGCGCGGCGATCGCACGCGGGCCGTGACCCAAACCTTCTCCGTGCCGCCCGGTCGCTGGCGGCTGAGCGCGGTCAATGTCGGCCAGTACATCACCCATTTCTGCCTGGGGAACTCAGGGTTCGAGGTTCGCGACGGCGAGGCGGTCTATACCGGAGCGTTCGATCTGTCAGGCGAGCAGTTGCGACCGGACATGACTGTTCGCGACGATCTGCTGGCGCCGGCATCGCCGGCCGCAGTGGCGGGTGTGCGCCATCGTGCGGCGCAATGGTCCTATGGCGACAAGGAACAGTGCCAGGGCGCGTATCTTTACGCTTTGGACCTGACGCCTCAAACCGAGAAGGCCATCGAGGCGGCTGCGCCTGAAGTCACGGGTACGGACACGCCGGTCGTCGTGGTGGAAACGACAGCCTCATCAACACTTCAGTGATGTCTTGAGGGTTTGGTTGACGGGCTGTTAACGACCTGCGCGGCATCCAGACGGTTCTGGAGCCGCCCATGACCCGCCCCTTCGCATCTCTTCATGTCGCCGTCCTGATGGGCGGGCTTTCCGCAGAGCGGGAGGTTTCGCTGTCTTCGGGCGAGCAGTGCGCGCAGGCGCTGGAGCGGCAGGGCGTGCGCGTCAGCCGTGTGGACGCCGGGCGCGACCTGGCCAATGTCCTGGCCGGCCTGATCAAGCCCGATGTGGTGCTGAACTGCCTGCACGGCGCCTGGGGTGAGGACGGCTGCGTCCAGGGCGTGCTGGAGACGCTGAAGATCCCCTATACGCATTCGGGTGTGCTGGCCTCGGCCCTGGCGATGGACAAGGAGAAGTCCAAGGCAGTGCTGCGCGCGGCGGGTATCAATGTGCCGGGCGGCGGCCTTTATGACCGCCACGAGGTCGCCAGCCGACACGTCATCGCTCCGCCCTACATCATCAAGCCGAACGCCGAAGGCTCGTCCGTTGGAGTCTTCCTGGTGCCCGAAGGGGCCAACGGTCCGCAGGCCGAGGTCGGCTATCCGGAATGGACCTATGGCGAGCAGGTCGTGGTCGAGCCCTATATTCCGGGCAAGGAGTTGTGCGTCACGGTGCTGGGCGAACCGGCCGGGCCGCGCGCCCTGACCGTCACCGACATCACCCCAACCAAGGGCTTCTACGACTACGAGGCCAAATATGCGCCGGGCGGTTCGGTGCATGTCCTGCCCGCCGTCCTGCCGGCCGCTGTGTTCGAAAAGGCCCTGCGTCAGGCCGAGGCCGCGCACGTCGCCATGGGATGCCGCGGCGTGTCCCGATCCGACTTCCGTTATGATGATGTTAAGGACGATCTGGTCCTGTTGGAGGTCAACACTCAGCCCGGCATGACCCCGACTTCGCTCGCGCCCGAGCAGGCGGCCCATACCGGAATGAGCTACGATGATCTGGTTCGTTGGATGGTGGAGGACGCCTCATGCCCGCGGTAGTTCGCGGCGGTCGGCGACAGAGTTCTAATCAGGCTCCCCAACGCGGCGCGGCTCCCAAAGGGGGAGGGCGGTCGCGTGGCGGGGCCAAGAACGCGTCCGCCATTCCCGGCAAGATGGCCGCCATCGGCCGTGTCGACATTTCACCCCGCACCGCCGTGATCGCCCTGGGCGCCGGCGCGCTGCTGCTGGTCGGCGTTCTGGCGACTGGCGCCCGCGCCGAACGGATCGGCGCCTCGGTCTCGCATGGGGTCGATAATCTGACGGCCGGCATGGGGCTGACGCTGAAGCGGGTGCATATCACCGGCGCCTCGCCCGAGGCCGAACCGGCGATCCAGCAGGCCCTGGGTCTGTATTCCGGCCAACCGATCACCAGCCTGGATCTGGACGCCATTCGCACGCGGGTTCAGGGCGTGGGATGGGTCAAGGAGGCGCGCGTGGTGCGCCTGTTGCCCGATACCCTGATCGTCGAGGTCAAGGAACACGACCGTCTCGCCGTCTGGCAGGAAGCCGGTCAGATCAAGGTCATCGATGCGCGCGGCCAGGTCATCGACGGGGCCGATGCGCGCCGCTACCCGACCCTGCCGCTGGTCGTGGGCAAGGGCGCCGATGTGGCGGCGGGCGAGATCCTGCCGCTCTTGGCCCAGCGTCCCCGCCTGATGGGGATGGTGGACGCCCTGGTGCGTGTGGACGAGCGCCGTTGGGACCTGCGTCTGAAGGACGGCAGCCTGATCCAGCTGCCCGCCACCGAACAGGAGGCGGCCCTGATCCGCCTCGATGCGCTGGACCAGCGCGAACGCCTGCTCGACCTGGGCTTCGCCCGTGTCGATCTCAGAACCCCGGACGAGGTCGCGGTGCGACCCACCGGCGACGCCTAGGAACGCCAAGATCATGACCAAGCAACGCGGAGCGGCGAACGATCAGGGTCGGGGCATGGATCCTCGCGCCGGTCGCGCGCCCGTGATCGCGGCGTTGGACATCGGCCAGTCCAAGGTCTCGTGCTTCATCATGAAGCCTGACGGCGTGCGCCACGCCGACCGCACCATTCGCGTCGCCGGCGCCAGCCATGTCCAGTCCAAGGGCGTGAAGGGCGGGGCCATCATCAACATGGACGAGGCCGCCCAGGCCATCGGCCACGCCGTCGAACGCGCCGAGCGCGCGGCCCAGAGCCCCGTCTCCGGCGTCGTCGTCACCACCGCTATCGGCCAGATGGCCAGCCATCGGGTGCAGGCCCGTGTCTCCCTGGGCGCCAATCCGGTCGGTGATGCCGACCTGGCGCGCGCCATCGGCATGGCCCTGGCCCAAATCCGCCTGCCCAACCGTCGGCCGATCCACGTCCTGCCCATCGCCTGGTCGGTGGACGGGGCGCGCGGCGTGCATGATCCGCGTTCGATGCGTGGCGGGTCGCTGGGGCTGGACCTGCTGGTCGTCTCCATGGCCGAGAACGTCTTTACGACCCTGAGCCATTGCCTGGAGCTGGCGCACCTGGACCTCCAGGGCGTGGCCGCCGCGCCCGTCGTCTCGTCCCTGGCTGCGCTGGAAGAGGACGAGATGGACCTGGGCGCCGTCTGCATCGACATGGGCGGCGGCTCGACCAGCGCCGCCGTGTGGGGCGGCCGGTCCCTGCTGCATATCGAAAGCCTGAACGTCGGCGGCGACCATGTCACGTCCGACATCGCGCGAGGTCTGTCTACGTCCAAGGCGGGCGCCGAGCGGCTGAAGACCCTGCACGGCTCAGCCATGGCCAGCGCCAACGAGGACCGCGAAATGCTGGAGGCCCCGCCGCGTGGCGAGGACGCCTCGGCCGGCCCGGTCATCGTCCCGCGCGCCATGCTGAAGACCGTCATCGCCCCGCGCGTCGAGGAAACCCTCGAACTGCTGCGCGACCGGCTGAAAAACGCAGGCGTAGGCCTGGAGCCCGGCGCGGGCCTGGTCCTGACCGGCGGCGCCAGCCAGTTGAACGGCGTGCGCGAACTGGCGGTGCGCGTCTTCGACCGCCCCGTCCGCCTCGGAAAACCCCAACGCGCGCCACATTTGGCCGACGCCGCCTCCGGCCCCGCCTTCTGCGCCACGGCCGGGGTGTTGCTCCGCGCCGCCTACGGCCCGCGCGAGGCAGTATCGGCCCGCAAGCTGATGGCGCGCCAGATCACGGCGGCGGATGCTCCGCGCATACACCGCGGCAATGTGGTAGGGCGCCTGGCGGGTTGGCTACGCGACAACCTCTGACGCCAAGTCACTACTTACGTCGTCCGACCAAATACTTTTGATAAGCGCGCATCTGGCCGCAAATGTTCTTAAAATGCGTAGATTTGACCCGCTAAGGGGCTGGTATGTGACTTTGGTGTTGCCGATCTGTGACATTACGTCGCCGTATTAGGCGGGATTGCGGCGAAAAGGTTGCCTGCTGCCTCATTTACGTTACGAACGTGCAATGAAGCGGACTCGTCGTCCGTTCGAAATTCAATCGCTTCGTGGGGCAATTATCTTGATGGCGTTCAAACGAAATTATCTACTCGGATCGACGGTGCTGGCCGGTGTGCTCGCAATCGCCGCGCCTAGCTTCGCTCAACAGGCGACGCAATCGACCGGCGAAGGCGCGACCGAAGTCGGCGAGATCGTCGTTACTGGCTCGCGTATCCGTCGCCCGGATCTCGTTTCGCCTGCGCCGCTTTCGGTGGTGACGTCGGAAACGATCGACGAGAAGGGTTTCGCCAACCTGGCGGACGCCATCAACGAACAGCCGGTCACCGGCGTGCCGATCAGCCCTGATGGCGATCAGGCAGGTTTCGGCGTCGGCCGCAGCTTCATCAACTTGTTCAACCTGGGTTCCAACCGCACGCTGGTCCTGGTGAACGGCCGTCGCTTCGTCGGCGCAAACGTTGCTTCGATCTTCTCCGGCGCCGGCGCCGGCGGCCAGGTCGATATTTCGTCGATCCCGACCGCTCTGGTGAACCGCATTGAGACCATTCAGGCGACAGGCGGCGCGATCTATGGTTCGGACGCTGTCGCAGGCGTGGTGAACGTCATCACGAACACAGAATACGAAGGCGTTGAGTTCAACGTCGAATACGGTCTTTCCGAACGCAATGACGCGCAGCAAATCCGTACGCGGATCACAGCTGGCGACAAGTTCTTCGACGACCGTTTGAGCCTTTCGGGCAGCTATGAGTATGCAGAAACCGATTCGCTCGTATATACGGATCGTGACCGTACTGCTCTTCAGATCTTCAGCGCTCTCAATCCCGCGAACACGAGTGCAACTGACGGCATTCCGGCTCAAATCTACTACTACAATCGTCGTATCCCAGAAATCACTCAAGGTGGGTTGGCGTTCCGTACTGCCGGTATCGGCCTCGCAAACCTGTTGACCATCGCCAATCCGAATGGCGCCGGACGCGTGGCAGCACAGTTCGCTCCAGACGGTTCGCTGGTGCCCTATAATTCGGGCACCTTCTACCAAGCGTCGATTGCGTCGGGCGGCGAGGGCCTCAACCTAGCCGAGCTCACCTCGTTGCAGGCCCCGGTGAAGCGGCATAATGCCACGGTGTTCGGCCAGTTGAACATTACTGACAATGTTCGCCTGAATGCAGAAGTCTTCTACAATCACACGTCCGCTAGCGAAGACTTCAACCAACCGATCTACAACTCAGGCCTGTTTGGCGGCATCTCCGGCGCCTTGCAGATGTCGACCGCTAACCCGTTCCTGCCCGCAGCGACGCGTGCTGCGATCTTGTCACAGCCGACCCCTCTCCCGGCAGACGCGGCCAATCCGGGTGAGCGCTTGTTCTTCCTGCAGCGGGCTTCGACGGACCTAGTCGATCCGAATAGCCTTACGGAGTCCGACACCGGTCGGATCGTTCTGGATCTCAACGGTGATTTCGAAACCTTCGGACGTCGTTTCAACTGGAACACAGCAGTCAACTACGGCCAGAACGATGGCTTCTTCCAACAGGACAACATCGTTCAAGCGAACTTCCTGCAAGCGATCAATGTCAATCGCAGCGCCACCGGCGCGATCCAATGCGCTGACGCGACCGCTCGTGCTGCGGGTTGCCAGCCGCTGAACCTGTTTGGCCAAGGCGCACGTAGCGAAGCCGCAATGGATTATATCGGCACCACGTTCCGCCAGGATTACTCGATCAAGCAAACTTCGTATGAAGCCAACTTCGGCGGTGAAGTGATCGAACTGCCTGCGGGTTGGGCGGCGTTCAACGTCGGCTATGAATACCGTAAGGAAGAATCTGACTTCCAGCCGAACGAAGCTTCGCGCCTGGGTATCGGCCGCTCGGCCGCCATCGCTCCGCTGAACGGCGAGTTTAACACCAGCGAGTGGTACGCCGAAGTGGCCGTGCCGATCGTCGGCGGCGACTTCACCCTGCCGTTCATTCGTGCCCTGGACTTCGACGGTTCGTACCGCAAGGTCGATCATTCGGAATCCGGACAAGACGAGTCCTGGTCGCTGGGTGCGCGGTGGCGTGTCAACGCGGACCTCACTTTCCGCGGCAGCAAGAGCCGGTCGTTCCGTTCGCCGGCCATCACCGAGCTGTTCTCGCCGTCTTCAAGCATCTTCACCACGGCCACCGATCCCTGCGATCTTCGCAACATCGACAGCGGTCCAAACCCGACCGCCCGTCGTGCAAACTGTGAAGCTGCCTTTGAGGCCCTAGGTCTTCCGCGCAACTTCCAGCTGACGTCAAACATTCAAGCCGCGACGCAACGCGGCACGACGTCGGGCAACCCGGATCTGCAAAACGAGATCGCGGAACAGGAAACCTATGGCTTGATCTATCAGCCTAGCTTCGTTCCTGGCCTGACCTTCTCGTTCGACTACGTGAAGATCGATCTGACGGCGGCTATCTCCAACTTTACCCTGACCTCGATCATGCAGGTCTGCTACGATCTGCCTACCCCGGATCAGGCGGCCTGTAGCCGCTTCCAGCGTGGACGCGCAGGCTTCGAAATCGGTGGAACGAGCCTTGCCGGCCAGGTTCTGGGCACTGATATCGCTCCGAACGGTGTGGGTCCGCAAACCGGCTTCATCAACGCCGGCTACCAGAACTTCGAAGGCTTCACGGTTGGTGCTCAATACGGCTTCGACCTGGACGATCTGACGTATTGGACCAACATGGGCCGCGTCGATTTCAACTTCAGCCTGTTCCAGGTCGAGAAGCAGGAATCTTCGGCTACCGGCCTCGGCTTCGATCTGTCGAACACGCGCAACACCCTGGGCAACTCGGATGTTCGCTGGAAGCTCGACACCGCCTACCGCAACGGTGGCTTCGCCGCTCTGCTGACGACGCGCTACACGGGCGAATATGTCCGCAGCAACACGGCGACGATCGAGAACTTCGCGCCGCTGACGCTGGGCGACCAATATCTGCATGACCTGTCGCTGGCCTACACTTGGGAAAACAGCTTCGGTCTGGGTGCTCGTGATCTGACGGCGCGACTGCAAGTTCGCAACCTTCTGGACAGCGAGCCGCCCGAGTACGTGACGGGCGTTGGCGTGTACGACCTGATCGGTCGCTACTACCAAGTCGGCCTGACTGCCCGCTTCTGATTGAGAGCGTAAGTTAAGAGAAAGGGCGGCTCGAAAGGGCCGCCCTTTTTCTTTGGAGCGTGGAAAATTGCGGCCAAGCTTATGGGTTTGTGCTGGTCTTTCACCCGACTCACATTATCGCCCTAACCTTCTCTTAACCTTCATGGGTGCAATCCTTAACGCGCTCATAACCAAAGCGATTCGGCGGGGGCGATCGGTTGGTTTGAAGGGGCGGGTCAGCAGGTCGGAAAACAGAAATGTCGCTCTCATTGGTCAAGCCGCAACACACTGAACTGAAGCCCCGCATCGTCGTGTTCGGCGTCGGCGGCGCCGGCGGCAACGCCGTGAACAATATGATCGACGCCGGCCTCGAAGGGGTCGAGTTCGTCGTGGCCAATACCGACGCGCAGCACCTCAGCTTCGCCAAGACGGATCGTCGCATCCAACTGGGCGAGACCATCACCCAGGGCCTGGGCGCCGGCGCCCACCCCGAAGTCGGCATGAACGCCGCCGAGGAATCCGCCGACGAAATCCATCAGCACCTTGAAGGTGCGCACATGGTCTTCATCACCTGCGGCATGGGCGGCGGCACCGGCACCGGTGCGGCCCCCGTCATCGCCAAATGCGCGCGCGATCGCGGCATCCTGACCGTCGGCGTCGTGACCAAGCCCTTCACCTTCGAAGGCCGTCACCGTATGCGCCTGGCCGATGCGGGCGTCGCCGAGCTGCAGCGCTATGTCGACACCCTGATCGTCATTCCGAACCAGAACCTGTTCCGCGTCGCCAACGAACGCACCACCTTCGCCGACGCCTTCGGCATGGCCGACCAGGTGCTGCACTCGGGCGTGCGTTCGATCACCGACCTGATGATCCTGCCGGGCCTGATCAACCTGGACTTCGCCGATGTGCGCGCCGTCATGTCCGAGATGGGCAAGGCGATGATGGGCACGGGCGAGGCGTCGGGCGACGACCGCGCCCTGCTGGCCGCCCAGAACGCCATCGCCAACCCGCTGCTGGACGAGACCTCGCTGAAGGGCGCCAAGGCCGTCCTGGTGAACATCACCGGTGGTCTGGACATGACCCTGCTGGAAGTCGATGAGGCCGCCAACGCCATCAGCGCGGAAGTGGACGGCGACGCCAACATCATCTTCGGCGCGGCCTTCGATCCGGCCCTGGACGGCAAGATCCGCGTCTCGGTCGTCGCCACCGGCATGGACGAGGGCGAGATCAAGCGTATCGAACCCATCGCTCCGCCTGCCGCCAGCGCACCGCTGGCCGGTCATGACGCCCGCCGTTCGGCCGGCGGCCTGTATGGCACCCAGCCGTCGCGTGCGCCGGAACCGACACGGGATACGTATCGTGAGCCGGTCCGTGCGGAAGCCCCGCGTGCGCCCGAGCCCCGCATCGAGGCGGCGCCGGTCGTGCCGACCTTTCAGTCCCCTGCCGCTCGCGAGCCGGAACCGCGCCCCGAGCCGGTGATCCGCGTCGCCGAACAGCAGCCGCGCGCCCTGGATCCCATCGTCGATCCGTGGGTCGAGGAATATGAGACCCGCGCGCCTGCGCCGCGCGTCGCGCCGCAGGGCGACCTGTACGCTGAACGTGAACGCCCTGCGCCCGCGCAGCCCCAGGCTGACGACGGTTATGACGAGCGGGATCACCGCCGCAGCGGCTGGAGCCTGTTCGGGCGCGGCAAGCGCACCCAGCCGCACCCTGAATCCAGCTATGCATCGCAACCAACGCACACACGCGGTGCGGCGCAGCCGGTTCAGCAGCCGGAACCGGAGGCGGGACAGGCCGATGACGACCTGGAAATCCCATCCTTTCTCCGCCGTCTGGCCAACTAAACAACCCAAGTGACGATGGAACGCCCCGGAGCCCGGCTCCGGGGCGTTCTTCGTTTCAGGCGGTGTGCCAGAGCGAAACAATCCGAAACCGGACTTTGATTTCGTGGTTGCGGCGCCCCGGCTAAAAGACATGCAGGGCGCAATCCGCACGACGTGCGGCGCGCATAACGAAGAGCGAGTTTGAGTTTGTCGGTCAGGAACGACCATCACGAACACACCATCGTCGCACCGGCCATCATCGCCGGCGTCGGGGTGCACACCGGCCGTCGCGTGCGGCTGGCGGTTCGGCCTGCGCCCTCGGGCACGGGCATCGTCTTCGTTCGCACCGACATCACCGACCGCGACAACCGTATTCCTGTGTCGGGCGAGGCCGTGGTGGACGCCCGCCTGAATACGATGATCGAGAACGCCGCGGGCGTTCGTCTGTCGACCATCGAGCATCTGATGGCCGCCTTCGCTGCTCTGGGCGTGTCCAACGCCGTGGTCGAGGTGGATGGGCCCGAGCTGCCGATCCTGGACGGATCGGCGCTGGAGTTCGTGCAACTGCTGGACCGGGCGGGTTTCCGTCCGCAGCCGACGCCGCAACGCTATATCGAGATCCTGGAGACGGTCCACGTCACCGAGGGCGACAAGCACGCAGCCCTGCTGCCTTGCGACCGCTACGAGATGCGGTTCGAGATCGACTTCCCGTCGGCCGTGATCGGCAATCAGGTCATCGACTTCGTCGTGGACGAGCCGACGTTCCGCAAGGACATCATGGCCGCCCGCACCTTCGGCTTCGCCCATGAGGTCGAGGCCCTGCGTCAGGCGGGCCTGGCGCGCGGCGGCTCGCTGGAGAACGCCGTGGTTATCGACGGCGACGAAATCCTGAACCCCGGCGGTCTGCGCATGGAACGCGAGTTCGTGCGTCACAAGGCGCTGGATGCGATCGGCGACCTGTACGTGCTGGGCGCGCCGCTGCTGGGCCGTTACGAGGGCTATAAGGCGGGGCATGCGCTGAACAACCGTCTGGTGCGGGCGCTGCTGGCTGCGCCGCATGCGTGGCGCGAAGTGACGCGTGTGCCGGAGCTGGCGCGGGTGGGCTGAGGCCTGCGCTCTCCCTCCCCGGAACGGGGAGGGTGGTCGAGCCATAGGCGAGACCGGGTGGGGAGGGCCAGATGACGCCCCACAAACTTTTCTTTGATCAGGCAAGTGCGTCCCTGCCGGGCCGCCCCCACCCCGTCGCTGCGCGACGACCCTCCCCGGAACGGGGAGGGAGAGCCGTTTTGCGCTAAACCCCGATCACGCTGATCAACCGTCCGAAGTCCGGCTCGCCTTGCTGGAACGCGCGGCGGTTGGAGAAGAACCGCTCCGCGTCCGCGCAGGTGTCGTGGCCGGTCCAGACGGCCTGGCCGACGCCGGCTTGCTGTAGCCGCCACAGGACGAAGCCGGGCAGGTCGAACTGGCGTTTGTCGTCGGTCTCGCCGGGCTGGAAGAAGCGGTCGGCGCCGGGATCGTGGTGGGTGAAGCGATCCTCGAAATCGACGCCGACCTCATAGCTGGCGGGGGCGATGCACGGGCCGACCACGGCCAGGGTGCGGCGGGGATCGGCGCCCAGGGCCTGCATGGCGGCGACGGCGGAATGGACCACCCCGCCCAGGGCGCCCTTCCAGCCGGCGTGGACGGCGGCGACGATGCGGGTCTCGGGATCGGCCAACAGCACCGGCGCGCAGTCGGCCGTCAGGACCGAACACAGCAGACCAGGCTCGGCCGAGACGACGGCGTCGCCCTCGGGACGGTCGCCATGCCAGGGCGCTTCAGCGACGCGGGCGACGGCGGAATGGATCTGGTAGCAGCCGTTCAGATGGTCGGCGTCGGCGTTGAAATGGGCGGCGACGCGACGGCGGTTCTCGGCGACGGCGGCGGGATCGTCCTGTGAGCCGACCCCGGCGTTCAGACCGTCGTAGATGCCGGTCGATACCCCGCCCGCACGGGTGAAGAAGCCGTGGGCGATGCCGGCGGCGGTCAGAAGCGGGTGTGTGATGGGGGCCAGATCGCTCATGCCCCCACCTATATCAGGCGTCCCAGCCGGGCACGACCAGGGATCGGGGCGCAAAGATCGCGGCGGCCTTGAACAGGTTTCCCATCTGGTCGTCGTCGGTCAGGCGGTCGAGCTGGCGCGCGATGACGGCGGCGGCGGCAGGTCGGCTGGCCGTGAGGGCCTGAGCGCGGGCCTGGATGCCCAGCAGGCGCAGGAACTCGCCCTGGGGCAGGCAGCCGGTGACGTCGGCGCCGGTGCGGACCGCAGCCTCCATGACCAGGGGGAAGTCGGCCCATTGGGTCAGGTCGGCCTCGCCCGGCGTCGCCAAGGGATCGACCTTCTGGTGACGCCGGAGGGCCTGAAGGGTGTCGCCGGCCTCGGGCCGGGCGCGGCCGTAGTCGATCAGAAGGGCGGCGCCGGATGCGGCCTTCATCAGCAGGCCCAGGTCGCGGCCGAAGAGGGCCTGCTGCTCCGAGATTTCCAGGATGCCGCCCGGCGCGATGTCGAAGTCCGGCTTGTGGAAGCCGCCGGAGATGGCGGTGAGGCCGAAGATCAGGTCGCCGCCGTCGGTGACCCCGATGCGCCGCTCGGCCCAGCCGTTATCGGTGCGGACGAACTGGCGCGCGGGCATGCAGTCCAGCACCTCGTTGGCGATCAGGATAACGGGGGCGTCGGTCTCGATTCGGCTCAGGTCGCGCACCCAGCGCGGCGACAGGTCGGCGCCGGCCAGGGCCTTGGCCTGAAGATCGCGCAAGGGGGCGCTGGGTTCGATCAGGATCAGGTCGCAGGCCTCCAGGAAGCCGGGAACCAGGCGTGCGGCGCGCAGGGCGTCGCTCATCAATGTTCCGTCGCCTGGGCCGACCTCGACCAGGCGGAAGCGTTCGGGTGCGCCCAGGCGGTTCCAGGTCTCGACCGCCCACAGTCCGATCAGTTCGCCGAACATCTGACTGACCAGGGGGGCGGTGATGAAGTCGCCGCGTGCGCCCAGGTCAGGACGCGACGCATAGTAGCCGCCCTTGGGATCGTGCAGGCAGCGGGTGACGTAGTCGGCGACCGTCATCGGACCCGTCAGGGCGATCTCTCGCGCCAGACGGGTCTTGAGGGTTTGGGCCTCGCTCATGCCTCGGCGGCGACGGGCGGACGTTTCCACGCGCGCCAGATCAGCCATGCGCCGACCAGGATCATCGGGATCGACAGCATCATCCCCATGGTCAGGCCCAGCGGGAAGTCGGGCATGCCGAAGTCGGGCTCGCGCACATTCTCCAGCGCGGCGCGGCAGACGCCGTATCCGACCAGGAACAGGCCGGTGATGTAGCCCGGCTTCTTGAGCAGGCCGAACTTCCAGATGCCCAGGGACAGGACGGAGAGGAGAACGATCCCCTCCAGGCCGGCCTCATAGAGCTGGCTGGGGTGGCGGGGCGCGTCGCCGGCGGGGCAGAAGCCGTACATCTGTTCGATGCGGGCGTTGCAGAAGCGCACGGCCCAGGGGACGGTCGTCTCGCGGCCCCACAGCTCGCCATTGATGAAGTTGGCCAGGCGGCCGAACATCAGGCCGATCGGCACCACAGGAGCGACCATGTCGCCGAGGCGCAGCATGTCGATCTTCTGCGAGCGGGCATACAGGGCGATGGCCACGACCACGCCCAGGAAGCCGCCGTGGAAGCTCATGCCGCCGGTCCACAGCTGGAACAGTTCGAACCGTTCGCCCAGCGTCTGGCCGGTGAACAGCTGGCCGTACATGACCGGCTTGTAGAAGAGGGCGTAGCCGAGACGGCCGCCCAGGATGATGCCCAGCACGATCCACAGCACCAAGTCGTCCAACTGCGTCGTGGTGACCGGCGGCTTGCCCGGCGCCCACAGACGCTGGGTCTTGGCCAGGCGCGCGGCGTACCACCAGCCCAGGACGATGCCGGCGACATAGGCCAGGGCGTACCAGCGGATCGGAAGCGGTCCGAGGTGGATCAGAACCGGATCGAATTCGGGAAAGGGCAAGGGGCGTTCCTGTGAAGGGCAGTCTCTGAAAGGCGGTTTAGCAAGCGTCGCTGCGTCCGTCGCCTGTGAAGACGAATAACAACGCCTTGATGGCATCCGCGAAGCAGCAGAAAGAAAGGTTTCGTTCACCATAGTCGGTGAACCTTCGTTAATGACGTTGAGGTCGGAGCCGCCATGCAGACCCGCAATCCCATCCTGGACGAGTTCGCCAAACTGACGACCGGCGCCATGGGCCTGGCCCAGGCCGCAGGCGAAGAGGCCAAGACCGCCTGGCGCGCCCAGGCCGACCGGATCGCCGCCGAGATGGACCTGGTCCGCCGCGACGAATTCGATGTGCTGAAAGACGAGATCGCCGCCCTGCGGGCCGAGATCGCGGAGCTTAAGGCGGCCTCGAAACCGGCTGGCAAACCGGCTGCAAAGCCCGCCAGCAAGCCTTCTGAGGGAACGTCCACAGATGGAACTCAACCCGGGGACGCAGCCGGTTGAGCCGAATCTGCGAACAGGCTTACCGTTCTGTTAATGCCCGCGATTCTCGCGGACGCAGCTCGAATCGAGACTATTGATGGATATCGCCCGGCCAGAGGAAGTGGACGTGCCGTTCGACCCGCTTGAGGTCGTCGAGCATGTTCTTACGGCCGAGAATCTTCCGTTCGACCGCACCGATGACGGCGACCTGGCCTTTGCTCTGGCCGGTGACTGGAAGGATTATGAGCTGTGGTTCGCCTGGCGGCCCGAGGGTGATTGCCTTCAGTTGTGCTGCGCGCTGGACCTGAAGGTGGCCAAGAGCCGCAAGACCGCCGCCTATGAACTGGTTGGCCTGATCAACCAGCGCACCTGGATGGGCCATTTCGAAGTCTGGGCCGAGGACGGCGAGATCGTCTTCCGCCACTCGCTGGCCCTGCCGATGGGCGAGCGCCCGACCCTGGCCCAGGCTGCGTCCATGATCGACGCCGCCATCGAGGCCTCGGATCGCTACTACCCCGCCTTCGACTTCATGGTGCGCGGGAACAAGAAGCCGCAGGAGGCCATCGACGCCTGCCTGTTCGAGACCGTCGGCACCGCCTGATGCCAGGCGCGGCATCTGTGTCGGGTCCTGTCGTCCTAGTCGGCTGCGGTCGGCTGGGGTCCGCCATTCTGGAAGGCTGGCTGCTGACTGCGACGGTGGCGGCGTCCGACCTGATCATCCTCAGCCCGTCGGAAAAGCCCGCCGCAGAGACAGCGCGGGCTCAGGGTGCGCGTATCAATCCGCCGTTGGAGACGCTGACCGAGGCCGCCGTCATCGTGCTGGCGGTCAAGCCGGCCCTGTGGCGCGAGGTGATGGCCCCGCTGGCGCCGTTCCTGAACGATCGGGCCGTTATCCTGTCGGTGATGGCGGGCGTGACCGCGCCGACGCTGGCGGAAGGAATCGGGGGCTGGCCCATCGTGCGGGTGATGCCGACGACCGGCGTGTCGCGGGGACGCGGCGTGGCCTCGGTCTGGTCGGCGGATGTGCGGGCCGAGGACATTGGGTGCGCACTGTTCGAGCCGATGGCCGAGACCGTGGTTCTGGCCGGCGAGGCCCTGATGGATGCGGCGACGGCGGTGGCCGGATCGGGCGCGGCCTATTTCTACGCCTTCACCGAGGGCCTGGCGCGGGCCGGGGAGGCGGCGGGTCTGGATTCGGCGACGGCGGACGTGCTGGCGCGCGCCACCCTGAGATCCGCAGCGGATTCGATGGGCGACGATGGGTTGGAGGCCCTGATCGGCCGGATCGCCTCGCCCGGCGGCTCGACCCGCGCCGGGCTTGACGCCATGGCGAAGGACGGCCGTCTGACGGCGATGCTGGACGAGACGGTCGCGGCGGCGGTGAAACGCAACCGCGAAATGGGTTAGAAGCGCCCGCGCTCGATCTGATTGCCGAAGCGCTCGAAGGCGCGGTCGGCGTCGCGCCAGACGCTGTAGCCCCAGACATCGCGGATGTTGGGCGAGAAGTAGGAATATTGCACCGGCAGGGTCCGGCCGTCCGCCGTGACGATCTCGCCCTTGATCGCGGCGCCGCCGATCGAGATGCTGTTGATCGGGTCGAGGCCCGGCGTCTGGCGCACCTGCTCCATGGTCGGGCGGTTCGGCTTCAGGTCGGTCAGGATCAGATTGGCCGTGGCGCCGGGGTAGCGTTGTTCAAGCGCCTTGCCGACCTCGGCCTGAAGGCCGGCGATCTGTTCGTTGACCTCGCGGTCGCCAAGCTTCTCGACCTGACGCTGAAGTTCCGGGCCGACCGTGACGTTGACGGTCGGGGCTTGCGCCTGGGCCATGGCGGCGGCTGCGAGGGTCGCGGCCAGGGGTGCAAAGAAGGCAAGTCTACGCATCGAATTCATCTCCAAGCCCTGTCGGAACCAAGATGACCCTTGTGGCGCGGTTTCGCCAGCCCCTGACCCGCGAAAGCTGAAAGGCCTCAAACGGTCTCGGCGACCGTGACGGTTCCCGGAACGCGGATCGTGGCCTTCAGCCCGCCCATGTCGCTGCGGTCCAGGGCGACGTCGCCGCCGTGGCCGCGCGCCACGTCGCGGGCGATGGCCAAGCCCAGGCCGACACCCTTGCGGTTCTGGTTGCGGGATTCGTCCAGGCGGGAAAAGGGGCGGAACGCCTCGTCATACATGGCCTCGGGGATGCCCGGCCCGTCGTCCTCGACGACGATCTCCAGCCCGCCGGACGCCAGGGCGCGGCCCGACAGGCGCACATGTTCGCCGTGCGAGGCGGCGTTGCCGGCCAAGTTCACCAGGGCGCGCTTGAAGGCGAGGGGGCGCACGGACGCGGTCAGGCCTGCGGGGACCAGGACCTCGACCTCGGCGCCGACGCGCCGGGCGTCCTCGCCGGCCGCCTTGAGCAGATCGGAGATCGAGACCGGCTTGGGCGGTTCGCCGGCTTCGCCTCGGGCGAAGTCGAGGTATTCGTCGATCATATGCTCCATCTCGTCCAGATCGCCGCGCATGGCGGCCTGGCGTTTGAACGGCGGGGCCAGAGCCAGTTCCAGACGAAGACGGGTCAGGGGCGTGCGAAGGTCGTGACTGACCGAGGCGAGCAGGGCGGTGCGCTGGTCGATGTGGCGCTGGATGCGGTCGCGCATGGCCATGAAGGCGACGGCCGCGGCGCGGACCTCGCGCGCGCCATGCGGCTTGAACCGTGGCACGGTCTCGCCGCGCCCGAAGGCCTCGGCCGCATCGGCCAGCCGCTCGATGGCGCGGACCTGGTTGCGGATGAACAGGATGGCCACGCCCATCAAGAGGACGGTCGCCACCGCCAGCCACAGGACGAAGATGTGGGCCTGGGTCGCCACGGCGCGTTCGCGCGGGGCGATGATGCGAAGGACGCCCTGCGGCTCCTGCACCTGAATATCGACATAGGCGGGGTAGCGGGTGGTGTCGAACCAGTAGGGGCGGTCCACACGGGCGTCCAAGGCCTTGTCCAGCACCCGGTCCACCACGCCGATGGCCCCGCGCCGCTCTTCCGTCGGCAGGGTGCGGCCTTCCTGAAGCACGATGGACAGGGACATCGACCGTTCGGCGCGATTGGCCAGCTTTTCCAGGTTCGCCGGGCTGGGATCGTCCTCATAGGTTTCGACGGCCCACGCGATGTCGCCGGCCAGGCCTTCGGACAGGCGGGCGGTCACGGTCTGCCAGTGGGCGTCGAAGAAGATCCAGGTCACCGCCATCTGCATGACCAGAACCGGCAGGACGATGATCAGCAGCGACCGGCCCCACAGCGAGGTCGGCAGGCGCCGCTTCAGGAACCGCGGCCACAGATAGGCGGGCAGCAGCCGCATCGGATCAATCGGGCGCCAGCATATAGCCGACGCCGCGCACCGTCTGGAGATAGCGCGGGTTCTTGGGATCGACTTCCAGTTTGCGGCGCAGGCGCGTCACCTGAACGTCCACGGCGCGGCCGGTGATGTCGGCGGTGTCGGGCGACAGGCTCATCCGCTCGACCGGGGCGTGGGCGTGCAGCGCCAAAGTCTTGAGCAGCTGCGCCTCGGCCTCGGTCAGGCGCTGGGGTGCGCCGTCGCGGATCAGCTCCAGACGTTCCATGTCGAAGACTGCGGTTCCAAGCTTGATCTCCTTGGGACCGATCGGCTTGCCGCCGGTGCGGCGCAGGATGGCGTCGATGCGCAGCACCAGCTCGCGCGGTTCGAACGGCTTGGACATATAGTCGTCGGCCCCGCGCGACAGGCCCTCGATCCGGTCTTCAGGATCGCCGCGTGCCGTCAGCAGCAGCACCGGCGTCTTGGACAGTTCGGCCTTGCCGCGAACCCAGCTGGTCAGGTCCAGCCCGCTTTCGCCCGGCATCATGACGTCCAGCACGACCAGATCGAACTCAATCAGCTCCATCATCCGCTTGGCGGCGGCCGCGTGGGCGGCGCCTGTGACCCGGTAGCCCTCGCGCGCCAGAAATTCTTTGAGCAACTCGCGGATGCGATCATCGTCGTCGACGATCAGCAGATGGCGGCCCACGCCGGGGCCGGCGATGGGGCCCGAACGGCCGTGCGAGCGCGATTCCGTCATGCTCATGCGACGTTTCCCCCGCTGCGGGCGTTGACCTGAGCGATTCGTGAGGCTCTAACACCGTCAATTTCGCGGGAGACGTATTTCAATGGCCTTCGTTCCTTTCGACGATCGTGACGGCTGGATCTGGGTGAATGGCGATTTCGTCCCCTGGAGGGAAGCGAAAACGCACGTTCTGACCCATGCCCTGCACTATGGCTCGTCGGTCTTCGAGGGTGAGCGTATGTACGCTGGCGAAATCTTCAAGCTGACGCAGCATTCCGAGCGCCTGAAGCGGTCCGCCAACCTGCTCGATTTCGAGATACCCTACAGCGTCGCTGAAATCGACGCCTTCTGTAAGGAAACCTGCGCCAAGAACGGCCTGACGGACTGCTACGTCCGCCCCGTCGCCTACCTCGGCCCGGAACAGACCAGCGTTTCGGCGCTGAACAACAAGGTCCATCTGGCCATCGCCGTGTGGGACTGGCCCAGCTATTTCGACCCCGAGGTCAAGGCGCGCGGCCTGAGACTGGAATGGGCCAAGTGGCGTCGCCCCGATCCGGCGACGGCGCCGACGACGGCCAAAGCCGCCGGCCTGTACATGATCTGCACCATGTCCAAGAACACGGCGGAGCGTAACGGGTTTGCCGACGCCCTGATGCTGGACTGGCGCGGCTATGTCGCCGAGGCGACCGGCGCCAACGTCTTCTTCGTTAAGGACGGCGTCATCCACACGCCGAACGTCGAGCACATTCTGGACGGCATCACCCGTCAGACGGTGATCGAGATCGCCCGCGACAAGGGCATCGAGGTCGTCGTGCGCGAGATCAAGCCGGAAGAACTGTCGGGCTTCTCCGAATGCTTCCTGACCGGCACGGCCGTTGAAGTGACGCCGGTCGCCGAGGTGGGCGAGTATCGCTTCACGCCCGGCGCCCTGTCGCTGGACCTGATGGACCACTACGGCAAGCTGGTGCGCGGCCAGCTCTGAGCCCTACCATCGCAGGGCGAAGCGGCCGATCCCGGCGCCGATCAGGCCGGCGGCCGCGACGCCCAGCGTATACCAGGTAGCGACGAAGGCCGCCGTCGCTTCCCCGCAATGCAGCAGGCCATAGGCGGTGGCGGCGATACCGCCCGTCGCCACCCCTAACGCAAGACCGGCCGCCGTCGGCCGCGTCGGCGCAAGCCGGCGCGCCGACAGGAAGACCAGCGGCGCGGCGAAGGCCGAGACCAGAACGATGTTTCGCCCGCAGATGGTCCAGGTCTGGCCCAGCCAGCCGGCCATGCGCGCTTCGGGCGGCGTCATAGCCATCTCGACGCCGCCCCACAGCGCTGCGATCGCCACGACGGAAATCAGGGCGAAGGCTGCGGGCCGAGCATCGACGCCCGGCCGACCCAGCCGTGTCGCCAGCCAGATCGCGCTCGTGGTCAGGGCGGCGGTGTAGAGTCCCTTCAGCCACGGCGTCGGCGCCTGGAGCGCCTGCGTCAGGTCGGGACGCACCCCCAGCAACAGGGCCACGGCCGTCACGGCGGCCAAGCCGGCGCCGCCCAGCAGCGCGGCGTTGGGCCGTGCGGGCCGCGCCGGCTCAAGCCCGGCGGCCAGGGCGTCGATCAGGTCTTCAGTCTTCATCGGGATTCACGCTGGCGACCAGCGTCTTCATGGAGCGGTGGACGCTGACTTTGGCCGCGCCCTCGGTGAAGCCGTTGCGGGCGGCGGCCTCGGCCAGGCTGAAGCCGCCGATGCGGACGTCCTCGACCAGACGGCGCTGGCGCAGCGGCAGGATGGACAGGACCTTGTTCAGGTCGCGGCGGACGATGCCGTCCTCGACCGTATGTTCGGCCAGCAGGACGGAAGCCTCTTCCAGCGGCACGTCGTGGCGACGACCCAGGCGGCGGAAATGGTCGATCAGCTTGTAGCGCGCGATCGCATAGGCCCACGCGGTGAAGGGCAGCGACCGGTCATAGGTCGCGCGCTTGGCGTGAATGGCGATCAGGCAGTCCTGCACGAGATCCTCCGCATCGGCCTCATGACCGATCAGGCGACGTTTGAAGAAAGGGGTCAGGGCGCCGCGCATTGCGGACAGCAGGGCGCGCCAGGCCACGGGGTCTCCGTCGAGTCCCCGCAACATCAGGCTTTTGAGCTCGGCTTCCTTGTCGACCACGCAGCATCCCATTCGCGCCGGACAGGACGGAGGTTACAGGTTCGGAGCCGAAATCCGACAAAATATTTCTCGTAACCTTCGCCGCATCGACGCCGAAACCTCTCCTGTCAGGTCGCTCCGCTTCGGACGGCCCTCACCCAGGAGACGAACCCATGAATACTCCCACCAAAATCATGATCGGCGCCGGCGCCCTTCTGGCCCTCGGCGCCAACGCCGCCGCCGCCCAGAACCGTCCGACGGCCCAGCAGGAAAACGCCATGGAGAAATGCTACGGCGTGGCCAAGGCCGGTCAGAACGACTGCGCCGCCGGCCCCGGCACCACCTGCGCCGGCACCTCGACCCGCGACTATCAGGGCAACGCCTGGAAGCTGGTCGCCAAGGGCACCTGCGCCTCGATCCAGACGCCCAAGGGCAATGGTTCGCTGAGCCCGATCGCGAACCGCTGATGTCCGCCTTTCCGACTGCCGGGCTGGGTCTGAAGCCCCAACACTATGTGGAGGCCGAGGCCTGCCCGGCGGTCGGGGCCCCCAACGGCGTGCAGGACGGACTGTGGTTCGAGGTGCATCCCGAAAACTACATGATCGACGGCGGGCCGCGCCTGAGCTGGCTGGAGCGCATTCGTGCGCGTCGGCCCCTGTCGCTGCACGGCGTCGGCCTGTCCCTGGCCGGGGACGAGCGTCCCGACCGCGCGCACCTGGCCCGTTTTCGCGCCCTGATCGACCGGTTCGAGCCCTTCGCGGTGTCCGAACACCTGGCCTGGTCGCGGCGCGGAAACGTCTATCACCCCGACCTTCTGCCCGTGCCGCGCAGCCGCGAGATGCTGACCCTGGTCTGCGACCATGTCGAAGAGGCGCAGGACTATCTGGGCCGGCGCATGCTGATCGAGAATCCCACCGCCTACCTGCCGATGGCCGGCCATGAATGGGACGAGGTCGACTTCCTTGTCGAGATCGCCCGACGCACCGGATGCGGCCTGCTGGTGGACGTGAACAACGTCCATGTCAGCGCCGCCAACATGGGCGGATCGGCCGAGGCCTGGCTGGACGCCGTGCCCGCCGATCTGGTCGGAGAAATCCATCTGGCGGGGCATCGGCCCGATCCGGTGTGGGGCGAGGCCCTGTTGATCGACAGTCACGACGCCCCGGTCGCCGAGGCGGTGTGGCGGCTCTACGAGCGGTTGATCGGCCGCATCGGCGGGCGGCCCACATTGATCGAACGCGACGGCGAGGTGCCGGAGTTCGCCGAGTTGCTGGGCGAACAGGCCCGCGCGGCCGAGGCCCTGACGTTCGTGGAGACCCTGGCATGACCGCCTTTCACGCCGCCTTCGAGACCGCGCTGGACGGGCGGTTCGACGACCTGTGGCCGCATCTGGAGCCGAACGATCGGACTTTGGGCGCCATCGCCGTCTATCGCAACACCGCCGTCAAGGGCCGGATCGACGCGCTGGAGGCCAACTATCCGACCGTGTCGCAGATGGTCGGAAGCGAATGGTTCCGCGCCGCCGCGCGCGAGTTCGTCGAGGCGCAGCCGGGCGATGATCCGGTGCTGGCCGCCTATGGCGCGGGCTTCCCCGATTGGCTGGCCCGGTTCGAGCCGGCGCAGGACATGCCCTATCTGGCGCCGGTGGCCCGGCTGGACCGCGCCTGGACCGAGGCGCACCTGTCGCCCGACGCCGCGCAGATGGAAGCCCGTCATGCTGCGGCGCTGGGCCTGGCCCTGACCGGCATGCCCGCACGTCTGCATCCGTCCGTGCGTCTGTTCTGGTTCGACTGGACGGCGCCGTCACTGTGGCTGGCGCATCGCTATCCGACGGCAGGCGCTGAACTGGCCTGGCGCGCGGAGCCGCAAGGCCTGCTGATCCAGCGACCCGACGCCGAGGTGCGGGCGCGGAGCCTTAGCCGCGCCGAATGGGCCTTTCTCGACGCCTGCCGCAAGGGCCGGCCGTTCGGCGCAGCCGTCCTAAGCGCCCAGTCGGCCGAACCCGGCCTGGACGTCCCCGCCCTTTTCGCCGGCCTGATCGCGCTCGGCGTGTTCGAAACCCCCGCCCTCCAGAGACCGAAGCCATGACCGTTATCGCCCGCATTCACCAGCGCGTCACCGACGCCGTTCCGGAATGGCCGCTGGCCCTGTTGCTGCGCGTCGGGATCGCCGCGCCCTTCTTCCTGTCCGGGCGCACCAAGGTGGACGGCTTGCTGACCCTGTCGCCCTCGACGCAGTATCTGTTCGCAGAGGAGTATCATGTGCCGCTGCTGGCGCCCGACGTGGCGGCCTATATGGCGACCTATGCCGAGCACGCCCTGCCGATCCTGCTGGTGCTGGGATTGCTTACGCGGCCGGCGGCCATTGGCCTGTTGCTGATGACGGCGGTGATCCAGGTGTTCATCATCCCCACCGGCTGGCCGACGCACCTGCTGTGGGCCGGGCCGCTGATCTATCTGATCGCGCGCGGACCGGGCGCGGCGAGCCTGGATCGGGTTCTGAAGCTCGACTGAGGCCGCGTCCCCCTTGCCAGCCGCGTCAACTTGTCCTTGAAGCGTGCAGACGGCCGCAGCGCGCGGCGTGGGGATCGCCTTTCATGTTCAGTCTTCTGAACCTCCAGAGCCTGTTCGGCCTGGTCGTCATCGTCGCCGTCTGCTGGGCGTTCTCAGAGAACCGTCGCGTCTTCCCGTGGAAGCTGGCGATCGGCGCCGTTCTGGTTCAGGCCGGTCTGGTCCTGGCCCTGTTCGCCATTCCGGGATCGCGCGCGGTCCTGACGGCGGTGACGGGCGCCATCGACGGCCTGGCGGTGGCGACGTCCCAGGGGACGCGGTTCGTGTTCGGCTATCTGGGCGGGGGCGACCAGCCCTATGCGGTGCAGAACGAAGGCGCCCTGTTCACCTTCGCCTTCAACGTCCTGCCGCTGATCATGGTCATCTCGGCCCTGTCGGCCTTGCTGTGGCACTGGAAGATCCTGAAGTGGCTGATCCGCGGCTTCGGCCTGCTGTTCCAGAGGACCATGGGGCTTGGCGGCGCATCGGCCCTGGCGGTGGCGGCCAACATCTTTTTGGGCACCATCGAGAGCCCGATCGTCATCAAGGCCTATCTGGACAAGCTGAGTCGGTCCGAAATCTTCCTGATGATGACCGTGGGCCTGGCGACGGTGGCCGGTTCGACCATGGTCGCCTACGCCAGCATCCTGTCGCAAACATTGCCCAATGCCGCCGGCCACGTGCTGGTGGCCTCCATCGTCTCGGCGCCGGCCGGCGTGCTGCTGGCGCGGATCATGGTGCCGGAACCCAACAAGGAAGCCATCCAGGCGATCAGCTACGACTCGGCCCTGAAATACGACAGCGCCATCGACGCCATCTCCAAGGGCACGTCGGACGGCCTGATGGTGGTGCTGAACATCTCGGCGGTTTTGATCGTCTTCGTGGCCCTGGTGGCCCTGGTCAACGTCATGCTGGGCGGCTTCATCGTCTTCGGCGAACCGCTGACGGTCGAGCGCATCCTCGGCGTCCTGCTGACGCCCCTGGCCTGGCTGATCGGCGTCGATGCGCGGGAAGCCGGGCAGGCGGGCTGGCTGCTGGGCGTCAAACTGGCCCTGACCGAGTTTGTGGCCTTCATCGACCTGGGCAAGATTCCGGCCGACGCCATGAGCGAGCGCACGCGGATGCTGATGACCTACGCCCTGTGCGGCTTCGCCAACATCGGCTCGGTGGGCATCACCGTGACCGGCCTATCGGTGCTGATGCCCGAGCGGCGCGAAGAGGTTCTGGGCCTGATCTGGAAGGCTCTGTTCGCCGGCTTCATGGCCACCGCCATGAGCGCGGCCATCGTCGGGGTCATGCCGGCGGCCGTGTTCGGCTGATCGAACACGGCCGGCCTTAAGCCTTCGATCGCACCGGCTTACCGGGGCGTGAACTTGCGGATGACGCCGGAGAAGGTCATCAGCAGGCGGTCGCCGGTGTTGATCTGGCCGCGCACGAAGATCAGGCTCTTGCCGGCCTTGGTGACCTGGCCCGTCGCTTCGATCAGTTCGCCGACATAGCCGCCGTCGATGAAGGTGGAATCCAGCTGGACCGTGACGCCCGAGGCGCCCTCCATCTCCTGATAGGCGATCTGGAACATGGCGATGTCGGCGAAGGTCATCAGGCAGCCGCCGTGCATCCGGCCGCCCGCGTTCATGTGCTTCTGCTCGGCGCGGAAGGCGCAGCGCATGTGCCCGTCGGGGTCGGGCCGCCCGTAGAAGGGGCCGACGACGGTGTCGAAGGTGTCGTGCAGATCGTAGGTCTGCCAGCCGGCGAACTCGCCCTCTGTGATGGTGATTTTCTTGGGCATGCAGACTTGGCCTTACTTATGGGCGTGCGTTGCAGCATATAGGCGCAATGAGCGATCCGATCGAAACCGCAATCCTGAACAAAATTGCTGCGCTTGAGCCCGGCAAGAGCATTGAGCCCGCCGAAGTGGCCAAAGAGCTACAGCCGGAGCAGTGGCAGCGCATGTTGCCCAAGGTCCGCGCCATTGCGCTGAGCCTGATGCGCCAGGGCAAGCTGACCATCACCAAGAAGGGCAAGCCGGTCGATCCGGACCACGTCCGCGGCGTGACGCGCCTGCGCCAGGCCACCGAGGAAGAGACGGCCCTGGCGCTGAGCCGCCGTCCGCCGGTCGTCGAGGGCGATGACGACTGATCTCGACGAGGTCCTAAGCGACATTCGCGCCTGCCGCGCCTGCGCGGGCGTGTTGCCGCACACGCCGCGTCCCGTGGTGCGGGTCTTTCCCGAGACGCGGCTGCTGATCTGCGGCCAGGCGCCGGGGCGACGGGTGCATGAAAGCGGCCTGCCGTTCACCGATCCGTCGGGCGATCGGCTGCGCGACTGGATGGGGGTGGATTACGAGACCTTCTACGCCGACCGTCGCATCGGCGTGGCGGCCCAGGCCTTTTGCTATCCGGGGACGGCCCCCAAGGGCGGCGATTATCCGCCCCCGACGCGGTGTGCAGACCTGTGGCGGCCGCAGTTGTTGGACGCCCTGCCGCAGATGGAGCTGACGCTGCTGGTCGGCGGTTATGCCCATGCCTGGGCGCTGGGGGATCGCGCCAAGCGGAACATGACCGAGACGGTGCAGGCGTGGCGCGACTATGCGCCGGACCTGCTGGTGCTGCCGCATCCGTCCTGGCGCAATACGGCCTGGCTGAGGAAGAACCCGTGGTTCGAGGCGGAGGTGGTTCCGTATTTGCAGGAACGGGTGCGTTCGATCCTGAGTTCTGCGACCGCTCGTCCTCGTGAAGGCGGGGACCAAGTTCTGTCATGAGGCGATGCGTGGGACCAATGGTTTTGCATTTCTCCAAGTTGATCCCGATGGCGGCTGTTCTCGCCCTGTCCGCCTGCGCCACGCCCCATATCCAGCCGCCTTTGACGCCGCCGCCGGGGTTCACCGGGGCTCATGTCGAGGATCGCGCACTGGTCATGTCGGACGGCGCGCGGCTGCCCTATCTGCGCTGGGGGCCGACGGACCAGCCGCCCTGGGCGGTGATCGTGGCGTTGCACGGCATGAACGACCACGACGCCAGCTTCCGTCTGGCCGGCCCATGGTGGGCCGAGCAGGGGATCGAGACCTGGTCATACGACCAGCGCGGCTTCGGCGCCTCGCCGGGGCGGGGCGAGTGGGCCGGCGAACAGAGAATGACCGACGATCTGCGCGAGATCACGGCCATGGCGCGGGCTCGCTATCCGAACGCCGTCATCGCGGTGGTGGGCGAGAGCATGGGCGGGTCGGTGACGGCGGCGGCGTTCGGCTCGGACAATCCGCCGGATGCGGATCGGGTGGTTCTGCTGGCGCCCGGCGTCTGGGGCTGGTCGACGCAGGGGCCGCTGAACAGCACGGCTCTGAATATTGCGGCGCGTGCGCTGGGCGACGTGGCTCTGGAGCCGCCCGACTTCATCACCCGCGACATCCACGCCTCGTCCAATACGCTGGAGCTGATCCGCAACGGGCGTGATCCGATGAGCATTCTCGCGACGCGGTTCGACACCGTCTATGGGCTGGTCGATCTGATGGAGACCTCGTCGCGCAGCCTGGGGCGCATCCGGGGCGACGCCATCCTGATGTACGGCGCGCATGACGAGGTGGTGAAGAAGGGGCCGATGCGACTGGCCTTGCAACGGGCCGAGGCCGAGGGCGGCACGTTGCGCACCGCCTGGTATCCGAACGGCTGGCATCTGCTGAACCGCGATCTGGACGCCGAGATCGTCTATCGCGACGTCGTGTCGTGGCTGAGAGACCCAAAGGCGGCCCTGCCATCGGGGGCGCCGGCCGTCCTGCCGCAGCTTGACCGCAAGGCTCCGGCCGTTCCGTAACCTCTCTTAACGCGACGTTTACCATCAAGGCGGCATTTTCTGCCTAGCGGGGCGTCTGTGTCTCCCGCGTGTATGGGGCGGGGACGCGTGGGCGGCTTCACAGCGGCGTTGCAGAAGTTCGGGATCGGCCGTCTGGCCGCGGTCCTCGGCGTCGCCGCGGGCGTGGCCGCCGTGCTGGTCGCCGTCATGCTGCGCATGGGCCAGGCGCCTGACGCGCTGCTCTATTCCAACCTTGATCTGCGCGAAGCCAGCGAGATCACCACCGCCCTGGATCAGGCCGGCATCAAATATACGTCCAAGGGCGACGGCTCGACCGTCATGGTCAACCGCGACGACGTGGGCACGGCGCGGATGTTGGTGGCCGAGAAGGGTCTCGTGACCTCGGGGTCGGTCGGCTACGAGTTGTTCGACAATCAATCCGTCCTAGGCCAGACCGAGTTCCAGCAGCAGCTGAACGAGCAGCGCGCGCTGCAGGGCGAACTGTCGCGCACCATCATGTCGATGCGCGGCATCACCGCCGCCCGCGTCCACATCACCATGCCGCGCCGCGAGATGTTCACCTCCGCCGCAGGCGATCCGACCGCCGCCGTTCTGGTGGGGCTGGGCGGCCGCGATCTGAGCGCCGATCAGGTGCGGGCGATCCGCAACCTGGTGGCCTCGTCGGTGCCGAACCTGAAGCCGGACCGCGTGACCGTGGCGGACCAGAACAACCGCACCCTGGCCGCCGGCAGCGACGACGGGACCTTCTCTTCGGCCTCCGCCGCCGAGGCCAAGGGCAATACCGAAAGCCAGCTGCAGGCGCGCATCAAGGACATCGTCGAAGGCGTCGTGGGCATCGGCTCGGCTCGGGTTCAGGTGACGGCCGACATCGATCAGAGCCGCGCCACCACCCAGGAAGAGAAGTTCGATCCCGATGGCCAGGTCGTCCGTTCGACCACCACCAACGGCTCGCAGTCCGCAGACAACACGGCCCAGCCCGACGGCGGCGTCACCGCAACGAACAACATCCCCGGCGGCGCCGCGCCCGGCGCCACGCCGGCCGGTTCGACCAACTCGGAAAACGCCGAGACCACCAACTACGAAATTTCCAAGACCACCACGACCACGACCAAGGAGCCGGGCGAGGTCAAGAAGCTGGCCGTCGCCGTGGCCGTGGACGGCAAGTGGACGCCCGCCGCCGACGGCAATGGCGAGCCGACCTATGCGCCGCGCACCGCCGAGGAGATCGCCCAGATCAAGTCTCTGGTCGCCGCCGCCGCCGGCATCGACGAGACGCGCGGCGACAAGATCGAGGTCATCAACGTCCGCTTCAACCACGACACCGGCATAGCCGGCGGCCTGGAAGGCAAGTCGTCGCTGCTGGACTTCTCGAAGAACGACATCATGCGCTTCGTCGAGCTGGGCATACTGACGGTCGTGGCCCTGCTGCTGATCTTCTTCGTGCTGCGTCCGCTGCTGAAGACGGCCTCGGGCGGGACGAACCTGCCGGCCGTCATCGGCGCCAACGGCATTCCGGTGACGACGGTGGCGACGACGGTGATCGGCGCGGACGGTCAGCCCCAACTGGTTCAACTGCCCGCCCCGACCGAGATGGAACAGAAGATCGACATCGCCCGCATCGAGGGGCAGGTGAAGGCGTCTTCAGTCAAGAAGGTCGCCGATTTCGTTCAGGCCCATCCCGATGAGGCCGCCGGCATCCTGCGCACCTGGGTGGCGGAAGGCTGATGGCGAAGCTGGTCAACAAGAAGGCTTCGATCGACGACCCCAACAAGCTGACGGGGCCGGAGAAGGCCGCCGTCATCCTGCTGGCGCTGGGCGAGGAGCACACCGCCCTGTGGGAGCGTCTGGACGACGACGAGGTCAAGGAGATCTCGCAGGCCATGGCGACGCTGGGCAATGTCAGCGCCGAAGCCGTCGAGGCCCTGATGATCGAGTTCGTCTCGGGTCTGTCTGGCTCCGGATCGGTCATGGGCAGCTACGAACAGACCCAGAAGCTGCTGGCCGCCTTCCTGCCCAAGGATCGCGTAGATGGCCTGATGGAGGAAATCCGGGGTCCGGCCGGTCGCACCATGTGGGACAAGCTGGGCAATGTGAACGAGGCCGTCCTCGCCAACTATCTGAAGAACGAATATCCTCAGACCGTCGCCGTCATCCTGTCCAAGGTGCGCTCGGACCACGCCGCCCGTGTCCTGACCAGCCTGCCCGAGGATTTCGCCCTGGAGTGCGTGCAGCGGATGCTGCGGATGGAGCCGGTGCAGCGCGAGATCCTGGACAAGATCGAGGCGACGCTGCGCACCGAATTCATGTCGAACTTGGCGCGCACCTCCAAGCGCGACAGCCACGAGATGATGGCCGACATCTTCAACAGCTTCGACCGCCAGACCGAGGCCCGCTTTATTGGCGCCCTGGAAGAACGCAATCGCGAGTCGGCCGAGCGCATCCGCGCCCTGATGTTCGTGTTCGAGGATCTGTCCAAGCTGGACCCCGGCGGCGTCCAGACCCTGCTGCGCGGCGTGGACAAGGATTCGCTGGGCCTGGCGCTGAAGGGCGCCTCGGAGGGGCTGCGCGAGATGTTCTTCTCCAACATGTCCGAGCGCGCCTCAAAGATCATGCGCGAGGACATGGAATCGATGGGCCCCGTGCGTCTGAAGGACGTCGATGCGGCGCAGATGGCCATGGTTCAGGTCGCCAAGGACCTGGCCGCCAAGGGCGACATCATGCTGGCCGGCCAGGGCGCCGACGACGAGCTGATCTACTGACATGACCCAGTCCCCCGAAATCCGTCACCTCTTCGCCTTCGACACCGAGTTCGACGCCGACGGCACGGTCGTGCGTCCCGGCGCCTGGGCGCCGGCCAAACGCTCTTATCTGCCGGCCGAGGTCGATGCCCTGGTGGCGCAAGGCCGGCTGGAAGCTCGTCAGCAGGCGCTGGGCGAGATCGAGAACATCCGCGCCATGGCCCTGAGCAACATCGCCCAGTCCGTCGCCTCGGCCATGCCGACGCTGAAGGCCGTGGCCCAGGCGCATCGCGAACAATCCGCCGACCTGGCCCTGGCCGCCGCCCGCGCCATCGGCGGGGCAGCGCTGGAGCGTTTCCCGCAGGCGCCGCTGAAGGCCGCGCTGGAGATGCTGGCGCAGGAGATCGACGCCTCGCCGCGCCTGGTCGTGCGGACCTCGGGCCTGGACGACGAGGCGCGCGCCCTGATCCAGCAGGCCTGCGCCGACAGCGGCTTCACCGGCGTGGTCGCCTTCCGTGACGAGCCAGGCATGGCGCAGACGGCCTTCCAGCTGGAATGGGCCGACGGTCGCGCCGATCATGATCCCAAAGGGTCCGCCGACCGTGTCGCCGAGGCGCTGACGGCCGCCCTGGCTGCCGAGGCCGGACACGCCGAATCCCTTCCCGTCGACAGGAGCATGTTCTGATGGCATCCGACGACCTGGCGCTGGAGGAGTTCTCCAGCCTTTCCGGCCCGCCGCCGATCGACGATCACGGCGACAAGACCGCCGCCGACCTGGCCACCGTCTTCGACGTCCCGGTCAATATCTCGGCCGTGCTGGGCAAGTCGCACATGTCGGTGGCCCAGCTGCTGAAGCTGAACAAGGGGTCTGTGCTGGAGCTGGACCGCAAGGTCGGCGAGGCGATCGACATCTTCGTCAACAACCGTCTGATCGCGCGCGGCGAGGTCGTCGTCGTCGACGACCGGCTGGGCGTGACCATGACGGAAATCATCAAGACCGAGGATTCAGGCGCCTGACAGGCGACTGATTTTAGAGATTAAGGGAGAAGAACGATGCGTCTTCTGGTGGTAGGCAGACTGAGCGGGCAGCTCGCTTCGGCGGTGAAGATGGCCATGGCGCACGGCGCCAAGGTCACCCACGTCGAGCGCGCCGACCAGGCGACCGAACAACTGCGCCGGGGGCAGGGCGCGGACCTGCTGATGGTCGATTACCAGCTGGACATCGCCGCCCTGATCGCCGCCAACGAGGCCGAGCGGATCACCATTCCGGTCGTGGCCTTCGGCATCGACGCAGATGCGCGTGAGGCCGCCGCCGCGATCAAGGCCGGCGCCAAGGAGTTCATCCCGCTTCCGCCCGACGCCGAACTGATCGCCGCCGTCCTGTCGGCCGTCGCCGATGACGAAAAGCCGATGATCTCGGCCGATCCGTCGATGAAGGCCGTGCTGCAACTGGCCGACCAGGTCGCACGCTCGGAAGCCTCGATTCTGATCACCGGCGAAAGCGGCGTCGGCAAGGAGGTGATGGCCCGGTATCTGCACGAGCATTCGCGTCGCGCCGAACGTCCCTTCATCAGCGTCAACTGCGCCGCCATTCCCGACAACCTGCTGGAATCCGAACTGTTCGGCCACGAGAAGGGCGCCTTCACCGGCGCAGTCGCGCGCCGGATCGGCAAGTTCGAGGAGGCCGACGGCGGCACGCTGCTGCTGGACGAAATCTCGGAGATGGACGCCCGGCTTCAGGCCAAGCTGCTGCGCGCCATTCAGGAGCGGGTCATCGACCGCGTCGGCGGCTCCAAGCCGGTCTCGGTCAACATCCGCATTATCGCCACCTCGAACCGCGACTTGTCCAAGGCCGTGGCGGAAGGGGTGTTCCGCGAGGACCTGCTTTACCGCCTGAACGTGGTGAACCTGCGCCTGCCGTCTTTGCGCGAGCGTCCGGGCGACATCGTCGTTCTGGCCGACCACTTCATCAAGAAATACGCCGCCGCCAACGGCGTGCCGGTCCGCCCGATCTCGGCCCAGGCGCGCCAGGCCATCGCCGCCCACCGCTGGCCCGGCAACGTCCGCGAGCTTGAGAACGCCATGCACCGCGCGGTGCTGCTGGCGACCGGACCCGAGATCGACGTGGACGCCATCCGCCTGCCGGACGGCCAGCCTCTGTCGGGCCAAGGCGCGGGGGCGATGACGGGCAATGCCTATGACGGCGGGCAGGGGGGCATAGCCGCCCGCGCCGCCCAGGCCGCCGACGCCGTGACCCGCAGCTTCGTGGGCCAGACGGTGGCGGCGATGGAAAAGACGCTGATCCTCGATACCCTGACCCACTGCCTGGGCAACCGCACCCATGCGGCCAACATCCTGGGCATCTCGATCCGCACCCTGCGCAACAAGCTGAACGAATATTCCGACGAGGGCACGGCCATTCCGGCGCCCATGAGCGGCGTCTCGGCCTCGGGCTACGCGGCCTGAGTATGGCCAACGGGTTTGATCGCAGGAGGCTGATCGGCGGGGCGGGCGCGTTGGCGCTTGTCGGCTGCTATCCGCGCCGCGACGAGCCCCAGGCCGAAGAGGCCCCGCAACCCTTTCTGCTGAACGACCTGGAAGAGCGCCACGGCGGACGACTGGGCGTGGCGGCCCTGGATGTCGGCAGCCAGCGACGGGTGTCGTGGCGCGGACAGGAACGGTTCGCCTTCTGCTCGACCTTCAAAGCCTTCCTCGCCGTCGCCACACTGGAGCGGGTGCAGCGCGAGGAAGAACAGTTGGACCGCGCCGTCCCCGTCACGCGCGCCGACATGATCCCTCACGCTCCGGTGACTGAAAAGGCCATCGGCGGCACCTTGACGATCCGCGAATTGATGCAGGCGGCGGTCGAGGTCAGCGACAATCCAGCGGCCAATATCCTGATCCGTGAAATGGGTGGAATCGCCGTATGGCGTTCTTGGTGGCCGACGTTCGGCGACACCACCACCGTCATCTCGCGCCTGGAGCCGGACCTGAACACCGCCCTGCCCAACGATCCGCGCGACACCTGCCTGCCGGACCAGACCATCGCCAACATCCGCGAGCTGGCGTTCAGCGATCGGCTGACGCCCGAGCACGACCAACTGATCAGCGGCTGGATGATCGCCTCGCCGACCGGACCCAACCGCATCAAGGCGGGCGCGCCCCAGGGCTGGACCGTCGCGCACAAGACCGGGACCGGATCGAACGGCGCGACCAACGACATCGGCATGCTGACGCCGCTGTCGGGTTCGCCGGTCCTGCTGGCCGCCTATTTCACCGGCGCGCCCGAGGCGACCGACGATCAACGCGACGCCGTGATCGCCGAGGCGACGCGTCGCGCCCTGAAGGCGCTGGGACGTGACTGAAACGCCCATGATGATGAAGGACGGTATGGCGCGCCCCACCGGGCGCGACGTCCTGGGCTGGGTCAACCGCGGCGAAGTGCTGATGGCGGTGAGCGTGATCGGCGTGATCATGCTGTTGATCCTGCCGGTTCCGAAGATGCTTCTGGACCTGCTGCTGGCCTTCTCGCTGGTGTCCAGCGTGCTGATACTGATGACCGCCGTGATGATGAAGCGGCCGCTGGACTTCGCCATCTTCCCCACGGTGCTGCTCGTCTCGACCCTGTTCCGCCTGGGTCTGAACCTGGCCTCGACGCGCCTGATCCTGACGCACGGTCAGGAAGGCCATGAGGCTGCCGGTCAGGTGATCAACGCCTTCGGGCAACTGATGATGGGCGGCAACTTCATCATCGGGGTGATCATCTTCGCCATCATCCTGGTGGTGAACTTCGTCGTCATCACCAAGGGGTCGACCCGGATCGCGGAGGTGTCGGCCCGCTTCACCCTGGACTCCATGCCGGGCAAGCAGATGGCCATCGACGCCGATCTGTCGTCCGGCCTGATCACCGAGGACCAGGCCAAGATCCGCCGCAAGGAGCTGGAGCAGGAATCCACCTTCTTCGGCGCCATGGACGGCGCGTCCAAGTTCGTGCGCGGCGACGCCGTCGCCGGCCTGATCATCACCTTTATCAACGCCATCGGCGGCATTCTGATCGGAACCCTGACGCACGGCATGCCGGCGATGGAGGCCGCCAACACCTATGTCCAGCTGACCATCGGCGATGGTCTGGTGACGCAGGTTCCGGCCATCATCATCTCCATCGCCGCCGGCTTCCTGGTGTCCAAGGCCGGCGTCGAGGGCACGGCGGACAAGGCCATGGTCACGCAACTGGCCACAAACCCCGTGTCTCTTGGCGTCGTGTCGGGCGCGGCGGGCCTGATCGGTCTGATCCCCGGCATGCCTCTGCTGCCGTTCGCAGCCCTGGCCATCGGCTCGGGCTTCATGGCCTGGAGGCTGGGCCGCAACCGGTTGAGGCCGCAACCGACCGAGGCGGAGATCGCAGCGACCGCCGCCGCCGCCAAGCCCAAGGAGGATGTCGAAGAGCCCATCTCCAACATCCTGACCATCGACGAGGTCAAGATCGAGCTGGGCTATTCGCTGCTCAGCCTGATCAACGATCTGGAAGGCCGTCGCCTGACCGATCAGATTCGCGCCCTGCGCCGCTCGCTGGCCCAGGAGTACGGCTTCGTCATTCCCCAGGTGCGCATCCTCGACAACATGCGCCTGCCGACCCAAGGCTACGCCATTCGCATCAAGGAGATGGAGAGCGGCGCGGGCGAGGTGCGGCTGGGGCATCTGATGGCGATGGACCCGTCGGGGCGTCAGGTCGAACTGCCCGGCGAGCACATGCGCGAGCCGGCCTTCGGTCTGCCCGCCACCTGGATCGAGGACGGGATGCGCGAAGAGGCGACGTTCCGGGGCTACACCCTGGTCGATCCGTCTACGGTTCTGACCACCCACCTGACCGAGATCCTGAAGGACAATATGGCGGACCTGCTGTCCTATGCGGAGGTGCAGAAGCTGCTGAAGGAACTGGGCGCAGAAGAGAAGAAGCTGGTCGAGGAACTGGTCCCCAGCGTGGTCACGGTCACCACCCTGCAACGGGTGCTGCAGGCCCTGCTGCGCGAGAAGGTGTCGATCCGTGATCTGCCGGCGATCCTGGAAGGCCTGGCCGAGGCCGCGCCGCACAGCTCCAGCGTCACCACTCTGGTCGAGCACGTCCGCGCCCGCCTGGGCCGTCAGCTCTGCTGGCAGAACAAGGACGGGGAGGGCGCTCTGCCCATCGTCACCCTGTCGCCGGAATGGGAGAACGCCTTCGCCGAAAGTCTAATCGGACAGGGCGAGGACAAGCAGCTGGCCATGGCGCCGTCACGGCTACAGGACTTCATCCGCGCCGTTCGCGACACCTTCGAGCGCATCGCCATGACGGGCGAAAATCCTGTCTTGCTGACCGGGCCGATGACCCGCCCCTATGTGCGGTCGATCATCGAGCGCTTCCGGGGCCAGACCGTGGTGATGAGCCAGAACGAAATCCATCCCAAGGCGCGGTTGCGTACACTGGGCCAGGTCTGATAACGGGCTGGAAACACGGCGGACTAAGTTTGACGTTTGACGCGGCGCAGCACGCCGCTAAAGCTCCACCGTCATGATCCCAAGCCCCCGATCCCAATTGTCGCGATTGCGCGACTTCATGCGCACATCGTCGCTCGCGCGGTCCATGTCGGCCATGCTGATCCTGGTGTTCGGGCTGCTGATCCTCGTCAACGCCACCACCTTCGTGATGATCCAGCAGACGGCGTCGGTGAACCAGACCATCGAGCACGCGCAACAGATGCGGCGCGCGTCGCGCACGACCTTGATTTCCATGCTGAACGCCGAGACGGCGCAGCGGGGATTCCTGCTGACCGGCCGCAGCGATTTCCTTCAGCCCTATCGGCAGGCCCAGGCGGAGATGGAGCCGGCCGTGGCCTTCCTTGACGAAGGTGCGGTGGAGGATCCGACATTGAAGGCGCCGATTGATCGCATCCATCGTCTGGCGGACCTGAAGTGGGCCGAAATGGAAAAAACCGTGGCTCTGGCGCAGCAAGGTCGGATCGGGCAGTCAATCCAGGCCGTGCGCTCGGGCGACGGCAAGCGCTATATGGACGAGTTGCGCGCCGCCGTTGACGACTTCGATGCGCTCAAGTCGGCCCGGATCGAAAATCGCCGGTTGGCGTCCGAGCGGTTCGGCGTCCTGACGGTCACGATGAACGCCATCGCCGGCCTGCTGGTGATCGTGCTTGCGCTGCTGTCGGCCTGGATGGTGCGGCGCTACGTGTCCGAGATTCAAAGTGCGCGCGCGACGCTGGACGCCGCCAACGCCGGGCTGGAGGACAAGGTCCGCGAACGCACCGGCGACCTGATGCGCGCCAACGAGGAAATCCAGCGCTTCGCCTATATCGTCAGCCATGACCTGCGCGCGCCCCTGGTCAATGTGATGGGCTATACTTCCGAGCTGGAGCAGGCTGGCAAGATCGTCGACAAGTCCATCACCGACGCCGAGAAGACGCGCGCTGTCGACCCCGACGTCGTCATGGCGATCCGTGAGGACATGCCCGAGGCCATCGGCTTCATCCGCGCCTCGACCGAGAAGATGGATCGGCTGATCAACGCCATCCTGAAACTGTCGCGCGAAGGCCGGCGCAATCTGCTGCCGGAGACGCTGGACATGACGGCGATGGCCCAGAACATTGCCAACAGCGTCCACCACCAGACCGAGGCGTCGGGCGCTCGCATCGAGGTCCAGCCTCTGCCCGAAATCGAAAGCGACCGAATTTCGATGGAGCAGATCATGGGCAACCTGATCGACAACGCCGTCAAATATCTGGACGCCGGTCGGCCAGGCGAGATCGTGGTTTCGGGCGAGGACGTGCCGGGCGGCTGGGTCGTCTACCGCGTCGCCGACAACGGTCGGGGCATTGCGCCGCGCGACCACGAACGGATATTCGAACTGTTCCGCCGATCCGGCAAACAGGACCGGTCGGGCGAGGGGCTGGGCCTGGCCTTCGTGCGCAACAGCGTGCGACGCATCGGAGGTACGATCGACATCGAGTCCGAGCTGGGTAAGGGCTCGACTTTCTTGCTGAAATTCCCCAAACGACTGATCCTAGCTGAACCCGGAGGCGCGCTGTGACGCAACCCGTCAAAATCATCATGGTCGAGGACGACCACGGTCATGCCAAGCTGATCGAAAAGAACATCCGCCGGGCCAACATCAACAACGAAATCAAGCATTTCGACGAGGGCGGCGCGGCGCTGGACTATCTGTTCAGCGACGAAATCCTGGCCAACGGCCCACTGCTTATACTGCTCGACCTCAACCTGCCGGATATGTCGGGAACTGACATTCTGGAGAAGGTGAAGGGCAACGACCGTCTGCGCCGTGCGCCGGTGGTGGTGCTGACGACGACGGACGACAAGGTCGAGATCCAGCGCTGCTACGATCTGGGCTGCAACGTCTACATCACCAAGCCTGTGGATTATGAATCCTTCGCCGGCGCCATCCGCCAGCTGGGCCTGTTCCTGTCAGTCATCCAGGCGCCGGAGATCTGACAATCGAGACGCCGCAGCCTATCCGCCTGCTCTATATCGACGACGACCGGGGGCTGTCCCGGTTGGTCGAGAAGGATTTGGGGCGTCACGGCTATGCCGTCACCTGCGCCCCCGACGGGGATGCGGGGCTGGCTCTGTTGCAGCAGCACGAATACGACATCTGCGCCCTGGACCACTACATGCCGACGCGCGACGGCCTCGATGTCTTGCCCGACATCATGGCGCTGACGGCGCCCCCGCCGGTCGTCTATGTGACGGGCGCGCAGGAGGGGCGGATCGCGGTCGCGGCCCTGCGGGCCGGCGCGGCCGACTATGTCATCAAGGACGTGTCCGAGGACTTCACCTCCCTGCTGCGCTCGGCGCTGGAAGACGCCCTGCTGCGTCGCCGGCTCCAGCGCGAGAACGACCTGGCCCAGGAAGAAATCCGTCTGGCCCGGGACCGGGCCGAGGCCATGCTGCGCGAGGTGAACCATCGCGTCGGCAACTCGCTGCAGCTGGTGTCCAGCTTCATGTCGCTGCAGATGCGCCACATCGCCGATCAGGGCGCCAAGGATGCCCTGCGCGAGTCGCAGGCGCGCATCGAGGCTGTCGCCCACGTTCACCGCCGCCTCTACACCTCGGGCGACATGAGCACCGTCGCCATGGACGAATATCTGGTGGGGCTGATGGACGAACTGTCCAAATCCATCGGGCCCGGCGAGGGATCGCCCAAGCTGACCTTGGACGCCGAACCCCTGTCGGTCACGACCGACCAGGCGGTGTCCATCGGCGTCATCGTCACCGAACTGGTCACAAACGCCGTCAAATACGCCTATGCACCGGGGCAGGGGGGCGAAATCCGCATCCATCTGCGCCGCGAGGGCGAGAACAAGGTCGCCCTGATGGTCGAGGATGACGGCCCCGGCATGGGCGACGGCACGCCCAAGGGCACTGGCCTGGGCGGCAAGATCATCTCGGCCATGGCCTCGGGCCTGCGCTCGGCCGTCGAGTTCGACGGCGCCCACAAGGGCGTGCGCGCCCGTCTGTCGTTCGACCTCTAGGGTCGGTCTCCGTCATGTTGCAGTTCGGCGTTCGCAAACCCGCTTCCGACTATCGTCACCGCGCCACGGCGTTCGGCATCGTCGAACGCGACGGCCTGATCGCCTGCGTCCGTGTCGAGCGCGAAGCCGGTCCCTATTTCGATCTGCCGGGCGGCGGCGTGGATACCGAGGAGACCGAGGTCCAGGCCCTGAAGCGTGAGTTCGTCGAGGAGACGGGGCTCGACATCGCGCCGCTGAATCGCATCGCCGAGGCCAGCCAGTATTTCGTGCGTTCGACGCGCGAGCCTGTGAACAATGTCGGCGGCTTCTGGACAGCGACGGTCACCGCCGAAGACCCGGATGCGAAATGCGAGGACGACCACACCCTGGTGTGGCTGGATCCCACCTTCGCCCTATCCCGCCTGAGGCACGATGCTCACGCCTGGGCGGTCGCAGTCTGGCTGCGTCGCGCAAGCTGAGCCTTACGGAACGGGCGCAAGCCTGCGCCGTTTCCTTTTCAACCCGCAACGCCCTGTCGCGGCTATTGAAAACGGAGAGTCCAGATGGCTGATCATGATCGTGTCGAAGGCGCCGCCAAGAACATCGGCGGCAAGATCAAGGAAGCCGCCGGCAAGGTGACCGGCGACAGCAAACTGCAGGCCGAGGGCAAGGCCGACCAAGTCGAAGGCAAGGTCCAGAACACCGTCGGCGGCGTCAAGGACAGCCTCCGCGACAAGGCGTAAGCCTCACTAGAATTGCGCGAAAATAGGAAACGCCGTCCGCGAAAGCGGGCGGCGTTTCTGCGTTTCGATCAGTCCTTGTCGCCCCAGAGGTTGATCGAAAGGCCCTTGCTGTCCTTCGCATCGACGGGGCGGCACTCCGAACTGAAGCCGCCTTCAACGGGCCGGGGACGGCAGTCCATTTCCCGCAAGGCCGACGGCGCGCTGGCCGCCCGCGATTGTGGGCCGCACTGAACGGCATAGGCCGAGCCGCCGGCGTTGGCCTGGATCATCTGACAGTCGCCCGCCATGCCGCTGGGACGCAGGGCGTCCGGCAGGTCAGACCCCATGGCCAGGGCCAGTTGTTCGCGCACCTCGTTCTGGCAGGTCTCCATCGACTTGGCGCCGCGCACCAGCGGACTGCAGCGCGCGCGCTCGAAGCCGAAGGGATCGGCTAAACCCCAGGCCGGCACGGAATGCTGCACCGTCGGCGCGGGCGTCTCGACTACGGGGTCTGGCGCAGGCGCCTCCCACACCACGCTCGGGGCGGGTTGCTGAAACAGAAGCAGGGCGAAGGCGGCGGCGATCATGGATAGGGCCCCTCGATGTGGTCGCAGGGCAGGAACTCGCCCCGAACGCGAAACCTACCTTGTCAGGGCGCGCATCGCCTTGTCGAGACCTTCCAGCGTCAGGGGGAACATCCGCTCCTCCATCACCTCGCGCAGCAGGCCGACCGAGGCGGTGTAGCTCCAGTAGCGTTCCTGCACCGGGTTCAGCCAGATCGACTTGTCCCACTGCTGACGCGCCCGCTTCATCCAGACGGCGCCGGCCTCCTCGTTCCAGTGCTCGACCGAGCCGCCCGGCATGGTGATCTCATAGGGGGACATGGTCGCGTCGCCGACGAAGATGGCCCGCCAGTCGCCGGGGTATTTGTGCAGCAGGTCCCAGGTCGCGATCCGCTCGGTGTGACGCCGCCGGTTGTCCTTCCAGACGCCCTCGTAAAGGCAGTTGTGGAAGTAGAAGAACTCCAGGTTCTTGAACTCGGTTTTGGCGGCCGAGAACAGCTCTTCCACCAGCTTGATATGGCCGTCCATCGAGCCGCCGATGTCCAGGAACAGCAGGACCTTGATCGTGTTGCGACGCTCGGGCCGCATGCGGATGTCCAGCCAGCCCTGGCGCGCCGTGCCGTCGATGGTGCCGTCGATGTCCAGTTCTTCCGCCGCCCCCTCGCGCGCGAACCTGCGCAGGCGACGCAGCGCCACCTTGATGTTGCGCGTGCCCAGTTCGACCGTGTCGTCCAGGTTTCGGAACTCGCGCTTCTCCCACACCTTGACCGCCCGGCCGTGCTTGCCCGGCCCGCCGATACGCACGCCTTCGGGATTGTAGCCGCCGTGGCCGAAGGGGCTGGTCCCGCCCGTGCCGATCCATTTCGAACCGCCGGAGTGCCGCTCATGCTGCTCGTCCAGCCGCTGCCTCAGCGTCTCCATCAGTTTGTCGAACCCGCCGAGCGCCTCGATCTGGGCCTTCTCCTCGTCGGTCAGGTATTTCTCGTTCAGCAGCCGGAGCCAGTCCTCGGGGATGTCTGTGATCAGGTCCTCGCCGGCGCCTACCGATTCCACCCCCTTGAACACCGTCCCGAACACCTGATCGAACCGGTCATAGTGTTTCTCGTCCTTGACCAGGACCGCGCGCGACAGGTGATAGAAGGTCTCGACCTCCCGCCCGGCCAGATCGCGATCCATGGCCTCCATCAGATGGAGCCATTCCTTCATCGACACCGGAACCTTGGCGTCGCGCAGGGCGGTGAAGAAGGGCAGGAGCATCAGAAGATTTCGGAGGGGGACGGCAGCGACGGCAAAGCCGACTTCAGCTCGGGAATATGCGTCAGCGATAGACGCCAAAGCTCAGCGTGATCGATCCGACGGTATTCGTGAGCGATCAGATGCCGGAGATTGACGATCTTGCGCCACTCGATCTGCGGCAGCGCTGCCTGGAATTGATCGGATAGCCTATTGGCCGTCTCGCCCAAAACCAGGAAGTGCAGGGCCAAGGCGTGTGGTAGGGCGATGTCCGAAAGAAAGGCGTCGCGGTCCTGATCGGCGACGAGGCCTTCGATCTCGGCGATGCGCGCCATCATTTCATGCACATGGGCGGCGTCTCGGGGATCAGACCACAAGGGCGTCCCTTTCGGCCGTGTGGCGAATGTAAGGGTTGGTCAGAGAACGATCCAGGATCAGTTCGACCTTGACGCCGAGCCTGTGGCTCAATGCATCTTCCACCGGCAGCCCACCCCAGGGGGCGGTGGGGCCGACTTCGTCCACCAGCAGATCGACATCGCTGTCCGGCCCCGCCTCGTCCCGAGCGTAGCTGCCGAACAGGCGCACATTGACGATGCCCTGCTCTTCGAGCCAGGGCTTCAGCTCACGCAGCTTTTCCAGCAGTTCGGCGCGGGTCATGCCGACAACATAGTCTATCCGCGCCTCAAGATGAACTCTCGGTCGCGCCAGGCGCCGACGGGGTAGTCGTATTCCCCGGCCTTCTCGAAGCCGTAGGCGGCGTACAGGCGCTGGGCCTTGTCGTTGCCGCTCCAGACGCCGATCCATAGCGGGCCTTGGGTGTGGGCCTCCATCCAGTCCAGCGACAGGGTCAGCAGCTTCGTGCCCAAGCCCAGACCCTGCGCGGCCTTGGACACATACAGGCGGCGCAACTCCATATGTTCGGGACGGGCCTCGGGATGTGGCAAACCGTTGGGACCCGCGTTGGCGAAGGCCAGCAGCTCACCGTCCCGCTCGGCTACCCACCAGGCGCAGCCCGGTTCGGCGAGCTTTTTCCGCGTCGGCTCGGGATCGAAACTGGCGTCCAAAAAGGCCTTCAGATCGGCCTCTGGATAGGGAATGCCGAACCCCTCGACGAAGGTGTCGACGAAGGTCTGGCGGCCCAGGACACCCAGTGCGGCGGCGTCGTCGAGGCGGGCAGGGCGGATCACGATCTCGGTCATCATCCGCCCATAGAGGCAGAGGTCAAAAGCCGTCCAGCGCGATCTTGCCGATGGTCGCGCCGCTTTCCAGCCGGCGGTGACCCTCAAGCAGATTTTCGACCGACAGCGCGCCGAGGTTTTCGGTCAGGGTGGTGCGGACGGCGCCGGCGTCCACCAGGCGCGAAACCTCCGTCAGCAACCTGTGCTGTTCGATCATGTCGGGGGTCTGCTGCACCGGTCGGGTGAACATGAACTCCCAGACGAAGCCGGCCGCCTTCTGTTTCAGCAGTTCGACCGGCAGCCCCTTGAAGTCGTCGATGGCGCCGATCACGCCCTGCACCGCCACTGCGCGGGCCAAGGCTTCGAAATGGGCCTGGGTATGGGTCAGGGATGCGATATATTTCGGCGCGCGCTCGCCGGCCGCCGCCAGGGCTTCGTCGATCGGGCCGGAGTGATCGATCACCGCGTGGGCGCCCAGGTCCAGGCACCATTGGCGGGTTTCGGGACGCGAGGCGGTGGCGACGACACGCAAGCTGGTGACGGCGCGGGCGATCTGGATCAGGGCTGAGCCGACGCCGCCGGCGCCGCCGACGATCAGCAGGCTCTCGTCCTCGTCCTTGCCGACCTTCAAACGGTCGAACAACAGCTCCCAGGCCGTGATGACGGTGAGGGGCAGGGCGGCGGCCTCTGCGAATGTCAGGGACGCAGGCTTGGGACCGACGATCCGCTCGTCAACAGCCTGACTTTCCGCGTTGGAGCCTGGCCGGTCGATCTGACCGGCGTAGAAGACCTCGTCCCCGACCTTGAACAGGCTGGCGTCGTCGCCGACGCCGATCACGACCCCGGCCGCGTCATAACCCAGGATGCTGGTCTGGCCTTCCTCGGGCTGGCGGCTGGCGCGCACCTTCGTGTCCACGGGGTTCAGGCTGACGGCCTTGACCTGAACCAGCAGGTCGCGTGGGCGCAGGATCGGTTCGGGCGCGTCGAAGGCGACCAGGGCGGCGGGGTCGGTCGCGGGGCGGGGGCCGGTCGTGCCAATGGCCTTCATGACGATCTCCTTGGGCTTGTTTCGTCGCCTTGCACATCGGCTTGCGATAGGCTGGCCGCAAGGCGCATCCGAGAAATGACCAACCCGCCATGAACCAACTGCCGATCTTCACCCATCCGTCGATGCTGTCTCACGCGCCCGGCGCGGGACATCCCGAAAGTCCCGAGCGTCTGAAGGCGGTGCTGGACGCCTTGGCTGACGCAGGGCTCGCCGGCGACCGGCGAGCGGCGACCCCGGCCGAGGTCGCGGATCTGGAGCGGGTGCATCCGGCCGCCTATGTCGCGCGCCTGCTGGACGCGTCGCCGGTCGAGGGGATGATCCCGTTGGACGCCGACACCGTGCTGTCGCCGGGCAGCGTACCGGCCGCCCGTCTGGCGGCGGGAGCGGCGATCGACGCGGTGCGGGCCGTGGCGCGGGGCGAGATGAACCGCGCCTTCGCCGCCGTTCGCCCGCCGGGCCACCATGCCGAGCCGGATCGGGCCATGGGGTTCTGCCTGTTCTCGTCCGTCGCCGTCGCGGCGCGCGTGGCGCAATCCCAAGGGATGGCGCGGGTGGCGGTGGTGGATTTCGACGTTCACCACGGCAACGGCACCCAGGCGGCGTTCGACGACGACGACAGCCTGTTCCTGGCCTCCATCCACCAGATGCCGCTCTATCCCGGCACGGGCGCGGCGTCCGAAACCGGCGTCGGCAACATCGTCAACGCCCCGGTCGTTCCCCATGCGGCGCGAGAAGACTGGCGCGCGACCTTCGCCGGCGGACTGATGCCGGCGCTGGAATCGTTCCGGCCGGACCTGATCCTGATCTCGGCCGGCTTCGACGCCCACAGGCGCGATCCGCTGGCGCACCAGTCGCTGGAAGCCGAGGATTTCGCCTGGGCGACGCGCGCGATTCTGGAGGTCGCGCGTCGGACGTGTTCGGGCAAGGTTGTGTCCGCGCTTGAGGGCGGTTACGACCTTGAAGGACTAGGCCGCTCTGCGGTCGCCCACGTCGCCGCGCTCGGGGAGGACTGAGGACGCTTAACGCCTTGAAACCAAAGGCCCGTCCGTTTGTCATGTCAGCCCCCGCCCTGTCCCTCGATTCGACCGAACCGTCCGTGTCCCCGCCTGACGCCGCGGGATCCGTCGGCGCGCTTGTGGCCCTGGGGCCCGGCGCCATCATCCTGACGCGCCACGGCGAGCCGGCCCTGTCGCGCAAATGCCTGATCACGGCCCGCCAGTACGGGGACTGGTGGGCGAAATACGAGATCGGCGGTCTGCTGGCTGGGCAGACCCCGCCCGCCGAACTGGTGGCCACGGCTCAAGGGGCCGGCGCCATCTATGCTTCCACCCGTCAGCGGGCACAGGAAACCGCCGCCGCCGTCGCCGCCGGGCGTGAGGTGATGTCTGACGTGATGTTCATCGAGGCGCCCCTGCCGCCGCCGCCTATCCCTGAATGGATCAAGCTGTCGCCCAAATGGTGGGGCGTGGTGTCGCGCTTCTGGTGGCACGCCTTCGACCATCACGACGGCCAGGAAACCCGCGCCCAGGCTGAGGCGCGCGCCGATCAGGCGGCGCGCAAGCTGATCGCGCGGGCCGAGAGCGGCCAGGACGTGCTGGTCTTCGCCCACGGCTATTTCAACCATATGGTCGGCCGCGCGCTGAAGGCCGATGGCTGGAAACTGGTCCACAACCAGGGCTTCAAATACTGGTCGCAGCGGCGCTACGAGAAACGATAGCCGCTTCTGACATTGATGCGGCGGTTGCGCCCCATTAGGGTCCGCGCCATGACCGACACCGCCGCCGCCATCCCCGCCGACCTCAGCTTCGAAGACGCCCTGCAGCGGCTGGAGACCATCGTGTCCCGTCTGGAGTCGGGCCAGGCGCCGCTGGAAGAATCCATCGCCTTGTACGAAGAGGGCGCCAAGCTGAAGGCCCATTGCGAGGCGCGCCTGAAGGCGGCCCAGCTGCGCGTCGAGAAGATCGTCGTCGGCCCGGACGGCCAGGCCAAGGGCGTCGAGGCGGCGGCGTTCGAATGACGAATCCTGTCCGCGTCAGGTCGGCTATGGGCGGCCGGTCTTGAACCGCGTCATCGCCGCCAACTCGCCGGAACAGGCGGTGATCGACCGCGTGGCCGAGGTCGCCGATCTGGTCACGGTCGCGCTGGATGAACTGCTGCCGCGCGCCGAGGGCCCCGAATCGCGCCTGACCGAGGCGATGCGCTATGCGGCGCTGGGCCCCGGCAAACGGCTGCGGCCGTTCTTTGCGCTGGAGGCCGCGCGCCTGTTCGACATCGACGAGCGGTCGGTGCTGCGCGCCGCCTGCGCCCTGGAGTGCGTCCACGCCTACAGCCTGGTTCACGACGACCTGCCGTGCATGGACGACGACGATATTCGGCGCGGCCGTCCCACGGTTCACCGCGCCTATGACGAGGCGACGGCGGTGCTGGCCGGCGACGCGCTTCAGACCGCCGCCTTCGACATCATCCTGCACGAAGACACCCACGACGATGCGGCCGTGCGGTGCGAACTGGCGGCGCGGCTGTCGCTGGCGTCCGGGGCGCGCGGCATGGCGGGCGGTCAGATGATCGATCTGCTGGGCGTGCGTGACGACCTGGGCGGCGTCGCGCGGATGCAGCGGCTGAAGACCGGCGCCCTGTTCGCCTACGCCTTCGAAATTCCGCTGATCATCGCCGACGCCTCGATGTTGCAGCAGCATGCCCTGATCAGCTTCGCCCACGATGTCGGCCTGGCCTATCAGATCGTTGACGACCTTCTGGACGCCGAAGGGTCGGCCGAGGAGATGGGCAAGGCCGCCGGGGGCAAGGATGCGGCCCTGGGCAAGACCAATTTCGTCACCCTTCTGGGTCTGGAAGCGGCGCGACACAGGGTCGCGCATCTCGCAAACCAAGCCCGCTCGCACTTGGAGCCGTTCGGCGAGGACGCTGAAATCCTCAGGGCCAGCGTGGACTTTGTGCTAAAGCGTCGGTCCTGATACGAAACGTTGACGCGACCTGCGGGTTGATCAATCAGACTTTCCAAGGTTTTACGGCTGATGCCCGACACCCCGCTTCTCGACACCGTTAAATTCCCGGCCGACACCCGGGCCTTCGATATCGCCCAGTTGAAACAGCTGGCGCAGGAAGTGCGGGCCGAGACGATCGAAGCCGTATCCGTCACCGGCGGCCATCTGGGCGCCGGCCTGGGCGTGGTCGAGCTGACCACGGCGCTGCACCATGTGTTCGAGACGCCCAAGGACATCCTGATCTGGGACGTCGGTCATCAGTGCTACCCGCACAAGATCCTGACCGGACGGCGCGACCGCATCCGCACCCTGCGCCAGGGCGGCGGCCTGTCGGGCTTCACCAAGCGCAGCGAGAGCGAATACGATCCGTTCGGCGCGGCCCACGCCTCGACCTCGATCAGCGCCGCCCTGGGCTTTGCCGCCGCGCGTGATCAGAAGGGCGAGAAGAACCGTGTCGTGGCCGTCATCGGCGACGGCTCCATGTCCGCCGGCATGGCCTATGAGGCGATGAACAATGCGGCCGAGGCGACCAGCGGCCAGCTGATGGTCATCCTGAACGACAACGACATGTCCATCGCGCCCCCGGTGGGCGGGATGAGCGCCTATCTGGCCGGCCTGGTGTCGGGCGGCGCGTACCAGAACGTCCGGCGCCTGGGCAAATCCGTCGCCCAGCACCTGCCGCGCCCCTTCCGCAAGGCGGCCAAGAAGGCCGAGGAATATGCACGCGGCATGGTCACCGGCGGCACCTTCTTCGAGGAGCTGGGCTTCTACTACGTCGGTCCCATCGACGGGCACGACATGGACAATCTGGTGCCGATCCTGAAGAAGGCGGCCGCCATCGAGGACCGGCCGGTGCTGGTCCACGTCGTGACGCAAAAGGGCAAGGGCTACACCCACGCCGAGAGCAGCGCCGACAAGCTGCATGCAGTGGTCAAGTTCGACGTGGTGTCGGGCAAACAGGCCAAGGCCATCTCCAACACGCCCAGCTACACCAAGGTGTTCGGGACCGAACTGATCAAACACGCCAAGATCGATCCGTCGATCGTGGCGATCACGGCGGCCATGCCGTCGGGCACGGGGCTGGACCTGTTCGGCCAAGCCTTCCCCGAGCGGACCTATGATGTCGGCATCGCCGAACAGCATGCGGTGACGTTTGCGGCCGGGCTGGCGGCGGACGGAATGAAGCCGGTCTGCGCCATCTATTCCACCTTCCTGCAACGCGGCTACGACCAGGTGGTCCATGACGTGGCGATCCAGTCGCTGCCGGTGCGGTTCGCCATGGACCGGGCGGGTCTGGTCGGATCGGACGGAGCGACCCATGCCGGATCGTTCGACATCGGCTTCATGGGCGCGCTGCCCGGCATGGTGCTGATGGCCGCCGCCGACGAGGCGGAACTGGCGGCGATGATTTCCACCTCGCTGGCCATCGACGACCGGCCCAGCGCCTTCCGCTATCCGCGCGGCGACGGCGTGGGCGTTGAGATCCCCGACCTTGCCGCCCCGCTGGAGATCGGCAAGGGCCGGATCGTGCGCGAGGGCACGTCGGTCGCCATCCTGAGCCTGGGCACACGCCTGCAGGAATCTCTGAAGGCGGCGGACATGCTGGCGGCCAAGGGCGTGTCGGCGACGGTGGCGGACGCCCGTTTCGCCAAGCCGCTGGACGCCGACATGATCCTGCGCCTGGCGCGCGAGCACGAGGCCCTGATCTCCGTCGAGGAGGGCGCCATGGGCGGCTTCGGCGCCTTCGTGCTGCAACTGCTGGCCGAGAAGGGCGCGCTGGACGGCGGGCTCAAGATCCGCACCCTCAACCTGCCCGACGTCTTCCAGGACCAGGATGCGCCGATGGCCATGTACGCCCAGGCCGGCCTGAACGCCGAACACATCGCCGCCGCCGCGCTTCAGGCCCTGGGCGTGTCCGCCAGTCAGGCCGCCAGAGCCTAAAGCTGGGGTCTAGAGCCTTAAGCGCGATCGCGAATCCGCATCGCGCCGCGTTCGCCGGTCTCCACCTCGAACCGGCCGGTCGCGCGGATCAGGTCCGACAGTTTGGCGTAGCCATAGGTGCGCTGGTCGAAGTCGGGGTGGGCGTTGCGCAGCCGATTGCCGATGCCGCCCACCGCCACCCAGCCGTCGCCGTCCTCGTCCATGTCGGCGATGATGGCCGCGATCAGGCGCGCCGCCTCCGACGGCTTGCGCTTTGCCGCCGGCGCCTCGGCCACGGGCGACTTGGCGCCGGCGTCGACCGGAACCGGCACGATAAGGTTCTCGGTATAGATGAAACGGGTGCAGGCCTGGCGGAAGCTTTCGGGCGTCTTCTGCTCGCCGAACCCATAGACATCGACGCCTTCCTCACGGATGCGGGCCGCCAGTCGGGTGAAGTCGGCGTCGGACGACACCAGGCAGAAGCCGTCGAACCGCCCCGAATGCAGCAGGTCCATTGCGTCGATGACCAAGGCGATGTCGCCCGAGTTCTTGCCCTTGGTATTGGCGAAATTCTGCTGGGGCTGGATGGCGAAACGGGCCAGGACCCGCGTCCAGCCGGCGATCTGCGGGCTGGCGAAGTCGCCGTAGATGCGTCGCGCCGAGGCCTCGCCCAGGGTGGCGATCTCGTTGAACAGCGCTTCTGCAATCCGCGCGGAGGCGTTCTCCGCGTCGATCAGGACCGCGAGGCGAGGGGCCTTTTCGTCAGCCATGGCGGATGTCCTTTTCAATATGAGGCCTGAGCCTACAGCTGACCCATCGTATTGTCGTGATCGACGGCCTGTTTCTTCAGCCAGCCCACGAAGGCGGTCGCGCTGGGCGACGGCGGGCGGTCCCGGGGCTGGACGACGTAATAGGCGAACCCGACCGCTTCCGATCCGTCCGGGAAGGGCGCGACCAGCCGCCCCGACGCCAGGTCCGCCTGGGCCAGGGTGCGTTTGGCCAGGGCCACGCCGCGTCCCGATATGGCGGCCTCGATCAGTAGGCCTGACTGGTTGAAGCGCGAGCCTCGACGCGGATCGGGATGGCGAATGCCGCGCGCCTTCAACCACATGGCCCAGTCCGGTCGGCTGGGATCGCCGTCGTTGGACATGTCGTGCAGCAGCGTATGGCCGATCAGGTCGCACGGCTTTCGGATCGGCTTGTCGCCGTCCATCAGCGACGGCGCGCAGACGGGCAGGACAGTCTCGGTCATCAGCCGGTCCACGGTCAGGCCGGGATAGTCGCCGGGGCCGTAGCGGACGGCTAAGTCCACCTTGCCCTCGGTCAGGTCCGCCGGTTCCATGTCGGCCGAGATCCACAGTTCGATTTCCGGGTGGGCGGTGTGGAAGTCGTCCATGCGCGGCATCAGCCATTTGGAGGCGAAGCCCGGCGCGACACTGATGGACACCTGGCGGCGACGCGGCGGTTCGCGCAGCAGGGCCGAGGCGTCCATCAGCCGTTCGAACCCTTCGCGCAACAGGGGCACGGACGAGCGGCCCAGGTCCGTCAACTGGAGGCCCCGCGCCTCGCGCACGAACAGGGGGCCGCCGACGATGTCCTCAAGCAGGCGGATCTGCTGGCTGACCGCGCCGGGCGTCACCGACAGTTCGTCGGCGGCGCGCGAGAAGTTCAGATGCCGCGCGGCAGCCTCGAAGGCGCGAAGGGCGTTGAGTGGGAGCAGAGAACGGACCATCGCCGTTAGAAATCCTATCAGCGCGCCAAAGGCAATCTGGTTTGCGGGGCTGGATGCAGAAGCCGAAGGTCGGCGTCCTGACGTCGTCCCTGTTTCCTATCCCGGCGACCCTGAAAGCAAGACCCATGCGTGTATTTCTCGCCGCCATCCCGCTGGAGGCCGCAAAGATCGTGATCATCGGCGGCGGCGAGCCCGCCCTGGCGAAGCTGCGACTGTTTCTGAACACCCCGGCCGAGCTACTATGGTTCACGCCGGACGGGGCGCCGCCCCGGATGGAGACGCCGCTGACAGCGCCGACGCCGCTAGGGCGGTCGCCGGACGCCGAGGATCTGGCGGGTGCGCGGCTGGTCTTCATGGCGCTGGATGATGCGGATGAGCTGACGCGGCTGGGCGCCCTGGCCCGGGCGGCGGGGGCGCAGGTAAATGTGGTCGACAAGCCCCATCTGAGCGACTTCCAGACGCCGGCCCTGATCGACCGGGACGAGGTGGTGATCGGGGTCGCCACCGGCGGATCGGCGCCCATACTGGCGCGCGACGTCCGCTCGCGGATCGAGGGCGTGCTGCCGGCCGGTTTGGCCAACGTGGCGCGACTGGCGCGCGAGCTGCGCGACACGGTCAAGGCCACGGTGCCCGACTTCATGGCGCGGCGACGGTTCTGGGAGAAGGCGTTCCGAGGCCCGGCGGCCGATCTGGCGGCGGCGGGCCGCACGGCCGAGGCGCGGCGCGAGATGCTGCGTCTGCTGAATTCGGCCGCGCCGGAACAGGGCGTGGTCCATATCGTCGGGGCGGGGCCGGGCGATCCGGAGCTGCTGACGCTGAAGGCGCTGCGGGTGCTTCAGGACGCCGACGTCATCATCCACGACCGTCTGGTGCCCGAGGCGGTGCTGGAGCGGGCGCGGCGCGACGCCAAACGCCTGTATGTCGGCAAGGCGCGCGGCGAGCATTCGGTGCCCCAGGACCAGATCGAGGCCTTGATGATCGAGGAGGCCCGCGCCGGCCATCGGGTCGTGCGGCTGAAGGGCGGCGATCCGTTCGTCTTCGGGCGCGGCGGCGAGGAGCTGGAGGCGATGCGGGCGGCCGGGGTGGCGGTCTTTGTGGTGCCGGGGGTGACGGCGGCCCTGGCCTGTGCGGCCTCGGCGGGGATCCCGTTGACCCACCGCGACTACGCCCAGGCGGTGACCTTCGTGACGGCCCAGGCCAAGCCGGGCGGAGGCGACGCCGACTGGGCCAGGCTGGCCGCGCCCAATCATACGCTGGCCATCTATATGGGCGTGGACCGGGCCGAGGAGACGGCGGCCAAGCTGATGGCGGCGGGCCGTCTGGGCTCCACCCCGGTGGCCATCGTCGAGAACGGCAGCCGGCCGGACGAACGGGTTCTGACCGGCCGTCTGGACGGGCTGGGCGCCCTGGTGCGCGGCGCCGACCTGAACGGTCCGGCCCTGCTGTTTGTCGGCGAGACGGCGGCGTTCTCGGCGGCCCAGCTGGACGTGCGGGCGGAGGTCGCGGCGTGAAGATCGTGACCGCCAACCGCCTGTCGGACGGCCGGGTCATCTATGCCGGCGTGGACAATCAGCCGGTGGAGGGCCTCGACCAGGCCTCGACCCTGGACGACGCCACGGCCGAGATCGTGTTGGCCGAGGTCGCCGGGCGACCGGACATCTTCGTCAATCCCTATCTGGTCGAGGTTCAGGACCACGTCCCCTCGGGCCGTGACCGGCTGAAGGAGCGGATTCGCTCGGCCGGGCCGACCGTCGGCCACAGCGTCGCGGGAGGCGTGGGCTGATGTATCGCTATGACGAGTTCGACCACGCCCTGGTGCGTGAACGGGTCGAGGAGTTTTCCGACCAGGTGGCGCGCCGCGCGTCCGGCGCCCTGACCGAGGACGAATTCAAGCCGCTGCGGCTGATGAACGGGGTCTATCTGCAACTGCACGCCTATATGCTGCGGGTCGCCATTCCTTATGGGACGTTCAACAGCCGGCAGATGCGCCAGCTGGCCCATATCGCCCGCACCTATGACAAGGGTTACGGCCATTTCACCACGCGGACGAACATCCAGTACAACTGGCCGGCCCTGACCGACCTGCCGGCGATCCTGAGCGACCTGGCCGATGTCGAGATGCACGCCATTCAGACCTCGGGGAACTGCATCCGCAACACCACGACCGACGTCTTCGCCGGGGCGGCGGACGACGAGATCGAGGATCCGCGGCCGTGGTGCGAGATCATTCGCCAGTGGTCGACCATCCACCCGGAATTCAGCTTCCTGCCGCGCAAGTTCAAGATCGCGGTGATCGGGGCCGAGAAGGATCGGGCGGCGATCCGGACCCATGATGTGGGCCTTCAGATTGTGCGCGGCGAGGATGGCGGGACCGCCTTCCGTGTCTTCGTCGGCGGCGGTCAGGGGCGTCTGCCCCATATCGGCCAGGAGATCGCTTCGGCCGTGCCGGCGGCCGACCTGCTGGCCTATCTGACCGCCATTCTGCGGGCGTGGAACCTCTTGGGGCGGCGCGACAACATCCATAAGGCGCGGATCAAGATCCTGGTCGCGTCGGTCGGGCTGGAGGCCTTCCGCGAGGAGGTGGACAAGCACTACGCCACCCTGCGCCACGAAGATCTGCGGATCCCCGAGGAAGAGGCCGAGCGAATCAAGGCCTATTTCGCCCCGCCGCCGTTCGAGGACCTGCCCAAAGCCAGCGCGCCGTTCGATCGCGCTCTGCTGGCCGACCCGGACTTCGCCCGGTTTGCGAGGAACAATGTGCGGCGTCACCGCCAGGCGGGCTATGCCTCGGTGGTGGTGTCGCTGAAGCCGGTCGGGGGCGTGCCGGGCGACATCACGGCGGACCAGATGGACGCGGTGGCGCATCTGGCCGAGCGCTACGCCTTCGACGAACTGCGCGCCGCCTATGAGCAGAACCTGGTCCTGCCGCATGTGAAGCTGGACGATGTGCCGACGCTGTGGCGGGCGCTGCTGGAGGCGGGACTGGCGACGGCCAACGCCGATCTGGCGACGGACGTCATCGCCTGTCCGGGACTGGATTACTGCAGCCTGGCCAACGCCCGGTCGATCCCGGTGGCTCAGGCCCTGTCGAAGCGGCTGGCCGACATGGACTATCAGGAGCGGCTGGGGCCGGTCCGGATCAATATGAGCGGCTGTATCAACGCCTGCGGCCACCACCACGTCGGCCACATCGGCGTGCTGGGCGTGGATCGTAAGGGCGAGGAATACTACCAGATCACCGTCGGCGGTTCGCCGGACGAACAGGCGGCCCTGGGCGACATCGTCGGCAAGAGTCTGCCGGCGGACGAGGTCGCGCCCGCGATCCAGCGGACCCTGGACCGCTATCTTGAAATCCGCGCCGGGGGCGAGCGGTTCATCGACACGGTGCGCCGCGTCGGACCCGACCCCTTCCGCGACGCCATCTATGAGACGCTCGATGCAACGGCTTGAAGGTATTCAGAACGGGCTGCGCCTCTCGGTCACCACGCCACTGGAGGAGGTCGAGGCCGCCGCCGCCAATGAAGACACCCTGGTGCTGGAGTTCGACGCTTTCCGCGACGGGCGCGGCTTCTCGCTGGCGGCGGTGCTGCGCGAGCGGGGCTATGCCGGGCGGCTGATCGCGGCGGGCAAGGTCTTGCCGGACCAGGCGCGGCACCTGCGGCGTTCGGGCTTTGACGCGGTGGAGTTGGCGCCGGGCGCGGACACGGCGGCCTGGGCGCGGATGGACCAGGCGTTCAGCGGGTCGTATCAGCCGGCCGTCGATCCGGCGCCGACCATCTGGCAGAGGCGGCGGGCGGCGTCGAACGACCCTGACCTTCAAGGTCTGGCCGACCGGTTGAACCGCGAGACTGAGGGCAAGGACGCGTCCGAGATCCTGAAGGCGGCGCTGGACCCGGCCCTGGGCCTGCGCGTCGGGGCCATATCCTCGTTCGGGGCGGAATCGGCGGCTCTGCTGCACATCGTCGCTGAAACGGACCGGGACGTGCCGGTGGTCTTTCTGGAGACGGGGCAGCATTTCCTCCAGACCCTGTCTTATCGCACCCAGCTGACCAAGGCCCTCGGCCTGACCGACGTGCGGCTGGTGACGCCGGATGCGAATGAGAAGGTGAGCCTGGACGCCCGCGACGACCTTTGGAAGACCGACGCCGACGCCTGCTGCGACCTGAGAAAGGTGCGGCCGCTGGCGCGCGCGACCGAGGGGTTCAACGCCGTCATCACCGGGCGCAAACGCTACCAGGCCGCGACGCGCGCCGAGCTTAAGCCGTTCGAGGTGCTGGACGGGGTGCTGCGGATCAATCCGCTGGCGGACTGGGACGCCGAGGATGTCGAGGCCTGGCTGGAGGCGCATGACCTGCCGCGCCACCCCCTGGTCGAGCAGGGCTATCGCTCGATCGGCTGCTGGCCGTGCACCCGCGCGGTTCAGGACGACGAAGAGGCGCGCGCCGGACGCTGGTCGGGGATGGACAAGGTCGAGTGCGGCATCCACCTAGGGCGACGTCAGGTCGCCGCCTGATCCCCCTCTTTCGTTCGACTTCGCCTGAAAGCTGAAACGTGTCCGTCACATCGTCTGTCATCGACCTGATCGGCCATACGCCGCTGGTCCGCCTGAACCGCCTGTCCGACGAGACGGGCTGCGAAATCCTGGGCAAGGCCGAGTTCATGAATCCCGGCGGCTCCATCAAGGACCGCGCCGCCCTGTCCATCGTCCAGGGCGCGCGGGCGTCCGGCGCGTTGAAGCCGGGGGGGACCATCGTCGAGGGCACGGCCGGCAACACCGGCATCGGCCTGGCCCTGGTCGGCGCGGCCCTGGGCCATCCGGTGGTCATCGTCATTCCCCGCACCCAGTCGGAAGAGAAGAAGTCGGCCATTCGTTCGCTGGGCGCGCGCCTGGTCGAGGTGGACGCCGCCCCATTCTCCAGCCCCAACCATTTCGTCCACTATTCCGGGCGTCTGGCCGCCGAGCTGAACGACAGCGAAGAGGCGGGCGCCATCTGGGCCAACCAGTTCGACAACACCGCCAACCGCGACGCCCACTACATGACGACCGGTCCGGAAATCTGGGAGCAGACGGGCGGCGCAGTGGACGCCTTCGTTTCGGCCGTGGGATCGGGCGGCACCATCTCGGGCGTTGCCGCCTATCTGCGTGAGAAGAAGCCCGAGGTGACCATCGCCCTGGCCGACCCCGCCGGCGCGGCCATGTTCAACTGGTTCACCAAGGGCGAGATGACGGGCGAGGGCTCGTCGATCACCGAGGGGATCGGGGTGGCGCGGATCACCGGTAATCTGGAAGGCTTCAAACCCGACCACGCCTATCGGATCGAAGACGCCGAGTTCCTGCCGATCCTGTTCGACCTGGTGAAGTATGAAGGCCTGTCGCTGGGTGGATCGGCCGGGGTCAATGTCGCCGGCGCCGTGCGGCTGGCGCGCGAGATCGGGCCGGGCAAGACCATCGTCACCTGCCTGTGCGATCCGGGGTCACGCTATGCGTCCAAGCTGTTCAATCCGGAGTTCCTGAAATCAAAAGGCCTACCGGTTCCGGAGTGGGCCTAAATCAGCGATTTCGCGCCATCATCGTGCTCACCGAAAGGCACGGGTTCGAGCAACATCCGGTCATCGTCTGAAGCGTCTTCGTTTGCGAGCGCGTCAACGATAAAATCCATCAGGGCGCGGGCACGTCGGGGCAACTGCCTTCGAGGCGGATAAACAAGTTGGACCGGGGCGCCGGGCGCGTCCTGGCCGGTCAAGACCTGCACCAGCGCCCCAGCGCGCACGCCATCTCTCGCATAAATCTGTGGGGCTTGAGCGATGCCGATTCCCGCGATCGCTGCGTCGATCAGCGCCTCGCCATTGGTGAAGGTTGCGACCGCCGCGCTTGTGTCGATCGCAATATCGTTTCCGGCGTTCGCATAGATCATGGGTCTATGCCGACCCAAGGGTGGCAGAAAGGCGATCAGCCGATGCGAGCGAAGGTCTGCTGGAACCCTGGGATGCCCATGGCGTGAGAGGCTTTCGGGACAGGCATAGGTTCCCTGGCGTAGTCGACCGAGCGGGGTTGCAACCAAATCCTCCCGTGCAATGCGCCCCACCCGCAAAGCCAGATCTGCACCTTCTGCTATGAGATTCACATGATGGTCGTTCATGCGGACCTCGGCCTTGAGCTTCGGATGATCTGAAAGGAAGCGACCCAGCAGTGGAAGAATGAGCGCACGTCCGAGCGATACCGGCATTTCCAGTCGGATCACGCCACTCAGTTCTTCCGGGTCTTTCAGAAGGGCGCTTTGCATATCGTCGAGTTCATCCGCCCACCGGCTGGCCCGCGCGTAGAACAGGGTCCCTTCGTCGGTCAGCTTCACACTGCGCGTGGTGCGGTGAAACAGGCGAACACCAAGCCGGGCTTCAAGCCGGGCGACGGATTTCGAGGTGGCGGATGGCGCCTGTCCCAGCGATTCCGCAGCCCGACTGAAACTCAGCGCTTCTGCGACGCGTAGGAATTCCTCGATCCCGGAGGTCTTGTGCTGCAGATGCCTATTGCTGACCATGAGGAACAAGTTTCCTGAATTTTAATCGCATTGTTATCCGCGCATGGATGAATAATCTGCCCTCATCTGAGAATGAAAAGGCGAAAATCGATGAAGGCTGTGGTCGCGACCGAACAGGGAAGCCCGGACGTGCTTCGACTCGTCGATTTGCCGAAACCGGTACCCGGCGCTGGCGAGGTTCTTGTGAGAATCCGAGCCACGAGCGTCAATCCGATCGACACCAAGGTGCGAAAGGCGAAGCTGCCGATGACGCCGGCCTCCTTCCCTGCGGTGCTGGGAACCGACTTCGCCGGCACCGTTGAGGCGGTCGGACCGGGCGTCACGCGTTTTCGTCCGGAGGATGATGTTTACGGCTTTGCCGGCGGTTTCTGTGGTCCCGAGGGCGATGTTCCCGGCGCGCTTGCGGAATATGCGGTGGTGGACGCAGACCTCATCGCCAGGATGCCCGGAAATGTAGACTTCCGGACGGCCGCCGCTCTGCCGCTTACAGCGACCACGGCCTGGATCGCCCTGTTCGAAAAGATGAAGATCACGCCGGCCAGCCGTGTATTGATCACGGGTGGGGCGGGCGGCGTCGGCTATCCCGCTGTACAACTCGCCTACGCCGCCGGCGCTCATGTCGTCGCCATGACGCGGTCAGCGGAGAGCGCCGAAGCGGCGATGCTCGCCGGCGCACAGGCGTGCGTTGATCTGGCTGACACCAACCCGCAGGACATCGTTGCAAAGCATACTGATGGTCAGGGCTTTGACCTGATTTTCGATACGGTAGGCGGCGCCACGCTCGACGCAGCCTTCCAGATGGTCAAGCCGACAGGCGACGTAGTGACCGTGGTCGGCGCCGCCAGCCACAACCTCGCGCCGCTCTATCTGAAGGGCGCCAACCTGCACATGGTCCTGGTTCTCGTGCCGATCATGTTCGGCACGGCACGGCCGCAGCAGGGCGAAATCCTCGAAAAGATCGCCCGGCTTGTTGAGGCGGGCAAGCTCATGCCTCGCCTTGACCCGCAGCGCTTTGGTCTTGAAGAGGCGGCGGACGCGCATCGCAAGCTGGAAGCAGGCGAAGCCAAGGGCAAGCTGATCATCGACCTCTGAGCCGGCCACCGACCGTGCAGGCAAGCGGTTCCTCCCCACGCCGTGGGGAGGAGACCCTGTCGTTATTTCGCCTTCTCCTCCGCGATCCACGCATCCATCCGCTGGTCCAGCAGGGCCAGCGGCAGCGGGCCTTCGACCAGCAGCGCGTCATGGAAGGTGCGCACGTTGAACTTCGGCCCCAGTTCGCGCTCGGCCCGGGCGCGGATTTCGCGAAGGCGGATCTCGCCGATCTTGTAGGCCGTGGCCTGGCCCGGCCAGCCGATGTAGCGCTGAAGCTCGGTCTCGATATTGTGGGGCGCCAGGGCCGAGTTGTCGCGGAAACAGGCGCGGGCCTGTTCCTCTGACCAGCCCATCCAATGCAGGCCGGTGTCGGCCACCAGGCGGCAGGCGCGCCACATCTCGTAGGACAGGCGGCCGAACCGTTCGTAGGGGGTGCGATAGAAGCCCATCTCCTCGCCCAGATACTCGGCATACAGGCCCCAGCCCTCGGTGAAGGCGCTGACATTGGCCTGGCGCCGGAAATAGGGCTGGCCCTCCGCCTCCTGCTGCAAGGCGATCTGGATGTGGTGGCCGGGCACCGCCTCATGCAGGGTCAGGGCGGGCAGTTCGTATAGCGGGCGCTGATCCAGCTTGGAGGTGTTGACGATGTAGTGGGCGGCGACGCCGTTCTGCATCGAACCGCCGTTGTAGCGGCCGGTGGTGTAGTTTTCCTCGATCTGCGGCGGGACCGGCTGCACGTCATAGGGCAGGCGGGGCAGGGTGGCGAACAGGGCCGGCAGGCCGCCGTCGGCACGTTTCGCCATCTCGGACGCCTTCTCGATCAGGGCCTCGCGCGTGGGAGCGTAGAACTGCGGATCGGTGCGCAGGAAGTTCAGGAAGCCGGCGAAGTCGCCGGTCCAGCCGGACGCCTTCATCTCCACATCCATGCGGGCGCGGATGCGGGCGACCTCGGACAGGCCGATTTGATGGATCTGGTCCGGCGTCAGGTCGGTGGTCGTGTGGCCGCGCACCAGATAGGCGTACATGTCCTTGCCGCCCGGGCGGTTGCCGATGCCGGGTTCGACCGGGGCCTTGGGCAGATAGTCGGTCTCAAGGAAGGTCAGCCAGGCCTGGCGGGCCGGGACGATGATCGTGGCGACCGCAGATGCGGCGTCCGCCGTCAGCCGGTCCTTGTCGGCCTGGGGCACGGTCGCGGGCAGGGTGCTCAACGGCTTGAGCAGGGGCTCGGCGTCGGGCGTGATCGCCACGTCGTTGCGCGCGTTGGCCAGGGCGCTTTCTGTGACGGAACGGGCCTGGACCAGGCCGGTCTCCAGGCCGCGCCGGGCGTTGTCGGTCGTCTGGGCGTAGATGTTTCCAAAGCCTTTGACGCGCCGGATATAGGCTTCGGCCTCCGCGACGGAGTTCAGCCGGGTGCTCCCGCCGATGTAAAGCGCCCAGGTTCCGGGGCCGCCCTCGCTGTCGAACGCCAGGCGCGAGGTGTCGTAGTCCAGCCCCTCCAGGCTGCGGCTCAGGGTGTAGAGCAAAAGGGCGTGGTTGATGCCGCCGGCGTGGGAAAGACTTGCCGGGTCGATGGCCTTCAGCCGGGCGACGAAAGCCTCCAGCGGCGCGCGCTGGGCCAGTTCGAACTCCCGCGACAGGTCGGGAAGACGGCCCATGGCCTCGACGTCGCCTTCGCCGCTGGCGGACAGAGGGTCGACCGTCTTCAGATAGGTCTCGTAATCGACGATCACGGCGTCCAGCGCCGCGTCGGCGGGCGTGGCCGCGACAGCGGCGGGCGGCGTCTGAGCGATCGCGACCAGCGGCGACGTGCTCGCGAGCAAGGCCGCCATGGCCAAATGGGAAAACTTCATCACGCCCCTCCTGTTTAGGGGGGCACGCAAGCCGAGCGTGATCGGTGCGTCAACCGCAGACGGTGAAGAACTGCTCGATTCCCGCCTTGGCGGCCGGGTGTGCGGCGTAGACGTGGCGTTCCTCATCCGACCACGAGGCGATCCAGGCCAGGCGACGGAAACGCTGGAAGACCGCATCCTTGGTCGTGGCCTGGGCGGTCAGCAGTTCGCCGTCGTGCACGCCCGCCGGTTCCGAGGCGGCGGGATAGCGTTCGGTGTCGCCGCCCGATTCGAGATGGATTTCGCGGCCAGGCTTTTCGCTGGCCGCCGTCAGCTCCAGCACGCCGGAGCCGGCCTGGCAGCGCAGATGCAGCTTGACCTCGTCGCTGTTGGCGACGCCGTAAGCCAGGATCGCCTCCGGCCCATCACGGTTCAGGAACCAGTCGTAGCCGGGCATGGGCGCCGGCGCCGGGCCCGCCGCCACATTAGTTGGGGCGGGCGTGTTGGTGGCGCAGGCCGCCAGGGCGGACAGGGCGAGCAGGGGCAGGACAAGGCGAGAGAGACGCATGGGACTTCCTATCCGGCGCAGCGGTCGGCGAAGCGACGAAGCTTGGCCAGATGGGGGCGTTCGACCGTGATCGTGTCGGCGGCGTCGCCGACGGCGACGGTCATGCGGCCGGTCGCGACGAAGGCGGAAAAGGCGGGGTGATCGACCGGGACCGCAGTCTCCAGCTTGCCGCCGCGCCCGACGCGGGCCTCGCTGGTGGCGGTCATGCCGCCGGCGGTGATCCGGGCGAAACCAGCCGTCGCGTCGTCGCCATAGACCGCGACCGAAACCGCGCCCGAGCCCGGCTGACACTGAAGGGTGGCGCGCAGCTCGGCCGTGTCGGGAATCTCGTTGGCCAGCACCATGGGACCGTCGCCCTCGTACAGGCTCCAGGTCCAGCCGGTCGTCGGCGCGGCCTGCATGGCGACCGCCATCACGGCGGAAAGAATAAGCATCATGTGTCAGCCCCCGCCGACAACGCGCATCGCCGCGTCGCCCCCAATGTCGTCAGCCCCGTCCGTAACCGCAATAGACCAGACCGCCGCATCAAGGTTGAACGCGGTTATGCGTCAACAGTTCACGGCGACGATCAGAACGGGCTGAAACGCTCGGCCAGGGCCTGGGCGACCGGCGGGGCCTGGACGCGGCTGACGTCGCCGCGACCGCCGTAGGAGATGCGGGCTTCGGCGATCTGGGTGTGGTTGATGGCGTTGGCGGACGAAATGTCCTCGGGCCGCACGATGCCGGCGACGGTCAGTTCGCGGACCTCGCGGTTGGTGCGCACTTCCTGCCGACCCTGGATCACCAGATTGCCGTTGGCCAGGACGTCCGTGACGACGGCGGCGACGGTCAGCGACACCTTTTCGGCGCGGTTGACCGTCCCTGCGCCCGAAGAGTTGGATTCGCCTTCCATGCCGATCATGTTCGACGGGTCGAAACCACCAGGGAAGGCGCGACCCAGGCTGCTTTCCAGGCCGAACAGGTTGGAGACGCCGCCGGAAATGTTGTTGGAGCGCGACCGCTGGGTCGAGTTCTGGGTCTGGGCGCGGTCGTCGATGTCGATCTTGACCGTCAGGATGTCGCCGATGTGACGCGCGCGCTGGTCGCCGAAGAAGGTGCGGGCGCCGGTGCGCCACAGGCTGTTGGCGCTGGCGGGGGCGGTTTCGCGGGCCGGCAGATAGGCCTGCTGCGCCGGAATCAGGGCGGCGGGGTAGCCGATGGGAGCCAGTTCGGGGCCGCGCACCGTCTCCACGACGGTGGAGCAGGCGGCCAGCGGGGCCAGGACGGCGAGGATCAGGATGGTCTTACGCATGAAGAGGATTCCCTAGCGGGCGGCGAACTGTTGGGGATTAGCGCGGGCGCTGTCGGCGCCGGGACCGGCGATGGCTTGGCCGGGACCGGAGGCGACCGCATCGATGACGCGGTTGGAGGTGGTGTTCATGATGGCGACGGGTTCGCCCAGACCGGCGCTGCGCATGGCCTTGCCCATGACGGCCAGGTTCACGCCCCCGACCTGATAGGTGACGCGGACCATGTCGTTGCGGGCGATGACCTGCGGCGCGGCGCCGGGACGATAGGCGGCGCGGGCGATAGGCTGGGCGGCGGATTGAGCCTCAGGCTGGAACGCCGCGTCCGACGCTGTCTGGACCGGACCGGTTGCGCGACGCACGGCGACGCGGCGCAGACCGTTCGGATTGCCCCAGTCGAGACCGGCCTGACGGGCCAGGGCTTGAAGCTGGCCGGCTTCCAGCACGACCGAGGGGCCGACGCGCTCGGCGACGGCGACATTGGCGGCTGGGCCCGCGCCTTCGAACAGATCACCCAGGGTGACCCGGCCGTCGTCATCGACGGGATTGACGCGCAGGACGACGGGACCGGCGAATGCGGCGCTGGACATGGCGCTGACGGCGGCGGCGAGCAGCAGGGAGCGGATCAGGATCATGGCTCAGCTCTTCACTTGCGAGGCGACCGACAGCATCTGGTCGGCGGTGCTGATGACCTTTGAGTTCATCTCATAGGCCCGCTGGGCCACGATCAGGGAACTGATCTCCGACACGGCGTCCACGTTCGACGCCTCGGTGTAGGACTGCAAAACCTGGCCGAAACCGATGTCGCCGGGTGTGCCGACGATGGCCGGGCCCGAGGCGGCGGTTTCCAGCAGCAGGTTGTCGCCTATGGCTTCCAGGCCGGCTTCGTTGAAGAAGTTGGCCAGTTCGATCTGACCGACGGTGGTCGGGTCGGTCTGTCCGTCCTGCGTCACCTGCACCAGGCCGGTCTTGGAGATGGACAGCTTGGTCGTGTCCTGCGGGATGGTGATGGCCGGCTCCAGCAGATAGCCGTCGTCGGTGACGATCTGGCCTTCCGGGCTGACCTGCAGGTTGCCGGCACGAGTGTAGCCCAGCTCGCCCGAGGGCAGGGTGATCTGGAAATAGCCCTTGCCGTCGATGGCCATGTCATAGGGGTTGCCTGTCGCCTGGGGCGTGCCCTGTTCGGTGACGCGGTAGACCGCGCCTGCCTTGACGCCTGCACCGATCTGAATGCCGGTCGGGACCACGGTGCCGGCGGCCGAGGACTGGGCCCCCATGCGTTCGACGTTCTGGTACAGCAGGTCCTGGAACTCGGCGCGCTGCTTCTTGAAGCCCACCGTGTTCATGTTGGCGATGTTGTTGGAGATGACCTCCACGTTCAGCTGCTGGGCCAGCATGCCCGAGGCGGCGGTGCGAAGTGCGCGCATGGTCCGGGGCTCCCTTAAGCGGCCTTGCCGAGGCGCTCGACGGCGCGACGGCTAAGGTCGTTGGTGTTTTCGATCAGTCGCGAAATGCTCTCGTAGGCGCGGCTGATCTCGACAAGATTGGTGATTTCGATCAACGGATTGACGTTCGAAGACTCAAGCGAACCCTGATGGATCTGGGCGTCCATCGCCTCGATCGGCTGGGCGTTCGAGGCATTGCGATACAGGCCGTCGCCGCTCTTTTCGAGCACGCCCAGGGTCTCGAACCGCACCACCGACAGACGGCCTGTGACCTGGCCGTCCTGGGTGATCGTGCCATCGGCGCCGACGCCGGGCGCGCCCAGGTTGGGGTCCAGCACGATCTCCGCTCCGCCGCCCAGGACCGCCTGGCCCTGTTTGGTGGTCAGCCGCCCTTCCGGGTCCATCGTAAAGGCGCCGTCGCGGGTGTAGGCCTCGCCGTTCGCCCCGTCGCGGACGGTGAAGAAGGCGCCTTCGCCGGCGATGGCGAAGTCAAGGGCACGGCCGGTCTGCTGCATCGAACCCTGGCCGAAGTCGCGGCCGACGCCGTTGTCCAGCACGAAACTGGCCGAGGGGCGGATGGAGTCGTTGCGCGCGCGCTGACCGATCTCGGTCCCCAGCATCAACTGCTCGACCTTGAAGCCGGTCGTGTTGGCGTTGGCGACGTTGTTGGCCACGATGTCCAATTCGCGGCGCAGCGTCATCTGGCGTGACAATCCAATGTAGGCGGCGTTTTCCACGAGTGGCGTGCTCCTTCGCCCAACCGCCTCGCAACGACCGTGCCAACAGGGTTAATTCAGCTGGAATGCGGGTTTGAAGGCCTCTGGACAGGGGAGAGCCCGGCAAAATCTGCCGTTTGTAAACGTCACGTTAACCAAACCCGGTCGATCCTTCTTGTGAGGGATTCTCCGGGGCGCGCGCATGTTGAAGTTTGGCAAGAAGAAGGGCGAGGCGAACGCCGACGCCGCTCTGCCTGCCGTTCAGGACGGCGAAGGTGGCGACGGCGCGCCCAAGAAAAAGAAGCTCCCGCTGCTGTTCATCATCGCGCCGGTCGCCTTGCTCGTGCTGGGCGGCGGCGGAGCGGCCGCCTTCTTCATGCTGAAACCCAAGCCCGCCGAGGCGCACGGCGCCGAAGCAGAGGCCGGCCACGGCGAGGAAAAGGCCGAGGCGAAGGGCGGTCACGGCAAGGAAGAGAAGAAGGAAGGCGGCGGTCACGGCGGCGGCGAGGGTGAGGCCGCCGATCCATCGCTGGGCGTCATCTCCGAGGGACCGGACGGCGTCACCTTCTACACTCTGCCGGACATGGTGATGAACATTCAGTCGCCCGACGGTCGTCCGACCTTCCTGAAGCTGAAGCTGACGCTGGAGATGCAGGACGCCGAGGTGGCGACCCATCTGCAGGAAGAAATGCCGCGCCTTCAGGACATGTTCACCGGCTTCGTGCGCGAGCTGCGTCCCGAGGATCTGAGCGGTTCGGCCGGCACCTATCAGCTGCGGGCCGAGATCCTGCGCCGCGTCAATCTGATCGCCGCGCCGGGCAAGATCGACGCCGTGCTGATCGAAGAAATGCTGGTGAACTAGGCCATGACCGATGCCCAGCTCGATCCGTTCGGCGGCTTAGGCGACGCGGGAGACGCCCTGTCCGAGCGCGTCCTGAACCAGGACGAGATCGACAGCCTGCTGGGCTTCGATCTGGGCGATGACGACGGTTCCGAAAAGTCCGGCATCCGCGCCATCATCAACTCCGCGCTCGTCAGCTACGAGCGCCTGCCGATGCTGGAGATCGTGTTCGACCGCCTGGTGCGGTTGATGACTACCAGCCTTCGCAACTTCACCTCCGACAACGTCGAAGTTAGCCTGGACAACATCTCGTCGATTCGGTTCGGCGACTATCTGAACTCCATCCCGCTGCCGGCCATTCTGGCGGTGTTCCGGGCCGAGGAGCTGGACAACTACGGCCTGCTGACGGTCGATTCCAACCTGATCTATTCGATCGTGGACGTGCTGCTGGGCGGTCGTCGCGGCACGGCGGCGCTGCGGATCGAAGGCCGGCCCTACACCACCATCGAACGGGTGCTGGTGCAGCGGATGGTCGAGGTCGTGCTGAACGACGCCCGCCAGGCCTTCGAGCCGCTGACGCCCGTCCATTTCAACCTGGATCGGCTGGAGACCAACCCTCGCTTCGCCGCCATCGCAAGACCCGCGAACGCCGCCATCCTGATCAAGCTGCGCATCGACATGGAAGATCGCGGCGGCCGGATCGAGCTGCTGCTGCCCTATGCGACGCTGGAGCCGATCCGCAAGATGCTGCTGCAGCAGTTCATGGGCGAGAAGTTCGGCCGCGACAACATCTGGGAAGGCCACTTGGCCACCGAGCTGTGGACCACAGAGACCGAGGTCCGCGCCGTGCTGGACGAGCAGATGATGCCCCTGTCCAGCGTGCTGAACCTGAAGGTCGGCGACACCCTGATGCTGAACGCCACGCCGGATTCGGAGGTGTCGATCCGCGCCGGCTCGATCCCCCTGACCACCGGCCGCATGGGTCGGAAGGGTCAGCACATCGCCATACGCGTCGAAGGGCCGGTCAATCCCGAAGCCGCCGCCCGCCTGGGAGTCAAAGTCTGATGGCCGGAATGATCATGGACGGGGTGCTGATGCTGCTGCTGGTCGCAGCGATCGGCTATGGGGTGAAGCTGGAACGCAAGCTGGCCGCCCTGCGCGCCGGTCAACTGGCCTTCGCCCAGGCGGTGACCGAGCTGAACGCCGCCGCCGGTCGCGCCGAGAACGCCCTGGCGACCCTGCGCGCCTCGGGCCAGGAAACGGACCTGCTGCACGACCGCATCATCAAGGCGCGTGAGGTCAAGGCGCAGCTCGAAACCCTGATCGCCCGCGCGCCGGCCGCCGCACCCGTTCGCATCGTCGAGGACGAGCCGGCCCGCCGCGCGCCCGTCGCCGTCACCGCCCCTGCCGTGACCGCGACCGAAGATGAAGAACGCGCCGAGCGCATGGCCGCTCTGGCCGAGCGTATCCAGGGTCTGGCCAGCCCCTCGACCAGCCGTCGCGCCACCGCGAGCACCGCCCCGGCCGGTCGCGACAATGTCGCCGCCATCGTTCAGGCCCTGACGGCAGGACGTTCCGCTAACCATTCCGCCAAACAAAGCCTCAACGCCGCGCGTCGTAATCTCGACGACGACCTGTTCGCCGCCTGAGTTCGGAACCCCATTTCATGGCCCGTCTACCCCGCCTTCTGCCCCTCATCGCCATCGCCATCGGCGGGGTGGTCGCCGTGCGCGCCATCGGCGTGGCGCCCGGCCTGTTCGACGGCGCCAAGGCCTGGGCCGAGGAGGCCGCGCCTGCCGCAGCCGGCGCGCCGGTCAAGCCTGTCCTGCCGGGCACCTGCTCCGCCTTGTCGCCCGAACAACTGGCCCAGCAGGCCGGGATTTCGCCCGCCGAACTCAGAATCATCCAGTCGCTGTCGCAACGCCGAGAGGCGCTGGACGCGCGCGATCAGGATTTCGCCACCACCTTGCCGCTGATGGTTGCCGCCGAACAGAAGCTGGAGGCCAAGATCCAGGCACTGGCGGCGCTTAAGGCCGAGATGAAGCAGATGCTCGGTCAGGTGGACGAGCGCGAGAAGGCCGAGATCGACCGCCTGGTCCAGGTCTATTCCGCCATGCGACCCAAGGAGGCCGCACCCGTCATGGCGACGCTGGAGGACCGCGTGCGCCTGCCCGTCGCCGCCGCCATGCGTCCGCGCACCCTGGCCGCCATCATGGCGCAGATGACGCCGGCCCAGGCCAAGGAACTGACCGAGAAGCTGGCCGCCCGCTTCCAGGCCCAGCAGATGGCCGCCCGCGCCGCCGCCGCCGAAGCCGCCACGCCGCCGCCGGCTGCGACGCCCGCCGCCGCAACGCCTGCGCCCACCCCGGTCGCTCAGCCAGCCGCCGCCACCGCCACGCCTGCGTCCCGTCCGACGCCACGGCCAGCGGCCTCTCGTCCTGCCGCCACGCCCGCTAGGCGCCCGGCCGCAACGCCGGCACGTCGCCCGGCGACGCCCGCCGCTACGCCGCCCGCCGGTCCCCAGGCCTATCAGCCGTCGGCCGCCCCCAACGCTCAGCCGCGCCAAACTGTGCAGTAACGATATTTGTGGCGCCTGATCAGACGTTTCGTCTCGACAGGATGATCAGTTCGACCAATGATCTTCGAACGCTCCGTCAGAGAGCGACTGCATCGAGGAAAACGTCGTGGTCGGGGAACTGCTATACGTCGCGCATCGTCTGCGTCGCGCCATCATTGTCGCCGTTCCGACGGTGGGAGCCGTGATGATCGTCGCCGTGGCCCAGCACTATCATCTGCTGCCATAAGCACGCCGCCGCCCGGTTTCGGATTGGCATGAGACGCGCGCGCGTCTATCACCGCGCCTTGCCGAAAACCTGAGCTCGCTCGAAGACCATGTCCGACACGCCTCCCGACCGCCTCTCGGTCGATCCGTCCAGCCCCCATCACGACGCCGAGGTGCTGCAACGCGGCGTCGGCATCCGCTTCAAGGGCGAGGAAAAGACCAATGTCGAAGAATATTGCGTCTCCGAGGGCTGGGTGCGTCTGGCCCTGGGCAATCGCGTGGACCGCAAGGGCAAGGCCCTGACCGTGAAACTGCAGGGTCCGGTCGAACCCTATTTCCAGAACGACTGAACCTACCTAGGTTCCGGCTCTTGCCTGAGTCCGGAGCCTGCCCATGTCCATCCGCCTGCTGACCGCCAGCGCCGCTGCGCTGGGTCTTGTCGCCTTCGCCCCTGTCGCGAACGCCCAGGACGCCGCGACGGTGGATCAGGCCATCGTCGTGCGCGACGCCGCGATGCGCTCCAACATCGCCATGGACTATGTCACCCAGCTGACGACGCGGTTCGGCGCGCGCCCGGCCGGCTCGCGCTCGGAACAGCAGGCCGCCGCGTGGGCCGCCGACTATCTGCGCGCCAACGGCTTCCAGAACGTGCGGATCGAAGAGTTCCCGCTGGTCGGATGGGAGCGGGGCGAAAGCTCGGCCGCCATCGTCGGCGATAACGCCCAGGCCCTGGTCGCCGCCGCCCTGGGTCATTCGCCGGCCACGCCGCGCAATGGCGTCGAGGCCGAGATCGTCCGCTTCTCCACCTTCGAGGATTTGCAGGCCGCGCCCGACGCCGCCGTGCGGGGCAAGATCGTCTATGTCGACCTGGGCCAGATGCACCCCATGCAGGACGGCTCCGGCTATGGTCCCCAGACCCGCGTGCGCGGCGCCGGCCCCGGCGTGGCGGCGGCCAAGGGTGCATCGGCCTTCGTCATGCGGTCGGTCGGTTCGGACGAGGACCGGATGCCCCACACCGGCACCACCCGCTATGTGGACGGCAAGCCGACCATCCCCGCCTTCGCTTTAGCCGCGCCCGACGCCGATCAGGTCAGCCGCCTGGTCGCCCTGGGCCAGCCGGTGCGGATGCGCCTGACCTCGACCGCCCGCACCTATCGGACCGCCAGCCAGAATGTGATCGGCGATCTGCCGGGCGCCACGCGACCGGACGAGATCATCGTGCTGGGCTCGCACATGGACAGCTGGGACCTGGGCACAGGGGCCATCGACGACGGGGCAGGGGGCGCCATCACCGTGGCGGCGGCCAAGGCCATCGCCGACAGCGGCCGCCGCCCGGCCCGCACCCTGCGCGTGATCTTCTACGGGTCGGAAGAGGTCTCCCAGCCGACGCCCCAGACCGGCAACGGCGGCGCCGTCTATGCGCGCGGCCAGGGTGAGGCCCTGGACAAGCACATCATTGCCGGCGAGAGCGATTTCGGCGCCGACCGCGTCTACGCCCTGCGCCTGCCCGCAGGCGCGCAAGGCTCGGACTTCCAGAAGGCCGCCACGCGTGTCCTCTATCCCATCGGAGTCCTGGCCTCGAACGAGGTCGAGACCGATGGCGGCGTCGATGTCGGCCCGATGGGACCGCTTGGCGTGCCCTTCTTCGGTCTGGCCCAGGACGGCACGCGCTATTTCGACCTGCACCACACCGCCAACGACACCCTGGACAAGATCGACCCGGCGCAACTGAACCAGAACGTCGCCGCCTGGGCCGGCCTGTTGTGGCTGATCGCCGATTCCGACGTGGATTTCCGGGCGATGAAGCCGGCGGCGCCCGCCGCTCGCTAAGCCCGCTTGGCCCCGACGGACAGGCTGGCTATACAGCCGGTCCGGTCGCGGGCGTGGCGAAACTGGTAGACGCAGCAGACTTAAAATCTGCCGGACGAAAGTCCTTGCCGGTTCAAGCCCGGCCGCCCGCACCATAGTTTTCAATGACGTGGTGTGACTAGGAGCGCATGCCAGATCGGGCGAGAGCCAGGCGATGAGCCTCTGCTCCATACTTGATCCCGCAATCCGAACTTTGGGTCAGCCCAAGCTCGGGGCTCGGGAGGCGACCGTTTGTCGCCCGGACATGGCGCGACAGGACCGCCAGCCGTTGCAGGCCGGCGCGCGGCGCATCAGCCGCTCCACACGATACTGACCCAGCCGACGCCCATCCCACGCTGGGGTAGTGCGCAACCGCTAAGCCATAGAAGTCTCTGCTTCAGGTTGTCGGTCTGCGCCGATGGCGCGCTTGCATTGGTCTCCCGTAGAAGATCTCTTAAGCGCGCGTTGTGGCACTATGAGGTGCTTGTTTGCAGTATTTTGCATCATTGCGTCATCGGCGCTTAGCCCTCGCTTTCGAGGCAATTTGACGCCTTAGGGCAGGTTGGCGGTGGCGCACGGGTTACTTTTGTGAAAACTTGCAGAAAACACAAAAGCACTTGGGAAACGATCATGGCGAATGGCGGGCTGGGCTTGGGCATGGCAGGGAAGCGTACGAAATCTGCGCACCGAACCGACCGTTCGGCGTCGAGTCGCGGACGAAGCGCGGGGGTCGCCGCGCTGGCGATCACCGGCGGCATTCTCGCCGGGTGCGCCAGCGTCGCAGATGTCGCGGATGTCGCAGTCGATCGTTGCAGCGCTCCCCCGTTCGGCGACACACGGCTGTATCTTCGCGGGGCCATGAGCGGCTGGACCGCCGTCGATGAATACGCGATGCGCTGGGACTGCGACGCCTATGTCGTCACCACCGAACTGCAGGGCGCTCAGGACTTCAAGATCGCCGACGCCGACTGGAGCGGCGCCTCCACCTTTGCGGGGCCGAGAGGGTCGGAGCCGCAAGGGGCGGTCATCCCCACGGCGCGCCCGGACCAGGGCGGTTCGGACAATCTGCGCTATCGGTTCGACGGCTGGAGCACGCTCCGGCTTCAGTTCGAGGACGGCCGTCCCGTGCTGACGGTGGCGAAGGCCGCGCCCCAGGTCGAGACGCTGTCGGATCCGCGCGCCCGATCCCTGCGCCACGACAGCCGCGACGTGGCCTACAAGGCCCCCTTCGGCCCGGTCGTCGATGGCGGGCAGGTGACGTTCGGCCTCGATGCGCCCGACGCAGAGCGGGCGACCCTGGTAATCGACCGACGCCGCCTGGAGGGCAATCAAGAGGTTCTGGCCTATGACGAACTGGAACGCGTCCCGCTGGTGCGTGGCGCGGACGGGCGCTGGGCGGGCCGGCATGTGTTCGCGACGACGGGCGTTTACGGCTACTGGTTCGACGTCGAGATCGGCGGACGACACTTCGTCTATCAGAACAACAGCGCGCCGATCTATTGGACCCGCGAACGGGGCGGCAACGGCCTTGGCGTCGCGTCGGACGCGCCCCAGGATACGGGGACGGTGCGGCGGTTTCGCATGACCGTGACGTCGCGAGACTATGCGGTGCCGGCCTGGGCGCAGCAGGCGGTCTGGTACTACGTCTTCCCCGATCGCTTCCGGAACGGCGACGCTTCCAACGATCCGAAGCCGGGGCCGAATACCTTCCAGAACGGGTCGGTCGAGACGCATGCCGACTGGAACGCCCGGCCGTTCCGCCCCGGTTCGGGCGACGGCTCGGACAATCGCGGCGGCAACGACTTCTTCGGCGGCGACTTGGCCGGGATCACCGAAAAGCTGGATCACATCGCCGCACTGGGAACCACGGCGCTGTACATGACGCCGATCTTCACGGCCGCCAGCAACCACAAATACGACACCGGCGACTATCGCAACGTCGATCCCGCCTTCGGCACGAACGCCGACTTCGAGCGGCTGACGCGCGAGGCCGCTCGGCGCGGGATCCGCGTGGTGGTGGACGTCTCGTTCAACCACACCGGCCGTGACAGCCTGTATTTCGATCGCTTCGCCAAACATCCGGGCGTCGGGGCGCTGGAGGGGGGCGAGGTGCGCACCGACAGTCCCTACGCCGACTGGTATCGTCTGGACGCCTCGCAGGCCGACCCCGACGACCGTTACACCGGCTGGACCGGGGCGCGCGACTTGCCGGAACTGAACGAGGGGTCGCCGTCTTTCCGGTCGTTCGCCTATGGTGCGCCGGATTCGGTGACGGCCCTGTGGCTGGATCGCGGGGCCTCCGGCTGGCGGATGGACGTGGCGCCCTGGGTGCCCGACGACTTCTGGCGGGGATGGCGCCAGGCGGTGAAGGCCAAGGACCCCGAGGCGGTGACCATCGCTGAAACCTGGTTCGATTCGTCCAAATACTTCCTGGGCGACACTTTCGATGGGACGATGAACTACATCTTCCGCGACACGGCGCTGAATATCGCCTCAGGCAGCGACGTCGCCGGCGCCTATCGCAACATCGAGTTGATGCGCGAGCTCTATCCCGCCCAGGCTTGGCGCGCGTCGATGAACCTGCTGTCCACCCACGACACCGCGCGCAGTCTGTGGCTGCTGGGCGATCATGGCGACGATCCTGCGGCGACGGCGCTGGCGCGCCGCCGGTATCGCCTGGCTGTGCTGATGCAGGTCGCCTGGCCGGGCGCCCCGACCGTCTTCTATGGCGACGAAGTCGGGGTGACGGGCGGCGAGGATCCCGACAACCGCCGCACCTTCCCCTGGGCGGACACCGGCGGCGATCCTGACATGACAACCTACGCCGAGATGCGCAAACTGATCGCGCTTCGCCGCCAGCATCCGATTCTGGCCCTGGGCGAACTGGGCGCGCCGCTCTACACGGACGCCCATGTCGTGGTCGCGCCCCGGACGCTGCAGGATCGGGTCGCCCTCGTCGCAGTGAACAACTCGGATGCGGAACGTACGGTTCAGATCGACCTGCCGCCGACGTTGCGCGGTCGTTCTTATACAGACGCCCTAACCGGCCAACGGCTTGAGGCCGGACCGACCATTCAGTTGAGACTGCCTCCCTTGTTCGGCGCGGTCTTGGTGTCGGACGGGGCTTGAGGCGGTACGGAGCAGGGTGGGTGCTGGCCACCTGCCTGAGCCAAGGGGCAGTGTTAATTAGCTTGGTCGGGAGGCGTTTTCAGACTGTCTCGCCGAAGTCGGCCGCTGAAAAAGCGACTGCTTACGGGTGCGTATGCGCAAAGACATTTCAAGTCCTGCTCAACCACGTCAGTCATGAGGAGGAACCAGAGCCGCCCCAAGCATCCTCTACGCTTCAAGTTGAAAAGCAATCGTTCCGATCAGGCCAGTTCGCTCTACGCCGCGATTGAATATTGTGAACTGCGCGCCTTGGGCGTCGGACAGAGTATGAACGATCGCCAGGCCGAGGCCGGAGCCCGATGCCTGGGATGAGGCGGCGCGGAAAAAGCGGTCGGTAAGGTGGGGGAGCGTGGCTTCGTCGACGCCTGGGCCGTGATCCCAGACGCAGACCGCACCGGTCGTTTGCACATGCACGATTACAGGCGGCGCGCCGTGGTGGAAGGCGTTGTCGATAAGGTTGAGGATCTGTTCGGTGATGAGGTCCTCGGCGCCGAGGACGGTGACCGGTTCGGCCGGAAGACGAAGACGCAGGGCGCCGTCAGGAAAGCTGCGGCGCTCACGGGCGGCCTGGCAGGCGCGGCGGGCCGCGCGGCCGAGGTCGGCGGAGGATGAGATTCGGGCGCCGTCGGCGCGGGCCGTGGACAGCAGTTGCCCGACGAGGTGCGTCATGCCGCTGACGGCGTCGCGAGAATCTGCGATCAGCCGTCTCTCCTGATCCGTCCAAGGACGGGAAGAGCCTGCGAGAAGTTCGAGATTGGCGGACACGACCGACAGCGGTGTGCGCAGTTGGTGCGAGGCGTCGGCCGCGAACCGCTGAATGCCGGAGGTCGAGGTCTCCAGCCGCGCGAGCAGATGGTTGAAGGCGTTCAGGACCGGCCAGAACTCGCGCGGCGCCAGATCGACATTGGTCGGGGCGAAGTTCGCCGAGGGGCTGGGGCGGCGCGTCAGGTCGTCGATCAGGCGTTTCAGCGAGTTCAGACCCCATTGCAGGGCCGGCCAGATCAGAAGGGCGGCGAGCACGACCAGCAGGCCGGGCAGAAGCAGCATGCTGCGGTAAAGCTCCCGCAGGCTGGCGCGGCGGGAGTCCAGGCTCTGGGCGACCGAGACGCGGACAGGGGCGTCGCGGCCGGGAATGATCAAAGTCTGTTGCGCCATCCGCACCGCAACGCCCCTGACGGACAGGTCCGCGAACGCCGGCCGGTCCGCTTGCGCCTGGGGGAGGTTGGGCAGTTCTTCATAGCCGGTCACGAGCCGCTCGCCTTCGCGGACGCTGTAGAAGACGGCGTCACGCTCTGGCCCGTCCAGCAAGGCCAGGGCCCAGGGTTCTACGTCCACGGTGACGCGGCCATCGGTAACCGACACGGTCTCGCGGATCGTTTGCAGCGCGCCCGCCAGCAACCGGTCCGCATTGCTCGCCACCACCCGCTGGGCCGTCCAGGCGCCGACCGCCAGGACGACGACGGCGAAGATCGCCAGCGGAATCACCTGTGCGATCAGCAGGCGTATGACCAGGCTGTGGGAACGGGCAGGCCGGGCGCGGCTCATGGATCGAGACGATACCCACGGCCGCGAATATTGGTCACGGCTGGGCCGTCGGGCTGAAGCTTTCGACGCAGCCGACCGACGTGGATTTCCAGCGCGTTGAGGGACGGCGCCTCGTCTTGCGGGAAGACCTCGGCGGCCAGCAGGTCGCGGTCCACCACCTGTCCCGGCCGGGACGCCAGGACGCGTAAGGCGGCCCATTCACGGGGACGTAAGGCGAGGTCGCGGTCGTTGACCAGGGCGCGCCCGGTGCGCCAGTCGCAGAAGAGGGTTCCGACCACGACCGCGCCGGCGGCCTGTCCCTGGCGCCGACGCACGATGGCGCGCAGGCGTGCGACCAGTTCAGACGGGGCGAACGGCTTGACCAGATAGTCGTCGGCCCCGAGGTCCAGGCCCGCGACGCGGTCGCCGAGGGCGTCGCGCGCCGTCAACATCAAGACGGGCGTCGAGGATCCCCGCCGCCTCAGGGTTCTGAGCACTTCGAAGCCGTCGATGTCGGGCAGGCCGATGTCCAGAATGGCGGCGTCGAAGACCTCGGCGTTTTCGAGCTGCAAGGCCTGTTCGCCGCTGTCGATACAGCTTGCCTCGAACCCCGCCTCGTGAAGACTGGCTTCGAGCGAATGCCGCAGCGCCTTGTCATCTTCGACGACGAGTATTCTCATGGCGACGGAACGGGGCGACGGATCATGCGCGACACCATAACCAGAAAGCCGGAGCGGTGAAGACGGATCGACGACATATGCTGATGGGTCTGGCGGGAGGCGTGGCCGGATTGGGCGCCGCCGGCTGTTCGTCGGAGCCGGAGGGGGCAGGCACGGCGCAGCGGGTGCGCTGGCTGGCGCGTCGCGAAGGGGCGCTGCACATCCTGACCAACACCAGCCTGATGGGGCCGGTGCTGGAGGCCTTTCGTCGTCGCTGGCCCGGGATCAGGGTGCATCTGGAAGACATCAACTCCACGCGGATCGCCGAACAGGTTCGCGCGCTGGCGGATACGGGGCAGGACGGGCCGGATCTGGTCTGGAGCACGGCGATGGACGTGCAGGTCAAGCTGATCAACGACGGCTATGCCCAGGCCTACAAGTCCCCGCATCGGGCGGCGATGCCAGACGGGTCGGTGTGGCGCGATCAGGGATATGGGCTGACGGCCGAGCCGATCGTGTTCGCCTATAACAAGGGTCAGCTCGCGGGCGATATCGTACCGCGCAGCCACGCGGATTTGCTTCGGTTGCTGAGGACACGGCCTGACGTCTTTGGCGGCCGCGTCACCCTCTATGACGCCGAACGCAGCGGCGTGGCCCTGATGCAGTTGTCGGCGGACGTGCAAATCTATCCCGACGCCTGGCCCTTGATGGAGGCGCTGGGCGCCCAGCGCCCGCGACTGGACACCTCGGGGCAGAGGATGATGGGCCAGATCGCCGATGGCCGGATGGTGTTCGCCTATAATATGAACCGATCCTATGGTGAGTCCTGGGCCGAGCGTGTTCCCCAGATCGGGTTGATCACGCCTGACGACTATCATCTGTCCGTGTCGCGGGTGGCCTTTATTCCCCGCAATGCCGCGCACCCGAATGCGGCGCGTCTGTTTCTGGACTTTCTGCTGTCGCGCGAAGGCCAGCGCGTGATCGGCGCATTGGGGGTTCGGCCGGTGCGCGACGATGTCGATGCGCCCCTGCGACCTGCGTCGCCCGGGGTTCGACCTATTCGGGTGGGGCCGGCCCTGCTGGCCAATCTGGATCAGGCGCGCCGTGCGACCCTGCTGAAGCGCTGGCACGCCGCGATGCGTCCTGGCGTCAGGGCCCCCTCGGATCCCGCCGCACCCTGAGCGTTCCTGTGGATAAGTCCACAAAGTCCGAAACCCGCCTTTCTGTCACGATGCCGTCACGGCCGTGTAAGCCGGACGTGGGGCGCGGCTATAAGTGACGTTGCTTGATCTTGAAGAGCAATGAAATGCGAAGGTCGCCCTTATTGTAGCAATAAAATTGCCGTTTTCACGTATTTGACACCAGGCTCGGGGTCGATCTTACTCAGGTTCAGCAAGGCGGGAGAGATCGGCTCCGGCCGACGCCGAAGGCGCAACCGCCCCGGAAACGCTCAGGCAAACGGACCGTCTTGCTGAAGGAACGCTGGAGAGAAGGACGGGTCCGGGGGATCCGGCCTCGCCGAAGGAGAAACGGGTCGCAAGGCCCCGAAGCTCTCAGGCCTGATGACAGCGGGGGCGAAACGACGCCGCAGAGCGTCGCTCGCGTCAGACACCCCTGGGGAGGGGCGTCATCTTTATGAGGACCATCGCCTTGTCTCGTCTCAACCGCCATCTGACCACCTGCTGCAGCGCCATCGCCCTGCTTTCGTGCGCCGGGATCGCTCACGCGCAGGACGCCCAAACCGCTCCAGAGGCCGCCGCCTCGGTGGACGACATCGTCGTCACCGCGTCCCGGATCGACCGGGCCGGCTTCCAGGCGCCCACGCCAACCATCCATCTGACGGCCGAGGATCTTTCGGTCGGCGCGCGCCAGAACATCGCCGCCGCGCTGAACGACATGCCTCAGTTCAAGGCCAGCAGCTCGCCCCAGACGACCGGCACCAACACCGGCGCGGGCAATGCGCCGGTCGATCTGCGCGGCCTGGGGATCAACCGCACGCTGGTCCTGATCGACGGGCGTCGGGTGTCGAGCGAAAACGACCTCAACAGCATTCCGTCCGTTCTGGTCAAGAGCGTGGACGTCGTCACCGGCGGCGCATCTGCGGCCTGGGGTTCCGGCGCCGTCGCCGGCGTGGTGAACATCGGCATCGACCGCTTCTTAACCGGCGGCAAGCTGGGCGCCGAGTACGGCATCTCGTCCTTCGATGACGCTGAACAGCAGCGGTTCGAAGCGGCATGGGGCACGCCGTTCGCCAACGGTCGCGGTCATTTCGTGATCGGCGGCGAATATCTGGACAACGACGGCGTCGTTCCCAAGACCTCGCGTCCGGCGATCGGTCGCTGGGCCCAGGTCTCGAACGGCGCGGGGGGTTTCGTCACCGTTCCCAACGTCGGCTTCTCCAACGCGGCCTACGGCGGCTTGATCATGTCCGGTGTCAACGCCGGACAGGTGTTCAATCCCGACGGCACGTTGCGCGCCTTCAACTACGGCACGGTGGTGGGTGCGAACACGGTCGGGGGCGAGGGGCCGTCGAACGATGACCTCAGCCCCCTGGTCACGCCCCAGCGTCGTTACGCCGGCCTAGCCAGCGCCACCTACGAGCTGTCCGACAAGCTGCGGCTGACGGCTGACGTTCGTCACTCGCGGATGTGGAACAACTACATCTGGTTCGGCGACCACAACCGCGGCAATCTGACGATCAAGAACGACAACGCCTTCCTGTCTACGGCGATCAAGCAGCAGATGGCGGCGGCGGGACAGACCTCGTTCACCATGGGCCGCTTCAACTCCGACCTGTCCTATTCGACCATCGATTTCGAGCGGGTCACGACCCAGGCGACCATCGCCCTGGACGGCGAGTTCGGCGACAACTGGCGCTGGGGCGCCTATTACAGCCACGGCGAATACGAGAACAATATCGACACGCCAGGCTTCCTGCTGACCACCAACTACGCCCAGGCGGTCGACTCGGTCATCAGCCCCGTCACCAATCAGCCCGTCTGCCGCGTGACCCTGACCAACGCCAACTCCGGCTGCGTGCCGATCAACCTGTTCGGCCTGGGCGCGCCGTCTCAGGAAGCCATCGACTATGTCACCGGCACACCCCAACAACGCACGACCACCAAGCTGGATGTCGCCGGCGTCAGCCTGCGCGGCGAGCCCTTCAGCCTGCCGGCGGGGGACGTCTCGATCGCCGTCGGTCTGGAGGCCCGCAAGGAGCAGACCGATCAGCGCGTGGGTGAGCTGGACGCCGTCAAGGCGTTCCAGACCTTCAGCTTTTCGGCCATGTCGGGCGAGTTCACCGTCAAGGAAGCCTTCGGCGAAATCCTGGTGCCGATCGTTCGGGACTTGCCGGTGCTGAACAATCTGGAATTCAACGCTGCGGCCCGTATCTCGGACTACGACACCACGGGCTCGATCTGGTCGTGGAAGGTCGGCGCGACCAACGAGTTCTTCCCCGGTTTCCGCGGGCGCATCACCCAGTCGCGCGACATCCGGTCGGCGAACCTGGCCGAACTCTACACCACCACCACGACCGGCTATAACAACATCAACGACCCGCTGAAGGGCCAGACCGTCTACACGCTGAACAACGGCGGCGGTAATCCGAACCTGGCGCCGGAAACGGCGGACACCCTGACGCTGGGACTGACCTATTCACCGCCGTCGATCCCCGGCCTGAACATGTCGGTCGACTACTACAACATCAAGATCGACGACGTGATCACGACGATCGCGCCTCAGGACCTGGTCAGCCGCTGCTTCAACGGCAACACCGCCCTGTGCGCCAATGTCGACCGCGACGCCTCGGGCAATCTGATCCGCACGCGGTCCACCTATGTGAACCTGGCGGAGTATCAAACCGACGGCATCGACGCCGAAGTCTCCTATTCGTCGCCGGCGGACCTGTGGGTTCCGGGCGCGACCGGGCGGGTGCAGATGCGCCTGGTCGGAACCTGGGTGAACAGCCTGACGACGGACGACGGCATTTCGGAGATCGAGTACGTCAAGTCACAGGGCTACGCCTTCGGCCTGGGCGTGCCGGAACTGCGGGTCAACGCCAGCCTGGGCTGGCAGGGCGAGGTGTTCGGCGCCAACCTGCGCGCCCGCTACATCTCGGAAGGCGTCTACAACAGCACCGTCAAGATCGTGAACAACGACATCGACGCCTTCACCTACGTCGATCTGGGGCTGACGGCCGATCTGGCCCACTACGGCGCCGAGGGCGTCGAGCTCTACGCCAATGCGACCAACCTGTTCGACAAGTCGCCTCCGGATGGTTCGCTCTTCTCTCCGTACTACGACGTCGTCGGTCGGTACGTCACGGTCGGCGCGCGTTACCGCTTCTAGTTCTGGCAGCGCGCCGCCGGTCGCCGGCTTCGGTCTCCCGATCAGGAGCCGGCGACCCCTTCTTTTCCCCCCAGTTCACGGTCCGAATGATGATGTCTCGTCTCCCGCTGGCCCTCGCGCTCGCCTTGTCCGTAGCGCCCGCCGCCTTCGCCGAAGCGCCCAAGCCGGCCGCCATCGTGGCCGATGGACTGCCGGCGGTGCCGGACGATCTGGTGGCCGCGACCCAGCCCTATCTTCAGGCGCGTCGCGCCGCCTTCATGGGGTGGAACGCCGCCGACCGATCCATGCTGGTCAAGACCCGGTTCGGCGCCACCGACCAGCTTCACGTTGTCGCCGGTCCCGACGGAGCCCGCACCCAGATCAGTTTCGAGGCGGAGCCGATCGTGGGCGGCGCCCTGTCGCCGTCCGGCCAGACCCTGCTGGTCCAGAAGGACAATGGCGGGGATGAATTCTATCAGCTCTACACCCTTTCCGGCGGTCGGCTGGCTCGCATCACCGACGGCAAGAGCCGCAACTGGTTCGGCGCCTGGAGCCCGGACGGCAAACGGGTCGGCTATGCCTCGTCGCGGCGCAACGGCGCGGACATGGACCTGTATGTCGTCGATCCTGAAAATCCCTCGACCGACCGTCTGGTGGCGCAGGTTTCCGGCGGCGGGTGGAACATCGCCGATTTCTCCAGGGACGGGACCAAGGCCCTGGTCCTGAACCGGATGTCGATCAACAACGCCGTGGTCTATGAACTGGACCTGGCGTCCGGTCGCATGACCCCGCTGACCGATCCGGCGGCGCAGGTGTCGTATGTCGACCCCAAATATGCGGCCGACGGCACGGTCTGGGCGACATCCAACAATGACAGCGACTTCCTGCGCCTGGGGCGGATCGGCCAGGGCGGTTTCGTCCCCGTCAGCACCGAGACCCGGTGGGACGTCAGCGACTACGCCCTGGCGCCGGACGGCAGCTTCATCGCCTATGCCTTGAACGAGGCGGGCGTTTCGCGGCTCAAGGTCATGGATGTCGCCACGGGCGCGGTGCGCGTCGTCACCGGCCTGCCGGACGGCGTCATCCCCTACAGCATCGGCCCGGCCATCGACATTGCGCCTTGGGGCGCGATCGGGCTGAGCCTGTCGTCCGCCCGCGTGTCGGGCGACGCCTTCTCCATCGATCCTACGAACCTGGCGGTCACACAGTGGACCGACAGCGAGACCGGCGGCTTGGATCCCGCGATCAACATCGAACCCAAGCTGGTGGAGGTGAAGAGCTTCGACGGCGAGACCGTGTCCGGCTTCCTCTATCAGCCTGACCCGACCAAATTCCCCGGCAAGCGCCCGCTGATCGTCGACATCCACGGCGGACCGGAAGGCCAGACCCGTCCCGACTTCCTGGGCTCGCAGAACTATCTGCTGAACGAACTGGGCGTGGCGATCTTCTTCCCGAATGTGCGCGGGTCGTCCGGCTACGGCACCCGGTTCGTCAATCTCGACAACGGCCCGTTCCAGCGGGAGAATTCGGTCAAGGACATCGGCGCCTTCCTCGACGCGCTTGAGGTCGATCCGACCCTGGACGCCTCGCGGTTCGCGGTCACCGGCGTCTCTTACGGCGGCTATATGTGCTACGCCACGGCGGTCCATTACAGCGACCGGCTGAAGGGGGCGAACTGCTACGTCGCCATCTCCAACTTCGTCACCTTCCTGGAAAACACCCAGTCGTATCGCCGCGACCTGCGGCGCGTGGAATACGGCGACGAGCGTGATCCGGCCCAGCGCGCGCAACTACAGGCCATCTCGCCCCTGACCAGCGTGGACAAGATCACCATTCCGCTGCTGGTCGCCACAGGCGGCAACGACCCCCGCGTCCCGGCGTCCGAAGCCGACCAGATCATCAGCGCCGTGCGCGGCAACAGCGGCACGGCCTGGCATCTGCTGGCGCAGAACGAGGGACATGGTTTCCACAAGAAGGAAAACGAGGACTACTATTTCTGGACCAGTCTTCTGTTCTGGAAACAAACGCTGCTGGGCGACGCCGCGCGCTGAGCCCGACCGGCGCGTTTCAGAAATCTACCCATGACCTTCAGAAGCCTCGTCGCGGCGAGCGCGGTTTCGGCCGCGCTGCTTGCGGCGCCCGCGATGGCGCAGACCCGCACGCCGGTTCACACCGACCATCACGTCCACGTCCATTCGCCCGCCATTCTGGAGATCCTGCCGGCCTATTGCAGCAGTCCGGGGCGGATCGGCGCCTGTGATCCGGTCTTCGTCGAACCGCTGATGGCGGCTGATCTGCTGGCGGACATGGACGAGGCGGACGTCCAGACGGCGTGGATGATGTCCACCGCCTATCTGGCCGAAAGCCCGATGATGGTTCCTGAGCTGGCCGACGCCGCGACACGGGTTCACGACGCCAACGCCTTCACCGTGGCGACTGCGGCGGCGCATCCGGGGCGACTGGTCGCCTTCGTGTCGGTCAACCCGCTGACGCTCGATGCTTTGGCGGAAATCGAGGCGTGGAAAGCCAACCCCTACGCCAAGGGGCTCAAGCTGCACCTGACCAACTCGGGTGTCGATCTACGAAATCCCGACCACGTCCGTCGCCTGGCGGCCGTTTTCAAGGCCGCATCGAACGCCCGGCTGACCATCATGATCCACATGCGCACCCGGGCAGAGGACTATGGCGCGCGCGACGTCCGCATCTTCGTCGAACAAATCCTGCCCCATGCCCGCGATATCCCCGTCGTGATCGCCCATTCCGGCGGCTGGGGCGGGCTGGACGCGAACACCTGGGACGCGCTGGAGGGCTTTCGACACGTCCTGGCGGACCGGCCTGACACCGCGCCCGACCTCTTCTTCGACCTGGCTCAGGTCTTCGACGCCGATACCTCGGCGGAAAATCGGGCGCGACTGGTTGAGGTCATGAGAAGCATCGGCGTCGAGCGTTTCGTGCCAGGTTCCGACTGGCCGTTCTCCGGGCCGCTGGACGGCTATCTGAACGCCGCAATGGGACAGTTGCCGCTGTCGTCACAGGAAGCAGGAGCTCTGAGGGAACGACGCGTTGCGGTGAGATGATATCGCGGTTGCATTGTCAGATGAACAGATGCGGCTCTTCATGAGCAGTGAGTCCCTAGGTCAATAGACGGCACGCAGCGGGTGGTCAGTTGCCGGCGCAGGAAAATGTCTGTGCATTCAGAACACCGGCGCTAAGCAGCGCGCTCTCTGTTGCGGCCCGTCTCGTCGAATCCGAGACCAGCCACGGTGGAATCCCACAGGCACATGAAAAACGTGAATGATCTGTTGCTCATCACGATCGGCAAATGCATGTGCACCATCGTTCCTCGTGCCGCCAAATGAATAGCCAAGGCGCTTATTACGCGCCGACAAAGGGAGGCTCAGACGCTATCACCGCTCCAGCAGAGCCTCGGCGGCCAGAAATTTCAGCATCAGGTCTGAAGCCTGTTCGAAACTGAGGTCGGTCGTTCCGAAATACTCCGCCTGGTTCGTCGCGCACCAGTCGGTGGTGACGATGCGGACCGGATCGGCGTTCAGCGAAACGCCCGAGGCATAGAGGAAGTCGCCGCTGCGGTCGGCCAGGGGCATCGGGCGGTCCTGGTTGGCGCGGGCCATGAAGCCGTCGAACTGGGCCCGCGAGACGGTGGCGACCATCAGCTTGCCGTCAAAGCGGACGATGGAATCGAAGACGTATCGGCTGATCGGCCCGGCGGGGACGCCCGTGCCCAGGGTGGTGTGGCCGATGAAGCCGACGTCGGCGCCGGCCGCCTGGGCCAGACCGGCTGCGACGCGCCGTCCGGTGTCGCCCAGCGAAAGGGCGCGAGGGCTGGTCCCCAGGACGGTCCGCTCTTCCTCGGTCAGCTCGGCGGCCAGGGTCGCGGCGATCAGGTCCGCCAGCGCGGGAGAGGCGGGATCGTTCAGGGCGACCGCGCGGGATCGGGCGGTGACCGAGCCGTCCGCTAGGAAGTCCGCCACCGTATAGGCGGCGGTCCAGGCGCCGGTGTGGACATAGGCGCTGCGGCCTTGGCGATGCTGGAACAGCAGGTGGTTGTGTCCGCCGATCATCAGGCTGCCGTCTGGCAATAGCGGCAGGATGTCCCGGTCGGCGGTCACCCCGGCGTGGCTCATCACCATGACCAGATCGGCGCCGGCCAGGTTGTCGGCCAGATTGGCGCTGGCCCAATCGGCGGCGGCCGGGATCGACAACTGCTCGCGCGAGACCTTGGAGTAGGTGGTCAGCGAATTGGTCGCCATGCCCACGACCCGCAGCGAACGGCGACCGAACGGCAGGGTCGTGGACGGGTCTGCATAGCCGGCGCCCGTGCGCGTATCGCCGATGGTGCTGACGACGTGAACGCCCAGGCTCTTCATCCGGGCGACGACCTGGGCCAGGTCAGGCGTCAGGTCGTTGTCGTGATTGCCCAGGTTGAACACCGTCGGGGCGATCGCCGGCAAGGCCGCCAGGAAGGCCCAGTCCACCGCGCCACCCGACCGCACGGCGACGACATTGCCGTGCTCGAAGATGTCGCCGTCGATGGCGATGACATGGGGGACAGGGTTGGAGCGGACTTCAGTTTCGAAGGCGGCCAGCAACTGGGCGGTCCGCTCATAGGCCGAATGCATGTCGGATACGGCCAGAACGCGGCCGATCACATCCCCCCGTTTCATGCCGGTCAGCCCTGGCGCGAACGCCGTCGCCCCGGCGAGTTGCAGGAGCCGGCGACGGGAGGGCGTGACGAGGGGCATACGCGATCCAAACGATGTCTGGGAGTGCGTGCGGAGCGGACTCACGCACCCTTTCAGCATCGCATTTCGCCCCTCTCGGCACAATGCCGGCCGGCGCTGCACAAGCGGCCGAAGGATAGATTGTCACACGGGTGTGGCTGCGTCTTCAAAGGTTCAAGAAACAGGCCCGCTCTGCGCTGGCGGCCGTCGCTGCGAAGCTTTACGGCGTCGCGCGACACGTCCTCCTCCCTGTCGCCAAGGAAATCTCGCCCATGCTTCGCCAAGCTCTTCTGGCCGCCACCGTCAGCGGCATCGCCCTGCTGAGCGCCGGCTCGGTTCTCGCCCAGACGACGGACACCGCCGCCGAAGTCGCCGGCGTCGACGACATCGTCGTCACCGCCCAGCGCCGCAGCGAGAACATCCGCGAGGTGCCGTTCGCCGTCACCGCCCTGAACGCCCAGACTCTGCAGGACGTTTCGGCCGGCGGCGCCGACATCCTGTCGCTGTCGGCGCGCGTGCCCAGCCTTCAGGTCGAGAGCTCGAACGGCCGCTACGCGCCGCGCTTCTACATCCGCGGCCTGGGCAATGTGGACTTCGACTTCACCGCCTCGCAGCCGGTTTCGGTCGTGCTGGACAATGTCGTGCTGGAGAGCGTCTATCTGAAGGGCTTCCCCCTGTTCGACGTGCAGCAGCTGGAAGTTCTGCGCGGTCCGCAGGGTACGCTGTTCGGTCGCAACACCCCGGCCGGCGTGGTCAAGATCGACACCGTCAAGCCGTCGGATGACTTCACCGGCTTCGGCTCGTTGACCTACGGCAACCTGGGTTCGACCCGGGCCGAGGCCGCCGTCACCCTGCCGGCGTCGGACACGCTTCAGGTGCGCGGCGCCATCCTGTGGAACCACCGCGACGACTGGGTGAACAACGCCTTCAACCCGTCCTTCGCCAATGCGGACGATGATGATCTGGGCGGCTTCAACGATCTGGCCGCGCGCGTCCACGTCGCCTGGACCCCGACCGATCGTCTGTCGACCCTGCTGACCCTGCAGGCCCGCGACTATGACGGCACGGGCACGATGAACCGCGCCAACGCCCTGACCAAGGGCTCGAACGAACTGAACGGCAATTTCGACCGCGACACCGTCTATTACGACGGCGGCCGCAACAACTTCCAGAAGCAGAAGACGACCTCGCAATCGCTGCAGGTCGCGTATGATTTCGGCCCCGCCACCCTGACCGGCATCGTCGGCTCGTACCAGGGCTGGTCCCAGGGCGACGGCGACATCGACGGCGGCGTGGCTTCGGCCCCAGCGACCGCCCCTTACAAGACGCCGTTCAACTCCGAGACAGGCACCCTCTCCAGCGACCTGCTGCAGAACACCTATGAGCTGCGCCTGGCCTCGAACGGCGACGGCCGGGTCGGCTGGCAGGTCGGGGCCTTCTATTGGGATGAGCGGATCAACCTGGTCTCGGGCACTTTCAACGGCGTCGGCGGACTTCAGCCGACGCGGGTGACCGACATCGTGCAAAAGTCGGACTCGTGGTCGGTGTTTGGTCAAGGCAGCTACAAGCTGACCGAGGCCCTGAAGGTGACGGCGGGCGTCCGCTACACCGACGACAACCGCGACTACAACGGGCGCATCGTGTTGGGGACGGGCGCCGGCGGAACGGGCGCCGTCTCCGTCGGCGACGAACAGGTCAGCTGGGACGTCAGCGCCCTGTATGAGGTCAACGACAGCCTCAACCTGTTCGTCCGCGCGGCCAAGGGTTACCGCGGTCCGTCGATCCAGGGGCGCAACCTGCCGGTCCTGACGACGGCCGACTCCGAGACCGTCATGTCCTACGAGACCGGTCTGAAGGCCCGCCTGCTGGACGGCCGCGCGCGTTTCAACGCGACGGCCTATGTTTATGAAGTCAGCGACCTGCAGTTCACCGCCATCGGCGGCGCGGACAACTCCAACCGCCTGATCAACGCCGACAAGGGCGAGGGTTACGGCCTGGAACTGGACGGCGACATCGATCTGGGCGCGGGCTTCAGCCTGTCGGCCGGCGCCGCCTGGAACCACACCGAGATCAAGGACAGCGACCTGCTGGTGGCCATCTGCGGCGCCAACTGCACCGTCACCGATCCGATCGTCACCGTGGGCACGACCCGTCGCGCCAACATCGACGGCAACCCCTTCCCGCAGGCGCCGGAATACACCGCCAACCTGACGCTGAACTATGTCCGGTCGCTGGGTAACGACACCGAGCTGTTCGCGTCGACCGACTGGGTGATGCAGAAGGACTTCAACCTGTTCCTCTATGAATCGGTCGAGTTCATGCAGGACACGGCGTTCGAAGGCGGCCTGCGTGCAGGCTGGCGCGACCTGAACCGCGGCATCGAGGCCGCCGCCTATGTCCGCAACGTCACCGACGAAGAGAATGTGATCGGCGCCATCGACTTCAACAACCTGACCGCCTTCGTCAACGAACCGCGCACCTACGGCGTGCAGCTGACCAAGCGGTTCTGATCGACACCTTTTGTCTCGTAGACCGTCATTGTCGATTCTGGATCGGTGCTTCGGCTGACGTCGCCTTGCTCACGTCGTCAGCTGAAAGCTCAAGCGGAGCGCGCCGTTGATGCCGCGGACGCCCATTCGCATGCAGATGGCGCGCAGGTGGGCGCGGACGGTGTGGATGGACATGTCCATCTTGCGGCCGATGTCCTTGGGCGCATCGCCGCTGGTCAGGTGGGACAGCACGGACGTCTCGGCGCGCGTCAGGCCGAAGACGGCGCGCAAGGGTTCAATCCGTTCGGCGCTGAGGGGGCGGGCCTGGCTGGCGGAGGCGAAGACCCGGTCTTCTACGCCGGGTAGAACCGCGAGGTCGAGCAGGCACCAGGCGTCGTCGCCGGCGCGAAACAGGATGCGGCCGCTGGTCTGCCGGCCCTCGGCGAGGCGGTTCAGCAGCACCTCGAACTCGGGCCGATGGCGGTGCGTGGGGCAGATGAACATCTCGCCAGAACCGATGACGCCCGAGGCGGCCAGGGCGCGGGCGCGGGCGTTTGAGCGCAGGATGCGGCCGCGCGGGTTGAGGACGAACCGGGCGACGCTGTCATGCTCGAACCAAACCGCGCCGTCCTGGGGCTCCAGTCTTTCGCCGTTGCCCCGGAGCACGTGAACCCTGGGCCGAGCGGTGTCGGTGGTCTGCGCCTGAAAGCGTGGTGACGGCCCGCCGTTCCTCGCCGGCGCCTCCATGAAGTCGTGGTCGATCATCCCCTGTCCCTCCACCCCGCAGAACCCCGGACGGCAGGCGGCGTCCGTCGGCGCTGGACCTCGCGCCGGAAAAAACGACCGAAAACCCTGACGTTCGAGACCTGCTGACGTTCAGCATTTGGTCAGTGTGATCAGATCGTTAACATAGCCAATGCACGCACGTAATAGCCCGCTTTGGCTAACCCTGATAGGGTATATCCGATTGATCCGTAAGCGGTATTCAATTTGGCGAAACGTCGATCGTCAAAATGTCCTCGTAGCGCCCGGCCATCTGGCTTCCAACGGCGCCCAGGGTGAAGGACATCGGCAACGACATGCCGGCGAGGGTGCGGGGCGGATCGACGTCCTTGGACCACAGGGCCGATAGATCGACGGCCTCGCCGGCCAGATCGACCGCATAGGGGACGCTGGACTCCGTCGCGATCTTGTCGTCCGTGACCCGTCGCATGGCCCCGCGATGTTCGGACTTGATGGTCAGTATGGAGGGGGTGTTGGCGCGCACCTGCACGAAGATGCGTCGCGTGGCGCCGGTGACGGCGTCGCCGAAATCAACCACCTCCACGCTGCTGTCCGATCCGAACGCGCCGGCAGCGCCCGCCAGGTTCAGCTGGGCGCGCGGCGTGGACACCAGCACCACACGCACGGGAACGGAGGGCAGCAGTTCGTTGCGGTCCGTGTCCCGCACGATCAGCTGAAGATCGGCGGCGTGTTCGCCCGCCTCGGGAACGGCCTCGACGACGACGGCGACATCGAATTGGACCTCCTGGGTCGTGTGTCCGGCCAGGGTGAAATGAAAGACGCCGGGTTCCAGCATCGAGACCGTGAAGCCTGAGGTCTCGCGCGGACGGAACTGGACCCCGACACCGCCCAGAGGCAGGCCGACGATTTCCGCTCCGGCGTCGTCTTCGAAAGCCAGTCGCAGATCGCAGGCGCTGTCGGCGCGGTTCTCCAGCTTGACGTCCAGAGCGGCGGCCGACGCCCCGGCGCCGAACGGATTGTAGTTGATCGTCACCGCGCCCGGCGCCTGGGCGAGGGCCAGGTCGCAGCTCTGGGCCTTGCACTCGAAGGCGGCGCACAGGGCGACGGCCGCCACCAGCAGAGACGGCAGCCAGCCGCGCGCCCTTGCGAACAGCCGGGATTCAAGGGGTGGTGCGAATTTCACCGACATCGACGATTCCTTCCACATTGGCGGGGATGACGAACTCCCCGACGGCGACGCCCTGAATCAGGATCCGATAGCGTCCGGGCGACAGGCCATCGGCGATGAAGCGACCATTACGGTTGGTGAAGAAGGGCTTGTCCTCGGCGTCGGCGGGGCCATCGACTCGCTGGAGCGCGCCGCCCGCCAGACCGACCGGGCCGGAGGGGGACATCAGGACGCCCCGAGCGGTGCGCGAGGCGTCGCTGCCGACCGTGAAGCGATAGCCGCTGCCGAAGCCGGGGAAGGCCGTCACGACCCCCGATCCCAGGTCGTATCCGGGGGGCAGGGGATCGGCGGCGATCTCGAACCGGCGCACGCCATAGCCGCGATCGATGCCCGCCATGGCCGGGCCGAGCCAGCCGCTGTGGGCGATCTCATAGCCGCTGGAGTCCGTCAGGCTGATGCGCGCGCCCGACAGGGTAGGGTGGCGGCTGGCGATGACGAAGCCTTCGCGCGAGGCGCGGCCCACGCCGAAGGCGCCGTCGGCGTAACCGATCATGGTCGAGACGCGCCACAGCGATTCCTGACGCGTGACGCCGCCGGGTTCGGACGACACCAGTCGGTTGGACACCACCTCCGCATCGAACCGGTTGTTGGTGTAGCGCACGTCGGCGGACACGGCCTGGTTTGAGCTGTCCTGGGACAAGCGCAGATTGCCGCTGACGTCGTTCAGTCGGCCGGAAGAGGCGCGCGACAAGCCGACCTCGCGGAAGTCATTGTCGCTGTCGTAGCGCGCCGCGCCGCTCCACCGTCCGCCGAAGCGCGAGGTCAGGGTGAAGCCGAAGCGGTCCTCCTTGCGTCCGTCCTCGGTCGTGCCCTGCTGCCAGGCCAGGTTGACCGCGAACTTGCGGAAGCTGCGGCCCAGGGACAGGCTGAGGTCCGTGCGATCGCGTTGGTTGCGGCCCTTCACGAAGGCCGCGCCGGCGGTCATCGAATAGTCCCGTATCCGCAGCAGCACCCGGGCGGCCGCACGCCACTTTTCGCGGTTGAAGGCGGTCTCGTCGAAGGCGCTCTGAAAGAAGCGGCTGGTGGCCTGGGCCGAGGCGACGAAACGCAGATCGACGTCGCGGCCCAGCGTGGCCTCGCGCAGATAGTCGAGGGCGGCGACATAGCCGGTCGCGCCGGTGTCGCCGTTGTGGCTGCCGCCGCCGCTGAACTGGAACAGGCCGAACGGCGAGCCCCAGGTGGCCAGGCCGCCCAGCTGCCCGCGGCCGTTCGCCAGCTGGGCGTTGGCGCCAACCGTCAGCACGTCGCTGAGGCCCTTGCGGAAGAAACCGGTCGTGGCGAGGGTCGAGCCGTATTCCAGCTGGCCGCCTTCTTCCAGAACCCCGGCCGAGACGCCGAAGTCCACCACGCCCGGATCCAGCAGGCCCGCGCCGCCGAACAGGTCGAAGACGGCGATCTCGCGCTGTCCGTTGTCGTCCTCGACCAGCAGGCGGACCGTGTTGGCCCCCTCGCCGAACGGGAAGTCGCCCAGCGAATAGGGGCCGGCGTCCAGCCGGATGCGTTCGACGATGACGCCGTTGACCTCGACCACCACCAGGGCTGGGCGATCCAGGATGAACTGGCGGCGGCCCGAGGGGCGGACGTTCTGGAAGGGCCGGATGGTGGAATAGGCCCGCGCGGCCGAGACGCCGAGAAAGCGCTGCGACCCCTGAAAGCTCTCGACCGGTGGCGCGAACTCGCCCGCCGTCAGCCGCACGGCGGAGCCGAACAGGTCCTTGGTCAGGCGGATCTCGCGTCGCTGCCACCGGTCCCCGGACGCGCCGCCGTCATAATCGACGCCGGCCGTCAGGGTGACGCCGTCGAACCCGCCGAAGTTGGCGAACATGTCGATGCCGCCCTGCATCGGCGAAAACCGGTCCTCGTTGTGCGAATACTGCTGGGCCAGGGTGATATTGGCGGCGGCTGAGAAGTCGGCGGGCTGGTCGAAGGCGGCGGGATCGACGTTCTCCTCCTGCGAAAAGCCGATCCGGCGCTGGGCGCGACCCTGGGGGCTGAGGGTCGCCACGAAGGTCAGCGACAGGGGATCGAACACCAGGGAGAAACCCTCGACGTCCAGGTCGGCCATATCGACCTTCGACTGGGCCGCGATCCGGCCGGTCAGCGCCTCGCGCACCGACGGCGCCAGCTGGGCCCCCAGCAAATCCATCAGACCGGCGGCGTCCACCAGGCCCTCGCCCTGAGCGCCCACCTCGCCGCTGATGTCGCCCAGATACTTGCCTTCCAGCGTCAGCGGCCCCTGGATCGGGCTGAGCACCGGCATCGGCCGGGCCGAGGGGGTCTGATCCTGGGCGTCAGGCGACGCTGTCGTGTTCAAATCCGAAGGCGACGCCATGGGCGCCGGCGTTCGGTCGATGGCCGCCGTCGCCATCCAGGGCCCGGTCGCGCCGCCGCCGTCATAGTCGGGCGCGGTGCGTATGACCTCGTCGGCGCCCTGCACCACGCTGGGGTTGGCGGCTGTGGCCAGGCTGCCGCCCAGACAAGCGATCGCCCCCCAACGCCGCACCTTGCGGGCGGCGGACCGTCGGCTTGATGTGGCGGCCATCGCCCATCCTCACAGAAGGACGATCGAGGCGGTGACGTCTCCGGCGATGGACGAGGCGAGGGCGGCGGGCACCCGGATCTGCCGCGCGCCGCCGCCGGGAATGACGCTGACGTCGCCGACATCGACATCGGCGGCGGCCACCTCATGGGCGCGCCCGTCGGCGGTGGTCAGCGTATAGCGGGCTTCGCGCAGATGGGCGAAACCGGCGCCGGGATTGCGGGCGCTGATCAGGATGTCGCCGTTGGGCGCGCGCGACACCGCGCTGATTTCGACCGAGGCCTTGGCGCGCGCCGGGGCCACGAAGACATAGGTGTTGATGCTGAAGGCGACCTGGACATCGGCGCCCGCCTCGCCCTCGGCGTTGGTCGTCTGCATGTTGATCGGCAACTGGGCGGCGCGGACCAGATACATCCGCCCTTCCTCGACCGGATCGCCGAGATAGCGGACCTGAACGATCTGGTCCCGATTGGGCGGAATGACCGACTGCACCGGGAAGGTGGCGATGTCGTTCTCTTCCGGAACCAGGCTGCGCGCGCCGGTGTCGTCCACCTGCATGCGATAGACTTCGATCTCGACCGTCGCCGGCGTCGAACTGGTGTTGCGTACGGTCATCCGATAGCTGGAGCCGGAGCCGGCGGGCGTGATCTTGGCCACCATGGGCGACACGTCCATGGCCTGGCTGGGTGCGACATAGCCGGTCAGCAGGGTGCCGACGGCCAACACTGTCGCAAGGTTCCGATGTCTCATGACTGCCCCCATCTTGCAGAAACACGAAAGAAGACAGGGCCGTCCGAAGACGGCCCTGTTCGCTGTGATCAGGCCGGATCAAGCGAGAAGGTGAAGATTTCCGTGTAGGTGCCCGCCGGCGCCGACGCCGCGCCTGGGCCCGAGGGGGAGGCCGCGCAGCCCGAGGAGCCGGGGTTGGAGGGATCGCCCTGGGTGCCGCCGACGCCCGAACCGCCGGGAACATTGTAGCAGAGGTTCAGGAACAGATCGCCGAAGATGCCGTCCGCCAGCTTCTGGCTGTAACCGCCCGAGTTGGTGATGATCGCCGGGCTGCCGGGATAGGTGTCGACCGCCGCGAAGCCCAGGCTGGGGATTTCCGGCACGGACAGATCCCAATCGTAGTTGATCAGCACGCCTGCGGGCGACTTGAAGTCGCCGTTGGCGGCGCTGGACGTCAGCTTGGCGCCGGTGGCGGCGTTGCACGACATCCGCAGGGTGGTGACCTTCTGGCGGGCGCCGTTGGCCACCGCGACATTGCCTCCAGCGACATTGGCCAGGCCGATGCCGCAGAAGTTGGTCACGCTGGTCGAGACCGTGACATTGGTTTGGGCGTTCGACGCCGCCGGCATGGCCAGCAGCGCGGCAGCAGCAGTCGCCGCCGCAACGAGATATGCACGCATGATATCCTCCAAGTCTTCGTTAGATGTCCCCGAACGGATTTATGAATCCGGGCATTGCAACCTCCAGAAGCAACGGGGCCATCTAGGTCGGAGGGGGAGGGGGCCGCATCGCCAAAGCGGTTACGTCTGATCGCCTAGTCAATTGTGGCGCCAGGTTTGGCGAGCCGATCGTCGGATCGGGCGGCGCGCATCGGTCGCGGCTCGCCAGGCTTGCGCGAATGATGGGGCGCCTTCGCATTGCGGCGTGGCGATGCGCCGACGGCCTGAACGAATCGTCAGAACTGAGACATCTCAAGGGATTGGTGCGAGCGCACAGTCAGTCGCGGAATGAAATTCCGCGTCAAGACATGATCGGTGGCCGCCTTGCTGATGACGATGTTCTGGACATTCGCCTATTATTCGTCGGAACTTGAAAAAGGTTAACGGACTGACCTAATCGCGTTCAGATATAGTATATCTGAATAGTATGCCGCCCGCAGACGGATCACCTAGTTCGGGGATGGCGGCGGATATCACCACCCTATATTTGATGGAAACCATGCCTTTCTCGGGAGGTGGCCGGCGAGAAAGGCGCCTGAGCCCCCTCCATGGCGGGTCCAGAGATGATGCATGCCGTTCCTGGTCGCCAGACAAGAGTCCTCCCCTAACTCGGGTATGCCAATTTGATTATTATTGGTTATTGTGAAGATCGAACGAGAACTTGCGAAAGCTTGTCATCGTCTCGACGAGCCGAAGTCGTATCAAGCGTCACGGTATGAAGGGGAGGCTGCGATGATGGTAGGCGTGACGGGGCTCCTTTCAGGAGGTCATTCGATCCAGGAGCCCGACTCGGACCAGACGGTCCTGATGTTCGAAGACGATCGGGACGAGGCGCCCGCCTGGTCTCGCGCGATCGCGGCCTGGGTCAATACGGATCCAAGAGCGCGCATGCTGCTCTCGCGCTCCGGCCGGATCCATTGGGCCAATGACGCCGCCTATCGCATGCTCAAGGACGGCGGCGGCGGGTTTCGCGTGATCAACGATGTCCTGGTCGCCGACAACGACAAGACGTCGGGCATCCTGGGCCGCCTGCTGACGAACGCGCCGATGGACGCCGCGCTTTTCGCGATCACCCCGCCGGAGTCGGGCCGACAGTGGCTGCTGTGGGCGCAACAGCTCATTCCCGACGACGAGGCGAGCATCGGTTTCGCCGCCCATCGGATGGCCGATCCCGTGTCCTACGAGGCCATGCTGCAGCTTCATCACCTGACGCCCTGCGAAACCCAGATCGTCACCATGATGCTGGCGGGCGTCGAGACCGGCCGGATCGCGCAGAGACAGGACATCTCGATCGAGACCCTGCGTACGCACATCAAGCACGCCTACCGAAAACTGGACGTCAAAAGCCGCGGCGAACTCTTCGCCAAGGCCGTCGACTTCGTAGGACTTTGAGCGGCGACCTTGGGCAAAGGGATGTTGGCGGCCAAGGGCGATCCTAGACTCAGGCGGCATAGTATCGGCGGTAAGCCTCATAATGGTAGCCGGCGTCGCCGTAGCCGTGTCGGGCCTGGAGTTTGACGTCCACCTGCGTCAGGGCGACGCCCAGGATGTCGACGCCGGAATGGTTCAGGATGCGAATGGCGCTTTCGACGGCGCGCGCGGGCGTCTTGCGCCAGCGGGCCAGCAGGACGACCGTATCAGCTCGGGCCGCCAGTACGCGCGCGTCCGCCAAGGCCAGGACGGGGGGCGTATCCAGCAGGATCAGGTCGAACGCCTGACGCAGCTCGATCAACAGGGCGTCCATGGCGGGGGAGCCGAAGAGGTCCTCGGCCGAGGCTTCGGCGTCCGATAGCGGCAGGACGTGGGCGCCGGATGCAGGGTCCAGCACCAGGGCGTCGCGCCAGGACGCGGCGCCGCGCAGGACTTCGGTCAGGCCTTGGGCGGGGTTCAGACCCAGCATGCGGGTGACGGCGCGTCGCCGAGGGTCCCCGTCCACCAGCAGGACGCGACCGCCGGCCCTGGCGGAGACGCGCGCCAGACAGACGGCTGCGGTGGTCTTGCCCTCGCCCGGCAGGGCGGAGGTCACGGCCACAACCTTGGCGCCGCGCGACGGGATGTTGGTGGGGTGGATCGAAGCGCGCAGCGCGCGAAACGCCTCGGTGAACATCGACAGGGGCCTTTGTAGCACGAGGTCGATCGGGTGGATGTCCTGGTCATCGGGCGCGGTGACGGAAGAGGCGAGCGGGATGGCGCCGATGGCGGTCAGGCCCAGTTTGCGCTCGACCTCCTCGGCCGTGGCCAGGCCGGTCTGTAGTCGTGCGGCGAGGATGACGGCGACCACGCCAGCAGCGACGCTCAGCACCAGAGCCAAGGTGATGCTGAGCATCAGGTTGGGCGCGCTCTGCGAGGTCGGCGGCGTGGCGTGCGAGACGATGCGGGCGTCGGGCTGTTCGACGCCGGTCTGGGCGCTGGTTTCGCGATAGCGATCCAGGAAGGCGCGGTAGATGGCGCGGGCGGCCTCGGCCTCGCCCTCCAGTTCGAGCAGGCGCACCGAGGCGGCGTTGTTGTCGGCCAGGACGCTGCGCGCAGCGTTCAGGCTGGTTTGGACCGAGGCGGCGCGCTGCTGGGCGACCTGGGCCTGGGCGTCCAGGTTGGAGACGACGCGGCGGATCTCAGCCTGGATCTGGGCGTCGATGTCGGCCAGCTCCTGTCGGGCGCGGATCATGTCGGGGTGCAGGGGACCATAGCGGACGGAAAGGTCGGCGACGCGGGTGCTGATCGCCGCGCGCTGGGCGCGCAGGTTCTGGACTACGGGGGAGGTCAGGGCCTCGCCGACATCGTCGCCGTTCGATCCGGCGGCCATCTGGGATCGGGCTGTGCGAAGGCGCGCGTCCTGCTCGGCCTGTTGCGCGCGGGCGGACGCCAGTTGCTGGTTATAGACCGAGATCTCCTGCTCGGTCAGGGTCGCGCCCTGGGCGCTGAGCAGGCCGTTTTCGATCCGGTAGAGGGAGACGGCGGCGTCGGCGGTCTCGACCTGGCGGCGCAAGTCTTCCAACCGGGCGCCGAGGAAGGCGTTGGCCTGGCTGTTGGCGTCGAACTTGGCCGTCAGCTGGGACTGGAGGTAGCGTTCGGCGAAGGCGTTGGCGATCCGGGCCGCCTTGGTTGGGTTTTCGGAGGTGAAGCCGACCGCCATAGAATAGGTCAGGCCGACGCGGCGCACGGTCAGGCGGCGGCTGACGGCGTCGATGACCTGCTGGCGCTCAATCTCGCGGTCGGGGACCGGTGCGCGGCCGATCCGGTCCGTAATACCGGCGAAGTGGGATCTGCGCAGTCGGGCGTTGAATTCGGGATCCTGGGTCAGGTCCAGCGCGTCCACGACGCCGGCGGCGAGCTGGGGCGATTTCAGCACCTCGACCTCGGTGTCGACGATGGCCGCTTCTGCATCGAGGGCGGACAGGACCGCCGGGCCGGCGATCACCTGTTCCTTGCGGGTTTTGATCTGGAGATTGGCGGTGGCGGTATAGACCGACGTCTGGCCCAGCATGAGGGCCAGGACGATCAGGCAGACGACCGTCGCAACGGCTGTGAACAGACCGGCCCGACGGCGGAAGGCGGCGACGTAGCGTTGTAAGTCGATGTCGTCGTCGAAAGGCGGAGTGCCTGAGGCAGGGTCGTTCGTCTGTGTCATCGCGCCATCGAACGGTGATCGTCCGTGTCAGTGGTGCGGCGTCGCCTTCAGGTTGTCAATCTTCGCGCGAGTTAGAACTGGGCGGTCGAGCCGACGTAGAGCCGCGCGTTTCGATAGCTGGGACCTTGAGCGGCGCCGGACGAGGACTGGTCAAGCCAGGTCAGGCCGGCGGTGAAGCCGTAGCGGCGATTGATCCGATAAACCGCGCTGACCCCGGCGCCGAAGCGCGTGTCGGTTCGGGGCAGACCGTTGTAGGCGTCATCGGCATAGGTCGCCTGTGCCGTCAGGATCAGATTGCGCAGCAGCTCGTGATCGACGCTGAGTGACAGGTCGGTGCGAAGGGCGCCGGCCGAGTCGATGACACCCGTATCCTCGACGGTTCGCGCCGCCGCCGCCGTGACGGTGGTCAGTTGCGTCGGGAACCAGGACAGCTTCGCCCGGCCGCCGAAACCGTCCAGGTCGCCGAAGGCGGCGTCCTCGAAGTCCTGGCGGATATAGCCGGCGGCGATCTCGCCCCGGACCAGGGCGCCCAGTTCGAAATCCACGCCTGCCAGGGTCTGACGGCCCGACGAGGTCCGCAGGGGGCGGCCGGCGATGCGATCGTAGTCGCGGTCGTCGCTGGTCATCTGCAGGAAGATCGCCGTGGCGGGGGAGAGGGCGTAGTCGGCGCGGCCGGTCAGGGTGAAGACCGTGCGGTCGCGGTCGTCCTGTTCGATCACGGCGCCTGTTTCGCCGAATCCGTCGCGGTAGTCGTAGCGGTCAACGGCGGCTCGCGCCGAGACGCGCAGACGTCCTTTGGCCCGTTCGGCGCCGAGAGAAGCGGAGGCCAGGTCGAAGGCGACAGGCTCCTGAGTGATCGGATCGGCGCCGGCGGCGGTGCGCGCCTCGTGGGCCTTGGCAAAGTCAGCCCCGGCGACGAGGTTCGCGCCGCGAACCCCGTCCAGGCGGGCGGCGGCGCCCAGGCTCCAGTCGGTGGTGTTCTCGCTGTCGAAGTCGAGATTGCGGTCGATGGCGACGCGGCCGTGGGCCTGAAGCGCGTGGCGGGACCAGTTGGACCTGGCGACGATCTCGGGCCGGAGGCGCAGGGTCGTGGCGGCTTGGCGGTCGTCGTCGGCGGCGAAGACATTGTCGTCATGGACGATATCGAACGGAAGCCGGGGAAAGACGGTGAAGCCGCCGGTGCGGATGCCCAGGGCGTCATAGGCGGGTTGCGGACGGTCGCGAACGGCGACGGCGCGGTCACGGGCGAACAGGTCGGCCGTACGATCCTGGGCTACCCTGACGGACTGGGCCGAGGCTTCTGACCCGCCGAACAGAGCCAGTGCGGCGGCGGCCGGAAGGATGTCGCGTCGCATCGGCCCCCGCCTTTCGCTTCAGCCGTTCTCGTATTGCCGCCACCAGGCGACGAACGTCTCCAGCCCGGCCTTCAGCGGCACCTTGGGCTGGTAGCCGCAAAGGGCGTTCAGTTTGGAGATGTCGGCATAGGTGGCGGTCACGTCGCCCGGCTGCATGGGCCGCATGACCTTCTTCGCCTCGACACTCAAGGCGGTTTCCAGCGTCGAGATCATCTCCATCAGGCCGACCGGCTGGCTGTCGCCGATGTTGTAGACCTCATGCACGCCCTGAGCCGGGGGATGATCCAGTACGGCGACCACGCCGTCGACGATGTCGTCGATATAGGTGAAGTCGCGCGCCATCTTGCCCTCGCCATAGACCTCGATCGGATCGCCGCGCACGATCTTCTGGGTGAAGCTGAAATAGGCCATGTCCGGCCGGCCCCAGGGGCCATAGACGGTGAAGAAGCGCAGGCCCGATTGCGGGAAACCATAGAGCTTAGCGTAGCTCTGGCTCATCAGTTCGCAAGACCGTTTGGTCGCGGCGTAGAGCGAGACGGGCTGGACCGTCGGGTCGTCCTCGCGAAAACCCGAACCCTCCAGCGGCCGGTCGCCATAGACCGAGCTGGACGAGGCATAGACCAGATGGGTCACGCCATTGTGGCGCGCGGCCTCCAGCATCGACAGATGGCCAGCCAGGTTGGACCGCTCGTAGGCGAAGGGGTTTTCAAGCGAATACCGCACGCCCGCCTGGGCCGCGAGATGGACGATACACTTGACGCCGGCGTCCGCGACCAAGGCGCGCATCTGCTCATGATCGGCGATATCGGCGCGCACCATGCGAAAGCCGTCGCGGCCTTCCAGCCGGGCGGCGCGGGCCGCCTTCAGGCGCGGATCATAATAGTCGTTGAAGACATCGACGCCGATCACCTGTTCGCCACGGTCCAGCAGGCGCTCGGCGACGTGCATGCCGATGAAGCCGGCGGCGCCGGTGACGAGGATCGGCGACCTCATCAGCCGCGCCCGATGCCCATATAGCGGAAGCCGCGGCTCTTCATGTCCTCGGGCCGATAGATGTTGCGCAGATCGACCAGGACCGGCTGTCTCATCAAAAGCTTGATGCGGTCTAGATCCAGGGCGCGGAACTGGTCCCATTCGGTGACCAGAACGACGGCGTCGGCGCCGACGACGGCGTCATAGGCGCTGTCCTTCATCTCGACGTCGGGCAGCAGTTTGGCGGCCTCGTGCATGCCCTCGGGGTCGAAGGCCTGGACCTTGGCGCCGGCGGCGATCAGGGCGGGCGCGATGTCCAGGCTTGGCGCGTCGCGCATGTCGTCGGTGTTCGGCTTGAACGTCAGGCCCAGCAGGGCGACGGTCTTGCCCTGGACGCTGGTTCCCAGGGTCGCGGCGACGCGTTCGGCCATGGCCTTCTTGCGGGCGTCGTTGACCGCGACCGTGGCCTCGATCAGCCGGGTCGGGGCGCCGTACTGCTGGGCGGTGCGGACTAGGGCGATGGTGTCCTTGGGAAAGCACGAGCCGCCATAGCCGGGGCCGGCGTGAAGGAATTTCGAGCCGATCCGCTTGTCCAGACCGATGCCGCGCGCGACCTGCTGCACGTCAGCCCCGACGGCTTCGCACAGGTCCGCCATCTCGTTGATGAAGGTGATCTTCATCGCCAGGAAGGCGTTGGCGGCGTATTTGATCAGCTCGGACGTGCGTCGGCCGACGAACAGCAGTGGGCTCTCGTTGAGGTTCAGCGGGCGGTAGAGTTCGCTCATCACCTTCTGGGCGCGCGACCCCGTATCGCTGTCGATGTCGTCGATCCCGATGACGACGCGGTCGGGACGTTTGAAGTCGCCGATGGCGGCGCCTTCGCGCAGGAACTCGGGGTTGGAGACGACGGCGAAGTCGGCTTGGGGATTGGTCTTGCGGATAATGGCCTCGACCTCGTCGCCCGTGCCGACCGGCACGGTGGACTTGGTGACGATGACGGTGAAGCCCTCGATCAGGCCCGCGATCTCCTCGGCGGCGGCGTGGACGTAGGAAAGGTCGGCATGACCGTCGCCGCGACGCGTCGGCGTGCCCACGGCGATGAAGACGGCGTCGGCGTTACGGATCGCCTCGGCGCCGTCCAGGGTGAAGAACAGCCGGCCTTCGCGCACATTGGCCGCGACCAGATCGTCCAGCCCCGGCTCGAAGATCGGGATATCGCCCCGCTCCAGCCGCTCGATCTTGGATGGGTCCTTGTCGATGCACGTGACGACGTGCCCGAAGTCGGCGAAACAGGCGCCGGACACCAGGCCCACATAACCCGTCCCAATCATCGCTACGCGCATCGAAATCCCTCATCAGCGGCGACGCGACCTTTAGCGGGGCGGTGCGCTTGGGGACAATGGCTTTTGGTTTCTTGGTGCAACCAGGATGCAGCCGACGCCTCGCGGCGCCGGCTGCACTTCGTGGGGCTAGAGGACGCCGATCATCGAGGCGACCAGCGGGTGACGGACGATGTCGCGTTCGGCCAGGCGAACCACGGCGATGTCCGGCACGGCCTCAAGACGAGCGGACACATCGGACAGGCCCGAGATGCCGGGCAGCAGGTCGGACTGCTGCGGGTCGCCCGTGACCACCATCGTCGAGTGCCAGCCCAGGCGGGTCAGCAGCATCTTGAGCTGGACGTAGGTGCAGTTCTGCGCCTCGTCCACGACGATGAAGGCGTTGTTCAGGGTGCGGCCGCGCATATAGCCGATGGGCGCGATCTCGATCAGACCCTCGGCCATCAGGGCCTTGACCCGCTTCATCGACAGACGATCCGACAGGGCGTCGTAAAGCGGGCGCAGATAGGGGGCCAGCTTGTCCTCCATGTCGCCCGGCAGGAAGCCGATGGATTCGCCCGCCTCGACGGCAGGGCGGCTGAGGACGATGCGGCCGATCTTGCCGGCCTCCAGCGCCTCGACGGCCTTGGCGACGGCGAGATAGGTCTTGCCGGTGCCTGCGGGACCGAGCGCCATGACCAGGTTGTGGGTGTCGATGGCTTCCATCATTTCGATCTGGCCCTCGGACTTGGGCTTCAGGGTCTTGAGGTAGCCCTGTTCCCGGTCGTCGTTGGACGGGTTGGGCGACCAGCCTGATCGTTCGTTGTGAGGGGCGTGGAGCCGGCGAACTTTCGACTCCTCCATGAAGTCACGCGAATCCAGGATTCCGTGTTCACGCGTTTGACGCTTGGTTGCAGCACGCTTGGTCATGGACGCCTCCAGGGCATGAAAAAAGGCGGACCCACACGGGTTCCGCCTTGGATGGTCTTGGGGAGGAAAGGGTCGCGGCCCGCATCGCAGCGACCGCCCGGATCGACAGCAGGGCCGTCTGCAACGGGATGCGCCCGCCGCCGAACAACCGAACCAGGATCCCAACGCGCCACGCGAAAGCCCCGACAATGACCGGATCGGGCTTGATCCGGTTTCGGATCCGGGGCCGAAATGGCGACCCACGAATCGCATCAACAGTTTGATGCTATCGTGGTTAGCGATCCGTTAAAGCCCTCATTTTTCAAAGATTAGGCGGTGCACTGATGACCATTTACGCATTGGGCGACAGCAAACCGCAGCTTCCGCCGCTGGGCGAATACTGGGTGGCGCCGAGTGCGTCGGTGATAGGGAATGTGATTCTGCACACCAACGCCAGCGTCTGGTTCGGCACCGTGCTGCGCGGGGACAACGATCCCATCGCAGTGGGTCCTGACAGCAACATTCAGGACGGGAGCGTCCTGCATACCGACATGGGATCGCCCCTGACCTTGGGGCGCGGCGTGACGGTGGGGCACAAGGCCATGCTGCACGGCTGCGAGGTCGGGGACTACAGCCTGATAGGCATCGGGGCGGTGGTGCTGAACGGGGTGAAGATCGGCAAGAACTGCATCATCGGGGCGAATGCGCTGCTGACCGAGGGCAAGGTCATTCCCGACAACAGTCTGGTCGTGGGCCAGCCGGGCAAGGTGGTGCGCGAGCGTGATCCTGCGCACATCGCCGTGCTGCAGATGTCGGCCGAACACTATGTGCAGAACTGGAAGCGGTTTGCGGCGGAGTTGCGCTCCCTTTGAACCGCTCATCCCGGCGAAAGCCGGGACCCAGTCCTTTCGCGAGGCAGTGCGCTGGACGGCCGATCTTGAACCGCGTCACGATCCGTCGCCCAAAGTACTGGGTCCCGGCTTTCGCCGGGATGAGCGGAAGTTAGGGGGTCAATATCGCCCGCGCCGCCGCTGCGTCGGCGTCGATCTGGGTCTTCAGCGCATCCAGCCCGTCGAAGGATTCTTCGCCGCGCAGCCAGGCGACCAGTTCGGTGTCCAGCGTCTGGCCGTACAGGTCGCCATCGAAGTCGAACAGCCAGACCTCCAGCAGCGGGGTCTCCAGCGCATACATGGGGCGCAAGCCCAGGCTGGAGACGCCGTCGACGATGCGGCCGTCCGTCAGTCGGCTGCGGGTCGCATAGACGCCGTAGGCGGGGCGCATGTAATCGCCCAGGGCGATGTTGGCGGTCGGCACGCCGATGGTGCGGCCGCGCTTGTCGCCGTGGATCACCTCGCCTCGTATGGCGAAGGGGCGGCCCAGGATGGCGGCGGCGCGGGCCATGTCCCCGGCCTTCAAGGCTTCACGCACGGCGCTGGACGACAGTTTCAAGCCGTCGGCGTCGTCCAGGCGTTCGGCCACCGAGACGGTGAAGCCCAGCCGCTCGCCATAGGCGCGCAAAGCCTCGGGCGAGCCGGAGCGGCCCTTGCCGAAGGTGAAGTCGAAACCGACGGCGGCGTGACGGATGCCCAGGCCTTCCGACAGCACCCGCCCGGCGAAGGCGGCGTCGGTCATGCCGGCCATCTCGCCGTCGAAGGGCAGCAGATACAGGATGTCCACGCCCAGCGGCGCCAGGGCCTCGGCCATCTGGTCGGCGGTCATCAGGCGGAAAGGGGCGGCCTCGGGCTGGAACCAGCGGCGCGGATGGGGATCGAAGCTGACGACGCCTAAAGGCGCGCCCAGCCTTTCGGCGGCGTCACGCGCGCCGGCGATGACGGCTTGGTGTCCCCGGTGCACGCCATCGAAGGCGCCGACGGCGACCGCCGCGCCCTTCAGGGCCTCGGACAGGCCGCGCCAGTCGCGGACGATCTGCATCAGCGCTGGGAGGGTTTGCGCCGGCGGGGCACGCGGACAACGGCGACACCGTCCATGATCATGGTCTCGCCGACGAAGCCTTCGCAACTGAGCTTGACCCGCGCGCTCTCGGCCTCGACCTCGATCACGGTGATCACGATGCGAACCACGTCGTCGATGCGCACCGGCTGATGGAAGGCCAGGGTCTGGGAGATGTAGATCGATCCCGCGCCCGGCAGCATGGTGCCGACCACTGCAGAGCCGAACGAGGCGCTGAGCAGGCCGTGGGCGATCCGGCCGCGATAGGCGGTCTTGGACGCGAAGGCCTCGTCCAGGTGGACGGGATTGAAGTCGTCGGACGCCTCGGCGAACAGCCGGATGCGGTCCTCCGTCGCGACCACGATTTTCTCGGCGGCCATGCCGACGTGAAGTTCGTCCAGGATGTAACCACCGGACGGATGCTGCTGTACCAATTCGACCATGATGCAGGCTTTAGCGGCGGTGCGACAAAATGGCGAGCCTTACCAAGCGAGTTCGAGCGCGGCGTATCGCGCATAGGTCGTTTCCGCCTTCAGCAGATCGCCGGCGCGGGCGGGATCCAGCGCCCCGTCCTCGCCCTTGGCCTGATCGCCGTGGATGCCCTGGGCGATGAACAGGCAGTCCAAGGCTTGCGCGTTGGAGCCCATGACGTCGGTGACGACGCCGTCGCCGATGCACAGGACGCGCGAGCGATCGACCGGGCGACCTAGCAGGGTTTGCGCCTCGTGGAGGGCCAGGTCGTAGATGGGGGCGAAGGGCTTGCCGGCCATAACCACGCGGCCGCCCAAGGATTCGTAGAGATCGGCCAGCGATCCGCCGCAGTAGATCAACTGGTCGCCCCGCTGCACGACGCGGTCGGGGTTGGCGCAGATCAGTTCGATATCGCGCGCCGCGCCGACGGCGAACCGCTCGCGATAGTCCTCGGGCGTATCGACCGTGTCGTCGAAGGGGCCGGTGACGGAGATGAAGGCGGCATCCTGGGCGCTGTCGGCGCGCGCCAGGTCCAGACCAGCGTATAGGGGAGCGTCGCGCTCAGGGCCGACGATCCATGCCGGGCCGGGCGCGCGCTTGGCCAGTTCGGCGCGGGTCGCGTCGCCGGAGGTGACGAAGGCCTTCCACGCCTCGCGCGGGACGCCCAGGCCGTCGAGCTGGGCGATTACGTCCGAAGCAGGACGGGGCGAGTTGGAGATCAGGACGACGTGACCGCCCTCGCGATTGAACCGCGTCAGGGCCTCGCACGGCGCGGCCCAGCTCTCGCGGCCGTTATGGATCACGCCCCAAACGTCGCAGAGCAGAATGTCGTAGTCGCCGGCGACGGCGCCGAGGTGAGGCAGGGCGTGGGGGAGGGTCATGGGGGGCACGTAGGGGTTTTGACGCTCTGACGGAAGTCTCCTCCCCATGAAATGGGGAGGGGGACCGCGAAGCGGTGGAGGGGGTCTTGAAGCGGGCTCGGCGCCTGTGATGTGGAAAGAACCCCGCCGTTACGGCGCGAAGGTGCGCCGCGCCACCTCCCCGCGAGCGGGGAGGAGACAGGAAGGGTTTAGCTGAAACGCCTGCGCTGTTCGGCGCTGCGCAGGGTGGAGCGGAGGAACTCGGCCGGGGGGTCGGTTTCGGCCAGGACCTCGTCCTTGATGGCGCGGGGTTCGCCGAACAGGTGGCCCTGGCCCATCGCGACATCGAGCTCCAGGATGTCGACCACCTGGCGTTCGTTTTCGACCTTTTCGGCGATGACCTCGACGCCGTAGCGGCGGGTCAGGGCGGCGAAGTCGGCGGCCTGGATATCAGGCATGGAGCGCAAGGGCGCGCCGCCGTCCAGGTCCAGCAGTTGTTCGATCATCAGGTCAGCCGAGACCTTGATGAACTTGACGTCCGAACGCTGAAGGTCGGCGAAGTCGAGGTCCAGCGTCTGAACCTTGTCCAACGAGAAGCGGAAGCCGAGGTCGGCCAGCTTGGCCATGTTGCGGGCCTCGACGGCGCCGCGGGCGTCGAATGTGGCCTGGCCCAGCTCGAAGATCAGGGCCTGGTTCAGGTCGCGATTCTCGCTGAGGAAATCCAGGAACTGCGGGAAGAAGGTCTCGTCGCCCAGCGAGGTCAGGGCCACGTTGCAGAAGACGCCGACCTTGCGGTCCTGGCGCGCCAGGCGGCGCACGATCTGGGCGCAGCGGAACAGCAGCAGATTGTCGATGGCCGGCACCAGGCCTTCGCCCTCGGCCAGGGACAGGTATTCGGCCGGCATCATGACGCGGTCGGTCGAGTCCCGCAGACGGGTGAAGCTTTCGTAGAAGATGGTCCGGCGCTGGGGCAGGGAGACGACCGGCTGGAGATACAGATCGACGCGGCCCTCGCTGAGCGCCTCGTGGATGGTGCGCAGCAGGACGTTGGACTGGGCCACGCGACGGCCCTCGAAGGTCTCGACGCCGATGTGGGGTGCGGCCGACAGGCGTTCGTCGATGCTCTCGCTCATCTGCTGGACCAAGGATTCCAGCATGCGGACCTCGCCGGTCAGGGCGTCGGTGTCGGACAGGACGCCGCTTTCGATGGCGTGGGCCAGTTCGGTCAGGGCGCCTTGGGTCGACTCCATCGCATCGGCCAGCAGGCGGTGGGCCTCGCGGACTTGGCCGATTTCCTTCTTCAGGACGCGGCGCTCGGCGATGCCGGTGACGATGCCGTGAAAGGCGCCCAGCAGGCCCAGCGCGCCGAGCGTTCCGGCCACGCCTGCGCCGATCCCGAGGCCGGCGCGCCACAGGAAGGCGCCCACGGTCATGCCGAGGAACAGGTAGGCGAAATACAGAAAGCCCGTTGTTACGTTGCGCATCGGCTGGCGGTCGGCCACTCCCGGATGGAATCGCCCGAGTATCAGGCTATCAATGTCATTCGGCTAGAGCGGGAAAACAAATATCCCCGCCAAAACCTACGGGAAACGCAATGGAACTGTTCGATCTGACCGGCAAGGTCGCAATCATCACCGGATCGTCGCGCGGAATCGGCAAGGCGATCGCCGAACGGCTGGCCGAACACGGGGCCAAGGTCGTCATCTCGTCGCGCAAGGCCGGGCCGTGCGACGAGGTCGCCGCCCAGATCAACGGCAAGTACGGCGAGGGCCGCGCCATCGCGGTTCCGGCCAACATCGCGTCGAAGGAAGACCTGCAGCGGCTGGTGGACGAAACCAACGCCGCCTTCGGTCAGATCGACATCCTGGTCTGCAACGCCGCGACCAATCCCTATGCCGGGCCTATGGCGGGCATCGCCGACGATCAGTTCGAGAAGATCCTGCAGAATAACGTCATCTCGAACCATTGGCTGATCCAGATGGTCGCGCCGCAGATGGTGGAGCGGAAAGACGGCGCGATCCTTGTGATCTCGTCTATCGGGGGCTTGCGCGGCAACGCCCTGATCGGCGCCTACAATATCTCGAAGGCGGCGGACATGCAGCTGGTGCGGAACCTGGCGGTGGAGTGGGGTCCGTCGAACGTACGGGTCAACTGTATCGCCCCCGGTCTGGTCCAGACCGACTTCGCCAAATACCTGTGGGAGAATCCCGAGCTGCTGAAAACAGTCACCGAGCCCGCGCCGCTGAAAAGGATCGGCCAGCCCGATGAAATCGCGGGCACGGCGGTCTATCTGTGCAGTCCTGCGTCGGCCTATGTGACCGGGCAGACCCTTGTGGTGGACGGTGGATTGACGATTGCCTGGTGAAGAGACGCGCTCAAGCCGCCCAACGGGCGGTAGCGCCGCGAGTGTGAAACAGGATCTGATCTGGCGCCTGGAGGCCTTGGGCTTTCAGGCGCTGTTCGGTTTCCTGCGTCTGCTGGGCGTCGAGGGGGCGTCGGGACTGGGCGGCTGGCTGCTGCGTACGCTGGGGCCGCTGACCGGGACGCAGAAGACGGTGATGCGAAACCTGCGGATCGCCTTTCCTGACATGGCCGACGACGAGCGTCAGGCGCTGGCGCTGGCCCAGTGGGATCAGACGGGGCGGACCTTCGCCGAACTGGCGGTCATGGACCGGCTGACGCCCGAGGGCGGTCGGGTCGAGGTGGTCGGGATGGAGCGGCTGCACGCCCTGCGCGACAGCGGCCGGCCGGCGGTGCTGATCTCGGGACATCTGGCCAATTTCGAGGTGATGGCGGCGGTGATCATGGCGTCGGGCGTACCGTGCCAGGTGACCTATCGCGCCGCCAACAATCCGTATGTCGACGCCCTGATCCGCCAGAGCCGCGAACGGTACGGCATCCGCCTGTTCGCGCCCAAGGGCGACGGGACGCGCGAGCTGATGGCGGGGATGAAGCGCGGCGATTCCATCGCCCTGCTGGTCGATCAGAAATACAATCAGGGGCCGGAGGTCGAGTTCTTCGGTCAGCCGGTGAATGCCTCGCCCGGTGCGGCGCGGCTGGCGCTGAAGTTCGACACCGTCATGCTGCCGCTGTCGGTGGTGCGGCTGCCGGGCGTGCGGTTCCGGGTGACGGCGCATGAGCCGATCGTTGTCAGCCAGAGCGAGGACAAGGCGGCCGATACCCTGGCGGGGATCCAGGCGGCCAACCGTTTCGTCGAGGACCGGGTGAGGGAGCGTCCCGTGGACTGGTTCTGGGTCCACAGGCGCTGGCCCGACAAGGTCTATGCGGCGTTGGAGCGCGAGGCGTCGGACGCGCGGCGGAACGGCCCGGCATAGTCCGGCGTCTCCCGGCGCCGGCGGCAGGGGCCCACATAGTCGTCGGTCTTGATGAAGGCCCGGGGCCGCATGATGACGGCGTTGATCCGGTCCAGCACGGCCTTGGCGGTGATGGGTTTGACGATGAACTCGGTCACGCCGGCGTCGCGGGCCTCATAGACGCGGCTGCGTTCGGAATGGCCGGTCATCATGATGATCGGCAGGAAGGTGTTGGGGCTGTCTGGGCTGGTGCGCACCAGGCGCGTGAACTCGACGCCGTCCAGCGGGAACATGTTGAAATCGACGATAGCCAGATCGATAGCGTGGTGGCGCAGCAGGTCGAATGCGGTCGCGCCCTCGGCCGCCTCATGGACGTTGCGGATATCGGCCGAGTGCAGCACTGCGGCGGCGATGGCGCGCATGTTCTGATTGTCGTCCACGAGCAGGACGTTCAGCGATCTAAGAGAAAACATCGGTCCCCGACGAATGGCGTTTGGACGCTTAGGGGTATGTACCTAGTCCCGCAAGCGTAGCCATTGATCAGGCCAGGGTTTGCGGCGCGAAGGCGCCGACCATCAGCGACGGATCCAGATTGCGGTCGCGCCATTTCATGCGCCAGCACAGATGCGGGCCGGTGGCGCGGCCGGTCATGCCGACGCGGCCCAGCGGATCGCCGCGCCGCACGCGCTGGCCCTGCTGCACGTCCAGCCGCGACTGGTGCAGATAGCAGGTGATCAGGCCCTGACCGTGGTCGATCAGGGTGAGGCCGCCCTCGAAATGCATGTCGGGTCGCACGAAGGCGATGCGGCCGTCGGCGGGGGCGCGGATGACGCTGCCCTGGGGCGCGGCGAGATCGATGCCGTAGTGGGGGCGGGCGGGCGTGCCGTTCAGGATGCGCTGGGCGCCCCAGGCGCTGGAGACACGGTAGGTCTCCAGCGGCCAGATGAAGCCGGACTTGAAGTCGTCGGCGTCGATGCGGCTGGCGAAGCCCTCGGTCTTGAGGGCGATCTCGCGCTGGATGCGGGCCAGGAGGGCGGGGTCGCTGGGCTCGACGGTCGAGGGCGGCAGGCCGTTCACGCGGGTCGAGGGAAAGGTGTAGGGGGCGATGTCGAGCGTGCGTCGAGCCGAACGGCCGTCCGCGCGAGCCTCGATCTGGACGCTGGCGGCGGCGTCGCGGTCGAAGCCGATCACAAAGAGGCCGGCGGCCGAGGCGGTGGTCAGGGCCTCGCCATCGACGAAGATCAGGGCGCGCGGCGCAGTGCGGCCAAAGGCGTAGCCGCCCTGACGCCAGGCGCCGTTCAGGGCCAGCGGCAGGGTGTTGCGGTCTTGAGCCGCCAGCGGCGCGGCGACCAGGCTGGCCCCGGCGCCGATCAGCAGGACGCGGCGCGACGGGATCATTGCGGCTCTTGCATCGCCGCGATGAACTCCGCCGGTCCGAAATAGGGCTGCTGGCGCGTTGGGCTCCAGTAGCGGAGGATTTCCAGCGGGATCGGCTTGTCCGTCACGGCGCAGCGCACGAAGCGGCCGGGCTTCAGCACCGCGAATTCGCCGTCGCCATAATGAAGGGTCGCCAGTACGGCTTTCGTCGCGTCCATTGCCGCAGTTAACGACGATCAGAGGGCAAGGCCAAGCGCTGTCTTACGCCGTCGCCGGATTGGGCGCGTTCTCCTCGGCCGCCAGATCGACCGCCGCCTGTTTGGCGTCGCGCGAACCGGGCACCGGCGGCTTGGGCTTGCCGCCCATCCGGTCGGTGAACAGGAAGACGAACGGGTTCAGCGAGATCGACAGCAGGGCGGCGGCCAGGATCAGATCGTGGGTCTCGCGGCTCATGGCGCCCAAGCTGACGCCCAGGGCCGCCAGAATGAAGGAGAACTCGCCGATCTGGGCCAGGGCGGCTGCGACGGTGAAGCCGGTGGGGCGATCCAGTTTGAAGCTCCGGGCGATCACGAGGGCGGCGACCGACTTGCCCACGATGATGATGCCCAGCACGCCCAGAACGGCCCAGGGCTGGCGCACCAGGATCATCGGATCGAACAGCATGCCCACAGAGACAAAGAACAGCACAGCGAAGGCGTCGCGCAGCGGTAGGGACCGTTCCGCCGCATTGTGACCCAGGGGCGAGGCGTTCATCACCAGACCGGCCAGGAAGGCGCCCAGGGCGAACGAGTGGAACAGGTAATAGGCCAGCCAGGCGATGCCCAGGGCAATGGCCAGCACGCCCAGCGTGAACAGTTCGCGCGACTTGGTGTGGGCGATGCGAATCAGCAGCCACGGAACCACCTTGCCCCCCACCACCAGCATGCCGGCGACGAACAGCACGACCTTCAGCAGGGTCCAGCCGACGTTGAGGCCCAAGGCGCCCAGGTCGGTCTGGGTCCCGGCCGGGACAACCATCATGGGCAGCATGACCAGGGCGATGACGATGACCAGGTCCTCGACGATCAGCCAGCCGACGGCGATCCGCCCGATCTCGCCCTTGACTTGCTTGCGCTCTTCCAGCGCCCGCAGCAGGACCACAGTGGAGGCGACGGACAACGCAAAGCCCATCAGCAGGGCCTCGACGTCGCCAAGCCCCAGCACGAACCGGCCCAGGGCCCAGCCCAGGATGGTAGCGGCCGCGATCTGGACCAAGGCGCCCGGGATGGCGACCTTGCGCACCTGCATCAGGTCCTTGGGCGAGAAATGGAGCCCGACACCGAACATCAGCAGGATCACGCCGATCTCGGCCAACTGCGGCGCCAGTTGGGTGTCGGCGACGAACCCCGCCGTATAGGGGCCGACGACGACGCCGGCGACCAGATAGCCGACCAGCGGAGACAGTTTCAGACGGTTGGCCAACATGCCGAACACGAAGGCGAGGACGAAGCCTCCGACCAGGGTGAGAATCAGGCTGTCGGCATGCGTCATCGAGGCTCCTGTCGGGAGAAGGGGGTCGCTTTGGGTAGGCGTCGCAGTTGGTGACCGCAGAGCCGATTGGCAAGATGACGCAGTGTCGCGATCTGTGGAAATTGGCTCTGTCTTCGCGCTTTCGCTGCGAAGTTTATGGAGGGCTGGGGAGCGCCGGGCCTTGTTGGTTGCCCTGCACGCTCGGGGGCGTGTGAAGCGCTGCGCGCGCTCTTACGGCCCCACCCGGATCGCTGCGCGATCGTCCCTCCCCATGAAGGGGAGGGAGAGGCTCCTACTTCAAGCCCCTCCACCGCTGCGCGGTTCTCCTCCCCACCATGTGGGGAGGAGACGATGGCGCGCGTTCTCTCTGCCCTGATGGGAGGAGGACTCAGCCGTGCGTCTGGTCCCAATACCGAACCGCATCGGCGTCGCGGGCCGATAGGTCGGGGTAGACCGGGTCGGAGCCGACGTCGGGGACGCGGCGCCAGGAGCGGGCGCATTTGGGGTGGTCGGCGGTGGCGACCGTGACGGAGATGGTCTCGCCTTCAACAAGGTCGGCGCCCGAGGTGCGGAAGATCTCGGCGGCGTCGAGGCCCTCGAACGGGGCGAAGGCCGAGGCCGGGGCGGTGACCGTGGGCCAGGCGTCCAGGGCGCCGCCGATCAGTTTCTCGCGGCGGGCGGCCTCCAACGATTCATTGACGACTTCGAGGACGGTGTTGATCGCCGCCCAACGCTCGGCCTCGGCCGGGTTGTTCCACTCCGCCGGCGTCTCCGGGATCACCCGGGCGCAGTTGGTCCCCGCATCCGGGAAGCGCGTGGTCCAGGCCTCTTCCATCGTGAAGGGCGTCAGCGGGGCCAGCCAGGCGGTCAGGCGCATGAAGACCTCGTCCATCACCGTGCGGGCGGCGCGACGGCGCAGGCTGTCGGGCCGGTCGCAGTAGAGGGCGTCCTTGCGGATGTCGAAATACAGGGCCGACAGGTCGTTGGAGCAGAACTCCAGCACCGGGCGCACCACGTCCTGGAACCGGTATTCGGCATACGCCTGGCGCACATGGGCGTCGAGTTCATGCAGGCGATGCAGGATGAACTTTTCGAGCGGCGGCATCTGGTCCAGCGGCAGGCGTTCGGCTTCGTCGAAGTCGGCCAGGGCGCCCAGCAGATAGCGGACGGTGTTCCTCAGCTTGCGATAGGCGTCGACCGTGGTCTGCAGGATCTGTTTGCCGATCCGCTGGTCCTCGGAATAGTCGACCAGCGACACCCACAGACGCAGGATGTCGGCGCCGCTTTCCTTGATGATGGTCAGGGGATCGGTCGTATTGCCCTTGGACTTGGACATCTTCTCCCCCTTCTCGTCGAGGGTGAAGCCGTGGGTCAGGACCGCCTTGAACGGCGCACGGCCACGGGTGCCGCAACCTTCCAGCAGCGACGACTGGAACCAGCCGCGGTGCTGGTCCGACCCTTCCAGATAGAGGTCGGCGGGCCAGTGCGCCGGGCGGTCGCCCGTATATCCTTGCTCGGGCAGGCGCGGGTCCAGGGTGAAGGCGTGGGTCGAGCCGCTGTCGAACCAGACGTCCAGAATGTCCTCGACCTTCTCATACCGGGCCGGGTCGTGAGCGCCCAGGAAGTCGCTGTCCGGCGCGGTGAACCAGATGTCGGCGCCGTGTTCGGCCACGGCCTTGACGATCCGGGCGTCGACCTCGGGGTCGTGCAGGGGCTGGCCGGTCTGTTTGTCCATGAACATGGCCAGGGGCGTGCCCCAGGCGCGCTGACGGCTGACCAGCCAGTCGGGGCGGCCCTCGACCATCGAGCGGATGCGGTTGCGGCCGGCGGCAGGGTGGAATTCGGTGTCGTCGATGGCGGTCAGGGCCGTTTCGCGCAGGGTGTCGCCCGACTTCAGGGGCTGATCCATGCGGATGAACCACTGGGGGGTGTTTCTGAAGATGATCGGGGCCTTGGACCGCCACGAGTGGGGGTAGGAGTGTTCCAGCCGGCCGCGCGCCAGCAGATTGCCGGCCTCGATCAGCTTCTCCATCACCGCGCCGTTGGCGGGCCCGAACTTGCCGGTCTTCTTGCCCTCGGTCTCCAGCACCTTCAGGCCGGCGAACAGGGGAACGCCGGGGTAATAGGCGCCGTCCGGATCGACCGTGTCCGGCACCTCGTGATGACCGTGGGCCTTCCACACCTCGAAGTCGTCGGCGCCGTGGCCCGGGGCGGTGTGGACGAAGCCGGTGCCGGCGTCGTCGGTGACATGGTCGCCGGCCAGCAGGGGCACCGAGAAGCCGTAGCCGCTGTCGAGGGCCGCCAGGGGGTGGGCGCATTCCAAGCCCGACGGATTGATGTCGTAGATGCGGCTCCAGGCGGCGATCTTGGCGGCCTTGAACACATCCTCGGCCAGCTTGTCGGCGACGATCAGTCGGTCGCCCGGCTTGGCCCAGGGCGCGAACTCCAGACCCTCTTCCATGGCCGTGACCTCATACAGGCCATAGGCGATCTCGGGGCCGTAGCTGATGGCCCGGTTGGCCGGGATGGTCCAGGGCGTGGTGGTCCAGATGACGATGGACGGGGTGCTGGTGCGGAAGGCCAGCAGGTCGTCGGGATGGTCGTCCGATGCGCCCGTGACCGGGAACTTGACCCAGATCGTGGGCGACACATGGTCGTGGTATTCGATTTCGGCGTCGGCCAGGGCGGTGCGCTCGACCGGCGACCACATGACGGGCTTGGAGCCGCGATACAGCTGGCCCGAGTTCTTGAACTTATGGAACTCGGCGACGATGGCCGCCTCGGACGCGAAGTCCATGGTGGCGTAGCGGTTGGCGAAGTCGCCGGTGATGCCCAGGCGTTTGAACTGGTCGCGTTGCAGGTCGATGTATTTGCCCGCGTATTCGCGGCAGGCGGCGCGGAACTCGTCCTTGGAGACCTCGTCCTTGCGGCGGCCCTTGGCGCGGAACTGTTCCTCGATCTTCCACTCGATCGGCAGGCCGTGGCAGTCCCAGCCGGGGACATAGTCGACGTCATAGCCCAGCAGGAACCGGCTGCGGACCACGAAATCCTTCAGCGTCTTGTTCAGCGCATGGCCGATGTGGATGTCGCCGTTCGCGTAGGGCGGGCCGTCGTGCAGCACATAGAGGGGGGCCTTATGGGCCTGGCGCTCGGCGCGCAGGGTCCCGTACAGGTCGCCCCACTGCTCCAGGATCACCGGCTCCTTCTGCGGCAGACCGCCCCGCATGGGGAAGGGCGTCTCGGGCAGGAAGACGGTGTCGCGATAGTCGCGGGCGTTGGATTCGGGGGCGTCAGCCATTGAGCAGTCTCGGCGTCGTGAAGGTTAGGTCGCTGTCTTCGTTCGCCCATTCTCTTGGGCGGTCTTCCCGGCGTGCACGGGGCCAGAAGGCCCAGAGGCGCTACGCCGGGCGGCTAATCGAAATCAGGCGAATGGAGACGCGGACGGTCATTATGCGGGCGGTCTAGCAGACGGATGCGGCATTGCGCCATCCCGAAGCGCAGGCGTCATCAACGGAAACGAAAGGCTTTTGTCGTTTTGGTGAATGCAGGATCGGCCGGCGTCTTGCCCAGTCGACACGAAATCTACGTTTGGGAGTTCCCGCCGATGCGGCTGCGGATCACGAAATGGATGCTGGGCCTGGCGGCCGGTCTCGCTGTCTCGGCGGGTGCCGGGGCGGCTTTGGCGCAGTGCAACGGAGGCTGCGAGCCGCCGCCCTGCACATCGTGCGAGCCACCCCCGCCGCCCGAGCCGCCGCCCTGCGGCGGGGGTGGTAACTGCGGTCCCGGCGGCGGCGGCGGTGGAAACTGGAACGGCAACATCAACACCAACGTCAATGTGAACGTGAACCTGGGCGCGAACGCCAATGCGAACGCGGGCGCAAACGCCAACTCGGGCGCGCGGTCGTTCGTGAATGCACGGGCCGGCGGGTTTTCGGGCAGCTTCGGCGGGGGCGGCGGCGCGGCCTATGTCAGCGTCGACCAGCCCTATCCGACCACGATCCAGGGCCTGGCCGTCGAGGGCATGATCGCCCAGACCGTGCGCACCCCCTACACCGCCTTCCGCAACATGATGAAGCGGGTTGTCATCCAGGCCGTGTGCATCGACGCCCGCCAGGTGCCGCATCCCGCATCTCAGGTGCGGCCGGATCGCGAGATCGCGGACGGGTTCGAGGGCGAGCTTTATCGCTGCCTGTCGGGCACATGGCTGCAGGCGACCATCGCGGATTACAACGGCGACATCAGCTTCGACCACGGCACGACCCTGACCTGCCGCAAGCACGAGGCGCTGTGGTACGGCCCCGGCGGCAAGCTGGAATGCCGTCCCGAGAAGCCCGAGCGCGACTGCAACGAGCGGTCGCTGCTGCGTCGCTACGGCGCGGGGGTGAAGATCCTGACGATGTATCGCGAAGAGGAATACACCGAGTATCGCGAGGAACAGGTCGAGAGCGCGACCGTGCTGACCGGGGTCATCACCCTGGACGGCGGCGTCGGCGGCCGGGTGTTCTGAACCGGAGCCGAACACGCCCGTTCAGCCGCCGATCATGGGGCGCGTGAGATAAAAAGACCGTCGGCTCTCCGTCGACGATCCTGACGACTGGCCCCGGCTCGCAAGAGCCGGGGCCTTTTTCTTGGGCGCCTATTGAGCCGCGGCGGCCTGAGCTGCAGCGGCCTGGGCCGTGACGGTGGCGCGCCAGGCGGCGTCGGGCTTCAGATACTGGCGGGCCAGGGTCTGAAGGTCGGCGGCGGTGACGGCTTCCAGGGTGGCGACCTGGTTGCGGGTCTGATCCAGCGTGGTGGGGTTGGACTGAGCCTCGGCCAGTTGGGTCATCCAGTAGCCGTTGTCGGCCATGCTGCGGCGCAGACGTTCGACGGCCGGGCGGCGGGCGCGGTTCAGCTCATCGTCGCTGACCGGGTTGTCGCGCAGGTCGGCGGCGATGGCGTCCACCGTCTCGAACAGCTTGGGCAGGGCGGCCGGCGGGGTTTCCGCCGTCACCGAGATGAAGCCGTAGCCGGGGTAGACGTCCGAGGCGCTGGAGCTGGCGCTGGGCGAATAGGCCAGGCCCTGCTTTTCGCGGATCTCGTCGTTCAGGCGCAGTTGCAGCACGTCCGACAGGATCGACAGCTGGCGCGCGGTCTTGCGATCGGCGATCTGGTCGGTGGTCGGCCAGGCGACAAAGCCCAGCGCCTGCTCGGCCGGACCGGTGTGATACAGCTGGACCGGCGTGGCGACGGGTGCGGGGAATTTGCGCTGCGTCGAGCCGGCGGGCGGGGTCGGTTCGGCGCCGCGCGAGGGCAGGGCGCCGAAGGTCGAGCCGACGGCGGCGATGACGGCGTCGATGTCCACGTCGCCGACGACGGTGATCTCGACCGGACCCTGGGCCAAGGCCGAGCGGACGCCGTTGCGGACGTCGTCGATCTGGATCGCCGCGACCTGTTCGGCCGTCGGGGTCACCTCACGCGCATCGCCGCCGGCCAGCAGACCCGAGGCGTCACGCTGGAACACGCCGCGCGGCGTGGCGCCCAGCTGGGCCAGGATCTGCGGGAACATGGCCTTGGTCTGTTCGAACGGCGCGGCGCGCAGGCCGGGATCGGTCAGATAGGCGGCCAGAACCTGAAGCTCCAGCTGAAGGTCGGTCGGCTTGGTCGCGCCCGAGAAGACATAGGCGTCGCCAGCCTGGTTGACCGAGGCGCTGTAGGTGCGGCCGCTGAGGACGCGGTTGATCTCGTCCAGGCTGAGCTTGCCCAGGCCGCCGGGCGTCAGGACCGTGCTGGCCATCGACATAGGCGACAGCGTATCGGCCGGCAGGCCGAGTTCGCCGATGCCGGTCCGGGCGCTGACCAGAATCTGTTCGGCGCGGAAGTCGGTCTTCTTGATGTTCAGCAATGTGCCGTTCGGGAAGCGGACCAGGGTGGCGCCCAGGTCGGCGACCTCGGTGCGCGAGGCCGGGACGGCGGGGGCGCCGAAGTCAGCATAGGGCCATTTCAGCTCGGCCTCGACGGCGCGGGCCTGGATCGGGGTGTTGCGCGAGGCCTCCAGCGCGGCGGTGACGGCCGCTTCGCCGCCCTCGACCGGGACGGGTGAGCTGAACAGCACCAGCGGGCCCTGGCCTTCGAACACGGCCTTGGTCGCCTGGTTGACCTGATCGACCGTGAGACCCTCGACGGCCTTGTCGAAGATGTCGAGATTGGTCTGGGGCGCGCTGAACACCTGATCGTCGTTGACGGCGCCCAGCAGGCCGGTGGCCAGGGCGGGGGTCGAACGGGTCGCGGCGGAGGCCACGGCGTTCTGAAGTGCGGTGCGGGTGTTGACGATCTCGCGCTGAAGCTCGGCGTCGGTCACGCCGTATTCAGCCAAGCGACGGCTTTCCTGTTCGACGGTCTCAAGCGCGCGCTGCCAGCCGCCGGGATTGAAGGCGACGGCAAGAGTGCCCGCGTCCAGGCTGTCGAACAGCGACTGATAGCCGGCGCCGGCGCCGATGAAGGGCGGGTTGTCGGCGCGGGCGATCTCGCCCAGGCGACGGTTCAGCACGGCCAGACCCAGGCCGCGACGGATGTCGGCGGCGCGTTCGGCGACCGTGTCGGGTTCCAGGTCGGGGTTCTTGATCCAGTTCAGCTGGATCGAGGACTGGATGCCCGGTTCGACCAGGATGCTGGTCTGGGGTTCACGCGCGGCGACGGTTCCCAGGTCGGGTTCCGGGCCGTCGGCGGCGGTGGGTTTCCAGTCGGCGAAGGCCGCGCGGACCTTGGCCTCCATGGCGTCCACGTCGAAGTCGCCAACAGCGATGAAGGTAGCGCGCGAGGGGCGATAATAGGCGTCGTAGAAGTCGACGAACCGTTGGCGCGGGGCGTTGCGGATGATGTCGAGGTCGCCGATGGGCAGGCGTTCCGACAGGCGCTGGCCGGGCGCCAGCAGACCCAGCTGGGTCTTCAGCACTCGCAGTTGCGGGGTGTCGCGGGTGCGTTCCTCGCCGACGATGACGCCGCGCTCGGAATCGATGGCGTCCGGTGCCATCAGGGCCGCCGACATCATCTCGCGCAGGATGTGCAGGCTGGGATCGACCGTCTCGTCCTTGGTGTTCGGCAGCTCCAGCATATAGGCGGTCTGGTCGAAGCTGGTGAAGGCGTTGGTGTCGGCGCCGAAGGCCAGGCCCAGGCGCTCCAGGATGCGCAGCATCTCGTTCTCGGGCACCTCCTTGGTGCCGTTGAAGGCCATGTGCTCCATGAAGTGGGCCAGGCCCTTCTGGTCGTCGCGCTCCATCAACGAACCGGCGTCGATGCGCAGGCGGAACGAGGCCTGGCCTGGAGGCGTCGCATTGTGCAGGAGGGCATAGCGCATGCCGTTGGGCAGCAGGCCGTAACGGACGGCGGGATCGGCGGGAATGTCGCTGGCGGCCTGGGCCCAGGGGGCGGACGGCGCGACTTGGCCGGCCGAGGCAGCGGCGGGCGCTGCGGTCTGAGCGAGAGCAGGGGCGGCGAACGCCCCGGTGGTAAGGGCTAGTCCCGAGACGGCGACGAGCAGCAGATGGCGTGCAGAACGCATGGTATCACTCCGAAACCGCAACCCCCGATGGCGCGATCCCGGACGTGTAAAGTGAGCTTGCCTTTCCAGCAAGCTGGACCGACGAACCTTACCGACTTGTCATGTTTGGGTCAGCCGCCCGGGCGGCTGATGTAGAAGCTGGCGGTGTTGCCGACAGCGTTGGCGCCGACGACGGCGGTGCGGCCGGAGGCGACCGTGGCGCTGGTGGTCGCCGTCACATTGCCGCTGTTGGTCTGGTTGTTGGTGATGTTGACGTCGCCGCCGCACTGGGAACAGGCGTAGCCCGTCACCGCATTGCCGACCGCGTCGGCGCCGACATAGGCGTCATAGCCGTTGACGCCGACGTATGTCGCGTTGGCCTCAACCCCGCCGGAGTTCAGTTGGGTGTTGTCCAGCTTCAGATAGATGTCGTTGTTGCCGGCGACGGTCTCGTTGGCGACGCTGCGGGCGGCCAGCACCGTCTGGCCCTGGAGATTGGTCTGGACGCGGGCGTCGGCGCGGACGCGGCCGGCGTTGGTCTGGTCTGTCGCGATCAGCATCGAGCCGCCGGCGTTGGCCGTGATGGCCTGGTTGGCCCCGGCGTTGGCGCCGACCGTCAGGTCCCAGGCGTTGTCGACATAGACGTCGGTGCGAGCCTCGGTCGTCGAGGCGCCGTTGGACTGACGGATGGCCAGGTCCTGGTGTGAGGCGCCGGTCGTATTGGTCTGGACCGCATTGGCGACGGCCTGAGACGAAAAGGTCGCGGGCGCGGGAATGTACTGCACGTCTGCGACGGTCTCGGCGAAGACGGTGGTCTGGGCCGTCTGGTCGATCACGCCGGTCAGCGAGGAAGAGGGGCCGCCCATGGCGACGGTATTGGCGACGGCAGCGCTGGTCGCGAAGCCGCCCTGGAGCACGCGGCCGCCCGGCGCCTGGACATAGGTTCCGGCTTGGACGCGCTCGCCGGTCGCGGACTGGGTCGCATCGACGGCGAAGGTCGCGCCGTTGGTCGTGACGCCCAGATAGTTGCCGCGCGCGGTGGTTTCGACGCTGAGCTGACCGTCGGCCTCGCCGTTCACGATCACATTGCTGCGGGCCACGGTCGCGCCGGTCATCGTTTGGCGCGAAACCAGGCCAGCGGAGGCAGCCGTCACCCCGCCCGCGAGCGCATTGCCCTGGGCGCTGGTGCTGACGGTCACCTGATCGACGGACAGGTCGATGTCCACCAGGCCGGTGACGTCGCCGGACTGGTCCTGGGTGCTGGAACAGGCTTCGCCGGCTTGCGGATCGCAGACCGGGGTCGCTTGCGCGCTCGCTTCAGTTGCGAGTGCGGCGAACGTCGCCGTCGCGGCCATCATGCCAGCGAGACGGATCGGCGCGTGTCTGGCCATTGTTGGTGTCCTGAGTGGGATAGGCCGGATAATAGCCGCCGGTCGGACCGACGGTGGAACCGCCGAGCGGATCATTGGCGGGGTTGAGACAGATTTCGGGGCCGGGCGCGCCGTAGAGGTTGGCCATGAACTCGACCGTGGCCCGTTCGACCAGGGCGCGGACGGCTAACTGCGTCGGCTCCATCCCGCCTGTGCCGGCCGAGATGTCGAAGACATTGCCGTTCAGGAAGTCGAATACGCCGGCCGAAATTTCGCGGCCGATGATCTGCTTCTGATAGGAGACGACATCGACGACTTCGAGCGTGGTGGTCTGGACCAGGCGCAGGTCCATGGCGATGTTCATCACATAGACGCGGTGGTTGACGATGCCCGAACCAGGGCGATTGCTGTCGACCTCGCCGCCGGCGATGTCGAAGCCGCCGGAGCGGATGTTGTAGTTCACCTCGGTGATGCCGCCGACGACATAGAAGTCGGAACCGGGCACTTGGCCCGCCAGGATGCGGCGGTACTGGGTGTCCTCGGGGCCTTGGGCTTCGGGAGCCTGGTCGCCGATCAGCTTGTTGTTGGCGTAGCGCAGTTCCAGTTCGGACACCGAGGTGTCGTAGCGTTCGACGATGCGGGCGCCGGCCTTGGCCAGCGCCGAGTTGGCCATCAGGGAGGCGCCGCCGGTGATCTGGCGTCCGCCGTCCGACGAGACCGTGCCGGTGTAGTCGCTGATCCGGCCCACGGCCATGCGCGGCGAGGGCAGGTTGTAGCGACGGGCGTAGTCGGCCAGGCAATAGAGAGCGGCGGAATAGGGGGTCGGGTTGGCGGTCACCGGCGCATTGCCGATCGGGGTCGCATATTGACCCGACGGACCCGCGACCGGGCTGACGCAACCGGCGAGCAGCAGGGCGACGGCCGACACGGCGGCTCCCCCTTTAATGAGATGGGGGCGGCTCATGGCAGGTTGATGTTCCCGTTCAGGGCCGTGCCGGCGTTGATCGCGCCGGTGTTGGTCTGGGTCGAGTTGACGATGACGGTGTTTCGGCTGCCCTGGACCACCACGTTCAGCTGGTTGCCGATGGCGGTCGAGCCGCCGATGGTCGTGCCGCCGTTGCTGGACGAGCCCGCGCCGGCATAGGCCGAGGCGACGCCGCCCGACTGGCTGGAATAGGACGAGGCGCCCGGCTGGATGATGCCGTTGACGATCAGACGATTGCCGTTGGCGTCGCGGGTATAGCCGGTGGTCGCCGTGCTGGCGGCCGAGCGCGCGCCGCCGTACCCCTGCTGGAAGCGCGATGCGCTGCCGGATCCGGTGGACTGGGCCGCAGCCGGCAGGCTCGCCGCAGCGGCGACGGCCACGACGGCGGTGGATAGAAACAGCCTCTTGGCGGGCATTACAGGGTTCCTCGCGCGCAAACGAACGGCGGACCCCAGGGGAGATCCGCACCCCAACCTGCATTAAGGTTATTAAGAAGCGCTTGATGTGACGCAGGTCACTGAGCATTTGTGACGCCATGTCAGACGCACCCGGTCGATTCGATCCGCAGAACAGCCAGCCCGTCAGAGAACCCGCGTTCAACGCGCCGCTGGTCGTGCTGCTGATCGTGCTGTCGATGCCGACGCTGTTCTTCTTCCAGCGCGATCTGCCCGACATGGGCATGAGCATGGCCTTTGCGCCTGCCGATCTGGAGCAGGGACGCTGGGGCGGACTGCTGACGGCCATGCTGCTGCACGGCGGCTGGACCCACGCCATCATGAATGCGGTCGCGGCGCTGGCGTTCGGAACGCCGGTCGCGCGACTGTTCGGGGACAAGATCGGGCCGACGGTCTTCCTGCTCTTCTATATAGGCTGCGGCGTGCTGGCCGCGCTGGGCTATGGGCTGATCCATTGGGGCTCGGCCGAGCCTATGGTCGGGGCGTCGGGCGCGGTGTTCGGCCTGATCGGGGCGGCGACCCGGCTGCTTGGAGGGCAGGGCAGGGTGCTGCCGATGACCGATCGCCGAGTCATCAGCGCCGCCGTCGCCTGGATGGGGATCAATGCGCTGACCGGCCTGATCGGCTATGCGCCCGGCGCGGAAGGTGCGCGTATCGCGTGGGAAGCCCACGCGGTCGGCTTCGTCGTCGGCTTCCTGGCGATCGGGCCGTTGGGCCGGCTGTTCGGCAGAGGCGTCGCGTCGAAATCCATCGGCGGCGTTTGATTCCTGGCGTGTGCTGAGCAATCATCGGTTCCCGAGCGGCCCTGTCGCCATTCCGGCCCTGCGGTCGTCTCTTCTATAGAGAGAAGGAGCCGCGATGTTTGTCGCCGAAATCCTCAAGACCAAGGGAAACGCCGTCTTCTCCATCACGCCCGACCTGACGGTGACGCAGGCGTGCGGGGAGCTGGAGCAGAAAGGGGTCGGGGCGCTGGTCGTCTGTGACGGCGACCATGTCGTCGGCGTCTTTTCCGAACGGGACGTGGTCAAGGCGTTGGCCGCCGATGGCGCCGGGGCGTTGGATCGTCCGGTCGCCGACTATATGACCGCCAAGGTGATCTTCGCCGAGCCGGGGGAGGAGATGTCCGCCCTGATGACCCGCATGACCGATCGGCGCATCCGACATCTGCCGGTTATGCAGGCCCAGCGCTTGGTCGGCGTCATCTCCATCGGCGACGTGGTGAAATGCCAGATCGCCGAGCATGCCGAGGAAGCGGCGAGCTTGCGGACCTACATAGCGGGCTGACGGCTGCTGCCGTTGCTCGTTGATCATGAGTCTTTGAGAAACTTTCCCCCAACAGTCAGAATCCGCTTGCTGACAAAACGGGTGGTC